>CAJKRG010000026.1 GCA_905202215.1 uncultured Porphyromonadaceae bacterium
TCCATCTCCGACTTTTTGGCCTGTGTTTTCACATATGTTATTAAACAACCTCTAATATGGTTAAAAGGCTGATATCGCTTGTGCTGGTCTCTGCCGCCTGTGTCGCGGCAGCCGCGCAGATAACGCTGGAGGAATGCCGCACGCTCGCGGCCGGAAACTATCCGCTGATCCACAGATACGGGCTGCTCGAGGGCATGCATAAGATCGATCTGTCGGATATCAACAAGAGCTGGCTGCCGCAGATCGGGGTCTACGGGCAGGCCACGGTTCAGAATGTGGTTCCGGCTTTGCCCGAAATGCTGTCGGAAATGCTTCAGGAGAAAGGCTTCGAATATCCCGGCCTGAGCAAGGCTCAGTACAAGGCCGGCATTGATCTGAGCCAGACCGTATGGGACGGCGGCGTCTCCAAGGCGCGCCGCGGCGTGGAGCGTGCTCTGGACGAGGAGAGACGTTCGTCGCTCGAGGTTCAGATGTATGCCATAAACGAGCGGGTCGACAATCTGTATTTCAGTATCTTGCTCATCGAGGAGCAGATATGCCAGACCGAACTTACGCAACGCCTGCTCGAGAGCAATCTGGCTAAGCTGCGCTCGATGAAGAAGAACGGCACGGCCATGCAGAGCGACATCGACATGCTTGAGGCGCAGTATCTCACCGTTGGTCAGCAGCTGGTACAGGCGAAAAGCGGAGCCGCCTCGTGCCGTCGCCTGCTTGGCATCTATACCGGCCGCGACCTGACCGGATGCACCCTGACCAGACCTGTGGCGGCGGTTCCCGCAAGCACGGTCTCGCAGCGACCTGAGCTGAGATACTATGAAAACAGGCTGAGAAGCAACGAAATGCAGCTCGGCAATATCAAAGCGTCGCTGATGCCTAAAATCGGACTTTTCGCGCAGGCATATTACGGCTATCCGGGATTCGACTATTTCAAGAGCATGCGCACGCGCGATCTGTCGTTCAACGTTCTTGCCGGTGTGAAAGTGTCGTGGAATATTGGCTCGTTCTATACCCGTGGCAACAGTGAGCGCCGGCTTCGTCTGGCGTCGGAAGAGGTGCGCAACGAGCGCGATGTCTTCCTGTTCAACACCGACCTGCAGGCACAGTCGGAGACGGCGGCGATATCGGAATTCGAAGAGCTCATGCGCGAGGATGCACGGATAGTAGAGCTCCGGGCCGCGGTAAGGCGCGCCGCCGAGTCGCAGCTCGAAAACGGCGTCATCGATGCCACCGCGCTGCTTACCAAAATAACCGACGAGAACCTCGCCCGGCTCAACGCCTCCTATCACGAAATCCAGTTTCTGCAAAATATATATAAACTGAAAAATACGCTCAACAGATGAAAACGACATATATTCTGGCGGCCGCCGCGCTGCTGCTCGCCTCGTGCGGTCATACTCCCGCTTATGACGCGACAGGCATTTTCGAGGCCACGACCGTGACAGTATCGGCCGAGACAAGCGGCAAGATACTTACCCTCGACCTTACCGAGGGCGACAATATCGACAAGGACATCGCCGTCGGAGCCATCGACACCGCGCTCCTCGTGCTGCAGTACAGGCAGCTCGAGAGCCAGCAGGCGTCGGCCGAAAGCTCGTCGCCCGACATCGCCGCGCAGGCCTCGGCCCTGAGGGTGCAGATAGCACATCAGCAGAACGAATGCGACCGCATAGGCCGCCTTCTTGCCGACGGCGCCGCCACACAGAAGCAGAGCGACGATGCATCCGCACAGCTGAGGACACTGCGTGCTCAGCTCGACGGCCTCCTGTCGTCGCTCGGCAAAAGCCGCAGCTCGATATCGGACAATGCCCTTGCCCTTCAGTATCAGAAAGAGCAGGTAGGGGAGCGGATAGCGAAAAGCGTTATCCGTACGCCTGTCAAGGGGACGGTGCTGCAGAAGTATGCCGAGGCGGGAGAGTTCGCCACGCCGGGAAAGCCACTGTTCAAGCTTGCCGATCTCGACGACATATACCTGCGGGCCTATTTCACCGCCTCGCAGCTTGCCGACATCAGGATAGGACAGGAGCTGACGGTGATAGCCGATTTCGGCGGCGACGAACAGTTCGAATATCCCGGCAGGATAATCTGGATAGCCGAAGAAAGCGAGTTCACCCCAAAGTCGATACAGACCGACGACTCGCGGGCCAATCTTGTCTATGCCGTGAAAGTGGCCGTTGACAACGACGGGCGTCTAAAGCTGGGCCAATACGGTAAGATACGGCTATGAGCAATGTCATCGACATAAAAGGAGTGTCGAAGTCATTCGGAGGTGTCAAGGCTCTCGACGAGGTGAGCTTTTCCGTTCCCGAAGGTGCTTTGTTCGGCCTCATAGGGCCTGACGGCGCGGGCAAGACCACTCTTTACCGTATACTGACCACACTGCTGGCTCCCGACAGCGGCACAGCGACCGTGGCCGGGCTGGACGTGGTGGCCGATTACAGGCAAATCCGTGCCGGAATAGGCTACATGCCCGAGCGGTTCTCGCTTTATCCAGATCTGACGGTGAACGAGAATCTCCATTTTTTCGCCTCGCTGTTCGGCGTCCGGGTCCGTGACAATTACGATCTGATAGCGCCTTTCTTCGACCAGCTCGCACGCTTTCCCGACCGCCGCGCCGGCGCCCTTTCGGGAGGTATGAAACAGAAACTCGCGCTGGGCTGCGCCCTTATCCACCGCCCCAAGATACTGCTGCTCGACGAGCCTACGACGGGTGTCGATGCCGTGAGCCGCAGCGAGTTCTGGAGCATGCTCGCTACGCTGAGGGAGAAGAATATAACCATACTGGTATCGACGTCGTATATGGACGAGGCCCGGCTGTGCGAGCGCATTGCGCTTATCGACCGTGGCCGTATACTCGACGTCGATTCGCCCGAAAATCTTGTGGCGTCGCTTGGGGGCAGTCTATACAATGCCTCGGCAAAGGAAATGTACCCTCTGCTGCTTGCCCTGCGGTCGCTCTCCGAGGTAAAGGAGTGCTATACTTTCGGAGCGACACTCCATGTGGCCGTCAATCCCGGCTTTGATCCGGCAAAGGTGACCGCGCAGATGGAGGCCCGAGGGCTGACCGACGTCAGGATCTATCCCGCGCAGGGCGACATAGAGGATCTGTTCATAAAACTGGCCGCACATGGAAAATGACATAACGATATCGGTCAGAGACCTGACCAAGAAATTCGGCGCATTCACGGCTGTCGACAGTATAAGCTTCGATGTGCGTCGCGGCGAGATTTTCGGCTTTCTCGGAGCCAACGGCGCCGGCAAGACTACGGCCATGCGTATGCTGTGCGGACTGAGTATGCCGACGTCCGGCTCGGGCACCGTGGCCGGATTCGACATCATGCGGCAGCCGGAGGATATAAAGCGCCATATAGGATATATGAGTCAGAAATTTTCGCTCTACGAGGATCTTACCGTGTCGGAGAACCTCAGGCTTTTCGCTACGGTCTACGGCATGAGCCGCACGGAGATCAGGAAAGGATGCGAAACCATTTTCCATACGCTGGGGATGGAGGATATGGAGAATACCCTTGTGAGAGATATTCCTGTAGGCTGGAAGCAGAAACTGGCCTTCTCGGCCGCGACGATGCACACACCCGACGTGGTTTTTCTCGACGAGCCGACCGGGGGCGTCGATCCGGTGACGCGGCGTAAGTTCTGGGAACTGATCTACATGGCCTCGGAGCGCGGCATGACCATATTCGTGACCACACATTATCTCGACGAGGCCGAATACTGCAACCGTATTTCAATAATGGTCGACGGCCGTATCAAGGCGCTCGACACTCCGGCCGCCCTGAAGGCGCGCTATGGCGCGGCGACGATGGACGGGGTGTTCCGCATAGTGGCCGCCGACGCAAAAAGAGGAGAGTGATGGTTCTGCGTTCTATGATAAAGAAGGAGGCGCTGCACATAGTGCGCGATCCGCGGACAATGCTGATAGTGCTGATAATGCCGGTGGTGCTTCTGCTGCTCTTCGGCTTCGCCATATCTACCGAAGTGAACGACGTGAGGGTCGTGGCCGTTGTGGAGCGTCACGACGACGGCAGCCGGCTGCTGATGTCGAGGCTGGAGGCCGATCCCTATTTCACGTTCTGCGGAACCGTAGGGCCTGAGGAGGTCGAGCCGCTGCTGCGCCGAGGAAAGGCGGATGCCGCCGTGATCCAGAAATGCAGCGGCGCCGGAACCGCCTGGCAGGTGATAGTCGATGCCTCGAATACGAATACGGCCCAGACGGCCGCCGGATATCTCGAAAGTGTGATCGGAGGAAAGAGGCGCTCTCCCGTCGTGGCCCACACGATGTACAATCCACTGCTGAAGAGTTCCTATAATTTCGTGCCGGGCATAATGGGCATGATATTCATACTCATATGCGCCATGATGACCTCGGTGTCGATCGTGAGCGAGAAAGAGACCGGAACAATGAACCTTCTTCTGGTGTCGCCCGTACGCCCGCGGACGGTCATTCTCGGCAAGATGGTGCCGTATTTCGTCCTTTCGTGTGTGATACTGGCGCTGATGCTTGTGATCGGATATTCGGTGCTGGAACTTCCGTTTTCCTACGCGGTCTTCAACGTCGTGTGGGTTTCGGTGCTCTACATAGTCCTCGCTCTCGCGCTCGGCCTTCTGATATCTACGGTCGCGGCCACGCAGGTGACGGCGCTTCTTGTGTCGGGCGTGCTGTTGATGCTGCCGGTGATAATGCTCTCGGGCATGATATTCCCTGTCGAGAACATGCCGGCGGTGCTGCAGTGGGTTTCGTGCCTTATACCGGCACGGTGGTATATATCGGCAATGCGCACGCTTATGATACAGCAGCTTCCGGTGTCGTATGTGATGACCGACGTGGCCGTACTGGCGGGTATGACCGCCGCCGTGCTTATTTTGGCGGTCCGGAAGTTCAATACAAAACACTGACGAAACGACATGAAAACCCGTACACTCGGAATATTGCTGAGGAAAGAGGTGTGGCTGATGATGCGCAATCCTTTTATCCCCAAGATAATAATAGCACTGCCCTTCATGGCGATGCTCATACTGCCCCTCGTGGCCAATCTCGATGTGAGAAATGTAGGGGTCGCGGTGGTGGACAATGACATGTCGATACTGTCGCGCCGTATAGCCGCCGACATAGGGGCGTCGGAGTATATGACCGTCTGCGGAGCGGTCTTTCTCTATGACGACGCCCTGGCGCTTGTGGAGAAAGGCGAGGCCGACGTGATTCTTACTATTCCGGCCCGGTATTCGGAGGATCTGGCTAACGGTCAGGCGCCCTTGCTGTCGGTAGAGGCAAACGGGGTCAACGCTACCAAAGGCATGCTTGGCGCGCGCTATGTCTCGGCCTCGGCGGCTGCCACACTTTCGCAATGGCGGTCGGAGCACGGTGTGGCAGTCCCGGCGACTGACATAAGCGTGCTGAACCTCTATAATCCTACGCTCAATTTCCGCAACTATATGATTCCGGCGCTGATGGTAGTGCTCATCATCATAATCTGCGGCTTCCTTCCGACGCTCAATCTCGTGAGCGAGAAAGAGACCGGAACCATCGAGGCCATGAACGTGACACCGGTCGGCAGGCTGACCTTCGTGCTGTCGAAGCTGATTCCTTACTGGATAGTAGGCATACTCGTGGTGACGGTGGGCATGATAATCGGGCGCGTGGTGTATGGACTCGCTCCCGCAGGCAGTATCGCCGACATCTATCTTGCGGCCGTGCTCTTCAGTCTGGTTATGTCGGGACTGGGGGTTTCGATAGCCAACCGTTCGGCCACGATATTGCAGAGCATCTTCGTGATGTTCGCCTTCATCATGATTTTTCAGCTTATGGGCGGACTTTTCACGCCCATATCGTCGATGCCCCTCTGGGCGCAGTGGTTCACCTACGCCGTACCGCCCCGCTATTTTATCGAGATCATGCGTGCGGTCTATCTCAAGGGAGCCGGGATAGCCGATCTGTGGCCGCAGTATCTCGCTTTGACACTTTTTGCCGTGCTGCTGTGTACGGTCGCCGCGGCCACATACAGGAAGCGATCATAGATATTTGTACAAAAAAGTGTCGCAGACAGGGTTGAGCCATTGTCTGCGACACTTTTTATATCAGGGAGCTATCAGCGGAGCACGCGTTTTGCCGACGTGCCGTCGGGGCTGACTACGATGTAGACGTTGCCGCGCACGGGATTCTTCACTTCGAGACCCTGGAGGTTGAAGAAGCGGAGTTCGCCGTCGGTGCTGTCGATCACAACGTCCTCAATGCCTGATACGGCGGCTTCGGCGTCGTTGGAGAAGGGCGATTCGCCAAGGTGATAGGATGTGGTGACGTTGTAGACATGGTTTCCGGTGGCTGTCTGATCGAGGTATTCCTCGGTGTCGGAGGTACCGATCTTCTCGCCGTCGCGATAGATGTTAAAACCCTTGATCTCAAGGCTCTCCATCGGCAGGGACGCGGCGGTGAAGCATATGTCGTCGATTACGACGGCTTTGTTGCTCCATGTGGACAGTTCGACACGGATAGCGGCATATTTAGCATTGTCGGGAAGCTGGAATTCATAGAATCTGAATCCCTTCTCGGAATCGGATTCGAATCCGGCGGGCACTGCGACAGGTTCGCCGAGCGACACGAAGTCGGCTATATCGTTTCCTGATGTGGAGTAGTATACCTCAAGCTTTTCGTCGGGCGATGCACCCCATCCCATAGCGGCGGCATGAGCCCAGAACGAGATTTTTGTCTCGCCGGGGAAGAGTTCAGGGAGGATGAGCCAGTCGGAGCTTGCACCCTCTACGGCACCCCAGGCTATGAGCGAATAGTAGCCCGAGCGAGCGTTGACGCCGTTGTTCTTGAGGTTAAGGTCGGTGTAGTTGCCGGGTTCGGCCGTCTTTCCTACCTGATAAGCCATCGGTTCGTATGCGTTGGGCTGAGTGTAGTACGATGCCACGACGACGGTAGATTTTCCGTCGGCGTCATAGACAGTATAGTCGCCGATTGAGCCGCGCGGGTTGGTGTCTGTCACTCCGCCGAAATCCCATGCTGTGAGGTTTTCGAGATCGTCGATGACGGCCGACGGGTTACGCTCTTCGGCGGGACGGCTCCATGACAGTTTTATGCCGCTGCCTTCCGATGTAGCCGCAAGGGTGCCGATAGTCGGGAAACGCGGTTCGGTGGCGGTGACGGCGAGGACGGCTTCATTGTTGGGGCCGAATTCGTCGCCGGTGAAGTCGATTGCGGCCTTAAGTTCTGTCTCCGTGAAATTGACAGGTATGGTCACGTCGATCTCGAGCACGGCAGCAGCATAGGCGGCGATATCTTCGCCCTTGGCAATCGTCAGCAGGCGGTCGTTGCCGAAAATGCTCACATTGTAGCCTGAAGCGACGGTCGAACCGTTGTTGACGAGGCGGAGAGAGTATCTGCCTGTCGAACCGGCGTCGAGACTTGTAGGACCGGTGAAAGATGTTATGCCGAGGTCTTTGTCGACATGGTCGGCTATGCGGATATTGTCGAGGTACATGTCCTGATAGTCGGACGTAGAGGCGCGGAATGCTATCTGAAGTGTCTGGCAGCCTTTGAAGGCGGTAAGATCTGCGGAGAGCTGTGCCCATCCTGTCTCGCTGACGTCAATGGTCTTGAGCGTCTGCCATGTCACACCGCGGTCGGCCGAGGCACGTACGTCGAGGCTGACGCTGCCGGCGCCCTCGTCGGTGGCTTTATACCAGAATTTCAATACAGGACGGTTGAGCGGCGAAATGTTTATGATCGGCGACTGAAGCGATATTGTGCCTTTCGAGGCATATTTCATCCATCCGAGGTCAGCGTCCTGCGACGGATCGGTGTCATCGTAGATAGACTTTGTCGAAGCGCTCCAGTCGGGATATCCGCTGCCTTCCTGGACGGTAGTCCACGGAGCCATCGTTTCTTTGCCTTCTGCAAACGATTCGGCGAAGGGCGCGTCGTAAGGCCGGCCGAAAGTAAGGAGATTGGAGTTTAAACCGGCGCTTTCACCGGCAACGTTGGATGCGAAGACGGTATACTGGAGGGCATGCTGAGTTTCGGTTTCCTGGCTTTCGTCGGTGAATGTGCATTCTTCCAGACCGGTGACCACGTCGGCCTTGGTCGATACGAGGAGAACGCGGTATCTTAGATTTGCCGGATTGATATATCCGCCGTTCTTGCCCTCGGTCGGTGCCTTCCATGTGAGGACAGCCTTGTCGCCGGTCTGACGCAGGACTACGTCGGTGACGTCGGCGGGAGTGTCTTCGCCTACATAGACCGATGTCTTGGCCGCATATCCCTTTCCGGCGGCGTTGAAGAACACGACAGAGTATTCATTGGTTCCGTTGGCAGCCGCCTTGTCTTCGACGCTTATCTCGGTGCCGGGTGCGGGATTGCTTACCGTGCCTGCGAGGCGGCCTGTGGTGAGATTGGTGATTTCGGCCTTTTCGAGCGAGGCGAGGGGTGTGCCGTCGACAGCCGTGGAAGGTGCGATGGCTTTCACGGTTGCTTCGAGGACTCCACCCGGGGCTGCTGTGGCACTTACGGTTTCGGAAGCGACAGGTGCCTTGAGCGACACGGGTTCGTCGATGGCGAATGTATAGACATAGAGGCTATATTGATATTTCGGGCTGGTGCAGTGTACGCCGAAACAGTAGTTGCCGTCGGTATCGGGCGTGAAGGTCACGGTGTGCGGATTGCGCTTGGTGTCGGCCAAGGAAGCTCCTTCGACAACCGGAATCGTAAGTGCTTCGGCTGTCGGCGCGTTGCCGGCCATGATATCGTATGTCTCGGCTGTGCGGCCGTTGCCGGAGCGCATTTCGAGGGTGATGGTATAGCGGTATCCGGCCTTGAGGGTGATCATCGGGGTGATGAGCCAGTCGTCCGAGTCGTTGTTGCGATTGTAACGGCACATCGTTCCGTTTCTCGACCATTCCCAGGTGCTTGCGTCGTTGTTGGCGTCGATCACGGTGAAAAACTTGAAATCATCTTCGGTCGTGAGGTTGAAGGCGAGCGGCGCCTCGAAGCTCTTGCCCAAGGTCATGGCCTCGGATGAGGCGCTCGGACCTGTCTTGCCTGAGAATGCGGCGCAGACGTCGTATGTGTAGTCACCCAGAGCCGAGGGAAGCTCGCTGTCGGTGCAGGTGGTCGCGGCTATGCTTTCGGCGATGATTTTGCCGTCGGGCATGCGGGTGACGGTATAAGTTACGGCTGCGGGGTCTATATAGCCTTTATTGGCGCCTGTGGTGACGGCGGTCCAGCTTATGGTCACTTTGTCGCCGTCTTTGGCGGCTGTCACCGAAGCGGGCGCTGCCGGACTGTCGTTGCCGGCATAGACGGCTGTGCGTACAGAGGCGCCGCGGTTGTCGCCCTGCGAGGCATAGACTATTAGAGAATGAACGCCTTCGGTGAAGGTCACTTCGCGATTTACTGCCGAGCCGGCTGCGGCACTTCCCTGAAGGAGCACGGCGCCATTGTCTTCGACGGTATAGTCGATGTTTCCGCTCAGAGCGGTTCCGGCGATGGTGGCCGACGGTAGAGTGAACGATATGCTGCCGGTGAGGGCGCTCCCGTCGAGGGTAACGGTAAAATCGCTGACGGGCTGCGGGCCTTCGATATCGGCGATTCCTGATGTGGAATAGAGCCCTACGAACTCCTCGTCGTCGGAGAATGTGCGCACCTTGGTGGCAGCTCCTGTCTCGATATCGATCTTGAAGAGGGCCGAGACATCGGCGTTGCAGGCCGCCCAGTACATTTCCTTGGTCGTGAAGTCAAAGCAGCCCGACTGGTTCCACAGTGCGGGCCGGAATCCGGTGTCGCCGATGAGCGTATGGTCGCCTGTGGCGCGGTCGAAGCGGTAGAGATTTCCGTCGCAGCCGACTCCGAATATGTCGCCGTTACTGTCGGCGGCAAGTGCCAGCATGCTCATGGGCATGTTGTTGTATTTCAGATCGAGGACTTTTATGGTTTCTACTGAACCGTCTGTCACGTCGAGAGTTCCGAAGACATATCCCGACGAGGTGGCATTGAGGAACACGCCGTAGATCTTGCCGTCGACAGGACACCAGGTGAGATCGTTGGCCGAGGTGGTGAGGGGAGCCTCTTTCTGTTCGAGAAGAGTCCAGCTGTCGGCGTCGTAGGTGTAGAGGGTATTTTTCTGGATTTTGCCTGTATTGGGCACGTGGGTGAGCACATAATACTTTCCGTCGACATAGACGGCGCCGCCGTTGGCGTAGATATTAGTGTTTTCGGGTCGGTACGCAAGGCTTACGTCGCCGCTGGCATCGGCTGTGAATTTGTAGATGCCGGCATTGCTTGCGTCTTCGTTACCCCAGCTGCGTGTGTAGATGAGGTTACCGTAGAGGGTCGGAGCCGCGACTTGTGCCGACGTCGTTATGACGATCGACGACAACAGCGCCACGGCTGACAGCAGAAATTTTCGCATTTGTAAAGTATTTGGTTAGTTGTGTCGCAAAGATATGCATTTTTACGGCAAAATTACACTCATTGGCGTGAAATGTGTGCCTGAATGCGATAAAAAATGCTTTCTGCTGTCATTTTGACCGCTGCGGAGCTGTCTTCCCTTACCAACGTGGAATCTCTATGTCGTCCTTGGCCGGGAGTTCGGGGAATTTTGCATGTGGCTCGGTCTGGTACCAGAAAGATGTCGAGGAAATATCCGATTTCTGGTTATTGTAGCGCCAGTCGTGGCGCCATCCGAGGTCCTGTATCGTCACCTTGAGATCCTTGTCGAAGCGGATGGGGTCGAGGATATGCCAGCGGTAGAGTCCGAATGATGTCACGGCGCGGTAGAGGCCGTCGGGCCGGAGCACCTGGTGCATACCGGCATAGGGCGTGGTGTATTCCTGATACTGATGTGTCTTCTGATTTTCGAAATTATAGGAACCGCAGAAATAGTCTTCGGTGCCTGTGCCGCAGATGGTCGGGAATTTCTTGTCGCCGTCGATATAGAATTTTATTTCGCCCTCACCCCACCAGCAGTTGTCGTGCACGCGCCATGCCAGATATGTGCCGACGTACTGTCCTTTGCCTTTGACGCCGTCGAGGAGGGTATGGAGCGAGCTTTCAGTCGGATTGGAGCGGCGGAACTGTGCGTGGAAGTAGGCTTCGTCATCGGGCACCTCGGTGAGGGTGTAGTTTATCTGATAATAAAGGCGCATCTCTTCGGCATTGTTGATGTTTTCGATAGTGATGCGGGCTTTTTTGCGGAATGGCATTTTCCAGTAGCAGTTGAAAGCGCTGCCGGGATTGACGCATACGGCGAACGACGACAGTTGGGCGTATTCGTTGTAAGCGCTGCAGAAGAAATCGCCTACGGGGCATTCTACCGACGGCTCGGTTTCGTCGTCCCAGTACATGCGCAGGATAGACAGACGCCAGTTGCCGGTGGGCGTCATCCATATCTGCTGAATGGCTCCGGAGCCGTTGATTTCGGCTATTGTGATGGTTTCGCCTGGTTTCACGATGATGTAGGGGTTCACTTTCCAGCCGACGCCGAGGTCGCGGGCATTGACCGAAGCGTTGGCGGCGTTGCGTATGTCCTTGTCGCGCACCGGGTCGGCCATGCCGCCCTTGCCTTTCTCGCCGGTGAAGTTTTCGGGACTTATGGAGCGGGTCTGTGCGTCGGACAGGCGCGAGAGAGTGCCCATGTTCATGTCGAGTCCGTTGAATGTATAGGTCTGTGCCGTGGCTGCGGTCGTCAGCAGGGCGCAAGCTGCAAGTAGAAGATGCCTGAGAGTCATGATATGAGATTTTTATGGATTGGTTTTCAAAATTAGCGCAAATCTATGCGTGCGGTGTATCGCATTGATGACAAATGTGTCATCATCACAGACAAGGGCATAAAAAAGCCATGCGCGGATTGCACATGGCTTGTAGGGGGGTATGTCGTGTACGGTTTATTCGACGGTCCAGGTCTCGCCTGCGAGAATCATGTCGCGGAGGGTGGCGAAGCCTTTGGCGGCCCGTACCTCGGCCACCTGAGCGGAGACGCCGTCGTCGTATGTGGGGGCTTCGACGTCGCGGATCACGCCGAGTGCGAGTGGGAGCGACTGACCGTCCATCATGGCAAGCTGCTGGTGGAGGAAGTTCGACTCAGTGTGGGCGTCGTGTACAAGCACGTCGTCGATGGTGTAGCCGTCCTGGCCGATTGTCACGGCTTTGAGGAGGAAGCCGTCGCGTACGAGGCCCTTGTCCTTGTCTTTGCCGAATATCATCTTTTCGCCGTGGCGCAGCAGTATTGTGCGGTCGGCGCGTACCTCGCGGTCGGTGATGGCGTTGTGGATTCCGTTGTTGAAGATCACGCAGTTCTGGAGGATCTCGACTACGGAAGTGCCTTTATGGCGGGCGGCAGCGGCGAGGACGTCCTGCGATGTGGCCAGCTCGACATCAATGCTGCGGGCGAAGAAGTTGCCGCGTGCGCCGAACACCAGCTCTGCCGGAATGAAGGGGTCTTCCACAGTTCCGTAAGGGCTCGACTTCGACACGAAACCGCGTGCGCTCGTCGGGGAGTACTGGCCTTTGGTGAGGCCGTAGATCTTGTTGTTGAAGAGCACGATGTTGATGTCGATGTTTCGGCGTACGGCGTGGATGAAGTGGTTGCCGCCGATGGCGAGGCCGTCGCCGTCGCCCGAGATCTGCCATACGGTCATCTCCGGATTGGCCACTTTGTAGCCTGTGGCTATTGCGGCGGCGCGTCCGTGGATTGTGTGGAAGCCGTATGTGTTCATGTAGTAGGGCAGGCGCGAGCTGCAGCCGATACCCGATATCACGGCAGTCTTGTGAGGGGGTACTCCCAGCGCGGCCATGGCCTTGTGGAGAGTGTTGAGTATGGCGTGGTCGCCGCAGCCGGGGCACCAGCGTACCGCCTGTTCGCTTTTATAGTCGGCTGCTGTATATTGTGTATCCATTTAGTTGCAAATTATGAATTATGGATTATGAATTCTTTGGGTTGGGGGTTATAGGTCAGGGGTTAGTGTCGGGCTTTAATATGCTTCGGCCACGAACCCCGAACCTTTTATAATTCTGAATTCATAATTTCGATGGTCTTTTCGACAACTTCGGTGACGCTGAAGGGCTGGCCCTGGATTTTGTTGATTCGGAGGATCTGTTTTCCTGCGAAGCGTGCCTGGAGGAAGTCTGCGAACATGCCTGTGTTGAGTTCGGCTACGATGACGCGCTTGTAGCGGGCGAGAATCTCGCCTGTGTTCGCCGGCAGCGGGTTGATGTAGCGGAAATGGGCGAATGCCACGCTCTTGCCCTGGCGGCACAGCTCTTCGGCGGCGGTGCGCAGATGGCCGTATGTGCCGCCCCAGCCTATGAGGATAGTGTCGGCATCGGGATCGCCGAGCACTTCGAGAGCAGGGATATCGTCGGCTATGCGGGCTATTTTCTCGCGGCGCAGGAGAACCATCTTTTCGTGGTTGGCGGGATCGGTCGAGATGGCACCTGTGGCGGCGTCTTTCTCGAGACCTCCGAGGCGGTGTGTGGCGCCTTCGGTACCTCCGACGGGCCAGTAGCGGCCGAGGTTTTCACGGCGTGTATAGGGGCGCCAGCTGCCGTCGGCGAGCATTTCGGCGGGTATGTCGGGCGTCTTGATTTCGGGGAATTCGTCGGCCTCGGGCACACGCCATGCCGACGAGCCGTTGCCGATGAAGGCGTCGCTGAGCAGTATTACGGGTGTGCTGTGCTCGATGGCTATGCGGCAGGCCTCGAAGGCCATCGTGAAGCAGTCGGTCGGGGAGGCCGGGGCGACAACAGCCACGGGCGACTCGCCGTTGCGGCCGTAGAGAGCCTGCATGAGGTCGGTCTGTTCGGTCTTGGTTGGCAGGCCGGTCGAGGGGCCTCCGCGCTGCACGTCGATGACGACGAGCGGGAGTTCGGCGATGACGGCCAGGCCGATGCCTTCGCTCTTGAGGGCGAGGCCGGGGCCGGAGGTCGATGTCACGGCAAGGTTGCCTGCGAAAGAGGCGCCTATGGCCGAGCATACGCCGGCGATTTCGTCTTCCATCTGACAGGCCTTGACGCCGAGGTCCTTGCGCTTGGCGAGCTCATGGAGAATGTCGGTAGCAGGGGTGATGGGATAGGAGCCGAGGAAGAGCGGACGACCGCATTTTTCGGAGGCCATGATTAGGCCCCAGGCTGTTGCGGTGTTGCCGTTGATGTCGGTATATACGCCCGGACGCGGATCTTCGGTCTCGA
The DNA here is from genome assembly GCA_905202215.1 of uncultured Porphyromonadaceae bacterium. Taxonomy (GTDB): domain Bacteria; phylum Bacteroidota; class Bacteroidia; order Bacteroidales; family Muribaculaceae; genus CAG-873. The sequence continues at coordinate 14,198 of CAJKRG010000026.1, forward strand.
CCTTGTAGGTGCTTACCGAGGCGTGGATATTATGACCGTAGTCGTAGCCTGCCTGAAGCACTTTGGCGTTGGCTTCGTAGACAGCGGGCTTTTTGGCGAATTTTTTCTTAAGGTGTCTGAGGGCGCCTTCGAGCGGACGGTCGAAGAGCCAGCAGATGAGGCCGAGGACAAAAATATTGCGGCATTTGAGCACGCTCTTGTTGTCGAGGCCGGTATCGGCGAGAGCCGCCTTGGTCATGGTGGTGACGGGCACTTCAACGATCTGTGCCTTGATGCCAAGCTCCTCGAAGGGACGGTCGGTGGCATACTGGGCTTTTTTGAGATCGCTCTCACGGAATGAATCGATGTCGACCACGATGACGCCGCCAGGTTTGAGGAAGCGGTGGTTGGTCTTGAGAGCGGCAGCATTCATAGCCACAAGGACGTCGCAGGCGTCGCCGGGGGTGTGTACGCCGGTGCCGACGCTTACCTGGAAACCCGAAACGCCGCTGAGCGAGCCCTGCGGGGCGCGGATTTCGGCCGGATAGTCGGGGAAGGTAGACACCTGGTTGCCCAGGCCTGCCGATACATTGGTGAAGATGTTGCCCGCGAGCTGCATTCCGTCGCCGGAGTCGCCCGAGAAGCGCACAACCACCTTGTCGAGAACCTTTACATTAGTTTTCTCCAACATGACTAAGTTTATATGATAATTTGTGTTTGTGTGTTAATTCATTAGATTTAAGACATATGGCCAACGCACATCGCGCCGTGCCCTAATCGCACCGCAAAGGTAAGAATTATTTAGACATTCCAAGCCTTTTGCCGAAAATTATCTCTGCAACTTTAACACTTCACAACAACAGCGTCTCCCACTCATAAACTTACTCACCCGTTTCCACTCCAGCATGTTGCGTAAATTTAATGCGAGTAGGGAAAACTGCATAATTCCGGTCCGGAACAGGGGTCAGTTCTATAGTAAACTCACGCACTTTAATCGACTGATTGGGGAGAATAGTGATATCGAAATATCTGTAAGGCTTCTCAATATCATCTTCAAAAATCGTTTGAACATTTGTCGCAGTCTCGTCTTTGGCCTCAAAGCCGAGAGTAAGACCTTCGCCAAGGTTCAGCACACTATCGAACACCGCTTTCCCTTCATCGATTTTCACTTTTCCATCATAAAATGCCCAGTTCCAGTTCAGAAATCCTATGGCATCCTGAAAATGGAATGCAGCCCCATCGGAGGACACTATAAATTCTACGGTTCCATAAACCGTTTTATGATGCGGAATATCGTACAAGAACGCACCTCCATTGGGACTGACTTCTATAAGATTGTCCTCATGACAACCCACAAGCAGCGATGATAATAAAATCACCAATAACGAAACAATGTTTTTCATAGTATTATGGCCTCTTTATATTAATCGTCTTTAAAATTTTAAATGATTTCGCAGCTATGCCGGTACAATTCATATTAACATTCAAATCGTACCATCCATTATTCACATCACAATTATGCCAATCAATTTTATTTAAATGACTGCTATAATACTCAATCCAATGCCAGGATTCATTGAATATCTTTTCTCCTGTAAATGTATATATCGCAATTCTCGTTTCAAAATACAATGACAGAGTCCCACTAACTGTAATATAATGCTCGTACCAACTCGGTATGGAACCACTCCGATTATATATTTTCCCATAGAGTATATAAGGGATAGACCCACGATTAAGTCCTTCAGAAATATTCACATCATAACCATAGCCCGATAACGCATTGACTAAATTCGAAGGATCTATCATAGTGGTAGTCCGCTGATAGGATGCATATGTATCCTCACAAATTTTGTAGAGTAAATCTGAAATATATCTATTATCATCATAATCGTCATAATTAGGTGTATATATTGCATCCCAATCAATATATTCTGGATAACGATAATAATTCATGATTTGACCTGCCGCCAAAGCTCCTGCCGCCACATAAGGCTTATAAGTCCCAAGGCTATCAATTTTATACTTAAAAGTCGAATTACATGAAGAATGCCATTTTGTATTTATTGTCTCCTCCTGGAGAAATTTACTTGGCCCATTAGGCCTTTTAAGTCCGATAGTTAATTGTTCCCATTCATTTTCATATACAATATACGTGGCTTGTTCTGTATCTTTCCAATATTGAATATCCGCAGATTCATTACCAGTTAAAGGTTCATACAGATTTATTATTTCATAGTCGCCATGTTGGCTCCATGAAATTATCGAATCCTGCATAATCATCTGCAGTTCATTCATATCATAATCACCGGCATATCGAGACCTGCAGTTTTGCCGACATCCATTATTTCTTTTAGTACTTTCTAATAAATCTTTCCAGACAACGGCATACTGCTCTGTAGAATCGACTGGTAGTTCGATTTGACTTGATAATTTATCAAGCATAGATTCAAGCCAAAAATCAGAAGGAGTCTCAGGAATGTCATTATAATGAAAATTACCATGTTCACTATATGCCAAAACAGGACAATACTTCTTTGTGCCACTGATTATCATAAATCCTCCTTCATTCGGAAGGTTTATTACATAAGCTAAAGCCCGTTCGTTTCTAACGATTGAAGCAATGTTATTAGATATAACCGTGCGCGACAATAAATCCCTATTTTCAAAAGTAAAATTGTCGCTCAGCTTCGTAAAAACCACCTCAGCTTCTGCTTTGTCTACATATACACTATCGTATAGCGCATCAGTTGTTTCTTCAAGAACAGTATCGAAACGAATATTATCTTGGTCAGTACATGCGCAAATCAACCATATACTCAAGACAGAATATATGTAAAATAACTTTTTCATGGGTGTTAGTTTTAAGTTTTGGCAAAGGTATATAAAAAAAGCGATTTTTATATACCTTTGCTATATTATTTTATGAGACACTCTTTAAATAAAATCTGAATATGAAGAAAAGTATATTCTTTCTGGCGACGATAGGCGCAGCTGTGTTCGGTCTTGCATCTTGCTCGTCGGGTTGCGGCAGTGGAGCGGAGGCGTTTGAGACCGATTCGGTGCGTTGGGCCGATTCGCTTGTAATGGACGGTTGCCGGGCGAAGGTCGATATAAAAGGGCTCTATCCCACCAACGCCAAGACGGCTTTGGCCGACAGTGTGCGTGCCTGGATAGTCGAGCGACTCGAGAACGGAGTCTATGGCAATTCCGGATTCAGAGTATCGGTTTCATCTATTGAAGACGGAAAAAAGGTGGTCGAGGAATGTGGAAATACCATTATGGATTTTGTCAAGACGGATTTCGACGGTTTCGTTGCCGACAGTATTGCCGTGCAGTATGAATTCGATTTCAGTTTTGGGCCGGAATTCCGCTCGGATAGTCTGCTGTCTTATTTCTTTTCGACATATTTATATACCGGAGGTGCCCATGGCGGCAGCCTCGGCGTGGGGCAGACATTCATCGCCAATACGGGCGACCGTCTGACTGCTGCAAATATCTTTGAGCCTGAAAGCCTTCCTGAAGTGGTCGAAATAGTGAAAGAAAGTCTCTGGGAGCAGTATTTCAAGGAAAATTCCGAGCCTGGCAGTTCGCTTGGAGATATGCTGCTTGTCAACGTCGATACGCTCGGCCTGCCGGCATATCCGCCTGTTTTCGTTGCCAACGGTCTCGAATTTACCTATCAGCAGTATGAAATAGCCTGCTATGCCGCCGGAATGCCCTCATGCACCGTCCCATACGAGCGCCTCAAGCCCCTCATGCGCCCGGAAACGGCCCGTCTCCTGCCGTGATATTCCTCTACCGTATAGAATACATAAAGGGGCGCGCTGAAAAAACACGCCCCTTTATGCGTTTGGATGCTATTTGGCGGTTAAAATATTTAGAGGTTGTTTAATAACATATGTGAAAGCACAGGTTGGTGTATTTTTGCTTAAATTGCACATTATGAAGAGGGAGCATAGCGGTTGCTATGTGACCGATGAGTGATGGGCAAGTTAACAAAAAGACGCCAAGACCGAACCAATGTTAAAAACGCCTCGTTAAAATCTTATCAGAAACCATTGTCAGTATGGGAACAAAGGCTTCGCCTCCAGAAATTCGGAGTGTCTTTATCTCTTCGACTCAGTCACATAGCCACCGCTATGCTCCTTCGTCTCAGATATAAAGCCATCTCCGACTTTTTGGCCTGTGCTTTCACATATGTTATTAAACAACCTCTTATATAGCCGAATATTTTGTCAGCAAACCATGTGAATGTTTTTTCGAGGCATGAAAACTCGCTCAAAGAGTATAGTAGCAACGCAGGGTAAAGTGTATTTGTTAAAATAGGTTAACCGATTATGTCCGGTTTGTTACTATAAATTATTATTACTATTATTGCGAAATAAAACCTTTCTATTCCAGAGTGCAGTAAATAACCAAATCTAAACCAAGATAAGCAAAATGAAAAAATCCTCTCTAAAAGCTAAGATGGCATTCATCGTGGCGAGCGTTGCCTTTATCCTTCCAGTGGCAGGTTGCTCCAGCGACGAGCCTGCCTTAACTCCATCAGAACCGTTATCTGTGAAATCAGATATTCGAAGTGTTGAAGATGCTTGCAATATCGCAATCGCTTTCCTAAGTGCTGATTCCGATGCTCCTCAGTCTCGTTCTATTTCCGATATTGAGAATGTCAAAGTCGGATATGGTAACAATAGCAGGAGTTCTGCGGATACATTGTTCTATTCTGTCAATCTGTCTGATGACGGTGGGTTTGTCCTCGTTTCAGCTCCAAAAGCTGCAGAACCAGTCCTTGCCTATGTTGAAGCAGGGTCTTATGATCCAGCTGAAACTTCGAATAATCCAGGTTTTAACCTTTTTATCGAAAAATCGAAGGCGTATACGACCTATGCTTCTGCTTTTGGGAGTTCTGGAAAATTGTGAAGCTACAGATGAAAGTCATAAAGCACTTGCATATCTTTGTCGTGAATTAGGCCATAGAAATAACGCAGAATATTTAACATTGGAAAAAGATGGCGCTTTAGGAACTGCTGCATCGAGTGAAGTTGCAAATTCATTGTATAAAATACTGTTGCCATCTCGAAATGTTATGGGATATAAACCATTCAATTATACATGTTTTAATAATTTGATATTGAATATGGTGTCGGCTAAGGCTGTCGCACATTTTAGAGGAAGTGATTATTCAACAGGTGGTCATGCGTGGGTCTGTGAAGGAGGTAGACATTATGAATATCACACAGCGTGTTATTTTACCAATGGAGAAGAAGATGTTCGAAATACATATTATTTTTATTTTAATTGGGGGTGGAATGGTGATTTTAATGGATATTTTTTAGGAGATGTCTATGATCCGAGTCAAGCCATAAGTGAAGAAGATTTACCTCCTATCCCTAACGATTTACTTCCATTTAAACCAATTAATCGGAGTGACTATTCAAAAGATGTTTACTATTATATGATTTATTGAAAAATATGAGAAACTTAGTTATTTTCACAACCATTGCGATAGCTTTTGTTGTGACTGCATGCTCCAGCGACGAGCCTGCCTCGGAAGGCAGTACAACTATTGCTGTTCCTACAATAGAACTGACAGCGCCGGCCAGTAGGGCGGCTGTTGCGGTTCAGGATTTCAATATCGATTTCTTCCGCAATGTGGCTATTTCCGACAATTACAAGGGCAAGAATGTGTCTTGTTCTCCTATGAGCGCCACAATGTTGCTTTCCTTGCTTTCGAATGCAGCTTCCGACGAGACCGCGGCTGAAATTGCAGCCGTGCTTGGCTACTCCGACAGCAACGACCTCAATGAGCTTTATGCCACTCTTGCAACAAGGCTACCGTCACTTGACCCTAAGGCCAAACTTTCATTCGGAAACTCGGTGTGGTATCATCACGAATATACTCTGACGAAAGATTTCAGTGATATCGCTAAGGAGTATTACAAGGCTGATATATTCAAACGTGATATGTCTGGAAAATCAAGCGGAGTCAATGATGAGATTAATTCGTGGGTAAACGACAATACCAATGGTCTGATTAAGAATATCGAAGTGCAATTACCTTTACTCTGCTCTCTCATCAATGCCGCTTATTTCAAGGCTGAATGGAAAGACTCATTCAAATCCGAAAATACGAATAAAGCTACGTTCAAAGGTGTCGACGGCGATTCTCAAATAGATATGATGCATCGTGAAGGCTCTTACCTCTATGAACGTACCGAAGCCTACGAGGCCATAGAAATGCCATTTGGAGCTGGTGCTTTCAATGCCGCATTTATTATGCCGGCATCAGATTTGGAGGCATTCGTGAAATCTGACGCTTTAAGCGGATTATGGTCGAATAACCCGAAGGCCTGCAATATCGACCTGTCATTACCTAAGTTCAAGATTGCAGAAGACGAGAATCTTAATCTTATAGAGATTCTTTGTGATATGGGTGTGAAGAGTCTTGCAACTCCCGGCATGATGAGGCTTTTCAATGAATTGCCGGATGCTGATTTTGTCAAGGTAAGCCAAAAAACATCTGTCGAGTTTAGTGAGCAGGGGGCCGAAGCAGCTTCTGTCACATGGACAGATTCGGAAATAAGCACCGGTTTTATTCCTGTTTCTTTTGACCGTCCGTTTATTTTCCTGATAACAGAGAAGAGCACAAAGACTATTCTTTTTGCAGGCAAGATCGTGTCGCTTTGATTATTCAGACTGAATGATATAAACAGAGGCAGGCTTCGGAGTGAACGCCTGCCTCTGTTATTTTTGGAGTACGGAAAGTTTTAAAGCATATTATGAAACACCCATATCCTGATGGTGTGTTATTTGGTGGTGAAGGTGTAGGTGCCGGAGCCGATGGTGGTGTGGGTGTTGCCGTCGGTTTCGGTGGTGGAGATGAGTCCGGTGGTGTCGCCCTGCAGCGAGGCTCCGAGGGCGGAGGGGAGCACGATTTCGGCGGTGGTGTTGGCAGGAACGGTCACTGTCCATTCGAAGGTGTCGCCGTTTTTGCTCCATTGGCTGCTTACGGTGCCGTATGGGGTGCGGTGTGTGGCTTTAACACCGCTCAGTCCTTCGGGGAAGACAGGTTTCATCAGTATTTTCTTGAAACCGACAGCGTCGGGGTGGTTTTTGATGCCGGCAAGGTCTTCGTACATCCATATGAGCACGTCGCCGAGGAGCATCACGTGGTTGCGCGAGTTCATGGCGGGGTCGGCGGTGTCGCCGTTCCATAGTTCCCAGATTGTGGTCGCGCCCCGGCGTATCATGTAGCCCCAGGAGGGGTGTGTGTCGTTCGAGGCAATCCGGAAGGCGAGATCGGCGTTGCCGTGATCGGTGAGACCGCGCATGAGGTGTTGTATGCCGAGCACGCCTACACTCACATGACCGTCGCATTCCTCGACAGTGCGCCGTACGGCATTGTCGCACACGGCCTGACCGTCGCCTTCGGGCACGAGGCCGAGCTGCAGCGACAGCAGATTGGCCGTCACGGTATTGTTGGCGTAGCTGTGTGTGTCGGGGTTATAGAAGCGGGCATTGTATGCCTCTTTCATTTTTCCGGCAATGTCGGCATAGCGGGCCTTGTCGTCGGGGAAATTGTTGAGTTCGGCGAAATCCTGCATAAGCTGCAGAATACTGTAGAATACCGCTGTCGACAGAAGCTGACCGTCGGTGCGCCGGGCCGGATCGTTGGAGTGTATGAGTTCGAGCGATTCAGGAGGCAGGCACCAGTCGCCGTAAGTGTCGGTTGTGATGATATAATCGGTCATATGGTCGGCCATCATGTGCTCTACCCATTTCTTCATGCTGGGATAGCGGTTTCGGATCGAATAATCGTCGCCGAAGTTGCGCCGGAGCATGTCGGCTACATAGAAATATGCCGCCGGCCATGTCACATCGTCCTGATGGAGCGTCCAGTATCGGGGCGATACGTCGGATATGCTGCCTGCGTCGCTCATCGATTCCTCGATGTCGGCGAGCCATTTGCGGTAGAGGAGGGCGTTGTCGAAGAGGAAGCTCTCGCCGTATGCGCCGGTGGTGCGGTCGCCGAGCCAGCCGTGGCGCTCGTCGCGCTGCGGGCAGTCGGTCGGCATGCCGCGGTAGTTGCCGCGAATGCCGTGGTAGGCGTTGCGGTGGAGCTTGTTGAGTATTTCGTCGGAGCTTTCGAAGGTGCCTGTCGAAGCCATGTCGTCGTATATCACCAGACCTTCGATATCGTCGACTGACGGTTCGGCGTCGGTTCCGTCGATTTCCATGAAGCGGAAGCCGTGATATACGAATTCGGGCTGCCACTCGAAGGTGCCGTCGGCCGCGGGGATATAGGTATCCTCGGCGAGGGCGGAGCGGAGGTTCTCGACGTAGAGCTGTGTGTCGTCATCGTTTTTGAGGACTTCGGCGAAGCGCATTTTCACGGGCTGGCCGGCGATGCCGTTCAGCCGTACGCGCGGAAATCCGACCATATTCTGTCCCATGTCGACGATATAGCGCTTGTCGCCTACCTTGCGTACTGACTGGGGTCTGATTTTATCCATGACCTTTATCGAGGGCGACATCTGGGCCTTGAGAGCGCCGGCGGGAGCCTCCATCAGTGCGGCGTCCTGCCACGACGAGTCGTCGTATCCCCGCGCGGTCCAGTCGCCGAGTGTCATCGAGGCGTCGAAGACCTCGCCGTCGTATTCGTTGTTGGCGCGCACGGGGCCGTCGGCGGTCGCGCGCCAAGTGCCGTCGGTCACGATGGTTTCGGTAGTGCCGTCGGGATATTCCACCTCAAGTTCGGCTATGAGGCGCGGAAGGCCCCATGCGAGCATGCCGTGTTCGCGCATGGGGAAATAGCGGCCGTTGCCGAGGGCTACGCCGATGGCATTGTCGCCCCGGTCGAGCATGCCGGTGACGTCGTAGGTGAGGTAGGGCACGGAAGCGTCGTAGAGGGAGGGCAGCGGGCCGAACACATCGTCACCAACGCGGGCACCGTTGAGATAGCAGTACGACGAACCGATGCCCGACACATTCAGCATGGCTCTGACCGGCTTGTCGGCGAGGGCGAATTCCTTGCGCAGATAGCGGGCCGGCAGGGTGGTGCGGTTGTCGGCTATTTTTATGTCGGTGGAATCGTTGAGGCCTATCCACTGCGCTGTCCAGGGTTTTTCGGGGTCGCGGGCGGTGGTGAAGCGCGCCGGAGCGGCGGTGTATTCTTTGCCGTCGGTGGTGCGGACGGTGACGCGCCACCAGTATGTGGTGTTGCCCTTGAGGGCGGGGCCTGTATATTCGACGAGGTGCGAGCGGTCGGACTCTATGACGCCCGAATTCCATACGTCGGCCTTGCCGAGGCTGTTTTTGTCTTCGGCAAGCTCAATCTGATATGATTTCTGCATTATGCCGCGGCCGTCGGCATTGAGAATCCATGAGAAGCGCGGATTTTCCATGGCTATGCCCACGGGAGCGGCGCGGAATTCCACACTCGTCTCCAGGGCCTCGTTCTTGTCGGCACACGATGTCAGCGCGGGCAGCAGTGCCAGAAATAACAATAGACAGTACTTGGATAAAAAGGTTTTCATGTGATAAATGGTTTTGCGGCGTGAAATTACAAAAATTATGACACAGCTCTGTTCCTGTTTCTGCCAAAGCCGTAAATTGTACCTGCAAAAAGACGCCCGGGCACTTGTGGAAGCGTCCGGGCGAAAAATCGTGTAGGTTTCTTCGGTTATTCGGGATCGATGTCGAGGACCTCGACGTCGAACACAAGCATTTCGTTGGGGCCGATACCGGCGGCAGGCTGACCGTTGGGGCCGTATGCGAGTTCGCCGGGGATATAAAGGGTGGCGCGGCCTGTCTTGCCGAGAAGCATAATGCCTTCACGGAAACCGGGAACGACACCCTGGAGGTTGAATGTGGCGGGATTGCGGCCGTCGGTGCTGTCGAATACATCGCCGTTGAGATGACGGCCGGTGTAGTTGACCACTACAGTCGAATTTTCCTTAGCCTTATCGCCCTGACCTTCGTCCTCGATCTTGTAGGAGAGGCCCGAGGGGGCGGTCTTCACGCTGCTGTCCTTTGCTTTGAGGTCGGCCACGTATTTCTCGCCGGCTTTCACGTTTTCGAGGGCTTCGGGAGCCTCGGCTTTCTTTTTGGCGGCATCAGCGGCAGCCTGCTCGCGGGCCTCGGAGATGAGGCGCTGCATGAGCTGGAGAGAAGACTGAGCGTCCATGGTGTTGATGCTGTCGGCAAGGAAGGCGCGCTTGAAAGCGGCCATGGCCTTGGCGCGGTCGATATGGGCGCCCTGTTCGTCGAGCTGGCTCATTTCGCCGAGCATCTGCAGGGCTACCTGCATGCCCATCCGGGTATTCTGGTCTTCATCGGCACCGAATACGATCTGCATGCCGCGGAGGAATTCTTTTTTCTGTGCATCGGCGTTTTCCTTGTGCTGGAAATCAGCGCCGAGAACGGTGCCTACATAGTCGCCGTAGGCATTCGACAGAGAGTCGTTAGTGGGGGTCGAGCAGGAGCCGTCGCCGCATTTGCCGCACGACACCGTGGCAAGAGCCAGGAGGGCGCAAGCGCCCAGAATCAATTTCTTCATATCGTTATTGTGTTGGTTAATTTCTGATATCTACCAGCTCGACATCGAAGCGCAGCGGTGTGTCGGGCGGTATTACGCCGCCTGCGCCCTGCTGTCCGTAGGCGAGTTCGGCTGGAATGGTGAGTATATAGTTTCCTCCGGCCTGCATGAGGCATATGCCTTCGGTCATGCCTTTTACGAGGTTTGAGGCGCGAGTCTCCATCGGGTCCTGTTCGGGCGTTATTTCGTCGAAAACAGTGCCGTCGGGGAGCACTCCGCGGTAGCGCATCAGCACGACCGATTCAGGCGTGGGATGGGGGCCGTTGCCGGGCGTCATAGTCTCGAAAACGAGGCCCGAGGGCTGCACCGTGGCGCCGGGGCGAGCCTTGGCCTCGGCCATGAAGCGGTCGTTGACCGCCTTGCGGGCGTCGGCTACGGCTGTCATCACGCTCTCGTAGGCGGCGGTGTGTGCCTCGCGGCTGTATGGCTTGCCGAGGTCTTCCTTCACCAGAGAGAGGATTTCGGCGCTGTCGAGTTGCAGACCCTGCGCGGAGAGGTCGGCGAAAGCCTGCTGCATGGCTATCTTGAAATTCGAGGCTATGAAAGCGGCCACGGCGCGCTGTGTCGAGTCGGCAGGCGCCGTTGCGGCCCCCGCGGGGAGGGCCGTAGCGGCAAGTGCCAGTATCGTAGCGGCTAAAATTCGCATTTATGTCAGATAATAAGTAATTGAAGTTTCGCAAGTTTTCAACTTGCTCAACGTGAAGGGTGGATAGTGAAAGGTGAAGATATTAGTTATTTATTATAAGGAAGTATTATCTTCACTCAGGCAAAGCCTGAATTTCACTTTTCACTTTATTCACTTCAACTTGAGCTTGCGAAAGTTGAGTAAGTAATAAGGGCCAGGTAATGAGTACCGCCGGTCAAGGAATAATTAGTAAGTTGAGAAATAAGGAGCTGGGTATTCACTAACCATTAACCATTAACCTTTAACCCTTAACCCCAAAAACTACTTGCCTACTACCTCGATGAGGTTTACGTCGAAAATAAGGGTCTGGTTCGGGCCGATGACACCGCCGGCGCCGTTGGGGCCGTAGGCGAGATCGGAGGGGATATACAGACGCCACTTCGAGCCGGCGTTCATCAGCTGAAGAGCCTCCACCCAGCCGGGGATAACCTGAGTTACGCCGAATGTGGCGGGCTCGCCGCGGTCTTCGCTCGAATCGAACACGGTGCCGTCGATGAGCTTGCCGGTGTAGTGTACCGTCACCTGGTCGCCGGCCTCGGGCTTGGGACCGTTGCCCTGCTCGAGCACCTCGTACTGCAGACCCGAAGGAAGAGTATTCACCTCGGCGCGCTTGCCGTTGGCCTCAAGGAATTCCTTGCCGCTCTTGGCGTTGAGGGCTGCCATGGCCATGGCCTGCTCCTGTTGTTTCTTCTGAACCTCGGCGAAATAGGTCTGTACTTCGGTCTTGGCCTCGTCGATGGTCATCTTGGGGGTCTCGCCGTAGAATACGGCGGCCACGCCGTCGGCGAAATCCTGTATGCTGAGCTTTTCCATGCCCATTGCACGGAAATTATGCCCCATGCTGAGCCCGAGGGCATAGCTGAGGCGGTCGAATTCTTTATTGTCCATTGTAAAATTGTCTTATGTTAGAATTTTGTCGTTGCAAAGATAGCCTTTTTCGCTCTATTTTCACCTATATACAACAAAAAAGCGGCCTTACCGGTTCTCGGCAGGCCGCGATAACAAGATAATCTATCAGAATCTATATTTCAAACCGACATTAATAGATATGCGACTCAGGTTGTTGGTTCGGTAGATGTCGTAGTACTCGTCATAGAACGTGCCGAAAAACGACGAAATGCTGGTCAGAGTCGCCGTGATGCCTATATGCCTGTTTATGCGGCGTTCGGTGCCGGCCATCAGAGTGGTTGCGAAGCCGCATTTGGTTTTGCGCTCGGTCTGTTCGCCCTGCACTTTCAGAGTTTCCGTGACTGTCGACAGGCCAAGACCGACCTTGAATGTGAACGCCCATCGCGATTCGGGGCGTAATATATCTACCACAAACTGCGGCGCAATAGTATTCACAAAGATAGTGGTATGCGGTGTCACGCTACCATATCCAAAATCCACTGATGTGACTGTTTTTTTCGACGAGTAATAACCGTCGTAAAGCAGTCCGACTCCAAGCCCAGATTTCGATATTATCCAGTCGTAACCAGCCATATAATCAAAACCAATTTTATTACCCGCGGCCGAAATGGGGTCATAAACCTTTGAACAGTTGAATCCTGCACCACCCGATATGAAAACCATATGACGGTTGCCCCGTGTCTGCGCCGAATCGGTCGGTGAGCTTTCCGCCCGGACTACAGCCGGCAAGGCTATAAGCGCGAGAACTAAAACGAAAGCACATCTCAAATTTCTTATATCCATAGTAAAGATTGATTTATATCCGTAAAAGACAGATCACTCCATATTCCCATCGTAAACAATCGTCCAGTCCATCGCCCGCAACTCTTCGATACTATAATACATAGCCACGCCTTTTACTTCCATCGAAGGAATTTGCTCAGCCTCTATGTCTAATGAACATTGAGGAACCTCCAGAACCTCTATAGTCAGTCCTTCATCCTCCTTAAAAACATATCCATAACCGAAATGAAGATATGTTATTCTTGATTTTGGTTCGAGAATATCGACGGGTCCTTTATTATACGCAACTCCTCCAATAGTGCTATAAATATTCATAGTTACTGTTTTATCCGAGTTGTTAACAAGAGTTATATATATATAATCATTATGGTGATCTTTGCATGAAGATAGAGTGCCAATCAATAGAAGAAAGGCAATGATATAGTTATATTTTTTCAGATTGAGTTTCATTGTCTCTATAAACTACAGTCCAATTCATATTCTTAAGTTCTAATAAATTATAGCATTGACAGACTCCGGTCAACATATTTGTCTCGCTCCTCGCTGAATCTTTATAGAACATAAATTTATAATATGTTTTATCCCATTTGGTGGAATTGTCCGTAGATACAAAATCATGTACCGTATCGCCTCTATTAATTACATACGGCCAGCCGGGACCGATTCCATCAGATTCAGTAACTTTTATGGTAATGCAATATATGTTTTCAGACGACTCATTGACAATTGCGATTTCGTAAAGGGTCTGAGGGTCGTCACACGTTGTGGAAATAGTAGACAGCAGTATAAGAATTGCTGCCAGCAAGAAATAAACACGCTTCATGTTTAGCTGTTTAAATGAATATTAGATAATCCCAAAACAATATATCTGTGCCGCTTATTGGATGCTTTTCTTCATTTCCATCACCAATTCTCGGATTAATATATGGTGAAAATGTTTTTTCTTTCCAAAAAGATTGTTTATCGAAATAGTTTTCATTACGTTCCGTATAACCAGATGCTCCACTGCCGTACTTCTTGTCGAAATGCTTCGCGCCGAGTTTGCTTGCACTTACTTCAAACCATCGATGTGAATGATCTGTGCCGGCTTTATCACTTAAACCTGCTGCGCTTATCAAACTCGGAACAGCAACAATCGTTAGATAAGCTCCACCCAATATCTGACTTTGGATATAGTGTCCGTACTCATGAACAAAAAGATGATCTTTCCAGGTTGCCCTATAATTATCCGGGCCGAATGAATAGTGCCCAATCGTAAAAGCCGCCGAATCGGTCGGTGAGCTTTCCGCCCGGACTACAGCCGGCAAGGCTATAAGCGCGAGAACTAAAACGAAAGCACATCTCAAATTTCTTATATCCATAGTAAAGATTGATTTATATCCGTAAAAGACAGATCACTCCATATTCCCATCGTAAACAATCGTCCAGTCCATCGCCCGCAACTCCTCGATACTGTAATACATTACTATCGCGTCAGTTTTATGTTTGTCTTCAATTGTCGGATTGTCATGTTTTGCACTGTCGAAATGTTCATGGTCGTATAGTCTTATGACAATAACCTTGAAGCCGCTATTCTCATTAAAGTTATAATCCTTTTTACAAATAATCCATTTGGCTGATGACTCCGACTTTAATGCAGATGAGTATGGATAATCAGATTCAACATCGCCTTCCTTTGTATAAATAAATACACATATCGGCGTTTCCGAATTGTTTACAACATGCAGATACAGCAAGTCGTCTTCTTCAAAACCATCTCCACAAGAACTCATTAAAAAAACAGCAGAGACAGAACTATATTTATCATGTTATTTCTCATTGTCTTTATATACTACAGTCCAATCCATTTTTTTTAGCTCTGTCAGGGTATAGCACTTGGAAACACCAGGTATAGCCCTGTCGTAATCCCCTATGATATCCTTTTTATCAAAAAAAATAAATGTTGAATATGTTTGATCCCAATTGTCATCTGGGTGAATAGATATTTTTTCGACTATTGTATCACCGCACTCTATTGTAGTCATCGGCGAATATCCTCCTGAGTCATTAGGTGAAAATAAAGTTAGCTCACCATCTGCGTATGGATGATTGCCAAGAACTATACATTTAACAGACTCAGATGATTTATTAACTACTGATACTTCAATTATTAATAAACTCTCTTCGCAAGTTGTGGAAATGGTCGATAATAGTATCACGACTGCCATCAATAAGAAATAAAAACGTTTCATTTTTTAGTGTCTTAAAGAAATAAAAGATAATCCCAAAAAAGGATATGAGAACCTGATGTTGGATGGCTTGAGCTATTATTGCCTTCGTTCCTTGGATTAATATATGGTGATGAATCGGTTGTCCTAAACGAATTGATGTCAAAGTAATTCTCTTTTGCTTTAGGGTCTAGATTTTGGGAATATCCAGGTGCGCCACTGCCGTACTTCTTGTCGAAATGCTTCGCGCCGAGTTTGCTTGCACTTACTTCAAACCATCGATGTGAATGATCTGTGCCGGCTTTATCACTTAAACCTGCTGCGCTTATCAAACTCGGAACAGCAACAATCGTTAGATAAGCTCCACCCAATATCTGACTTTGGATATAGTGTCCGTACTCATGCACAAAAAGATGATCTTTCCAAGTTGCTCTATAATTATCCGGGCCGAATGAATAATGACCTATTGTAAAAGCGGCATTACCCTTGGTTACACCGGACAGAGCTAACATACCATCCAACTCGGTGACCTCATCGATACCTCCAAAAAGGTTCAGGTAATCTGCAGTTGTATTTCCAACAAATGTATTAAGCAAGCCCCAGGTTTTCTTGCCAATTATTTGGAAAATATTACCTTTATAAACGCTCGTCTCAATTTTCCATGCGTTTTCGGTTCGTTTCCAATTGTATCGGCTTGTATGGAATCCGTGTTTGAACAGATTGCCGACTAAGTCGGTGAAAGCAGTGAATATTGTCATGAAGAACTCACCGTTTTCATCGCGGTACATCAACGGGTTGTTCAAGGCATAGGAGTAGCGATTGTGGTTTTGCGAATTTTCGATATCCTGAATATACGGGTCGGGCGATATGAATTGGGCTATGGCAGGGTCATAAAGACGAGCATTCATATTGATAAGCCCAAACCACGGCAAATGCTCATGCCCGGAATAGCCGCGGCCCAACAGGGCGAATTCAGGCTCGTTTTCATGGTTATACACCTCTCCGGTCTCGGGATCGCGGTGTCGTTTTGGCGAGAGCACGTATGTTAAATTATTGCCTCCGCAGTAGTGTATCAGCATTTCTTCATTCGTTCTCAGCCTCATGCTTCATGGTTTTAAAATGGTGATTTGTAATTTGGCGACAAGATAGAAGAAAATTTTTAGATGCACAAATATTGTTGTATTGTCTTCTGCCATTTTTGTAAAGAAGCGGTCGAAAAAGTAATAACTTTG
Organism: uncultured Porphyromonadaceae bacterium; assembly: GCA_905202215.1. Classification (GTDB taxonomy): domain Bacteria; phylum Bacteroidota; class Bacteroidia; order Bacteroidales; family Muribaculaceae; genus CAG-873. The sequence continues at coordinate 30,593 of CAJKRG010000026.1, forward strand.
CCGAGGTACGGAATTTTTGCTAATTTTGTGGGTCAAAGAAGAATCTGATGGACAGCATGCAGCATATACGGCCTCCGAGGGCCATAATTACCGTGGCGGCCGAAAACGGCGCCATTCTCGGGCTTTATCTTATTCTGCTGGCCGTGTTCACCGGTCTCAGCTCGTCGTTCGGCCTGGCTACTCTTTTAGTGTGGGCCGGTACGATCTATCTGCCGTTTTATGTCTACAAGCTCATGCGGGCGCATCATGCCGAGGCGGGTTTCTCGCTGTCGATGGCCGAGCTGTGGGCGCAGGCTCTGATGTCGTTTCTGCTCGGGGCGCTGCTTCAGGCTGTGGCCGTCTACGTGCTGCTGCGTTTTGTGGCACCTGATTTCGTGGCGTCGCAGATGGAGCAGGCCATAGAGACATTCCGTGCCACAGGGACGCCCGAGGGCGAGATGTGGGCCGACACCCTTGCCAATATCCGGAGCGCCAACGGTCTGCCTTCGGCCGCCGATGTGGCCGCCAACCTGATAGTGTTCAATATTTTCTGCGGGGCCGCCATCGGTCTCGTCGATTCCATAATACTTCATGCGCGCTACCGTTCGGCTGCGCGCCGCGAGCGCTGGCAACGCATGCACGGCGATTCGCAAAAACCCCGATAAAAGATGGATATATCTGTAGTCGTACCTCTGTATAACGAAGCCGAGTCGCTGCCGGAACTGACGGCGTGGATAGAGCGTGTGATGGGCGCCAACGGTTTCAGCTACGAAATAATATTTGTGAACGACGGCTCGACCGACAATTCGTGGGAGGTCATCAAGGAGCTTCGCGAGGCCGATCCGGCCCATGTGCGCGGTGTGTCGTTCCGCCGCAACTACGGCAAGAGTCCGGCTCTCAACACCGGCTTCGGACTTGCGCAGGGCGATGTGGTGATCACCATGGACGCCGATCTTCAGGACAGCCCTGACGAAATTCCGGAGCTTTACCGCATGATACGCGAGGAGGGCTACGACCTCGTGTCGGGCTTCAAGAAGAAGCGCTACGACCCTCTGTCGAAGACCATACCGACCAAGCTCTTCAACGCCACCGCCCGCAAGGTGAGCGGCATAAAGAATCTCCACGACTTCAACTGCGGCCTCAAGGCATACCGCAAGGCCGTGGTGAAGCATATCGAGGTGTATGGCGACATGCACCGCTATATCCCCTATCTGGCCAAGCTCGCCGGATTCCACAGGATAGGCGAGAAGGTGGTGCAGCACCGCGCCCGCAAGTACGGCAAGACCAAATTCGGCCTCGACCGTTTTGTCAACGGCTATCTCGACCTCGCCACGCTCTGGTTCACGGGCAAGTTCGGCAAGAAGCCGATGCACCTTTTCGGTCTGCTGGGGAGCCTGATGTTTTTCCTCGGGTTCATATCGGTAGCCGTGGTCGGGGGCATGAAGCTCTGGCACATGCATACCGGCGCGCCCTATATCCTGGTGACCGACTCGCCTTATTTCTACCTTGCCCTGGTGCTCATGCTGCTTGGCAGTCAGCTCTTTCTGGCCGGTTTCGTCGGCGAACTGGTTGTGCGCAATTCTCCCAAACGCAACGACTACGAAATCGAAGAAACCATTTAGGCTGTTAAGCTGTTATGCAGACGAGCTGACAGGCGGTTGGGCTGACAGGCAGACACTCCTGACTTCTAACTTGTAATTTCTCCCTCACTAACCCCTAACCATTAACCTCTAACCCAATTAATGAAAGTCATTTCTGAGCGTTATTCATGCCGATCATATGCTTCCGACCGCGTGCCGTCGGAAGAACAGATTTCAGCGCTTATCGAGGCCGCACGCCTCGCCCCGAGCGCATGCAACCGCCAGCCCTGGCGCTTTGCCGTGATCCGTCCCGGCGACGAGGCCGGCCGCAAGGCCGTTGCGGCGGCATATCCCCGCGAATGGGTCGAGACCGCGCCTTACTATATCGTTGTGTGCGCCGTGCCGACCGAGGCATGGGTGCGTCCCCACGACGGCAAGAACCATTACGACGTCGATATTGCCATCGCCACAGAGCATATCTGTCTTGCTGCCGCCGAAATGGGCCTCGGCACATGCTGGATATGTCACTTCGATCCGGCGCGTCTCACCGTAGATCTCGGACTGCCTCACGGCACCGTGCCTGTTGTCATTGTCCCTGTGGGATATCCGGCTCCGGGAACCGTGGCTCCCGAAAAGAAACGCAAGTCAACAGAAGAAATACTCATCGAGCGTTGAAAAAAACAACTGTAATATTACCTGTTCTCCTTGTGCTCGCGGCAGCCTCCTGCAATACGACCGGCTGCCTCGACAACCAGAGCGCCATTCCCCTCGCCGGATTCCGCTCAAGCGCCACGGGTACCGACATATCGGTCGCCGGTCTGCGCATAAGCGGTGTCGGGGCGCCGGGCGACTCGGCGCTCACCTCCGGCTCGGGATCCGTTTCGCAGGTCTATCTGCCCATGCGCTCCACAGCCCGGTCGACCTCATGGTGCTTTCATTACACTCAGGAGGGCCTCGACGATCCGGCGCTCAACGATACTGTGACATTCGACTATGAGTCGATTCCGTATTTTGCCTCCGAGGAGTGCGGCGCCATGTACCGCTACATGATAGAGCATGTAGGCACCACGACGCACCTCATCGACTCGGTAGTGGTGGCCGATTCGCTCATAACCAATGTGGAGGCCACGCGCATATACATATATTTCAGAACAGCGGACCCGGAGGAGCCTCAGGAATGAGAAAAATCATAGCCATTATCGCTCTGCTTGCCGTGCTCTCGCTCTGGGGGCAGGATCGCAAACGCCGCATGACCCCGATCAACACTCCCGCCACCGAGACTCAGGCCGTGAACGAGACCGCCACCGACACGGCGCGTATCAACGCCAAGCGCCGCGCCCAGTCGGTGCCATATACCGACGACCGGGGCAAAGTGATATTCGTCGATACCGTGACGGGCGAGGAATGGACCGACTCGACGGCCCTCCGGAACATCGTGCCCAAGATGGAGCAGCCTCTATTCCACGCCGCAAGCATAGGTGTCAATATCTGGGATCCCGTAATGCGCATTTTCGGACAGGATTACGGCATAGCCTCGGCATGGGCCGAACTGTCGCTCCACAACCGGTATAAGCCCTTTGTGGAAGTCGGGCTCGGCTCGGCCTCGCATGAAGGCCCCAACAACAACTACCGCTATCGCTCGCCGATGAGCGTTTTCTTCAAGATTGGCGCCAGCTATAATTTCCTTTTCAATTCCAATCCCGACTATCAGCTCTATGCCGGAGTGCGCTTCGGCTTTTCGCCGTTCTCCTATGCCGTCGACGATGTCGTCCTCAATTCCGAATATTGGGGCGAGACCTCGCGTTTCGATATTCCCTCGCAGAACGCCACGGCAAGCTGGTTTGAGATCGGTCTCGGACTGCGGGTGAAGATCTGGGGCCCAATATCGGCGGGCTGGGAGTTCAAGTACCATTCGCTTTCCCACTGCAGCAAAGGGCAATATGGCGAACCGTGGTATATACCCGGCTACGGAACTCGGGGCAGCTCGATCACAGGCAGTTTCTCCATCTCCTACACCATACCGCTCTTGCACCTGAACAAGAAAGCGGAGGAGGCCGTTATAAATTCAGACAACGAGGTGGAAGGCCTTCTTCCTCCTCCATAAACCGATGTTATGAAAAAGATAATTATAATAGGCGCCTCATCGGGCATGGGAATGCGTGTGGCGACAGATTTCGCCCGTCTGGGCTGGCGTGTCGGTATAGCCGCGCGCCGCGAGGACCGTCTCAAGGATATCAAGGCTCTCTACCCCGACAGGGTGGAGTATATGGCCATCGATGTGGCGGCTCCCGACGCTGTCGAGAAGTTCTATAATCTTATCGAGCTTATCGACGGCATGGACTATCTGCTATATGCCGCCGGCTGCGGATGGTTCAATCCCGCTCTCGACGATGCCCGCGACGACGAGACCATCGATGTCAATGTCAAGGGTTTCACAAAGATAATAACGGCCGCTTACAAATACTACCGCGACACCGCCAATCTGCATCGCGGCCATATCGCAGCCATAACTTCTGTCGCCGGTATGAAGGGAATCGGCGTTTCTGCCACTTATTCGGCTTCGAAACGCTATCAGTGGACATTCCTTCAGGCCATCGACCAGCTTGCCCATCAGCAGCATGTCAATGTGAGCGTGACCGATCTCCGGCCGGGCTTCGTCGACACCCCTCTCCTCGGAGCGCACAAGAACTATCCGATGGAGATGAGCGTAGATTATGTGGCGCCGCGTCTCGAGACGGCAATGCTGCGCGGCAAGCGAGTGGCATATATCGATTCGCGCTGGGCCGTGGTCACCGCATTGTGGCGTATGGTTCCCGATAGCCTGTGGCGCCGCATCGAGCTTGTCCGCGACTGATCACTTTCCTTTTTTGCGCTTATTGTAGTTTTTGTATGCGAGGCCTCCTATGAGACCTCCGATAATCGCGGCGATAACCGGCACGGCAAAGATATAAGCAGGCATATTCTATAGTTTTTTGCGGTTTTTGATATAAGACGCAAACCTCGGCCCGAAAATTACATATGATAATAAAAAGCGTAAGTCAGGATATTCCTGACTTACGCTTTTTTATGGTCGTTCAGTATTTGAAGACTATGCCGGCGAGGCCGTGGAGGCCGTTTGAAGTGAGGCCCGGCAGGATTTCGGGCCGTCGTGCAAGCAGATTCTCGAATCGCAGGAAGGCACTGAGGCGTTCGTCGATACGATATTCGGCGCCGAGATCGACAGTGCTGATATTCCGCATCCCCGCGAGCTGAGGGCCGAGGGCATATGCGCGTTTGCCGCGGAAATTCCAGGAGGCATCTATGCCGAGTCTTTCGACGGGGCGGATTCGGGTGCTGAGTGCGGCGATGATACCGGCTCGGTCGGGGGCATCGGCGAAACCTCGGTCAAGGCCGTGCTGAAGCACCTCGACTTTACCCGATACCGACGCCATGCGGCAGCTCCAGCCGAGCGATAGACCGGCGCCCCATCCCTTTATGTTGGCGGGGGCAAGGACGGCCACAGGCGTCTCCCCTCCGATGACGGCGGCCATGGGAGCGCGTCGTGTGGATGCGTAGCGCGCATAGAGTTCGGCTCTGAAGCCGCCGGCCGGCCCGAATGCGAAACCTGCGCGGGCGTTGACGGGCGAGAACGAGGCATCGTAAGCGAGTATGCCCGGCGCGAAAGGCGAGTAGTTGTAGATATGGCGCAGATCGGTCATTTCGGCTCCTCCGTCGCTGCGGGCGAAGATGGCGAAGCGGCTTGAGGGCGTCCATGCCACATTGACGCAAGGTGCCACATGGAAGGAACTGCCGGTCAGATTCGACGATATATCCACTTTGGCGCCAAGGTCGATGCTGAAATTATCAAGATTGAAGCCGACAGTAGGGTCAAGGCTGACAATCATGGGGTTGTTCTTGGCGATTTTTTCAAATTCCGAGCCTGTCCAGAAGTGACCTGCCCGGTGTTTCATATCGAGACCGGCTTCGAGGCGGTAGCGGAAGAGGGAGTCGGCCGTCGAGCCACCCGCACCTGCGGTAAGACCGAAAATTGTTTCCGACGGTGGTGTGAGAAGCGTGTTTTGGCCCAGTTCGATGTCGGTGCCGAGTGCGAAGCGCTCGATAGCGGCTTTCACACCGTAGCCGAAATGGTCGCGTAGGCCGTCGAGACTTATGGCCGCGTTGAAATCGTTTATTTTCTGATTCTGTTCCGGCGATCCGAAAGTAGGCGAGCACAGCGCCGCGTGCGAATAGCCGATGACAGCACCCAGACGTGCGGCTTCGGAGAATGTATGGTTGAAGTCGGCCTGAAGACTTATGGTGTTGTCTTTTACTGTTTCGCGCAAGCCCTCGGGCAGGTGTGCGTTATACGACGAGCCGTCGAACTGCACGGCGGCGCCCAGACCTGTACGCTCGTTTTTGATGAAGCGGTAGCCTGCACCGACTCCCAGATTGTAGGCGGGAAAGTAGCCGCCCCATACATAGCCGCGGTATGGCGACGGTTTCCCCAGTCCGGTGTAAGCCGGAGCCAGGAGTCCGCCCGGATTTGAGGAGAAGTCGGCGGCATCGGTATATTCCGACAGCGACAGGCGCATCGGTGTTTCAGACCAGGGTATGACCGAGGGTACGACCGAAGGCAGAGGCGCCTGCTGTTCCAGCCGTGGCACGACGGTGCGTTCCACATCGATTTCGGCCGAAAGCTGAGCTCTCACTCCCACCGCGCCTGCTAATATAAAAGCTATACTCAATATCCGTTTCATATATCTATCTTGCGATTGTATTTGTATCGCCGCTATGCGGCTTGGTTTGTTTTTTTGTGGTTTTAGATGACCTATGGCTGCTCGCTCCTGACGGAGTGCTTGCCATAGGCTATTATTGTAGGTGCGGCTCTGCCGTATGATTGCCGCTATGCGGCGCTTGAGGCGGATTTGCCGCGTATTGGAGATAGATTCGTATATAAGTGTTGGCTATGTTGCCGGGTGTATTTGTGTCGCCGCTATGCGGCTTGGTTTGTTTTTTGGGGTTTTAGATGACCTATGGCTGCTCGCTCCTGACGGAGCGCTTGCCATAGGCTATTATTGTATGTGCGGCTCTGCCGCATGATTGCCGCTCTGCGGCGCTTGAGGCGGATTTGCCGCGTTAGCGGCGGACAAGCGGCGTAGCCGCGCTGAGAGTAATAGCCTATGGCGAGTGCACCGTAGGTGCGCGCTACCATAGGTTTATGGCGGCCATCCCACCACGCAACAGCCGCGTAGCGGCGGCAAGAGGATTTATTCCGGTTCAGAGAATATGTATTGATCATCGTATTCTATTCCGAAGCCCTCCAGCATTGATTTAAGTTCCTCTTGCAAGGATCTTCCATTGTGATGCTGATGTTGGTTTTCTATATATTTATATACTTTATCGACCATTGAGTGTGAATATGAAAAACATGCATATCCTCTTTGCCATTCAAATTTGAATGTGCAAAGGTGATTGTTATTTATAAATTTGGTTGTACCCGTTTTTAGTTCCTTTACAAGGTCGGGGAGAGCCTGATTGGGGTTGTAGCTCAAAAGTATATGAACATGGTCTTCAATCCCGCCCACTATGATAGGTTTGTGATTGAGTTTATATAACGTTCCGGCCATGTAGGAGTGGATCTGTTTTTCCCTATATGGTGAGATTAACGCATCCCGGTTTTTGACGGCAAAAACCAGATGAAGATAGATTCGTATATAAGTGTTGGCCATGTTGCCGGGTGTATTTGTGTCGCCGCTATGCGGCTTGGTTTGTTTTTTGGGGT
>CAJKRG010000027.1 GCA_905202215.1 uncultured Porphyromonadaceae bacterium
CCACCGCTATGCTCCTTCGTCTCAGATATAAAGCCATCTCCGACTTTTTGGCCTGAAGTTTAACAGATATTATGAAACACCCTCTCAATGCGGTATTACTTTCTGTCCCAAGAGCACTCCGTTGTCTTGAAAAATATTGTGCTTTACGGCTTCGTATGATGGATTATTTCTTTCGGGGTGAAGCAGGTGAATGGTAACAGGGTATGCAATCAAGTCTGCTATCTGCAATCCTATGATGTTGTCTTTCTTATTATTGAAACCAAAATCTCTAATTCTTGCCCTTAATCGGTCGGGTGCTACCCACTTTGTGCCACGATTGCGCAAACCGTTATAATAGTTAAGAAGTTTATTATCTTCTTTCTTGCCTCGGCGCTCTACGACAATGGAAATCTCAGATAGAGCACCCTCTTTTATTTCATTATCAACGCAGAAGATGCTTCTCTCAATCAGATATGACAGTGACAAACCATAAACGTCATCTTCCTCGCCCCGAACACAGAATTTGCTAAGCAGTTCCTTAAGAATCGTGCAACTAACAATGACATAGGCATTATTTCGGCTCAATATTTTCTCGATGCCTTCAAAAAATCTCACTCTCAAGGCTTCATCCGCAAGAACCGAGAATGGACCGCGCCATTTACGGATATCAACAGAATGGATAACAACATCCTTTGTGCCAAAAATCTCTATCTTCAATTCCTCAAAAGCCTTATTCAGAGCATTGAGATTCTGCCGCGACACAAGAATACCGCACAAAGTGAACACAGGAAATCCGGGGTCGTACTTTGCCAAGTTATGGTCTCCACATTCATCAATGAAGAGATAATATTTCGACTTCGTTGTCTTTTCCATTGCATATTTAAGGTTGTTTAACAACCTCTTAATGCGACGTTACAAAAATCATCAAATAAGAATGATATCTCCGACATTTCATGTAAGGTGAAAATTTAACGGAAGGTGATGGTGAAGCGGGTGAGGGCGTCGGCGGGTGAGGTCGCGAGGGAGTAGGTGCAGTCGTGACGGGAGAGGACTTCGCGGACGAAGGTGAGGCCTATGCCCTGTCCGCCGGGCTTGTCGGTGAAGAAGGGCGAGGTCATCTGCGCGGCTTTGTCGGGCGTTATACCGGGGCCGTCGTCGGTTACGGTTATTACGGGGCCGGCAACCGACACCGACACCCGACCTCCGCGGCCGGTACTCTCGCATGCATTCTTCACTATATTGACAAGGGCCTGCTCTATCTGGGCGGCATCGGCCATCACTGAAGCGCTTTCGCCGAGGTCGATGGCGAAGCCGACGCCGTGCTGGGTGCATATGCTTTCGAGGAAAGTGGCGCAGTCGCCTACGAGGCTCCGTGTGTCTGTGCGTCCGAGGCGCGGCTCGGGTGTTTTGACGAGATCGGCGAAACGACCGATGAAATCGCTAAGAGCGATAGCCCTGTGACGGCATGCCTCGAGGAGTCCGTCGGGGTCATCGGCATCGACGGCGCCGAGGGCCGTACTCATGGCGGCCACGGTGTTGTTCACCTCATGGGCCATGAGCCGTATGAGCTTGACGTAGGCGGCCCGCTCGGCGGCCGCTACCATCGGGGCTACATTTTCTATGAGATAAAATGTGCAGCGGACGCCATTGTCGATGAAATGGCGGCGTACAACCCGGAAAAGATGGCTGCCGTCGGCCCTGAAAGTGTCTTCGGCTCCGTCGGGTACCTCATCGAGCCGTTCCTGAAGAGGGGGGAAGACGTCGAAAACCGCCCGCGCCGCGGGATTGACCATGCGCTCTACTCCGCCGAAACCTCTGACCACCACGCCAACCGGTGCTTCGGCGACGAGCAAGGTAAGAAAATGGCGCTGTTCCTCGAGCGAGAGACGCTGGGCGTGCATGCGGGCCATCATCTGGTTGAAAACCTCGACGAGCGAATCGACCTCGGGCTGCCCCAGTGGGCGCAGAGCCACATTCCAGTCCTGTCCTTTAAGCAGATCCATGCCGTTTGCCAGTGTCTCGACGGGAACGACCACCTTGCGGTAGAAAAAGACACATGCGGCGATATCGACGGCAAGCATTATCTCGGCGCCATAGAAAAGCCAGGGCCGGGAGCTGAATGTGAGCCACATGAGCACACCGTAGACAGGAAGCTGCAAGAGAAGAAAGAGGAAAAAGAGAAGACGCAGATTCACGACAGACCGTATTTTTCCATTCGACGATAGAGCGCGCCACGCGAAATGCCGAGCGCAGCGGCCGCCCGCGACACATTGCCGCCCGCTGCCCTGAGGGCTTCGGCGATCTTACGGCGTTCGAGTCCTTCGAGAGTGTCGGGAGCTGCCTGCGGCGCGGTATTGGATGCAGCGTCGCGCAAATCGGCGTCGCTTATTTCCCGATGGCCGCTCACAAGGATCGCCCGTTCGACCATGTTGCGCAGTTCGCGGATATTGCCCGGATACGGCAAGGAGGCAAGGTATGATACAGCCCCGTCGGTGAAAGAGGCTATCGGGGCGCCCGGATGCGTTGCGGCAAAGGAGCGGGCGAAGGCGCGGATGAGAGCGGGAATATCGGCGCGGCGCTCGCGCAGCGAGGGCATATGGAGAGTCACCAGATTGATTCTGTAGAACAGATCCTCCCGGAAGCGGCGGTCGGCGACCATGGCGCCTATGTCGGCTGTCGTGGCGCAGACAACACGGACATCGACACGACGCGAGCGGTTGCTGCCAAGAGGCTCGTAGCTCTGGTCCTGCAGCACACGCATGAGTTTCATCTGCGACACGGGTTCGAGAGCGTCGATCTCGTCGAAAAAGAGTGTGCCTCCGGCGGCAAGCTCGAAGCAGCCTTTACGGTCGGTGAGAGCGCCTGAAAACGCACCGCGGACATGGCCGAACATCTCACTTTCGAACATCGCCGGCGGCATACCGCCGAGCCTGACCTTGACGAACGGACCGGAGGCGCGGCGGCTGTTGCGGTGTATGGTCTCGGCCAGAAGCGCTTTTCCCGTACCGCTCTCGCCCGTGATAAGGACGGGGGCATCGGTAGGCGCCACGCGGGCCGCCGTAGACAGAAGCGCCTCGAGAGGCGCGCTCGAACCGACGATGGCCGCACGGTCGAAATGATCCTCCCGCGACGGCTGATGGAGGCTCAGAGCGGTTGCAATGCGCTCGAGCAACACGTCATTGTCCCATGGCTTGGTGATGAAGTCGAACGCTCCGGCACGCATGCCTTCGACAGCAAGGTCGATACTGCCCCAGGCCGTCATCAGAATGACAGGCACTTCGGGACGGAATATCTTTACCTGACGGAGCAAGGTGATACCTTCGATTCCCGATGTTCCGCGGGTAAAATTCATATCCATCAGGATAAGCCCGGGCCGTGAGGAGCGGACACAGTCGACGGCCCCGTCCGGAGTCGGGACTGCAAGCACCTCATAGCCGGCCCTCGTAAGGAGCCCGCGCAGCGACGCAAGCAACATCGTATCGTCGTCTACAATCAGAATGGCAGCCATAGTGCAAAGATAGTGAAAAAATTCTGTTAAATCACTCTATAATAACATATGTGAACCCACCGGCCGGCGAATTCACATATGTCACATTTAAAGTATCACATTTAAAGCCTGACTTTAGAGCCGTTGACTATATATATTCCGCGTGGGAGGCGATGCAGGTCGGAGACCGAGGCATTGCGGAGGAGGAGTATTCCCTGCAGCGAATGGACGGTGAATGTACGGCCGATATCTGTTGTCACGCTCCCGATACCTGAGACGGCCCCTATCGTACAGGCCGCCGCCAGCATCGAGCCGTCGGTAGTGCGGGCCGTTATGACAGCTTTGCCCTCGGCAAGAACACTTACGAGTCCCGAGGCATCAACAATAGCCACATTCTCATCCGACGAGATCCATTCGAGCTTCTGTCCCGCAGCTTCCGCGGGCAAAATCTCCGCGTTCAACTGCACCTGCTGCCCCGGCTCCGCCTCTACCGCGCCGGGATTGAGCACCAGCGACTCCGCCAGAGGCGGCACAGCTACAATCTTCACCTCCGAGTCGGGGGTCGTGTAGTTATGTCCGTCGGCCGAGCTAAGAATAATATTCTCGATACCAACGCTTCCTCCGTCAATGTCTGTTCCTTCGAAAGCAAGGGTGAACACAGAGCCTCCGTTGCCCTCGAATGGTCTGTTGTTTATCGAGAACATCACTATCCGGTAGCGGTCGTGCCCCACCCGGGCAAGCGTGGCCGAATGGCCGGAAGCGCGTGGTGCCAGACTGAGTTTCGACTCGTCGGTAGTGAGGCCTCCGGAACAGACCAGATCAAGCTGAAGCGCCACAATTTCGGCCTCATTCTCCAGGGCGGCATCGAGCATGAATATGCCGTCGCTACGGTATCCTCTGAAAACAAGCTCGTTGGGACTATAAACCGTGCCCCGGACTATCATGTCGAAACAGCGACGGTCGGGATCATTGCTGTAAATCTTCAGCAGCGAGGCGAAATCGCCCACCGAAGTATCGGCAATCGCCATAGGCAGTTCTCCCGACTGCCAGGGTTCTATAGTCAGAGGCAGCGATGCCGTGCAGCGGAGGCGTCCGTCGTCCGACACCAGCCGGTCGATAATCAGGGGAGCGTCGCCGTAGTTGTTCACCGGAATGCCGAATGAAAGGTCGCCGCTATCGGCAATATTGCCCGCCATGGTTTCCCGGTCACAGCCCAGAGAGGGCGTGGCCACATTGAGAAATCCGCCCTGGCTTTCGGATGCCAGATTTTCGCCGCCGGCATTTGCCAGAATCACATTGCCGGCTATAAGCTGGCAGGAGGCCTTGGTGCCAAGTCGCAGACGGAAACTCACTATCGGGCCTTCCGAACCGAGGATAGGGCTGTTGTCGGCACTGAAGCCGACAATTCGCAGAACTTGCGTAGGATAGAAGCCCCAGAAAGGATTGCCCCAGTCATCAAAATCGCCGGAACCGCTTTCTTTGACCACATTTGCATCGAAGGTAAGCGAAGAAGCCCGCGACGACTTTTGCAGACTGCCTTCCACAAATTCTATGCCCTCCGGAAGTTCGAACGAGAAGTCGGCACCCACGATGGGGTCCATATTGTTCATCATCACTTCCACGGTTACCTCCTGGTCGATTACGCCGCTTATATCGCCGCATACCAGTTCGTTGACCGAATAGGCCTCGGCTTCTATGCGCAGCAGGCGGGTGGGTTCGAAGGCATCGTTGGTTTCGATCCGCAGCATTTCGTTGATTCTGCCGCGGTTTTGCGGAGTGTACGACAGCATGAGGGTGCCTTCCCCGCCGGGAGCCACGCTGCCGCCCGGGATATACACACTGAGACCGTCGACAGAAGTGCTGAAATCCTTGAGCACAAGCGGCGCCGTGCCTGTGTTGGCTATCGTGACGCCTGTCTCGAATGTCGAGCGAATGGGCACGCGGTAGAAATTGAGCACATTCTCCGACAGCATCATGCGGGCGCCGCGGACAGTGAGCTCAGCTGCTGACGTCCCGACCGGCAGCGGCTGCCCGTCGGCACTGCTGAGAGTGGCCTGCGGCGTGAGAGTGTAGGTGCCCGGAGAGCATGAAAGCTCCACCCCGAAGCGCACGATCTCGCCGTCGCCGGCAGCAATGGGACGCAACGAAGTGTTGTACACCACAAGCACGTATTCGCCGGCGTCGTTGACATCGGCAGTCACGCTGTGATCGGGCAGTCGCAGAGGGTTTGCCGTGAGGCTGCCCGGCACAACAGTGCAGCCCGCGGGCAGCGGCAGCCGTATCTCGGCGGCCACTACACCGGCATCATCGGTGCGTAGGCCCACCGACAGCTCCACGTGCTCGCCTGCTTCGGCAGTGATGCCCGACACTGTCACTACATTGGCGGCACGGGCGGTCAGAAAGACCGTCCATACTGCCATGAGCGTTGTTAGTATTCTGCGCAACATTTTATCTGTCGGTTTTTACTACTTTGCACGACTGGATGCTGGTTCCGTCGACAGTGAGTGTGAGGAGATAGAAACCGGTCGGAACGGCAGTGGTGTCGAGCGTTACTTTGTGCTGGCCATATCCGAGGGTGGTGTCATATCCGAGTACCCTCACTCCGACGAGGCTCGAAAGCGAAAGCTGCACGCTGTGGTTGCCTTCGGTGCCTATGGTCACAGGTACTTCGAGAACATCGTCGAAGGGATTGGGCGAGGGCACGAGCATCTGTTGCATCACGATTTCGGAAATACCGCTCAGGTCGCCGCGTATGGCCGCTACCTGCGAGGCATCGGGACTTACCAGCATTATATCTTCCACCGTATTGGAGCCTATCGACAGCAGGGCGGTGCGTCCGGCGGCGATAGTGTGTCCGCTGAGCGAGAAGGAGAGGAAGCGGTACTCGCTGTCGTTCATCCAGCGGCCTGTGGTCTCCATGCCTTTGAGGCCGGCGAGCACTTTTATTTCACCGGTGCTGCGGTCGCCGCTCAGTGTCAGTTGCAGACCGGCCAGTTCGACGGGAGTGTCGATGTAGAGAATGCCGTTTTCGACAGTGTAGACAGCCACACTGCTGAGCGACGCTTCGGCCGGAGCTTTGTCGGGAGTCATGATTATGTTGACGGTGCCGACCACGTCGAGAATGTTGATCTGGCTGTCGGAGTTGACATCGGCGGCGTCGAAGATAAATGGCCTGGGCTCGCGGCCAACCATGTAGTTTACGTCGGTCACAACGTCGGCCACGTCGACCGCTCCCGAACCGTCGGAGTCGCCCTTGCCGGCTGCGCGGGGGGTTGCCGACACCACACGCGAGGGTGAGTTTTCGGTGAGCGACGTGCGCAGAACCTTATAGAAGTAGCAGTAGGTGTTGCCCGGCTCGATGTCGTAGTCGGTGAATTCTTCTTTTTCGATTAGCTGCGCGTTGATGCGGACGGTGTCGGCGGGCTGACCCTCGTCGTTGAGCACGTCGGGACGGTAGCGGTAGAGATTGTAGCCGAGCATGTCATCGATATTATCGGCGGGGCTTTCCCAGGTCAGCTTCACGCGTCCGACACCGGCCTCGGCCATGAAGCCGGCGCTCATCGAGCCGGCACTCTGCACGTTGGCATGGAAGCGGAAATCCTCGACAGGTATGGGGAAGAACTCCTCGTCTTCGGCATCGCCCACGTAGATGCGGTTGAGGCCGTCGTAGGTATCGCGGCCCCTGATAGTGAGATATGCCGTGTAGACATCGAGCTCATCGCCGTCGATCACCTCGGTGCGCCATGAGGCATCCTCGCTGATGGGAATCTGTGTGTAGGGCGGACGGACACCCATGGCCACCATAGGCGTCTTGTCGCGGTTCATGCGCTTGCTGAAGAATACCTCGACCTTGTGACGACCCACGCCTAAGTCGGGAAGGATGTCGAAATCGTCGCAGGCGTTGATTCCGTCGATTTCTACCTTCCACACCACGCCCGGAGCAGCGGGATTTGGCCGGGTGAGTATGTTCGAGAGGTCGAGTTCGGCGAATGAGCGGGGCGACCATGTCCAGCCGGTGTTCTTGGGATTGCGGATATCCCATATCCAGTTGCGGAGGATATCGCGGTTGGTGGAGCCGTAGTAGTTCGGCTCGTCGGTGGTTTTGTATACAGCCTTTTCGCTATATTCACTTATGGAAATATAATTTCTTTCACTATAGTCTTCGTATATGTTGCCGAAAGTATTGCAGTTCCTGATTTTGTCTATACCAGGCAACTGATTGATATGATACGCTCTAAGAGCATCAGCGTAATTTCTAACAATAGATGTGGCATCGGTTTTT
Source organism: uncultured Porphyromonadaceae bacterium (assembly GCA_905202215.1). GTDB lineage: Bacteria > Bacteroidota > Bacteroidia > Bacteroidales > Muribaculaceae > CAG-873. Next base: position 7,749 of record CAJKRG010000027.1, read on the forward strand.
GCAGCCACTAATCCCGGAGTGCAGTTATAAATGGCCGATTCATTAATATAGATATGTTTAGGATACCAACTGCCAATACCCAAATAATTGAACAGCGTTTTTCTGAACGAAGGATATTTACAACCAGTTCCCGGATAAGAGAACGAACATGAAAAATTGTCGAATTCCACATACTCCAATTCAGAGTTCGGACCGAAATTAAATTGTACATCGCTTTGAGCGGTTTGGTCAATACTACCAAATGCTGTGAATAATATTCTTTTATCCGGTGTTCCTTTGGCTATAACCTTTCCGGCATTCGGGTGGTTCCGATAATAGTAACCATTTAGAGAATCATAGAATTCCTCCCCTTCCTGCTCTCCGAGTTCCACCGATATGCCGGTTCCGGGCCTGAAGTGTAGTTTGGTACCGGGCATCAGGGTGAGTGTAACGCCCTCGCAGACACCGATGTTTGTGGTGACGATGTAATATTTGTCGGGGTAGAGGGTGGTGTTCTGCCATATAAGACCGGAAAGCTCGATGCCGTTCTCCACCACGAGAGGTATCAGCGCCTCGACCGTGTTGGTGGAGTTGTCGCAGCTTATTGTGAGGCGGAGAGTTATATGGCGTCCGTCGGCGCAGTTGTCGTTTATCTTTATCCTCAGCGGATTTTTGCTCTCGTTGTGTGCATATCCGCTGATTTCGGAGCCGAAGTCGGCCTCACCGTCGATAATATCGATTATGCTCCTGTCCTCGTTCTCGCCGTACAGCTCCACGGTGGCTCTGACGTTGCGTGCCTGCCCCCAGAAGTTGCGCACGGTAGGATATATCTCGAGGATCTCTCCGGCATCGGGCCTGAAATCGCCGTCGCCACCGGCGGTGTCGTCGATGCGGCAGCCAACATAGCCGAGAGTCGGCACCCGGTCGGAATCCCTGAGACCGTATATTGCATTTACATCGAGGACACCGTCGAGGCCGCCCTGCAGAGTATGGATCATGTCGCCAAAGAGAATTTCTTTGGTAGGTATGTCCTTGCACTGGTATAGCCTCGACAGCGCGCCTGCCACGAGCGGACATGCCATCGATGTGCCGTTGAGGCTGCGGTATCCTCCGCCGGGATATGTGCTGATAATGTTTGTGCCGGGAGCCTTGATCTCGTACTCGTAGAGCATTTCGCTGTTGGAGAATGCCGATGAGATGGGTCCGTCGGGGTCGTAGTTGGAGAAAGGAGCGAGATTTCCTTCGGTGTCGCTGGCCATCACGCCCACCACAAAAGAGTATGCCGCGGGAAAGAATGGAGCACCAATAGGGGGTATGGACAGCGGCATTCCGTCGTTTCCCGCCGCGCCCACTATGAGCGATTTCTGATATGCCTTTGCCAGGATATCGTAGAAAGAGAGCGAGTGGGTGTATGTGCCCAGCGAGAGCGAGAGCACATCGGCACCCTGCGCGCAGGCGTAGTCCACGCCCCGGGCTATGGTAGCCACGTCGCCCGAGCCGTCGCTCTGCATCACGGTCACCGGCAGAATCAGGGCGTCGGGGTTTGCGCCGGTTATGCCGATGCCGTTGCTGCCCGAAGCCGCCGCTATGCCGGCGCAGTGTGTGCCGTGGCCGTTGTTGTCGCGCATGAGGCCGGTATTGTTTATGAAGTCCCAGCCGTGGATGTCGTCGGTAAATCCGTTACCGTCGTCGTCGCTGTCTTCTATACCGTTGGCCTCGCGTTCGTTGGTCCATATGTTGTCGGCAAGGTCGGGATGCTCTATGTCGACGCCGGTGTCGAGAATGGCAATGACGGGGCGCTTGCTGTTGATGACCGGTTTTTCCCAGAGTTTATCGAGCTTAATGGCGGGAACGCCCCACTGCTGCCCGTACATCGGTTCGGAAGTATAGTCGGAAGCGGTGGCGCAGATGCGGAGTATGTAGTTGGGCTCGGCATATTCCACTTCGGGCAGAGCTGCGAAGTCGCTTGCCACGGCATGGATATCCGTTGTCTTGCTGCGGTCAAGGCGGATCAGATAGAGCGACGACAGGTCGCTGTCGTCGACAGTCTTTCCATCGAAGGCCCGGGCTCGCCGGGCTTTGGGCGTCACCTGTGCGCCGGTGAGGGGCATGAGTTCCTCGGCTTCAGAAGCTCCGTATTTTTCGAGAAGTGAATTGAGGGCTTTTGCCGAGGCCGCGGCGCGGAGTCGGCCTTTCGAGGCCTTGAGCTGCGGCGCCGTAGTGGTTTCGGTCTTGAATTTCACTATCATTTCGCCCTGTCGGTACTCCGGCATGCGGGAACTGATGTTGGTCACATCATAACTTCCCGCGTAGGGGTCCTGTGCAAGAACTTCCGGAGATGCAACTAACATTGCGGCACATGTGCTGTGCAGCAATAATTTGCAGATTGGTTTCATTATGTGAGAGCTTGATTAAATAATTGATTCTGTAGCTTTTCGGGAGTTATTATCCCCATTGATTACAAAATTAACTATTTTTACCCCCCCCCGTAAAATTTTTAACACAAATTAAATTTCTATTTAATTATATTGGCTATGTCGGCGTCGATGGGGGCGTTGCGCGAGAAATCCCACAGAGTTATGGAGCGGAGCTGATAGAAATAATACCAGTAATAGAACAGCTCTTCGAGCTGCTTTGAACGGGCGCTGTCTTTGTTGGCCTGTGAGTCGCTGAGGTCGAGAGTGGATATTCGGCCTATCATGAATGTCTCGACATTGGTGTCGTAGCGCCTGCAGGCTATTTCCGAAGCGCGGTCGGCGAGCCGGAGCTGCTCGGCCTGGTTGTTGAAGCGCTCCACGAGGATAAAGAGGTTGCTGTTGAAATCGAGCGTTTCCTTGCGCAGGGTATTGGCGGCCAGTTCGCGCTCGCTCTCGGCCACCTTGACGGCAGCCCGGCGCTTGCCCCAGTCGACAAGTGGTATGCTCACGCCGACTTCCACCACCTGGTTGTCGCGCAGGTCGCGGTAGCTGCGGCCGAAAGTGCGGTCGGCGCCGGTGTAGCCCACCTGGGCGAAGAGCGTCACTTCGCGCATGGCGCCTTTCGCCTGGGCCACCTTGTAGTCGGCCTCGAGCTGACGCCGCTGCACATTGTGCATGAATGGGTTGTTCTCGGTGGCACGGTCGAGCGCCTGTGTGTAGCCCACGCTGACATCGTGCAGACGTTCGGGCTCGAGAGGCATTATGACGGTGCCTTCCTCGAAATCGAGGAACGACGACAGACGGAACGACGCGCTCCTGAGGTCGCTGTCGTCGTTGCTGACGTCGCTCTGCGCCTGCAGGAGGGTGAGTTCGATCTGCAGGAGATCGTTTTCGCTTATCTGACCCATTCGCCGCTTGGCCTGCGCCACTTCGTAGAGCTTGCGGGCGTTGCCGAGGTTCTGGCACGAGCAAGCGAGCTTGTCGGCAGCCATGAGGACGTTGAAAAACAGCCGTATCGCCTCCATGGCCACTTCTTCGGTCTCGCTCATGAAGCGTGCGCGTGCCTCGGCATATCGCACCGGCTCGATGCGGCGCTTCCACTTGATGTCGTTGGCGGCAAAGAGGGGCTGCTGGAGCGTCAGGGCCACGGGTATCGACATGAAATTATTGTATTTGTCGCCGCTAAGCTGCCGCATATAGTCGAGCGAGGAGCGCAGCGAGAGCGTGCCGCCGGTAAACCATATGCGCTGCGAGAGGCTGAGTTCGCCGCTGAGCTGCAGATTGTCGTTGGGCACGAAGCGGTAGGAGCCGTCGGACTCCTGATAGCTGCTGTAGCGCTTGGAATATGCCGGGATGGTGCCCTTGAAGCTGATTTCGGGCAGGAGCTCGGCACGGTAGGTGCGGTACTGCCAGTAGGCGGAGCGCAGCTCGTTGAGGGCGGCCGAGGCGTCGACGCTGTGCGAGCGTGCGCGGGCTATGGCCTCGGCAAGACTTATGCGGACGGTGTCTGTCTGAGCCGCCACGCTCAGACAGAAGACCGAAAAGTATATGAAGACAAGGAATCTATTCATTTCTCAAAGCGTCTATGGGATTTACGCGCGAGGCTTCGCGCGCGGGAAAATATGTGCCGACCATCACACATACGAGCATGAGGACATATACGATGGCCGATATTGCGGCGAAGTGTATGCCGAAAGAGCTGACCCATGTATCGGCCACGGTGGTGTCGCCCGGTTCCTCATAGCCGAAGTCGAGTCCGGCGGCGAGACCGTACTGGAGATAAAGGAATATGCCGACGCTAAAGGCGACCGTCATCAGCACGAAACTCTCGCCGAGTAATATAGTCCGGATTTTGCCGCGAGTGGCGCCGAACGCACGGTGCACGCCCATCTCGCCGGTGCGGCGCCGTGTCTGAAGATAAAATGAGCCTACGACGCCGAGCAGGAGATTGAGCATGAAGAAGACCGTCAGAGCCACGCCGCGGCGATAGCTGTTGGTGATGCCGTCTTCACGGGCCATGCCGGCGAAAAGCTCGGTGTAGGGCGTGACGGCTTTTACGGCGTAGTTGCCGGCTGTCAGCTCGCGTGGAGCGCGGTTGCGGAATTCGTCGATAAATGTTTTCATGTCAACACCATCTTTCAGGCGCACCGTGCATGCGAAATTATCGTAAGGCTCAGGGGCCAAGGCTACAAATGCAAGCGAATAGCTGCGGCGGAGGGGCGAACGGCGCACGTCTTCAACCACTCCGACAGCCGTGACCCCTTCCCCGGTATAGGGGTTGAAAAGCTTTGCCGTCGGCACACCGCCGTCGGGCGAGAACTGCCGTGCGAGGGTTTCGGTCAGTATTACCTCGCCGGGAGCGACATTGTCGAGCACCTCGGCCGGCGTTCCGTCAGCAGGCTCAATCCCGATGGTACGGAAGAAATCGGTACCGGTCCAGAAAAACTGACCGGACACACTGACAGTATCCGTGCTTCCGTCGTATGTATAAGCCGTGTTGAGCTGCGGGCTGCCCATATAGGCATATGAACCGGAAGCCATTGCGGCTTCCACGCCGTCGAAGGCGCGCACTTTGCCGAGAAAGGCATGGATGGAATTGATGCGGCCTTCTTCGGTATCGTATTCGGGCTTGAAACCGGCATGTTTTTCGGGCAGAGTGCTGACGTCGATTTTCACCAGGCGGTCAATATCATAGCCCATAGGCAGCGAACGGTCGTACATAAGCACCACCGAGCGGTCGATAAGCTGCCATGCTATGATGGTGACGAGCACAAGTTCCAGAAACAGCCATGCGTAGCGGCTGCGACGGTTCCACAGATTTTTGAATATCACTCTCAGCATAGCACTATTTTTCGTTTAAGGATTCGACGACAGGGCGCCCCAGCGAGCGGTAGACAGGCAGAAGGCCCGACAGGGTATTGAGCACGGCGCAGATCAGGAAGACCGACAGGAAGACCACGGGCGAGAATATCATTTCGTCGGTAAAGTCGGTGGTCACGCCGTAGCTCATGAAGAGATCGGCCACACCGGCTTTGAGCATCATGTAGGCAAAGAAATAGCCGACGATGCCTCCCAGGAATGTGAGCCACAGGTTTTCGCGGAGCACTTCGCGAAGCAGACGTCCGCGGGTGGCGCCGAAGGATTTCCGCAATCCCATCTCGGCCATTCGGCTTTCCATATGGCCCGATATGATGCCGCTGAGATTGAGCGATGGTATGAGCAGCAGGGCCATGATAACCAACGCGAATACGAGGAATATGCCCGACAGGCGGAATTCGGTGTCCTGAATCCCGGGACGGAAAGTCTTGACGGCATGGCTCACGGGCTGGCCGAAGAAATGCACCTGATAGCCTTCGTGCGAGGCGTTGAAACGCGCCTCGAGATCGGCGATCTCGGCCTGAAGAGCGTCGAGACTGTCGGTGACAGTGACCAGTTTGAGCTGTCCGATCCACGGAATACCGTTGACCGACTGGTCGTAATCCTGCTTGGAGGTGTAGGGCACGTATACTCCGGCGTAGGAATCGGTCTGAGCGGGAGTCGATTCCTTCACCACGCCGACCACGCGGTAATCGGTGAAGTTGACCCGTATATCCTTGCCGATATATTGCTCCGCATCGCCAGCGCCGAATGCCTCGCGGGCTGTTTTCTCGCCGACAACGGCCACAGGCATCCCTGCCTGAAACTCGGCGTCGGAGTAGCGCCTGCCTGCGAGAAACCGGAAGGAATATACGTCGAAAAACGCCGGGTCGGTGTATTTAATCTTCACCGGGAAGTCGAGTCCGCCGTCGGAACGCGAGGCATAGGCGCTTTCCCATGGCTCCATATATGCCGAAACCTTGCTGGCGTTGCGCAGAGTGTACATATGGTCGCGGACAAGGTCGTAGGACATAGAATACTGCATGTTTCCGCCCTCGGGCAGATCCATGATCAGACGCTGTATGAAGGCGCTGCTCAGGCGGTCGTATTCGGGATATACAGGCGCTATCATGGAGTTGAGCACCACCACCGCGACGGTCGTGGAGGCCAGGGCGAGCGCTGTTCCGAATATGTAGATGGCGGCGAAGAGCTTGTTATGCCTTATCGTTTGCCAAAGAGTCGTCAACATAGTTGGTTTAAAAAGTATTGAGTTTAAATAATTAGAAATTAGTAGTTAGTAGTTAGAAGTTGGGAATCCAGACAAAACTTCTAACTACTAACTTGTAATTACTAACTTACTCGGTGACCTGGTGGCCGTCGAAGAAGTGGACGGTGCGGTCGGTCTCGGCGGCCTGTGCTTCGTTGTGAGTCACCATGACGATGGTCCGGCCGTCTTTCTTGTTGAGGTCGTGGAGTATGCCCATGATTTCGGCGCTCATCTTGGAGTCGAGGTTGCCGCAGGGTTCGTCGGCGAGGATAATGGAGGGATTGCCTACGATGGCGCGGGCTATGGCCACACGCTGGGCCTGGCCGCCCGAAAGCTGCGAGGGGAAGTGGTTCATGCGGTGCGAGAGGCCGACTTTCTCGAGGGCTGCGCGGGCGAGGGCTTTCTTGTCGCCCTTGAAACCGCGGCGGTACAGCAGGGGTACGATGACGTTGTCGAGCACGCTGAGGGTCGGTATTAGGTGGAAGCTCTGGAAGACGAAGCCGAGGGTCTCGTTGCGGAAGCGGGCAAGTTCTTTGTCGCTCATGCCTTCGGTGCTGCGGCCGTCGAGTTCGACGGTACCCGATGTCGGGTTGTCGAGGAGACCGATTATGTTGAGAAGCGTGGACTTTCCGCAGCCCGAGGGGCCCATTATCGACAGGAATTCGCCTTTTTTCACTTCGAGGTTAATGTTTTCGAGAGCCTGTGTCTCGACAGTCTTGGTGCGGTAAACTTTATTGATGTTCTTTAAAGTAATCATGTTTATTATATTGTGAAAGGTGAAGGGTGAAAGGTGAAAAGGCCGATGAAGTATTATCTTCACTTTTCACCTTTCACTTTTAAACTCAGATTAATTTATTCTTCGCGGAGAGAGTCGACGGTGCTGATGCGGCTTACGCGGGCGGCCGGAATCCATGTGCCGACGACAACACATATTATAATGATGATGTAGACTATTGCGGAAATGACGGAGAAGTGCTCGCCGAAGTGGGTGACCCATGTGTCGATGACGTTGTACGCGTTGTTGTTGGTGTAGCCGTTGTTGAATCCGGCCTTCAGGGCGTACTGCAGGTAGAGGATGTCGCCGATAATGAATGCAAGAGTGGCCAGGACCACGCTTTCGCCCATGAGCATGCCGAATATGTTGCCCCGACGGGCACCGAATGCGCGGTGAACGCCCATCTCGCCTATGCGTCGGCGGGTCTGGAGATAGAACGATCCGAGCACACCGAGCACAAGGTTGATGAGGAAGAATGCCGCCAGCATCCATGCCGTGCGGCGCTCGGCGGTAATGCCGTAGTTATATTCGGTCGCGGCAATGATGTTTTCGAAAGGCGTCACCGATTTCACATAGTAGTTGCCTGTGAGCATATCTTTCACGGCCCAGGGGCGGAAACGGTCGGCCCAGTCGTGGGGCGACTCTCCGGGTGCGAGCCGCACCGTGATGCTGAATTTATCGCCGGGAAACGTCGGGTTCCAGAAAAAGAACACGGCGCAGTTTGTGCGGTTGAAGCTCTGGTAGCGGAAATTGCCCACGACGCCGACAACGGTAATGTATTCGCGGTTTTCCTCGCTGCCGCGGATAAATTTCTTGCCGACGGCATTTTCGCCGGGCCAATAGAGATTTGCGAAATCTTCGGTTATCACAGCCTCATTGAAGTCGGTGTAGCTTCTTGCCGAAAGTTCCTCTACGGTGGGGCTGCCGGGCACCGAGCGGATACCGTAGGTCTCGAGAAAATGCTGTCCGGGGATAAACGAGAGCGAATTTACCATCTTGACAACTGTATCGCACGGCAATCCGGCTTTGAGCTGGTCGACCGACACGCTCGGGGCATTGAGGGTATTGTTAGCTGCGGAAAGATTCTCTACGCCGCCGAAGTTTTTTATCTTGGCGAGCATGCGGTTCATGTCGTCGGCGGGTACACGGGTCGTGTCGGAGTCGTAGCGCGGATCGGTGTCGGGAAGGGTGGCAACCTCGACCACTACAAGGCGGTCGGCATCGTAGCCCAGAGGAATGGAGGCATCGTGCCAGCTTACTATAGCGGGGTCAAGAATATACCACGCCAGGCATGTAACTACTATCAGCTCTATGAAAATCCAGGCGCAGCGTCCGCGGCGGTTCCACAGGTTTTTAAAAATTATCTTAAGCATTTTAGCATTCTTTAAGCGATTGGACGATAGGACGGCGGAGCGAGCGCCATGCAGGCACAAGAGCCGACATGACATTGAGCACACAGCATATGACGAAAGTGAACACGAATATTACCGGCGAAAAGACCATCTCGGATGTTACGGTGCACACCAGACCATATTCGCCTTTGGCAGCCAGATTGGAAATGCCGGCCTGGAGGAGCAGCCATGCGAGGAAAAAGCCGACTATGCCGCCTGCCACGGTAAGCAGCAGATTTTCCCACAGCACATCGCGGAGCAGACGGCCCCTGGTGGCTCCGAACGACTTGCGCACGCCCATCTCGGCGAGGCGTTCTTCCATGCGGCCGCTTATCATGCCGCTGAGGTTGAGAGCGGGCACAAGCAGCAGTACCAGCAGTATCATGCCCATACCGAGCAGGAAATTTGCGATAGTGAAATCTTCGTCGTAGCCGCTGTTGCCGAGGAATTCGGTGGCATGGTCTAAGGGAGAGTGCAGCAGGCTGAGCTCGTATTCGTCCTCAGAGCTGTTGTAACGGTCGACGACGCCCTGAGCCTCGGCCCTGAGTGCCTCGATGTCGTCGGTAAGTATTACCGACTTGAACTGTCCCACAAGCGGGAAATTGCCCTGATCGCGGTAATCGCCCGAAGTATAGGGGAAAAAGATGTTGGCATAGCTCCATATCTCGGTGGGAGTGCCTTCTTTCACTACGCCGCAGACCTTGTATTTCTTGAAATCGAGCGAAATCTCGCGGCCGATAATCTCTTCGTAGTCTACGTTGCCGAAAGCCTTGCGGGCAAGGCCGTCGCTTATCACGGCCGTGCGGAGGCCGCTCTCGAAATCGGCGTCGCTGAACGGTTTGCCAGCAAGAAATTTAAAAGTGTATATTTCGAAGAAGGCCGGGTCGGTGGGCTTTGTACGCACTTTCACGTCGGGGGCGCCTGTCTCGGGCTGTACGTAGCAGTCTCCCCACGCATCGGCCATAATGCTTATTTTTTCAATCGAAGGAAGATTGCCGAAGTAGTCGCGGGCAGCTTCGCGACTCATACTTCCCTGATAAAAGCCGCCGTTGCTTTTTCGTGTTACCTGGATGGTACGCATATATGCCGTTCGGTCGCGGTTGTACTCGGGATAGACGGGGGCTACCTTGTTCCACATCACCACGGCGAACATGGTGACCGTGGCCAGTGCCAGAGCCGTGCCGAATATGTAGATGGCCGAGAAGAGTTTGTTCTGGCATATCAGGTGCCAGAGGTGTGATAGGGTTTTCATTCTGTTTGCGAGGCTTATGGGTCTTTTGGGTCTAATTAGTCTTATTGGTCTAATGGGACTTTATTCACTTAAGTTTCAGGGAGGGGTGTTTCAGGTATTCGTTCATGTCGTTGGTTACTATTGTTTCGCCGGGTTCGAGGCCCGAGACTACTTCGACATAGTCCATGTTGGCGACGCCGAGCTGCACTTCGCGCTGCACCAGCGACTTGCCGTCGGCCGAGCGCACGAACAGCATGTATTTGCCTGGCTTGGTGTAGAACCGGCCGTTGGCCACGCGGACCACACCGCTTTTCACGCCCTGGCTCACGTATACGTCGGGGCGCAGGCCGGAGCGCAGGCTTGCGGCGCTGTCGTTGTCGAGGGTTACGGTGAAGGCCACCAGGCCGTTGGCGGCCGTGGGAGTGACACCGCTGACAGTGCCTTCGAGCGAGTTGGAGCCGAAGCGGACTGTGGCGCGGTTGCCGGTGGCGATGCGGCTGCCATAGCTGTCGGCGGCCTCGGCCTCGACCTTGTAGTGGCCGAGATCGGCTATCTTGGCCACTTCCTGACCCTGCGATACCTGTGCGCCGATTTTGTCGGATATGTCGGTGACAGTGGCACGGCGCGGTGCACGGATCTCGGCTTCGCCGAGGGTGCGGCCGGCAAGGTCGGCCTCCTTGGCCATAATTTCGATTTCGAGACGCTTGACATCAGCGGCGGCGCTACGGACCTCGCGCTCGTTGTCGAGCTGCTGCCGCAGCTGCTCCTGCTCGAGACGCGCCGAGCGGAGGGCGAACTCGGCCTCGCGCACCTTGTCGGTGGTGCCGCTGCCTATGCTGTCGAGGTAGCGTTCGTTGCTCAGTTCGGCCTCGAGGCGGTGCACCTTCATGTCGCCGACCTTTATCTGCATTTCGAGCGCACTGAGGGCGGTGTTGTCGTTGGCGGTCTGCTGTTTCAGCTCCAGACGCTTCATGTGGAGCTGGTCGGCCTGCTTCTCGGCGGCCACGCGGGCGGCATGGAGGTCGAGCACCAGGAGGGGAGTACCGGCCTCGACCACATCGCCGGCACGATGGCGCACCTCGAGTATGCGCGATGTCACGGGCGAGTTTATGATTTCCTCGAAGGCGGGAGCTATGCGGCCCGAGGCGCTGACGGTGGCGTCGATATCGCCGATTTCGGCCTGCGAAAAGTGCAGATGCGAAGCGTCGACACTGCGCGTGCCCGCGGCAAGCAAAAACCAGAGCAGGGCTCCGCCTACAAGCACTACCGGAGCACCTACCCTGGCAATCCGCACGAGGCTTTCGCGCCGCTGTTCGCTTTTTGGTATTTCTTTGTCCATATTATCGGTTTTTACACCTGCAAAAGTAACACCGAAAAAATGGAAATTTAAAATTTATCTGATTTTCAGATATTTACATTCAAAACAAGTGTCCATTTCCGAACACTTGTCCGTTTTCATGGAATTAGCTAACTTTGCAGGGCCATGAGACCAATACACATCATCACATCTATTGCCCTGTTTGCTTCGGCAACGGCAAGCGCGCAGCATATAGGCTCGGAATACCGCCTGAAAACCGTTCTTCCGGTCGAAGGGCGGCAAGGGATAGCCATAGACAGCGCCTACTACTACGTGTCAGATACCCGCGCACTATATAAATATGATAAAAACGGCACCCTCGTGCAGAAAAACGACCGACCGTTCCGCCATCCCGAAATCGCCAACCATTTCGGCGACATCGACGTGTGGAACGGCGAGATATACTGCGGAATAAAGCGCTTCGAGTACGGCCGCGGCTACAACATAGCCGTATCGATCTACGATGCCGCAACCCTCGAGTGGAAGCGCGACCTGCCGTGGTCGCCCGAGAGCGGCCAGGTGGAGGTGTCGGGCATAGCCGTGGACCGCGACCGCGGCATGGTGTGGATGTCGGACTGGGTCGACAGCCGATACGCCTACTGCTACGACCTTGCCACAGGGCGCTATCACACCAAAATGCAGTGTGTGCCGACACCTTACTGGTGTCAGGGCATATTCATAGCCGACGGCAAGATACTCTTTTCGGCCGATGACGGCGAGGCTGCCTACAATCTGCCCGACAATATATATGTGGCAGAAATCGGCGATGTGCCGTTCACAGGCCTTGTCGAGGGCGAGGAAGTAGTGAAAGATACGCCATTCAGCGTGAAACTCGGCGCCGACGGCAAGCCCGAGATGCGCCGCGGACTTGTAGCCGCCGGTGCCATGCGCGGCGACGTTCGGCCTCTGCGCGCCATGACCGACTTCCGCCGCGCCGGCGAAATAGAAGGTCTTGCCATCGACCCTGTCAACGACGATCTGGTGGTGCTCAACAACCGCGGCACCACAATAGTCCTCGGTATGAGTCAAGGCCCCATCACTGCCGAAGGATATACCGGTGAAGTACACGAACTGTATGTCTATGAGAAAATAAAATGAAAAAGGTAATATTTGGAATACTGGCTCTGGCGGCGCTCCCGCTGATTGCGGCCAAGCCTCTTTTTGTGGGTCATCGCGGAAGCGGTTACGGAGTGGAGAACACGGCGCAGTCGTTCCGCACTGGCATAGATCTGGGCTACGACCTGCTCGAGACCGACGTGAAATTCGCCAAAGGCAACGTGCTTGTATGTACCCACGACGATTCTACCAAGCGTCTGGGCGGCACCAAAGCCATAGCCTCGTCTACGGTCGACGAACTGAAATCGGAAAAGCTACGACAGCGCCGCGCCGGCACAGACTGGACCGGCGAGATATGCACTCTGCGCGAATTTCTCGACATATGCCGTGAGGGCGGCGTCCGGCCGCTCATCGAGCTTAAATGGACCGAAGGCATCAACTCGAAAGACACCTCGAAGATACCGCTGCTCATTGCCGAAATAGACTCGGCAGACATGCGCGACCGCTGTATCATACTCACTTCCATGAAACCGTGCCTGGAATATATACGCACGAACTATCCCGACATCGAGCTTCAGTTCCTCACGGCGCAATACTGGGCCAACCACTTCGACTGGTGCGTGAAATGGAAAATCGACGCCGACATCATGGGCGGATGCTTCGACAAGGAGACTGTCGACAAATTCCACGCGAACGGTCTGAAAGTGAACATGTGGGTGACCAACAGGCCTGTCGACTATATGAAATACGCCTCGTGGGGCTGCGATTTCATCACCACCGACCGCCTCGACCCGGCCTCATTGCCCGACTGACACAACGATGACCATATCGCATTTTTTCGTATTTTTGCAGTTGAAAACAATGGATTAACGGAATGAGACATAACACATCCTCCGAAATATCTGATGAAAACAGTTACCGAAACATACTAAAACGTATATCGGCTTTCGGGGGTGTGCAGGTTTTCAATATTCTCATATCACTGCTGCGTGGTAAATTCGTGGCAATGTTTCTCGGCCCGGAAGGCATGGGTATATCGTCGCTTTATACATCGGCGACCAACACCGTACAGCAAATTTCGGGTCTGGGCCTGAATGCGGCTATCGTCAAGGAAACTGCCGCGACAAAAGATGACCACGCACACCTGCCACATATCATTTCCACGGCGCTGAGGCTAATTATCTTCACAGCCTTGCTCGGAGGAATAGTCTCGATGCTGTTGGCTCCGCTTCTGAGCATGTGGACATTCGGCACCACCGACTATACGACGGGATTCATGCTTCTGTCGCTAAGCATTGCTCTATCGACAGCCGGAGCAGGATATCTGTCTCTTCTGCAGGGGCTGGGAGAAGTCAAACGACTTGCCAGAGCTTCGCTCGTAGGAGGTCTCACGGGCCTGTGTTTCTGCGTTCCGCTATACTATTTCTTTGGCAATAATGGCATAGTTCCATCTATCATCATACTGTCGGGTGCCATTTTTTTGTTCTACTTCATTTCGTTCAGGCGCTCCACATGCCTCAGGCCGAGTGTATTTGTATGGCAAAAACATAAGCCACTCGTAAAACGTCTGTTGGGAATCGGGCTTGTGCTGATGTTGGGTTCATTAGCCGGAACCCTTACCAACTACATTATAAATGCCTATATCCGACTAATGGGTTCGGTAGAGGATGTCGGCCTGTTTCAGGCGGCCAACTCCCTGACAAACCAGTATGTAGGCATTATCTTCAGCGCACTGGCACTCGATTATTTCCCACGTCTTGCCGCAGCCAAAGACGATGGCGATAAATTCAACAGAATAATAAACCGCCAGATAGAAATAATGAGCCTCATCGTGACCCCGCTCGTTCTCATTCTGATCCTAACCGCACCACTTGTGATACGCATATTTCTCACGGCCGATTTTTTGCAGGTGTCTCCATTGATACGATGGCTCGGAGTGGGTGTGATGTTGCAAGCCATATCGTTCCCGATAGGATATGCATTTATAGCCCGAAACGATAAACGGCTCTACATAATTGTTGAAGTTATAACAGCCAATGTCGTCTGGATTGCATGCAGCTGCATATTCTATTATAAATTTCAACTCGTAGGCCTCGGAGTTAGTCTTGTAGTGCGCACTATCATAGATAATTTTCTGTATTTCGGCATGGCATACAGATACTACCGGTTCAAACTCAGCGGCACCAACGCCATATATCTTGCTGTAATGTGCTCTATTGTTACGGCGGGTTTTGTGGCAAGCTATTTCGAAAGCCACATATATCACATACTTATTCCCCTGATTCTTTTCTCCGTGGTTTTCAGTATAATACGAATCAAAAAACGGCTATAAAATGTTTTTTTACGGGGGATTACAGTTAAATGAGGTTAATTTCGTAATTTTGCACCATCTCTTCAATCGATTTCATAAGCCAAAAGTTATTACAGAACGATGAAAAAAGTGTTATTGCTCGGGTCGGGTGCCCTGAAGATCGGTCAGGCAGGCGAATTCGACTACTCCGGTTCCCAGGCTCTCAAGGCCTTACGTGAAGAAGGTATCGAATCAGTGCTCATCAATCCGAATATCGCCACTATCCAGACCTCGGAAGGAGTCGCCGACCGTGTCTATTTTCTCCCCATAACCCCGCATTTTGTAGAAGAGGTTATCAAGAAAGAACGACCCGACGGCATTCTGCTTGCTTTCGGCGGTCAGACAGCCCTCAATTGCGGAACCCAGCTATATCTCGACGGAACGCTTGACAAATACGGTGTGAAAGTACTCGGTACCTCAGTCGAAGCTATCATGATCACCGAAGACCGCGATCTTTTTGTAAAGAAACTCAATGAGATCGAAGTGAAGACTCCGGTTTCACAGGCCGTGGAGAATATTGAAGATGCCATCGCCGTGGCCCACCGCATAGGCTATCCCGTGATGGTACGCTCGGGCTATGCCCTCGGCGGTCTGGGTTCAGGCATATGCAATAACGACGAAGAATTCGTGAAACACTGCGAGAGCGCGCTGGCCTATTCGCGTCAGATCCTTGTCGAAGAATCGCTCAAGGGCTGGAAAGAGATAGAGTTCGAGGTAATACGCGACTCCTCCGACCTGTGCTTCACCGTGGTTCCGATGGAGAACTTCGATCCGCTCGGCATCCATACGGGCGAAAGTATCGTCGTGGCTCCCATTGTCTCGCTTACACAGGAACAGATAAAACTGCTCCAGGACATAGCTACCCGCGTGGTACGCCATATCGGAATCGTAGGCGAATGCAATATCCAGTATGCCTTCAACGCCGAGACAAACGACTACCGCATCATCGAGATCAACGCCCGTCTGAGCCGTTCGTCGGCGCTTGCGTCAAAGGCTTCGGGCTATCCCCTCGCTTTCGTCGCCGCCAAACTTGCACTGGGCTATACTCTCGACCAGATCGGCGAGCCGGGCACACCCTACTCTGCCGCCAAGGCTCCGGAGGTAGACTATATGATCGTGAAGATTCCCCGCTGGGACCTCTCGAAATTCGTCGGTGTTGACCGCGAGATTGGCTCATCGATGAAATCCGTCGGCGAAATCATGTCGATCGGCAAATCGTTCGAAGAAATAATACAGAAAGGTCTGCGCATGATAGGTCAGGGCATGCACGGATTCGTGGGCAACTCCGACTTCCATGTCGATGACGTCGAACAAGCTCTTACCCACCCCACCGACACCCGTATTTTCGCCATAGCCCAGGCCCTTGAGGAAGGATATACACCCGAAAAAGTTGCCGATCTTACCAAAATCGACATCTGGTTTATCGAACGGCTCGCAAATATCGTGCGTTTCGCCGACAAGCTCCGCAAGCGCGGCGGCACAGTCGAAGAACTCGACCGCGAGACACTCGCAGAGGCCAAGCGCCTCGGCTTCTCCGACTTCCAGATATCGCGTCTGGTAGAGAACCCCACCGGCAACATGGAGGCCGACGTGCTCCGCGTGCGCAACCGCCGCAAAGAGCTGAATGTGACTCCGCGCGTGCGCCGTATCACCACTGTCGCATCGGAATATCCCGAACTCACCAACTATCTCTATGTGACCTACGGAGCGACCGAAAACGCCATACCCTACGACCTCAATTCGCGCAACAACATAATAGTGCTCGGATCGGGCGCATACCGCATAGGCAGCTCGGTTGAGTTCGACTGGTGCTCGGTAAACGCCGCCACCACCTGCCGCAAACTCGGCTACAAGGCCGTGATGATCAACTATAATCCCGAGACAGTATCGACCGACTACGACATGTGCGACCGCCTCTACTTCGACGAGCTAAGCTTCGAGCGCGTGATGGACATCATAGACCTCGAGACTCCGCGCGGTGTAATCGTGAGCGTCGGCGGCCAGATTCCCAACAATCTGGCGATGAAGCTCTACCGCCGCCACGTGCCTGTTCTCGGCACATCGCCCGTATCGATCGACCGCGCCGAGAACCGCCACAAATTCTCGGCCATGCTCGACCAGCTCGGCATTGACCAGCCCCGCTGGAAAGAGCTTACGACAGAAGACGAAATCCATGCCTTCGTAGAGGAAGTAGGTTTCCCCGTGCTTATCCGCCCGAGCTACGTACTTTCGGGCGCGGCCATGAACGTATGCTACGACTACGAGCAGATGCACCGCTTCCTCAGCCAGGCCGCCAAGGTTTCGAAAGAATATCCTGTGGTTGTATCCGAATTCCTGCAGAACGCCAAGGAAATCGAATTCGACGCCGTTGCCCGCAACGGCCAGATTGTTGAATACGCAATCTCCGAACACGTCGAATATGCCGGCGTACACTCGGGCGACGCCACTCTCGTCTTCCCCGCCCAGAAGATATACATGGCTACTGCGCGCCGTATCAAGCGCATCAGCGCCCGGATCGCCGAAGCCCTCAACATCTCGGGGCCGTTCAATATCCAGTATCTTGCCAAAGACAACTATGTCAAGGTAATTGAATGCAACCTCCGCGCCTCGCGTTCGTTCCCCTTCGTGAGCAAGGTTCTGAAGAAAAACTTCATAGAGACAGCTACCCGTATTATGCTCGGCGAGCAGCCCGAAGTGGCTGATACCTCGACATTCGACATCGACTATATCGGCGTGAAAGCCTCGCAGTTCTCATTCGCCCGTCTGCACAAGGCCGATCCTGTGCTGGGCGTAGACATGGCCTCTACCGGTGAGGTAGGCTGCCTCGGCCGCGACTTCGACGAGGCTCTGCTCAACGCCATGATCTCCGTAGGCCATCATGTGCCGACCAAAGGTGTGCTTGTAAGCTCGGGCGACGCACGCGCCAAAGTCGACATGCTTGAGGCATGCCGTCTGCTCGACTCGCGCGGATACACCATCTACGCCACACCCGGCACGGCGGCATTCCTTGCCTCCAACGGCGTGAAGGCTACCCAGGTATGCTGGCCTGATGAAGAAGGCCAGTCAGTGCTCGACGTAATAGGCGACCACACCGTCGATCTTGTGATCAATATACCCAAAAACCACACCAAACGCGAGCTGACCAACGGCTACCGCATACGCCGCCATGCCATCGACCACAACACGCCGCTTCTGACAAACGCACGTCTGGCACTCGCCTTCGTGAAGGCCTTCGTGTCGCGTCCCATCGACTCTATCGGCATAACACCCTGGCAGGAGTACTAAGAGGGCGTTTCATAATATCCATTTTCATGAAGAATCTCAAACGGATTCTTGTTGCATTTAGTCTGATTATTTCATTGCATGCCTTTGCTGTCGACAAATACGACAGCGAAGGCATGCCTATATTTTATATATACGGCAGTGAAAACGGATGGAGCGCGCAGGAAAACTGCCGCTTCACACGCAACGGGAACCATTATTCCATCCATCTCGACCGCCTCAACGGCGAATTTAAAATTACCATCGACGGCTGGAGCCTCAACTACGGTGCTGAAGGCAGCAATAAATTCAGCATCACAGCGCCGGCTTACTACAAGGCCTATAACAACGGCCCTAACTTCATAGCCGACAACATTACCGACGTCGACATTTATTTCGATTATGCAGCGGGCCGGAATTATGCCGACATATGCTTCGCATACAATGGCGTAGAGCCCAAACCCGACGCTCTCCACACCGGAACGCTGCCTGTGCTCCACATCAACGTCTACGACAACAACGGACTATTCGACAATGAGATAATCGACACCAATCTTTCGCACAAGAACTATTTTGCCGGCGAATACTGGCTTGAACTTCCGGAAGACCCTAAATACGTCCGCGACGGCGACAAAGCCCTGGGGAGTGCCGACGAACCGCTGCCACTCGAAATAAAGGCGCGCGGCAACTGGACACGCACAGCCTTCGCCAAGAAACCATTCAAAATCAAACTCGGTGCCAAACAGAAGATGCTGGGCCTCACCAAGAGCAAGCACTTCGCCCTGCTTGCGCATGCCGACGACAACTTCGGATATCTCCGAAACTATGTAGGCTTCAATCTCGGCAGACGCATAGGGCTGCCGTGGACTCCGGACCAGAGAGCCATAGAAGTGATAATCAACGGTGATTACCGCGGTCTTTACTTTCTTACGGAGAGCATACGGGTCGAGAAAGACCGCGTGAACATAACAGAACTCGACGACAATGTCGGCGACGGAGCCTTAATATCGGGAGGATATCTCGTAGAACTCGACAACTACTACGAAGACAACCAGATACGTATGGCCGAGAAATCATGTGCCCAAGTGCCTTGCGACCAATTGCTCATTACCCCCGACACGCCCGAAGAATACTCCGCGCTGCAGCGCCGTTTTGTCACCGATCAGTTCACAGCCATGAACGATCTTGTCGGAACCGCCTCCGACGCTCTGTGGTCATACATGGATATCGACGATGCAGCCAGATATTACATAGTCGAAGAAATACTGGGACATACCGAAGCATACCATGGCTCCACATATCTCTACCGCGACCGTGGAGAGGGGCAAAAGTGGCATTTCTCGCCTCTGTGGGACTGCGGCAACGCATTCAATGCACCGGTAAACGGTTTCTTCTATCTGAATTCGCTGTTCGGCGCAACGTGGATACCCTCCATGCGTCTGAACGGGAAATTCAACGACGTCATGGAAGCCACATGGAAATGGTTTATGGGAAACCGCTATACCGGCATCAACGACGACATCGACACCTGGACCGAAAGCCTCCGCGCAGCAGCCATAGCCGACCATAAACGCTGGAAAGATGTGCAGCCGCCATCGGGAGGTGTGTCTGTATACGACAATTCCGACATCGACAGCAAAGCCGCTCAGGTCAAAAACTATCTCAAACAAAGAACGGCATGGCTTGCGCAACGATTCGGCAGTTACTCCTCTTCCGACAAAGAGCCTGCCCGTGACACCACACCCGCCGCTCCACTACCCGACTACGCCGTTTCAGCGATAGAAAACGTAAGCGTGTCGTCCGACGCCCCGATAGAATATTATAATCTACAGGGTATGCGCGTCGAAAATCCCTCCGCCGGCATCTTCATACGCCGCCAAGGCCACAAAGCCACCAAAGTCGCTAGATAACACCTCGTGTCATTTAGCGGGAAGGGAAGCGGGGGTGAACAGGAAGCGGGCACCGACCTGGAAGTAGGCGGTGCGGGCCGAAGGGTTGACCATGAACTGAGTGTACGGCGTGAGCGAGATGGCGCACTTCGGAAAAGAGAAAGTATACGAGGCTTTCAGGGCACACATGTTGACGTGAAAGCCTCCGGAGCGATCGTCGGAATAGCGGGAGCAGTAATAAGGCACGATTCCGACCTGGGCGTTCCAGTCGAGCCAAGCGAGACGGAAAGGAGCACCGATGATGAGATATGAACCGTAGGAACGCTTGCCGGAATGATTATAGCCATCGTAACCGGCGATAGTCGTGGTCCATTCGAGATTCACATATTTCAGGTCGGAGGCCAGAAGCACATCAAGGCCGTTGGCAGCATGCGGGATCGAGCCGAAGCTGAAAAAACCCTTGCCGCGGGTATTGACATATACGTCTTTCAGCCCTACGGTAAAGCAGGGCGCAAAGGTATATTTGAGGAAAAAATCGATCTCATGCTTCACGGGCTGTCCCGACGGAGGCGCAAGTTGCTCGTTGCCCCATATATAAAAATGCAGGCCATGCCACCGCAGGCCAACTACCGGCTGAATGCTGACACCTGCGTTTTTCTGGCCTCGCCACAGATAGGCGCTTACGAGATCGGCCTGGACATAGACCTCAGGACTTTCACCGGCACATACAGGCGCAATGACAGAAAGCAGAAAGATAATAATGAGAGACAGTTTTTTCATATTTTTTCAAACCGGAGTCAGAAGGACAGCAAGCAATCCCCATATGACGAGCAGAATGTTGCTCACGGCATAAGTGACAGTATATCCTATGGCCGGAAGAGAACTTCCGAGAGTTGTCTGTACGGCTCCGAGCGCAGCGGTGCATGTGCGTGTTCCGGCACAGCACCCGAGAGTAATGGCCGGATTGAAACGAAACACCTTGTGTCCGAGCCACAGACCCGTGAATATGGGTATCATGGTCGCCACGCCCCCTGCCACAAACAGCATAGGCCCGACTTCTTTGATACCTGACACGAAGGAAGGAGCCGACTCAATGCCTATGACGGCAATAAATACATTAAGACCGAGATTATTCATGACCCATACGGCACCTTTGGGAATCTGGCCGAACGTCGGACGCTTCGAACGCAGCCAGCCGAATACGAGACCGGCGAGAAGCGCACCGCCGCTTGTGCCGAAACTGAGAGGAATATTATCGACCCAGAAAGTGATGGCCCCGAAAAGACCGCCGATGAAAACGGCAAGCCCCACAAAGACAAGATCGCTCGATATGGTCGGCCGGTCGATATGGCCTATATGCCCCGAGGCGGCATCCACATTTTCCTGCCGTCCGACGATGGTCAGGAGGTCGCCTTTGCGGAAAGTGGTGTCATAGTCGATTGTAACAGGCTTGCCCGAACGGCTTGCATCGCGCACGACCACTCCATGCATATACGGCTCTTTCCGCAGATCGGAAATACGCTTGCCGATAAAGTCTTTTTTCACGACAAGAGCCTTGACGCGGGCCACGGGGTAGGTCTGGAGTTCCTTGTCGTCTATTTCCTTGCCGATATAGTCCTCCACATCGACCATAAACTCCGATCTGCCGCAGATAACCACATGATCGCCAATATGAAGGATTCCGTCGAAACGCGGCACACTGATATTCCCGTCATGCCTAAGACAATCGACATAGACTTCAAGTCCATGCTGCCGGAGGAAACGTTCGGCTTCGGCTACAGTCTTCGGCGTACTGAAGAAACTGTTTTCGATCAGATATGTGCGGTATGCCACATTTCTTTTAGCCGATATCATAGCGGGATCATCAGTGCTGTCCGATCGGTTGAGTTTCTGTTCGAGTTCGACAGTGCGCTCTTTCACCTTTTCGAGTCCGCCGAGCAGCCGAGGGCCGAAATTACCGAGAATGACAACCGTTCCGAGAGTTCCGAAGATATAGGTGACGGCATAACACACCGGCACAATATTCAGCTCACGCTGCGTCTGTGCTTCCGACAGACCAAGCTTCTGGATCGCTTCGCTTCCGACCCCCAGAAGAGCCGAGCACGTCTGAGATCCTGAAAACAACCCGACGGTCTCGCCCCTCGTATATCCAAACAGATAAGATATGGCAAGAGTACTGCAAAAACACATGGCACTCATAAGAACGGCGAAAAGAGCCTGTTTACCTCCTGACCCTCGAAGCGATTTGAAAAAATCAGGCCCGACCGTATAACCTATCGAGAACAGGAACAGCATGAAAAAGAACATCTTGATCGGCCCTGACATCGGGATCTTGAGCTGACCTATGAGTACACCGATGAGGAGCACGGCCGTGACACTGCCGAGCTGGAAACCGCCAAAACGAATCTTACCCACGAGGAAGCCGAGCCCCAGGGTAAGAAACAATGCCAAAGGCGGATAATCGCGCAGTATGGAAACGAACCAGTCAATCATCTTATAAGGTGTTTGACTTAAAACAACATACTTCGGACGACGGTTCGGCCTCGGTTCTCAAACACGGACACGAAAAATATCTGACAGAGGCTGCTATTTGTCTTGTCCGTTATTTTCCTGCAGAGGTTTACGTCCGTGACGGCGCAGAGAATCGGCTATGATCCACTGTATCTGTCCGTTTACCGAACGAAACTCCTGTGCGGCCCATTTCTCGACAAGTTCCATCGTCGCCGGATCGAGCCGCAGCAGGAATCCTTTGCTTTGCTGCTTAGGCATATAGCGATTACTGATAAAGTGTACCTGTATTCAGCACCGGCTGTGCGGGTTCGTCCGCACAGAGCACCACAAGCAGATTGCTTACCATAGTGGCCTTGCGTTCTTCGTCGAGAGTCACGATCTGTTCCTCGCCGAGCTGATCGAGAGCCATCTTAACCATCGACACGGCGCCTTCCACGATCTTCTCGCGGGCAGCAATGATCGCCGAAGCCTGCTGCCGGCGCAACATCACGGCAGCGATTTCGGGAGCATAGGCCAGATAGTTGATACGCGCCTCGACGACTTCTATACCGGCCATTGCCAGTCGTTCGTTTAGCTTGGCCTCGAGCTGTTCGTTGATTTCGTGACCGTCGCTACGCAGGGTTATATCGTCGTTTTTACCATCCTCTTCATCGTAAGCATAACGGCCGGTGACTTCGCGGAGCGCGGCATCACTCTGTATCCCGACAAAAGCATTCAGGGCCTTGGCAACAGCATCGCCCTGAACAGCCGACTGTGCATTGGATCCGGATTTTTCCACCACGACAGCCGGAGTATCGCCGGCATCGACGTCGAATACGGCGCGATAGGTATCTCTCACTTTCCATACGAGCACCATGCCGATCATCACGGGGTTGCCGACTTTATCGTTGACCTTAATGGGTGCGATATCCATGTTACGGATACGGAGTGACACCTTTTTCTTGGTCATAAACGGATTTGCCCAGAAGAAGCCGGTCGCACGGAATGTGCCACGGTATTCTCCGAAAAAAATCATGACACGTGCCTGATTCGGCTGGAGAACAAAGAAACCGCACGACAATACCAGCATGGCAATAATACCGACAGCGGCAGCGATACCGGCAACCCAATAAAGGTCGACAGGCAAGAATATGAAAAGAGCGGCAACAAGTGCCGGAATGAGAAGTAATACGACGGCGAGCATTGCGAAGCCGTTTACTACGTAACCCCGGAAGAGAACTTCCTTATTGTCTTGCGTTTTCATGTCGTGATATTGTTTTAATATTATTTCAATGCAAATATATATAATCTTTTCCAAGCCGTCAAATATTTCTTGCTCCAATCACTATTTTTCTTTTTTACACTTTGCTTTTATGTTTTCAGAGGATTTTCATAATATCTATTAAATTATGCACTATATTTGCGAAACCAACACAATCACAGAATAGTTATGACACGTGAATTTGACAACTCAGACGATGCCGAAATAAAGATCTACCAGAATGTATGGAAAAATATAGGTCTTGGCATAGCATCCCTGGTCTTTGGATTGATCGGATACTTTATTCTCTTTCACAATGATGAAGGAAATATAAAGATAGAGATAGCCGGATGGGTTGGAATTATTTTTTTCGGAGGCGGCGGCCTGACTGTCATCGCCATCAATATCTATAATAAAATCCGTCATATTCCATTACTGATAATCGGAACGGACAGATTGGAAATGTACGCTCAATTCAAGGGTGAATATGATATTGTGGATTTTTCAGAAATCGACGGCTTCCGTTACATAAAATTCGGTAAATCAAGAATGATTGCGATCGATTTTGAAAAAGAGGCTATGGAGAATAGACTTAAAGATTCCTCCAAGATGATGAGAAAGATGATGGGAATCAATCTGGATTATACCGGCGCTGCCATGAATATTCCCGCAGACAACCTGACCTTGAAAGGAGAAGACATCTACAACATCTTAAACAGCCGTTTAGAATCCTATAAATCTCTTGACTACTGACCGAAGGAAGTCCCCCCCCAAAAAAAAGAGTGTCGAGGCGAAAAAACGTCCCGACACTCTTTTTTATGGCTTTGTGTGAACTGTTATCTGCTTACGATGTCCATGGTGTCGCGGGCAATCATGAGTTCTTCGTCGGTGGGAATGACGCAGACTGTGACACGCGAATTTACGGAGGAAATGACAGCATCGACGCCGCGGATTCCGGCATTGACTTTCTTGTCGATCTCAACGCCCATGAAGCCGAGAGACTCACAGACGTCGGCACGAAGGCCGGCCTGATTCTCGCCGACACCGCCGGTGAAGACGATTATGTCGACGCCACCCATTTCGGCGGCATAAGCACCGATATATTTGGTAATGCGGAGCATATACATGTCGAGTGCAAGTCGTGCACGCTCGTTGCCTTCGGCGATAGCTGCCTCGATCTCGCGCATATCGTTGCTGACACCGCTCACGCCAAGGACACCACTTTCCTTGTTGATGATATTCTGGAGTTCGGCAGCACTCAGACCGTGCTTGGTCATGAGGTATGTGAGGGCACCGGGATCGACATCGCCCACACGTGTACCCATCATAAGACCTTCGACAGGAGTAAGGCCCATTGAGGTATCGACGCACTTGCCGTCGACGATAGCAGCCATAGAAGCGCCGTTGCCGATATGGCAGGTGATGATTTTCTTGCCTTCGGGGCTTACGCCAAGGAATTCACATACTTTTCCGCTCACATAGCGATGGCTGGTGCCATGGAAGCCGTAGCGGCGTACACCGTCTTCGGTATAATATTTATAGGGAAGGGCATACATGAATGCCTTGGCGGGCATGGTCTGATGGAATGCGGTGTCGAAAACGCCGACCTGAGGCACACCAGGCATAAGGGCGGTAATAGCTTCGATACCGGTCATGTTGGCGGGATTGTGGAGGGGCGCGATGTCGTAGCACTCGCGGATCTTTTCCTTCACATCGTCGTCGATGAGTACACTGGCGCTGAACTTCTCACCTCCGTGAACCACACGGTGGCCTACAGCCTCGATTTCGTCATAGCTTTTGATGCAGCCCTCGTTAGGATCGGTAAGAATCGAAAGAATGGACTTTACGGCACCCTGATGATCGGTGAGGCCAAGCTCGATTGTGGCTTTCGAGCCATCCTCGCGTTTATATTTGAGGAATCCGCCGGGGAGACCTATTTTTTCCACACCGCCCTCGGCCATGACATCGGCCGAAGCGCCTTCGAGGTCTATGAGTTTATATTTTACCGAGCTTGAGCCCGAGTTGAGAACGAGTATTTTCATTTCTTGAGTCCGATTGCCTGATTGCAGGTGATGATGATGGTTTTGTAGATGTCTTCAGGGAAGCAGCCGCGTGAAAGATCGTTGACAGGAGCAGCCAGACCCTGGAGCACGGGGCCTACGGCCTGTACTCCGCCAAGACGCTGCACGAGCTTATAGGCGATATTGCCGACCTCGAGGTTGGGGAACACGAGTACATTGGCACGGCCGCTGAGAGGACTGTTGGGTGCCTTGCTGCTGGCCACGGAAGGCACGATGGCGGCATCTGCCTGAAGTTCGCCGTCGAGGATAAGCGACGGATCGAGCTTACGGGCAAGTTCGGTAGCCTCGATGACTTTGTCGACGCGCTCGCTCTTGGCCGAACCTTTGGTTGAGAACGAAAGTATAGCAACGCGAGGCTCTATGCCGGCGATATCGCGTGCGGTACGTGCGGCAGCCACAGCGATCTGGGCAAGCTCGGGAGCGGTCGGCTCGGGAACCACAGCGCAGTCGGCGAATACGAGGATATCGTTTGTGCCGAATTTAGAGCCTTTCGGCAGAAGCATGATGAAAGCACCGGATACGACACTGATTCCGGGCACGGTCTTGATGACCTGGAATGCGGCACGGAGCACATTTCCGGTAGTGTTCATAGCACCGGCAACCTGTCCGTCGGCATCACCGGCCTTCACCATAAGGCAGCCGAGATAGAGAGGATTGGCGGTTGTGAGACGGGCCTCTTCCATGGTTATGCCTTTGCTCTTACGGAGTTCGTAGAAGAGGGGGGCGTAACGGTCGATAACGCTTTCGTCGGCGGGATCTACAATTGTGGCTTTGCCGATATTCTCGAGTTTGAGTTCCTTAGCCATACCAAGGATATCGGCGGGGTTGCCTATGAGGATAATCCGGGCGAGACCTTCGGCGAGAATGCGGTCGGCAGCCGTGAGGGTTCGCGGTTCAAGACCTTCGGGAAGCACTATACGCTGCGGCGCCGCTTTGGCGGCAGCGGTGAGCTGTTCGAAAAGTTCCATTTTATGTGTTTTAAATAGTCTTTTATTTAATAATACGCAAAAGTACTAATTTCAGCTCAATTATGTGACACGGAAAACGAAGAATTATCGTCGGGACGATGCGCTTACTGCCACCAGGCGTGGAAGTGATGGACGGGCCCATGACCGTGGCCGATTTCATAAGAAGCGCCGGCCCCGATAGCCGCGGCAATATAATCTTTGGCAGCACGGGCGGCATCGTCGAGCGACATACCTTTCGCCAGTGCGGCCGCAAAAGCCGATGAAAGCGTACAGCCTGTACCGTGGGTATTCACCGTCGCGAGCCTTTTCGATTTCAATTCGGTCGTGACACCTGTTTCGGCGTTGTAAAATATATCGATCAGTTCATCGTCGTGAAGATGACCGGCCTTGAGGAACACCGAGACTCCGCTACAAAGGCCCGAAAGCTCGCGGGCGGCTTCAGGAAGAGCGTCCTGACCGTCGATGGGATGGCCCAGAAGGAGTTCGGCTTCGGGTATATTCGGCGTTATGACCCTTACGGCAGGGATCAGCTCGTCGCGCAGAGTGGCCACTGCATCCTGCTCAAGAAGAGGATCGCCCGAGGTTGCGACCATGACAGGATCGAGCACGATATTACGGATATCATAAGCTGCAAGAGTATCGCGCACGGCACGTATCAGTTCTGACGAATGCAGCATACCGATTTTTATGGCATCAGTACCTATATCGTCGAGAACAGAGCGGATCTGTCCTTTGACAAACTCTACCGGTATGGGATGTACGCCTGTGACACCGACGGTGTTTTCGTCGACAACAGCCACAACCACTGTGGTGCCGTAGCAGCCGAGAGCCGAGAAAGTCTTAAGATCGGCCTGAAGCCCTGCGCCACCGCTCGGGTCGCTACCGGCGATGGTAAGCGCCCTGCAATATTTCTTTCCTGTCATACACCCCAGAGATTTAATTTGTAAGCGCTATCCCAGAAGAGCCATTCCATATTGGCGGCTTCGCAGAAAGCCTCGGTCATGGCACGGCGCACCGCCGGCGTGGCATTTCCGGCGAGATCGTCGCATATGGAGATGGCCAGATTATTACTTGCCTCGAAAGCCGGATCGCCATAGCAGTCGATCCATGCCTTATAGGGGTTGCCGTCACCGCTCTGACTGCGATATATTGTCTCGCCTACCTCCTTGTATACCCAGAAGCAGGGAAGAATAGCAGCCGCCGCCACTTCGACAGGAGCGAAAGCATGCGATTTAAGCCACGATGTATACAGATTGCAAGCCGTGCTCATATGTATATCGTCAAGGCTTTCACCCTGCATATAGACCTCGTGAAGCGCTTTTTCGACGGCCACACCGTCGGCCGCGAAAGCGATGAAAGCGGCGGCATGGTCATTGCGGTCAAGACGAGATGCTATATTGGCAAGCACCCGGAAATACTCGGCGATATAAAGCGAATCCTGTCGGATATAGAAAAGAAATTTATCGCGCGGAAGAGTGCCGTCGGCGAGTTCCTTTATAAAAGGAAGTTCGAGTATCCTGTTATATGTCGGAAGCGCTGCCTCCCAGGCTTCCTGGCTCCATTTTTTCATTTTACAGCTTTTATTGCAACATAGTCGCCACGGTCGTAACCGTCGACGGGCTGTTCTTCGATGTTATCGGAATAGAGAGGATGAGATGTCAGTGTCTGGGCGAAAGTCAGGTCTTTAAATCCTGCTGCCTCAAGCATCTCTATTTTTTCAGCCGTGGTGCGCCAGCGTGCCACCTCGACAAACTCGATAGGATAGGGATTGGGAGGATAGCAGCCTTCGAGAAGGGGATGATTCCATGTGCCGAGAGCTTTGGCGAGATTATAGAGGATACCATAGGAGCTTTCCTTCGGCACGTCGATGAGAACGATCCGTCCGCCGGGCTTCAAGGCTTCATAAGCTTTTACGAGTACACCGGCGAGGCCGTCGATGTAGCTCGGAGTGCCGTTGAAAAGTATGGTGTCATAGTCACCGCAGCCGAAATCGGCCTCTTCGGCAGTCGCTATGGTGACCGATACACCCCGCTTGCGGGCGATCTCGGCCATAGCCGGAGACGGTTCAATGCCGTCGCGTATGTCGATATCGCGCTCCTCACGCAGTATCTTCTCGAACAGACCGCTTCCGCAGCCCACCGAGAGAATACGACCGGCATCTTTCAGAACCGAAGCCACGAGATTGACTTCGGAATAGAGCACATTGCGGTTCTCAAGGAACCACGCGTCATATTGCGACGCGTATTCGTCGAATCCTTTTCCCATCAGTAATTAAGAGGTTGTTTAATAACATATGTGAAAACACAGGCCAAAAAGTCGGAGATGGATT
>CAJKRG010000028.1 GCA_905202215.1 uncultured Porphyromonadaceae bacterium
GAGGAGAATAGATGAGTCTTACATCAAAGTTTTGCACTTCGATTTGGAATCTTCAGTCTGATTTCCGTCGGAATATGACAAACCAGTCGTATTCAGAGGTCTCATAACGGTCTGTATCTTCTATAACCGTACGCATGGCATTATGTTCCCAATATAGACTGTCGTGCATCGTACCGTATTTTGTCATTACAATACATTCGGGATTGTCGGTCTCCACAAATCGCCTCAATGTCTCAACCTTGTCAGAATCATTGAAAATATCGTCGCTCCATGAGTGAGGCCACAGGCGGTTTCTACTACCGAAAAGATATTCGGAGAAAAAACGTCTGTTGTCAGAACCGAGAATCAACGAATTGGCCGGAATAAGCCCTCTGCCCTCCGCAAGCATATCGTTTATCTCCGCCGCACGCTGTGCTGTCGTGAAATTATTGTGAAGCAGAGGATGACCGACAGACGAAGTGGCGTTCCGCCAACCGCCGTCGAAAACGGTATGTGCCGCCGTATAGAAAGGCATTATCGCAGTAATCACGAAAAGAATGACATACGTCGCCTTTCTGGCAAGATCGGTAAAGCCGGAATTAACGCCTGCCAGCAAAGCCAGAACGACAGGCAAAGACGGAATATTCATGAATTTTACCGTACCACCGTCGCTGCCGGCCATCGGGGCAACACAACATCCGATTACGACCACGGCCTGCAACACATTTTTCCAATCTCTCCCCGAAGCGATATAACATGCCGTCAGGATAATGACGCATGAGGTGAGCAACCTCAGCACGGGATAAAACACGCGATCTATTTTCAAGATAAGAACACCCAGAACACACAGGGCCATGAAAAGCATACCGAGGAACATTATAAATTTCTTCCCTTTCGCAATCTTTGACAGGAAAAAGAGAAAGGACGACAGCAATACCAGATCGAACATATCGAGCGAACCGGTATGGATATAATTTGTCACGAGTCGAGAAATGCCATGACCAGAAACGAAGCTGGAACGCAATCCCTCAAACCATTCGGCCACGCCTCCGGTATAGATCACAGACAACAACACGACCACGGCAAGAACAAACATGCCTGCGAATGCACCCGTCATAGCGAGCATACGCCTGGGCGAGGCCGATTTGTTCACAAGCCATAGAGCCAGACAGGCGAAAGGCACTATGACAATGTCGGGGAAACGGCACAAGGTGGCGCACGCAGTAATAAAACCAAGTACGGCGGCATCGAATATCTTAGCGCTATTCCACAGACGGCATATGAAAATAAGGCTTAGAGTGCAAAACAAGACTGCATAGCAGTCCCAGCCTATCAGTCGCGACTTCACCGGACAGCACAGAGCCGCCGAAAGCAGCGAAACATAGAGAAACAGCGAAATATTACCGGAAGCCGTGCGACGGTAATGGAAAAACGAGGCACTGCCAATGGCTATCACTGTGATAAGAAACGTCAGAGTTCTCATCGTAAGAAAACCAAAGCCGAAAACTCTGCCAACGAGACCTGAAATCGCCGACGACAGAATGGCCTGCGGATTGATGTGGGGATCCATGGCATTCATTGTCTGATAGGCCTCATCGTTGACATCGAATCCAAAACGGACAAACCAGAATCCGAAAACAGTGACAAGCAACGCGACAGTCCACAAAGCTACATTAAGGGGACGGGAATCTCCCGTTTTCTTTAATAACGAAGTATCCATAACGATTAATTTATCTTGTCGGCAATCTCAAACCGCGGCCGTCTCTTCACTTCTATGAAAATCTTGCCGATATATTCTCCTACGATTCCTATGGAAATCAGAATAAGACTACCGAGAAACCATAGCGATACCATTATAGATGCCCAGCCTCCGATTGCATGCCCGGTAAAATAGGACAGCAGAACCCATACGGCGACAAGAAGATCAAGTCCGAGAAGAATCAGACCGATAGTGAAAATCCATCGGATGGGTTTAGCGGAAAACGACGTAATGCCATCGACAGAAAAATTAAGCATTTTGAAAAAAGGATATTTAGACTCGCCCGCCGCACGGGGATGACGCCGGTAACTGACCTTGGCATTATCCAGCCCTATCTGCGGAATAATACCACGCAGGAACAGATTTCGTTCGTCATACCGGCCAAGCATACCGATCGCGCGCCGGCTCATAAGGCGAAAGTCGGCATGATCATACACGATATCCACCCCCATCTTACGCTGAAGGGCATAGAAGAGATGCGCACTCGTACGCTTGAACCAGCTGTCGGTCGAACGGTCGCTCCGGACGCCATATACGATTTCCTTTCCTGCATTAAACGCCTTTACCATTTCCACAATGGCATCGGGATCGTCCTGAAGATCCGCATCGATAGAAACAGCCGCATCACACTTGTCCTTCGCAGCAAGAAGCCCGGCAAGCAGCACATTCTGATGTCCGCGGTTATGGGCGAGCGATATGCCTTTCACGCGCCCGTCGGCCTTGTTGAGTTCCTTGATGATATCCCAGGTACGATCCTTGCTTCCGTCGTTACAACACAGAATAAAGCTGTCGGAAGAGGCAATTCCCTCATCCGACATACAGTCTATAACCGACAAAATTCTGGGAATAGAGATTGGCAGCACTTCTTCCTCATTGAAACAGGGAAGAACGATTGCGATCACGGGTTTGCGTTCAGTCAATGGCATTATCCGATGGTGTAAGCTTGCCTCCGCGACCCCGGCGTCGGCTGATAGTAGAAAAAAAGAGGCGTGAGGTCTCTTCCTGCTGCTCGTTCCGCTATCATGGCCTTCGCATTGCTCATCTCTGTAGAACGAGCAACGTCGAAGCCCACGCCTTATGTAATAATGCACGCACGTAGCCGGCCATTTAAAGCCGGATAACGCGTGCGCGATAATATTACACACCAACGGGCATCTACTGCTGCTCCATTCCTGACAGAGATATTAGAAGTTGCGAAGTTCTGATAGCCAAGAATCAAGCGTTCGGTAAACGCATCTATAATGTCTTGCTCCACGACGGAGCAAATATACCCCAAACCCTGAAAAACCCTCTCCCGGGCTTCGACATGGGATTGCGGACGGTGCAAAGTTAACAATAATTCATGAATTATAAAGCAAAAAACACTCATTCATACGCGATTCATTATCACGCCAAAGAAAATTGACATGAAAAGACTTTATCAGGTATACTGAAAACATGCATTAGGAACAGGCACAAAAAAAATTGATTTGTCTCCCGACAAACCAATCCAGTTAACCTTAAATCTATACCATGAAAAACACATTGCAAAGGTAATACCTTTATGTATTCCGTGCAAATATTCTGCATCAAAATGCCTGTGTTTTAACATAGATTAACGATAATATTCATGTAAAGCTATTTTCACGTTGCTTTTTGGTCGAAGTAACGGATATTGGGTATCATTTTGACAAACGGCGTCGGCGAAACGGAAATCTGTAAAAAAGACTCTCCGCCACACCCCTCACAGCAAGATATACACAAAATGCAAACCAGAGTGCATCGTTGGCATATAGGGGTGACAGAAAAAAATACAGCGCAAAAAAGACAAGCATGGCTATCAGCATGGACCACAACATAGCACGCGTGCGTGTCAGGCCGATGAATATACCGTCCCAGATAAAAGCGAGGAACCCGCATACAGGAACCGCGACAGCCCATGGCAGATAGCGGCGCGCAGTATCGACAACATTCGGATCTTCAGCAAGCATACGCATGAACCATTCGCCTATAAAAGCATAGAGAGCAGCGAATATGACAGCACACGCCAGACCGATGACTGCAAGCGATCGTATGAGTGTACGCAGTGATGCAGAATCGCCTCTGCCGTGGTATTTACCCGCAAGCGCCTCTCCGGCAAAAGCGAAACCGTCCATAAAAAAAGAAAAAAGCATGAACAGCTGCAACAGGAGAGCGTTCGCAGCCAGAATATCGACACCTTGCCGCGCACCGGCATGTGTGAACCAGAGGGTAACGGCGACAAGGCAGGCCGTACGGAAAAATATATCGGTATTGATACGGAAAAAAGCCAGCAGACGATCTTTACGGAATATCTCGCTAAACGGTTCCATATGCGGACGGTATTTCACGAAGACTATGATCAGCCCCATAAACGCGCCGAACCATTGCGCGACTGTAGTGCCGAGGGCGACACCTGCGATCTTCAATCCGAAACCGAACACAAGAGCCACGCTAAGAACAATGTTGACGATATTTGTGGCAATAGCCGTCCACATGGTGGCTCTTGAATTCTGCATGCCGATAAACCATCCGTTGAGCGCGTATGTGACCATCACGGCGGGAGCACCATAAATGCAGATGGCGAAATAGTGCGACGCCAGTGCGAGTGTGGCGTCGTCGGCATCCATAAATGCGAGCACATGGCGGCCACACGGTCGCCCGAGTGCGAACAGAAGCATTCCCACCGCCAAGGCAACGGCAAGCGAGCGCCAGAGCATGAGAACGGTTCCGCGACGGTCGGCGGCACCGTAAGCCTGAGCCGTCGGGCCGGAGGTACCCATACGGAGAAAGTTGAAGAGCCAGTAAAGAATATTGAACACCGTGCCACCGAGGGCTATGGCACCTATATAAACGGCAGCGCCGATATGGCCTGTTACGGCCACATCGACGAGTCCGAGTATAGGAGTGGTGATATTCGAGACAATCGCCGGGAGGGCGATGTCTCTTATTTCACGACTATGTTTCATGCCTTGCGGCCGCTGCGGGTCGAGGCGAAATAGAGATAGCAGATAATTGCCGCATAGGCGACGATACCGAGAATCTGCGGACCGAATTCAAGACCGTTGGAGGGTACTTCCTTGCCACACATGATAGTGATTGCGGCAAATACTCCGAAGAGCGCGCCACCGGCGATAAGACCTGATGATATAAGGGTACCGCGGTCGTTACGGGCCTTATTGACAGCCTCGTCCTTAGAGCTGTGGTTGACAAACCATGACACAAGACCGCCGACAAGCATAGGTGTGTTGAGCTGGAGAGGAAGGAACATGCCGAGGCAGAATGCGAGGGCTGGCACGCCGAGCCAGTTGAGAATCAGAGCGAGAATAGCGCCGACGATATAGAGTGTCCAGGGGGTTTCTCCGCCCATCATCATAGGCTCTATGACCTTTGCCATGGCATTCGCCTGAGGTGCGGCCATGGCGCCTTCACCGGTGAATCCGTAGACATTGTTGAGCATGAGCATAACGGCGCCGACAGTGGCGGCCGACACGAGTGTGCCGAGGAATTTCCAGCTTTCCTGTTTTTTAGGGGTGGAACCGAGCCAATAGCCAATCTTCAGATCGGTTACAAAGCCACCGGCCATCGAGAGCGCGGTGCAGACGACACCTCCGAGCACCATGGCCGCGACAATGCCCGATGTTCCGTTGAGACCTATCGCCACAAACACACCTGAAGCAATGATGAGAGTCATCAGGGTCATACCGCTCACTGGATTACTGCCGACGATAGCTATGGCATTGGCGGCGACAGTGGTGAAAAGGAAGGCGATCACCGTAACCACCAGCCACGCCACGAGAGCCTGCCAGAAAGTATGAATGACACCGAACCAGAAAAAGAGAAGTACGCCGACAAGAGCTATGGCAGTGAAATACGCGATATGCTTCATCGATATATCGAGCTGCCAGCGGTTGGTTTTTCCGGCCGCGGATGCGCCTTTGAGTTCGCGGGCGGCCAGACCGACGGCACCGCCGATAATGCCGCGCGATTTCACAATGCCGATGATGCCGGCCATGGCAATACCGCCGATACCGATCATTCGGGCATATTCGCTGAAGATTGCGCCGGGGCTCATGGCGGCGATTTCGGCAGAACCGTATGTACCCATCAGAGGAATGACGAACCACCATACGAATATCGAACCGGCGAATATGACAAATGCATATTTAAGACCTACGATATATCCGAGGCCGAGCACGGCGGCGCCGGTGTTACAGGAAAGGACGAATTTGGTCTTGTCGGCGAGAGCCTGCCCCCATCCATAGGCCGTGGTGGTAATGCTTTCAGCCCACCAGCCGAAAGTAGCCACAATGTAGTCGTAGAGACCGCCGATGAGCGATGCGACCACAAGCAGCTTGGCCTGACCGCCGGAAGCGCCCTGCTTGGAAGCCTCGCCGCTAACAAGAACCTGAGTAGTGGCCGTGGCTTCCGGGAAAGGATATTTGCCGTGCATGTCCTTTACGAAATACTTGCGGAAAGGAATAAAGAAAAGTATGCCGAGGACACCGCCGAACAGAGAACTGAGGAAGACCTCGAGGAAGTTGACGGTGATTTCGGGGTGAGAGGCCTGAAGGATGTAGAGGGCGGGAAGAGTGAAGATCGTTCCGGCAACAATGACGCCGGAACATGCTCCGATAGACTGTATGATGACATTCTGCCCGAGCGGATTCTTCTTTTTGAGATAACCCGACAGGCCGACGGCTATAATGGCGATAGGAATGGCGGCCTCGAACACCTGACCGACCTTAAGGCCGAGATAAGCCGCGGCGGCACTGAACACCACAGCGAGAATGAGACCGGTTATGACCGAATAGGGTGTCACCTCGGCATAGTCGCGCGCGGGGTGCATGAGCGGCCGATACTCTTCGTCGGCACTGAGTTCCCGGAAGGCATTTTCCGGCAGATCTACGGGATCGACGTCTGCGGCCGGAATGTTGTAGTCTTTCTGATTGGTTTTCATCTTTTTAAGGAATAGACAGGCGCTGGCCGGCCTGGATATTGTTATTTTTCAAATTATTGGCTTTCTTGATCTTATCGACAGTCGTGCCATAGCGGGCAGCGATCTTTGAAAGGTTTTCGCCTTTACGCACCTTGTGGGTGCGGGGTTTGGGTGCTTCCTGCTTCTTTTTGGCCTTGGCTGCCTTCGGCTCTGCCTTGGGAGCGACACGCGGAGTCTCCTCCACCTTCTTTTCTTCTTTAGGGACACTGAATGCGGCTTCGACATTGCCGGCGGCATTCAGACTGTCGACAGGAGCGGAAACAATGCTGTCGGGACGGACAGCACTATCAGTCACGGCGGTATCGGTCACAGCAGGCAATACCTCGGGAGTCTCCGTTTTCGGCTTGTAGACACGGCGTGTGCTCACTATCTTGAGCTTTTTGCCGGCTTTCACACTTTTGCCGACACGATTGTATTTGCGTATTTCGGCAACAGAGATACCGTATTTACGGGCAATCTTCGAGAGAGTCTCCCCTTTCTTGACGGTATGCCATTTGACGACCTCCTCGTCATAATACTCACCACGCGAGTCTCGGCCTGTGACAGCACCCGAAGCCGGCTCGACCACTCCGCGGCGCGAATATTTCGTGGCATTATGATTGACGATCGAGTCCTCGTTGACGATATATGCATAGGCCTGCAGCGACGGAAGAACCAGGGAGTAAGGACGAATATCGCCGGGGATAAGGTCGGTACGGAACTGAGGATTGAGCGCGCGCAGTTCGGCCACAGGTATGTCCATGACCTGCGAAATCTGGTCGAAATGCACACGGCGTGTCACATGGACGGTATCTGTGACCAGCGGACGACGGGCCAGCGCTGGCGATATATTATGATCCTTGTGATAGTTCATTATATAATTGGCGGCAATAAATGTAGGCACATATCCGCGAGTCTCGGTAGGGAGGAACGGATATATTTCCCAGAAGTCGTGCTTGCCGTCGCCGGCACGCCGGAGGGCCTTGTTGACATTGCCGGGGCCGCAGTTGTAGGCGGCTATCGCGAGCGACCAGTCATCGTATGTCTGATAGAGCTGCTTGAGATAGCGTGCGGCTGCATCGGAGGCAAGGTACGGATCGCGGCGCTGGTCGACAAGCGAGTTGATCTCCAGCCCGAGACCTTTAGCAGTCGGAGGCATGAACTGCCAGAGACCGCCCGCACCGGCCTTGGAAACAGCCGTCGGCACGAGAGCCGATTCGATTACAGGCAGATACTTCAGTTCGAGAGGCATCTGATGGCGTTCGAGGGCGGCTTCGAAAATAGGCATGTAGTAGAGACTCAGGCCGAGCATATTCTCGACAAGCTGCGGACGGTTGGCATAATAGCGGATAGCGCCTTTCACGATCGAGTTGAAAGGCATTTCGATGACCGTCGGGAGTTTGCCGAGACGCTCGATGATAAGGGCGTCGTCGAGATTGCCGGTGTTTTTCTTGTCTGCCTCATAGTCGAGAACGATATAATTCTTGAGATACCAGTCCTCGAGCATGGCCTTGGTGTTTGTCTCACAGCTTTCGGGCATGATAAGCGACGACTCGAGCGAGGCATCGCTTATCGACAGCACAGACTGTGCGGGCGCGCCGGCGGCAACGAAAAAGACGCCGGCAGCCGTGAGAAATATTTTGAGCGAATTATTCATCAGAGAATTATGATAATTAGAGGTCTAATCAGAATGTAAGGGCCCAGGCAAGTCCGAACGAGGGCTTCTCGCCGCGGGCCTCCTGGAATATGATCGGTGTCACGTCCATACTCAGTTCGGGAGTAAGGTCGAAATGCGACAGCGACGCGTCTACATAAGCATCGACCATGGCCAGCAGATATACGCCTACCATGGATATTATACAGAGATCGCGGTTGCGCCGGTAATAGTTCTTGCGGGACTGGAGCACATTGGTGAGCCATGTGCGGTCAAGATCGCTTTCCTGTGTCGTCGGAGGGAAAAAATCCATATACGACTTGGTGGAGGGGTCGTTGTCCATTATGTCGCGGTACGCCCGCGTATAGTCATCGAGCATATTATTGTTCCACGATGTCGCATAAACAAGACCCATGTAGCCGCCGACGATGATGGGCAGTTTCCAGTATCGGCGGTTATAGATCTGTCCCAGGCCCGGAAAAAGAGCCGAGAGCCATACGGCACGCGTAGGATCGGGATTGAACACTATCTCGCGTTCCTCCCAGCGGTCGTAGGGCGACTCTTTCATGCCCATAATGCTGTCGGCGATCGCTGTCATAGTCGAATCGGAAACGACACCGGCCTCCCCTAAGGTGATATCCACGTCGGCGGGGGCGTCGGCAATCGTATCGGTTACATTATGGACGGTCTTGACCGGCAGATGCCGCGCAGGATTCTGG
Source organism: uncultured Porphyromonadaceae bacterium (assembly GCA_905202215.1). GTDB lineage: Bacteria > Bacteroidota > Bacteroidia > Bacteroidales > Muribaculaceae > CAG-873. Next base: position 9,087 of record CAJKRG010000028.1, read on the forward strand.
GCGGCGACAGCGGAAGCCATGCCGGCAAAAACCGTCACGCAGACAAGATAGCGCAGAAATGTGAACAGTCGTTTATTCATCGTGCTGCTTGAGCGAGTCGAAAAGAGTGATGAGACGTTCGAGCTCGGTTTCGTCCTTGAAGGGAAATGTGATACGTCCCCGGCCCTTGCTGTCGCAGTTGAACTGCACAGGGGTGCGGAATACGGTGGAAAGATGACGCTTTAGCACATCATAATCGTCCGAGTGCATGCTGCGGGGCTTTTTTTCAGCCCCGGCATTTTCCTCGGCCGCTTTCTGGTACGCCTTGGCAAGTTCCTCGACATTGCGGACCGACAGATGTTTTTTCAGAATCTCGTTATATAGCTTGAGCTGCAGGGCGGGGTCGGATATTGTGAGAAGCGCACGCGCATGGCCCATGTCGACACGTTTGTCGCGCAGGCCAAGCTGCACCTCGGCAGGGAGCTTGAGGAGTCGCAGAAAGTTGGCGACAGTCGCGCGCTTTTTGCCTATACGCTCGCTCAGACGTTCCTGTGTGAGATTGTACTGATCGATTAGTTTCTTGAATGTCAGCGCGATTTCAATTGCATTCAGATCCTCGCGCTGTATATTCTCGATAAGAGCCATCTCGGTAAGCTCGGCTTCGTTTGCCGTGCGTATATATGCGGGCACCGTAGCGAGACCGGCCATCATGGCGGCGCGGTAACGGCGCTCGCCGGCTATGATCTGATAAGTGTCGTTGCCGGTCTTGCGCAGCGACAGAGGCTGGATAATGCCAAGCTGGGCGATAGATGCCGCCAGCTCCTCGAGTGCCTCGGGGTCGAAAGACGTGCGGGGCTGGTCGGGATTCGGCGAAATCGCCTCAAGGGGCACTTCGTTGATGGCCGATGACCCCCGGGCGGGGACATCGTCCATGGAGATAAGCGAATCGAGGCCGCGTCCGAGAGCATTTCGTTTTATCGACATAATTTATTTTGCGCTGATATTTTGTTTCTTTCGGGAATTCTTGGCAATAAGTTCCTTTGCCAGAAGTATATGACTGGTTGCTCCGCGGCTCTCGGAGTCGTAGAGAAGCGCCGGCAGCCCGTGGCTCGGAGCCTCGCTCAGACGGATATTGCGCGGAATGACCGTGTTGAACACCATTTCGGCAAAATGCCCCTTCAGCTCTTCATATATCTGATTTGCGAGACGCAGACGGGCATCGTACATCGTAAGCAGGAATCCTTCGATTTCGAGCGCCGGGTTGAGACGGCTTTTGATGATTCTGATGGTGTTGAGGAGCTTGCTGATACCCTCGAGAGCAAAATACTCGGCCTGGACGGGTATGATGACCGAATCGGCGGCAGTGAGGGCGTTTACAGTAATGAGGCCGAGAGACGGAGAGCAGTCGATGATTATGAAATCGTACTTGTCTTTGACAGGGGCCAGCATTGTCTCGAGCACACGCTCGCGATTGGGCTTGCTTATAAGCTCAATCTCGGCGCCGGCCAGATCAATGCGCGAGCCGACAAGGAACAGACCGTCCATGCAAGTAGGCACTTCCGACCCTTCGAGAGGATAACCGTCGACCATACATTCATATATCGAGGAGGCCATTGTACGGGGGTCGATTCCGTATCCCGAAGTGGCATTCGCCTGCGGGTCGGCATCGATAATCAACACCTTCTTACCTTCGGCGGCGAGAGAGGCCGCGAGGTTGATTGTAGTTGTGGTTTTGCCTACGCCACCTTTCTGATTGGCTATGGCTATGATTTTTCCCATATCTATATAAACATATGTGCAAAGTAACTAAATAATCGTGAAACACGAAAACTTTGTTCCACGAAAAAAACGCCATTTGTTGATAACTTGCACAAACAGCCCTCCAAAACACCCTAATCCGCTGTCGCCAAGGTCAGAAAGCATGTTGATATATGTTCATTAACATTAAAGCTTTCCCCTGCCCCGCCACCGATCCGAAACTCACCCCGGAAGAACTTCCGATGGGCTTCCGTGATGGATTTCCGAATAAAAAAATAAAAAAGGAGGCTCAAAAATTTGTAAGATGAAAAAAAAGCAGTAACTTTGCAACCGCAAAGCCCAAAAGGCATGCCGGTCCTATAGCTCAGTTGGTCAGAGCACCTGACTCATAATCAGGGAGTCCTTGGTTCAAGCCCAAGTGGGACCACAGTTGGGTCACGATTCAGACACTGGATCGTGGCCCTTTTTCTTGTTCGTAACCGTCACTGCGTCAGCGTTTAGCAATTTTATAACTTCCTGTGATAGAAAGATTTAGCACTCCACACTCTTTTAGGCAGTAGCCCATTATAGCATTTGTTAGTTTCGATTTAGCACATTAACTTTGGTACGGATTTCAAAAACGTACCACACGAGTGTACCGAAAATGTACCAAGTTTTTGGCCCCGCAGCGGACAAGACCAAGTACCACGCCAGACCGGACGGAATCGGCCGATAAAATACCGTCCAAGACGCTGATATAAAGTTTTTTGTGCTAAATGCTGCTAAATCGTCCGAGTATAAAACAAGACCCATCCGGAGGGTGTTGAAAAATCGGGTTCGGTACATTTTTCGCCATTGTGGTACACCTTTCTGAAATGTACCAAACCAATAGCAAATGATGTTTAACACTTCAAAGAATCAAGCAATTATGGCAGGAATACCTCAAATAAAGCTCGTATTTGACCGTCGTAAGACGGCTTCGGCCACGACCAAGGGGTCGGTAGAGATCGAGGTCACATGGAAAAGGGAGCGCATACGCTTATCAACCGGTGTGTCTGTACTCAAACAACAGTGGAAGGGAAATGAGGTTGTGGATCACCCTGAGGCTGCGGAACTGAACGCAAAAATCCGAAGCCTTCTCAAATCCATGCAGGAAAAGCTCAACCACATGGCGGAAAACAATACGGAAATAAACCTCTCGGTGCTGAAAGCCACCCGCAAGGCCAAGGTAATAGGCGGCAGGACTGACTTCCTCGATTGGCTCGAAGAACGGATCTCAAAACGTCCAATCAAGGAATCGACGAGAAAGCATCACATGACGGTGCTTAAATCCCTGCGCGAGTTCGGCAAGATCAAAACATTTACCGATGTAACCTCCCGCAACATAAAACTGTGGGACGACTACATCAGGTCGCTTGACAAGGTAAACTGCCAGGCGTCCGTACACGGCTATCACAAGAGGCTCCGCCCGTATATACAGGAGGCCCTCGAACTCCAGCTTATCGACATAAACCCTTACGCGAATGTAAAGATTCCGAGGGGGAAATCGGAGGGTATCAGATTCCTCACCGAAGAGGAACGCGACCGCATAGAGGAGCTAGAGCTGTTCGGCATGATGGAGAAAACCCGTGATATGTTCATTTTCTCCTGTTATACCGGTCTCGCATACTCCGACCTCATAAAAATCAAAAAAGAAGATGTGTTCCAAAAAGGCGACGACTACTGCATTCGTGACAAGCGCACCAAGACAGGGAACCAATACACCATCGTATTGCTTCCGAAAGCTCTTGCGATTCTGCGCAAGTATAACTTCAACCTCAATCTACTCTCCAACCAGAAGTGCAACGAACAGTTGAAGCTCATCGCACACATGGCGAAAATCCATATCAACCTTACGATGCACGTCGGTCGTCACACATTCGCAACCTGGGCTTTAAGCAAGGGAGTAGGAATACAGGTGGTGAGCAAAATGCTCTCCCATGCAGACATATCAATGACTGAGAAGTATGCCCAGGTTCTCCAGTCAAGCGTCTATGAAGGTTACGACCTCCTTAAGTAGAGTGTCTTAATAACTCGTGGCTCCAATAGAATGCCGTCACTTCTTCCGGGAGGTGGCGGCTTTCTTGCTTTCAGCCAGCTCGGTGCGCAGTCTCTCGATTTCGCCGGCCTGTTCCTCGACTCTTTTCTCCAGACGCTCGACACGCCCGGCCAGCGGGCCTGTCAGCTCCGTTATGCTCTTTATTATATCAGCCATGCTGCCGAGGATATAGGAAAAGCGGTCCATCTGGGGCATGGCTGTTTCCGCTTCCTGAAACTGGCGTGGGTTCTCGTCCATCATCACACCCTCGCCTTTCCATATCCAGTCGTATCTCAGGGCCGGATAAATACCGCACAGGCTCTTGACAAAACGCTCCGACACGTTTGTCTTCCCGGTAATCACCTGCGACAACGCGCTCGGGTTGTAGCCCATTCTTTCGGCTATGGCGCGGTTGGAAGTGAACAGCCTGTTGTCCTTAAGCCATTCCATAGCCTGTCTTATCCTGTTTCTTATGTCGTCCATATCATTGTGTTTATAATTTATAATCAATTCGATTAGATATTTCCAATAATAACAATCCAAACAATCATTTAGCACGATTGGTTTGTTAGTGATAATACAATCAACTAATTTCGATTAATCATTTCTAACCGCAAAGATAATCATTTTTCTAAATATGACTAATGGTTACTAAGCGAAAAATAAGGACAGCACTAAAAAACAATAAGATTATGAGCGATGACAGACGCATAGCCATGAGGCTTACAAAAATCGAGAACACCCTTGAGGAGATACGGCGGACTATAACGGGGCCGGAGCCCGCCGACCGTCCGATAACGGTAAACGAGGCCGCCGAGATAATGCACTGCCCGGCACAGCGGGTGCGCGACTCGATACGAGACGGCACCCTGAAGGCCGAGCGCAACGGACGGCGGTACTATCTGTCATTATATGACGTGATGGCCCGTGCCGGATACCGTACCCTTGAAAAAAAACGACAGACCTGATTCATTTTATAAATAAGGACAAAGCTATGACTACAAATGAAATAAAGGCGATGGACGCAAGATGCCTGAACGAATACCTGTCCACACTGCCAAACACCGACCACCGTTTCTTCGTGTCTGCCGTGGTGGAAGCCTGCGGCAACGGCATAAAGAGAAAGACCTTCTACAACTGGAAGGCGGGATGCTGCTGCATACCCTCCTTCTGCAAGGCGGAGATCGAGAGGCTTGCCGGGCGCACGGTTTTCCCAAAGGAGCTGTATATTGACGGCGATGGCTTGGCGGCACAATCAAACCATCCCGGCGATGAACCGGAAATATCCTGACACCGGTCTTATACCGGCAACAACTGTGAACCCCTGTAATAGAGATGAACCGTTCATGGATACCCGTATTACACCTTCTGCGCGATGTGGAATGGCTCTATTCCGAGAGCCGGATGGTGCATCTCTGGCTGGAGATACTTTTCCGGGTGCGCAGGTCAAGGGAGACATACCCGGTCAAGGGTACGGTAATAGAGGTGCGGCCCGGTCAGTTCGTTGCCTCCACAAGAAAGCTCGCCGCCGCCATAGGCGCGGACAAGGACACCGTGGGGCGTTATCTGCGGATATTCGAGTCGCAGAAATGGATAGAGAGGCAGGAGATCGGCAACGCCACACTCTACACCATACTCGTAATGGAGCAGATACCGGCTTTCTCCATATTCTCCGAGCCGGGAAACTCCATAGTCGGCACCTGTTCCACCACGTCTGCCGCCACGATCGGGGACACTTCTTCCGACACCTTTGGGGACACTTTTGGGGACATATATTATATAGATAAAAATATAAATAATAATTCTCTCCCCCACGCGCGCGAGGAAGAAGTTTTTGAAATTTTCAAAAATGACGCCACCGCGCTCGAAGAGATAGCCGAAGCCCTCCGCTGCGGAAAATCGAGGCTTGATGAAATGCTGCCCGATTTTTTCAACGAGTGCCGGATAAAGAAAAAGCAGCACCCGACCGTGCAGGAGTGCAAGGATCATTTTTTCAACTGGGCCCGCGCCCGATTAAAACAAGAACAACAGAATGGCATACCCCAAGCGAATAGACCCGGCGGAAGCCCTAAGGGAAATCAGAGAGGCCGCAGAACGCCGGTCAAGCCGGATTGTGGACTTATCGAGGATTAGCGAGTACAAGGCGTTGTTCGTCAGATGCGCGAAAGCGATGTGCCCCGGATTTACCATCCGCGACGAGCTCAAACCAGCCTATAATGACATAGTGCATTGGGCCGTCATGGACTATGACGGCAACCTCGACCCAGACAAGGGTCTTATGCTGTGGGGCGACATAGGCACAGGGAAGTCAACGATGCTCAGGATTGTTAGAGAGTTCTGCGCCATTGTCAGGCCGCCGGACAAAATCGGCAGGTACTACTTCCGGATTGACAACGTGATCGACGTGTGCGCCGACTATGCCGACGAGTCGATAAACGGTGGCTACCGTGGCATAAGGCATTACATCGACAATCCCAGGCAGGCGTTTGACGAGCTTGGGAGCGAGACAGTGCCGACTGGCCGCTACGGTAATTTCGAGAACGTGATGCAGTACATCTTTCAGTCGCGCTATGACAACCGCCACTACCAGTTTACCCACGCCACAACCAACCTGACGGTGGAGCAGATCAAGGACGTGTACGACGAGAGGATATACGACCGCTTCAAGGAAATGTTCAATTTCGTCGCCCTCCGTGGCAGGACATTCCGAAAGAACACTCAAAAAAATTTATAGACATGGAACCTAAGCAAAGATTAAGCACTACAGACTGGGAGGAACGCGCATACGGACTTGCCGTGTCGCTGTTTCTCCATGACATACGCCGCTGCGACTCCGCAATGCCGGAGTGCCGTCTGGAGCAGTGGCCATCACATATCCGCGTTGCGGCTGAAATGGCGGTGGAGGCTGCGCTGGCATTTGTGTCCGAATACAGAAAATCGGTAAGGCCGGAAAACATGGAGGACACCTGCAATGCTCCCTGACTGGAAGAGGATAGTCCCCGAGGCATTGTATTCGGTGATGGCCGCGAGAAAACTGCTCGGAATCAGCCACACCACGATTTACGAGTATATGAAGCTGTCGCCCCCGGTACTCCCGTACCGCCGCTCGGAAAACGGCTGGCACAGGCTTATACTCGGGAGCGACATAATACATCTTCGCGACCACCCGCAGGTGAAGCGTGGTCGCAGGCGCAAGGACAAGTGAACATGGAGGATTATAGCCCTGCGGCGGCGCAAGGGGCTGTAATCCCGGTTCAGTTCCAGATATGCCACGGCGGGTTGCGACGTTCCGGGGAGGCTATGGTCTCCGACAGCTCAACGACGAGAAGCCATGCCTCGGCACGCATATCGTCCATTTCCGCCAATGCCCTCGCTTCAAGGCTCGCCCCGGCTCCCGACAGCTCGCGCCATTGCCGGGCGAATGTCGGGGGCCGGAAAGCGTCGATGAACGACAGTATGTCATCGAGCAGTGTTACCGGGTCGCCCCCTTTCATGTCGGCACAAAAGCAGAACGGCACTCCGCTCCGTGTCCTGCGCCGGAAATCGAAAGCGGTACAGTCAGCGTCTATCACGCTGACGGTCACGCTCCAGCCGCATTTGACGGCAATATCTATAACGGTCTGTAACAACATATCTCAAAGCATGGTTATGTCTGCCACAGCCTTTTCGGTTGTGGCAGACCGGATTAGGGTTGTGCCAGCCGTGGCATGGTTGCCACGGCTGACGGGTTATCGGTCATTCATTGGACGGGTCATGCAGCCGGGAGAGAAACGTCTGCAACCGCTTGTCTGCTATCTCCCCGATGGGTCGGGGCTTGAAATACGGCACCTCCGTGACTTGGAGTATTCCGTAGCCCTGCTTGCGGCAGTCTATCTCAATTCCGGCAAGCTCGTTGAGCGAAACATAGCCGTATTCGTCCTCAGCGAGTCCCACGACAACGCAGAACATTATCGTGTCGTCGCCCTCCTTGCTCCCCTCAAGCACAAACCACCGGGCGTTTCCTATGGTGAATATCGCCACGCATACGGCGTCCTTGCCCCTGCCGTCCTGGGAGTAGAGGGGGAAGCCCTTGAAGGCTTCTTCCAGTCTTGGTGTCATAAGTCTGTTCATATTCGGTCAAATTCTATTTCATCTTCATACAATTCTATGGTCGCTCCGCTGCTCACCTCTATTATGAAGCGGTAGCCGTTGCGTCCTACAACCGTTCCTCTGCGGTAGCCGCGCCACGGCTCTTTGAGGTCGCACTGCCGTCCGTATTCGGGAAAGCCGGTATCAGCATCGTACATATTCGGCGGTATTTTTGAGTTCGGCAAATTCGGGGTCGTAGATGAGTTCCTTGTCTATGAGGTGGCTGTAAGCCCCGGCAGCGAGGCGCGAGGCCCACTCGTTGCGGTCATCATAGCGTCCTCTGCGGTAGTTGTGGGCGAGGGCTTTCATATAGCCCACGAACACCTTGAACGCCTGCTGCTGGAGATAGCGGTGCATGGTCGCCATCGCCATGCCGGTCTTTTCAGTGCTGCTCACGTTGCCGTTGACAAAGTTCTCGAAGGCCTTTACAAACTCCTTGTCGCCCTCGGCAATCTTAATGAAATCAATGTCTGTGTTCATATCGTTTGGAATTTAGATGGTTGCCTGATTATAGATTTGTGGTTCCGGCGACACATTATAAATATAGTCGCCACAACGCACCAAAAGACAGTGCTGTCCGTAATACAGCTTTTTCATGCCCCGTACACTCCCTGTCTTGTGGAAATTCGGGAAGCGGCTTATGCCTATCCCTTTCCCTTCTTCGATTGTCATTCTTTTTACTCGCATTGGCTTGAAATGTCTGAGTTGTTAATTTTTTCCCTTTTGTGAAGCTCTTTTGAGCTTTCCCGGCAGGGCTGGCCGTTTTTCGTGCAAGTGAACCACTGCGGCCGAAAGGGAGGATAAGGCAAGAGTGAAGCCAGCGGCCAGACCGGGATACCCCAATTTTGGAGGCATGAGAAAATTTGCGGAGGCTCACGGTCGCCGACGCCGGCCTCAAACGCAGTGGCCCTTGCTGTTCCTTCCGGACGCAGTAACTTCGCACGCCAAAACGACAATCCTGCCGGAACTCAACAGACACAGGATAAAGCCTCGACAACATTAAGTATGCCTTTAGGCACCGATTATTACCGGTTTTCAAAGGACCGGGCTTTTATATACTTGGAATGTTCTGACAATCACCATTTAGCATGAAAACCCTGAAGGATCGTTTAGGCAGTATCTGTAAAAATTTGTAAATTTGCAGTCTTTTATGGCCTTTGTATTAATTACATCAAGCAATTAATGGAATACGATATAGACGAAAACAGCGGGAATACCGTTGAAGATATGACAGTCGAACACGATTGTCACCATAACATCGAAGAGTTGCCGGAACTCTTCGATGAAAAATCGGTTGACGATTATATCGCCAGCCTTAATGACTGGGATTGATATGGCACAGTTTAACGCATTTGAAGAAGCGATAGATTTCTCTTTCTGGAAAGAGCTATGCGAGAAGCATGGTGAGCTGCACCATTATCGGCGCGGTGAGTATTTCGCATATACCGGTGAGGCAGTCAAGAGAGTCGGTTGGATTGTTTCCGGAGGCTTCAAGCACTCGCTGATCGACAATTCCGGTAAGGCGAAAACCGTCGGATTTGTTTTCGATGATTCTGTCCTTGCCAATTACATCAGCGTAATGCTTGACAAAAAGATTCCGACAGACATTATTGCATTGGAGGATTCCGATGTGCTGGTCATACCAACCTCTATGATTCGTGAGCGGCTGATGTCTGACCCGAGTCTCCATATCAGGTTTCTGGATGCCTTGTTTGAACAGGCATACGGACATGTTCTTAACGATTACCGCTCCACTCCGGAGCAACGCTATCGACAGCTGCTTGCTCGTTATCCCCGATTATTTGAACTCGTTTCCCTTGGAGAGATAGCCACCTACCTCAACATCTCTCGCCGACAGCTCCATAGAATCCGCGAAACAGTTGCCGGGTACACTCCTGACGAAGAAAAATTTGGGAATTAAAGCTATAAAAGGCTGTTTTATTGGTTGATTGTGCCATTTGTCACAGCTTTTGTCGTTTATACGAAGTAACTTTGCAACGTACTTTTCTATCGAAGTAATTAATTAACAAAAAAGAGTATCGTATGCAAAGAAATAATAAGATATTGGGTATAGTCGCCCTTTGTTGCCTGTCGGTTACGGCCTGTAGCGATGACAACACGGTTTTCAACGAACCGACCCAGATAAGGGCTTATGAAACTGATGCCGAGGTTCTTTCTCAGTTTGTCGAGGTAGATAGCCGTACAGGTCTGTTCTCCTTCAATCCGAACAAAAAGGTCACGGCAACCGATTACGTTGTAAACCGCTCTCGGGAACAACTGGCAGAGGTAAGTTCCATAAACCTAACCCGCTTTGAGGGTGAGATGGAGCAGGCGAACAATCTGATAAAGGCTTATGCGAAAGCCGGAAATGTCAGCGTGGTTTACACTACGCGCACATCAGGCTTGGTGAGGAACAATGTGGTAGGAACAATAAGCCTGTCAAAATCTCAGCCATACAGCAAAGAAGGGATAACAGAGGCCCGGCTGTTGGTATCAGGCGAAGATATATGCAGGACGGGATTCTATTCATTGGGGAATAACCGGCTCACAATAAGTTCCGGCAACACATCCATGTTCTACGTGGCACAGATTTCGTTCGTCGCATCTGATGAAACCGACAGAGGTACAATCCTTTTGGCCGGATTAGGAAGAAACTCGTTGCCTTACAGTTATTCTCTGTCATTGCCGGAGGTCAACGGAGAGTATCTTAACATACAAGGCAAATCCTTCATCGGGAACGGCAGCGTAACAGTAGAAATTTCGGAATGAAACAAATACAGCTTCTCATATCTATATTAACCTTTGTGTTTCTCGCATCGTGCGAGGAACGCACGGGCTATTATGATACCGACCAGAAAGAAATTATCTCCTGTATTACCGGCGTTGAATGGAAGCAGACCTATGAACATATGTCCGGCTTTGAACCGACAGAGTGTAACGAAGAAGGCTGGGTATATAAATTCAATGCCAACGGTACCGGCTCTTATAAATGGGTGAATTGGAACGACGGCACAAAAAACGGTGAACCGATATATTTTCGCTGGACTTTCACCACGGATAACTTTTCAGTGATTTACATTGACAAATCGGAACGCTTCTGGCTCATAGACAGGCTTACGCCCTCTGAATTAACGGTGACGAGCGCAATGCAGGATCCTGTTCTTTATCCAAACACCGATAAGACCGTTTACAAATTTATTGCAATCGAATAATACGAATATAAAACGAATCAGATACGATATATTCTATTTTTTCATTACTAAAACAGATTCTTCGTGTGAATGCCGAGAATCTGATTTGTTTTCATATATGGGCGTTTAGGATAGTTTTCCATACCGGCGGCTTTTGTGAGGCTACGAGCAGAAGCCGCCCCGAACGGAGAGTGTCGGAGCGGAAATATTGAGGATTATAATTGTGGTATCGGGAGCCACAAAACATTATCGCGGTAAGGTTTGGCGATTGTCAAAGGGTCGAATTTTATCAGCTCATAGGAGGCGATATTAAGTTTCTCATCAATAATCGCGAGAGCTATGATGTCGCCTTTCTCCGGCATATTTTCATCGCTAAACCTGTTCCAGCCTTTCAGCGGATTGGCGTCAGCCCACTCCGCGCCCTCGATAAAGCAGTACATATTGGGAACGCGGTACTCGCTGTCCTTATACCGCTCGGCGGCTTCATTTCGTATTTTCTCTTTTCGGTTCATGGAAATGTCGTGTTATGCTCCCTGCGCCTATCGCAGCGCAGGGAGCGGTTGGTAAATCAGTCTATGTCAACTCCTATAAAGTGTTCATCATCAATCAGCAGATAGTAGTAGCCGTTGCCACAGCCGCGATACTCCTTGCTCAGTCCGGCTTTGATGTCGCCTTTGCGATAATATCCGTCGTCCTTGTCGGCTATCTCTATCCATAGGGTGCCGTCATAGCCCCGGAAGTCGAACCTGCCGGAATGGTAGGTGCGCCTTTCGGCAAGTGACTTGCGAAATTCCTCTGCCTGCCACGGCGCATAACGCTCAACGGCTTTGAGGGAGATAATCTCACCGTCTATGCGTGTGCCGGTGGTAAGGTTGTTTTCATAACAGCCCTTTGTCGGGTCTGCCATGAGGCATTTGTGCACAAAAGCCGAGGGGAATGTGGCACGCGAGGCGTAACGCCTAAACTTTTCCACCAGATTTGTTTCAGGCTTCTCCACTTTCACTACTCCGAGCCAGTTGGCTACGGTTGACTGCGGTATGATGTAGCCGCGTCTGCGTGAACGTCGGGCGAACTCACATATATAGCCCTGTGTGGAGAAAAACAGGCGTCTGCGTTCCCTGCCCTCGCTGGTGGTGATGTCGTAAAGACCCGAATTGCGGTCGATGATGGTTGCTACTGCTTGATAGTCCATGTCTTTGAGGTGTTTGAGTTTGTTTTTCGCTTCGCGCAATTCACTCACGCTCGGCATAGAGAAGCAAGCTACTCTCTGCGCTTACTTACTCGTTCATTTCCCTTTAGGCTTGAAGCTCCGGGCTTCATCCGCAGTGGTATGTTTTTTGTGCATACACCACGGCGGACCGCCGGGGCGGATTAGACAAGTGTGAAGTCTGAGGGCAAGCGCGGGATACCCAAATTTTGGAGGCACGAGAAAATTTGTGGAGGCTCACGGGCGCGGAACTCCGACCTCAAGCGCGGCGTCACTTGTCGTTCCGCCCGTCCGCCGTAGCTTCGCACACAAAATCGCCGCCGCAGGTGAAGCCCGCAGGGTTTTCAAACAAAAAGTATATCCGGCGACCCCGACCGGCAGGTTGCGGCAGGCCGGATGCCGTTCACAGCATCGGGGCTGCGGTGTTCCGGGCATTATGCGCAGATCAAGTCGGAAGCCGCCTTCACGGGGCTTCGGTCTTGTGGCGCGGCCGGTTTACACACGAAAGGCTATATGTGATGTCGGTGTGCCTCCCGGCTCACGGACATGGCATATAGCCCGGATTTATCAGGTATTCGGGAGGGAGCGGAGGCAATGCAAGGTAGTGAGGCGTGATGCGCTCCACGCGCCCACACCTCGCTCCGCTTTGCCTCGGCTTCAGTCCGGCAGGTTCCCCGAAGATTACCTTGTCACTACGAAAAATGTGGTACTCTTATGAATAAAAAGGATTGAGCTGATTTACATTATAGTATAGCTATTAGGGGTGAGAATATCTATGATATGCTCGGTTGTCTTTATGGCAAAATGCCGGACTTTGAGGGCATCGCCATATAGCACCTTCATACCGGATTGCATTAGCCGGTTATAATATTCGGAGTTTTCAACCTCGTATAACGGTGCTATACCTGCACCATCCAGTATATCGTTTATTCTGAAATGTTCCAAAGTTACGCGATACGCGAACACTTCTTTGAAATCAATCCTTACTATCCCTTTGTTATCGAACCGTTCCAACTCGACAATAAGATCCGTCGCATTGTAATCTATTGAATTGACCGAACACTCGCAGTCAATCATCCGTATAGGATTCCATATTTCGTGATTAGCCATATAGTTATTCTTTCTGTTCATTTGCTTCAGCAATTTTTTGAATACCCCAAAACAACAAAAGAAGTATAAGCTGTATTATTGGAAAAACAATCATGCAAAATGCCCAACCCCAACCATTGGCATCCTGTCCTGATATACTTATATACACAGAATAAATGGAATACAAACCAACAATTATTAAATTTGTCAGTGCCCCGCTTTGATGTTTCTTTTTATATAGAGTCAAAGCTAACATTAAAGGTTGGCTTGCTCCGAAAACACACATTATGCCTATAAATTTACTATAGATTGCCATGTAAACACAAGATGATAACATCAATAGTTCAACGACAATCCATGTTATCCAAAATCTCTTATCAGTCAGTTTCATAGTCTATCGGGAACTTAGTCGTTGACAAATCTACACCACCACGAAAGGCAACATCTATCAGGGTGGCTTTAGTGAAATCCACATAGTGTAGCCGTCCTTTATTGGAAATCCAATAATTGAGCCAATTTATGTAATAACCGCCTTTATATTGAGGGCCGCAGAATACGCAACCGGAAATTTCTCCGACGAAACTGCAACGGGTAAAAGATGCAGCAATAAAGGCAGAACGAAAATCGCAGTTAATGAATGAACAATCGAAAAAGTCCGCGATACCGAAGTTGCGTAGTTTCACTCGCTCGAATGTGCAATTACGATAAACCGTTTTACGGGGCATTACCAGAGTAGTGGAACCCATATAGAAATGCTGTAACTTTCCTCTTTTGAAAACACAGCCTATGAAACGGCACCCTCTTGCCATAATATCGGTAAAGTCGCAGTTATCAAAATCACACCGCTTAAAAGTTTTTTTAGTCCACCATTCAGCCAAGCCTCCGTTGCAAAAAGAAGCCTTCTTAAATATTTGATTGCTATAATGTTTGCTTGTTAGTTTCATGGGCGAAGATACAATCCGTTTCTGGTTACAATTTCAACAACCTGATTTTTTGGCACGGCAGTATGAACATGCATATAATAGTCGTAGCCAAACTTGACAAGGAAATTATGTGTCTTGTTGGAGAATACAGCCCAACAACATTCTCGCAGGCATAGGCGAAGATAGTCCGGACAGTCCTTTAGTGAGATTCTTAATCCTTGTCGGATTGTCTTTGCTCTTTCAATAAGGCCATGATTCAGTTTGTGACCCTTAACTGAATTTACAATATCCTTTGAATCACCCTCCATGTAACTCACTATAAGATATGAACAACCAGCCAATTTTGCTAAATCAATAGCCGTATCAATATATCGGTTCTCCGCTTCAATATACTCATCGGCTGTGAGTATTCCATCTGCAAACGATTTGCCAATATCAGAGATTGAAGTCCACTAGTTATGAATGTAGCATCCTTCAGCATCATAGAACTGCGGACGATATTTTGAAATAGAATAGTCCCTGTCGGTATCGCCGATAATCATATCCAGCCATTTAATATGCTCATTAACTTGTTTGATCGAAAAATCGCTATATAGCCCACGCCTTCTTATGGACTTATGTGTTTGGAATAAATCTCGTGCCTCAAGATTATTGCCTTCTTGCTGATAAATGACAGCCCTCATATATCTACTATCGTTTAGCAGAGATTCAGCCCATCTTTTCCCTTCGCCATGCTTATAATCAGCGAGAAAAGCCACATCGCAGGCTATGATTGAATTAAACATCTCAGCTGCTTCTTCCAATTTATCATTTGCAGATAATGCACAGCCATAAATATATCTTACCCAATAATCATCAGGAGCTAACTGATATGACTCTTGTGCATAAGTTAATGCTTCGATATATTTCCTTAATTGATAACAGGCACTTGACAGTTCAGCCATGAAATAATATTCATCGGGGTAAGCCGATAACAATTTCAAAAGGAATGACCGCAAATGACTGAAGTCACCAGTCCGCTTTAACCGATTGATTTTCGATTGGATTTTTGTAATATCGTAATTATTCATATTCTTATTCAGCGGGTCTTACTTGCCAACAATTCAATCGGCGGTTCAATATATCACAAATCTCCTTCCCTTTCATTGTCAGATTGTGAACGGGTATATTTTCTATCGCTCCAATCTCATTGAAATTGAAGTTCATTATATTTTGTTTCAAATCGGATGCTCCGTCAAACTTATGTATCAGTGGAGCTGTCTTATAGTCCACCGCAATCATTTTAGACGAGTGAATCTTTACTAATCGAAACTTTTTAACATCTGCGTAATTGATAGTATGATAATCACCATTGCGCTGTTTATAAATTCCCAATCTATCTGCATAGATTATTAAAAACGGAATGCGGCGAATCCGTTTATGTGACGCCATAGCAAAGAAAAGCGCACTGGCACCTCCAAAAAATATCATATTCAGCAAACCACCAAAGATTTTCGTTGGCCATTTAGTACTTGGATTTATTATAATCAAATATCCGACAATAGCAAAAGCCAAGCAACAGATGGCATAAAACGTATTTTTCCATACGCTTTGGTAGATTCTTATCTCGGAGTTTTTATCGGTCAGTTTCATGATTATCGAGGAGTTTTCGGGTTTCACTTACGATGTCGTATATAGAATCATTGCCAACGTCAAATGTCAGCGCTTGATTGGAATCCCAATCAAGCCATTTATCGGATGCCAATTTAGTAGGGACTACACTGATTTTATCGTCGTCCTGATTTACAAATACGAAGGTCGAATGGAGGTGAAGCTGTCGCCATGAGCGTTGTTTCATTCCCTTGATTAGTTCCGATGATTTTAGCTCCTTATATTCTTCGCGATTACTGGCTAAGAAAACTTCGCCAAAAGCATTATTGAATTCTATATCATCACAATCAATTGGCGCAAACTTTATAGGATAATTCATATTGTAGCCGAAGCCGGTCTTGCCATAACCCGTAACGAATATATATTCTTTTGAGGTACGATAAATCCCACATGCCCTTTGCACTTTGGTTTCCACCGGGGCATCAGCTTTGTACTGCCTGCTTATCTTCCGCCAACGGATAATCGCAAGAATTACAACAAGAATGACAAATGCAGAAACGAATCCATACGAAGGGCCGTCGTAATACTCGAACACCGTCATATTGTTTTCGGGATTGTCTTTCTGATACACCACGCCTATGCTGTCGCCAACGGCAAAACCATTGGCATGCATACCACCATTATATGTAATACCATTCACTGTAAAGCTGTAATGTATTATAGGGCCACTGTTGCCTATGTAGCCGATATTTGAAATTACAGTTGATGTATGTTCCGGACTTGCCGACAGAGCATTATATTTGCGATTCTGGAAATACTGACCTACAATGAGAAAAGGCACGAGAATCAGCAGCATAGCACCGAATGGCAAGTGCCTCTCACCCCGCCGTCCAAAGAAAAACCGATATGTCTTGTTGTCTGATTTCATGCAAATTAACTATAACTTTAATCCTCATTTTCAAGGGTATCGCATATGTCACGATAAAGTCTATTAAAGAATTTAAATTCAGCATTGTCAGAGCACTTGCCCTCTATGACAAGCATACAATCATCATCATAGAGCATGGAGAAGTCATTGAAATCTATTTTCAACTTATATATTGAAAAATCTTCTCTGTCCGGAATACTCCTGAAAAACTCAATAAGCGAGTGTGGATTAGTAATCGGTACGGATACGATTTCAGAGATATTATTGTCGGATGACTGAATATAGGTCGGTTCATCCGGTTCTGTATTGAAAATTCCGAAGCAATAATTAGATAGTCTTTTTATTGGCATCGTTCCAAAAACTTTATCCAGTGCAAAGAAATCAACTCCGAGAAATTTCATACTTACCCGGCCATCCTTATATTCGATAGTTATATCATAATTCATACTCAAGCGTTTTTATGATTGAACTTCATTATCATAATGGCTGACACCGTGAACACAATCACAGCACCGATAACGGCACAAAGACTCGCCACTGCTATAGTTTCAAGGTCGCTGGATTTATTATTAAACCATAGGAAACCTTGATATTGATTAGTCCATATAGCCGAAAACATCAGATTAGAGCAGCCAATAAATAAAGAAACAATGTCGTTGGAATACCTAAATATCGCATATCCCAATATCAGTTGGAATATTGGCAAAGCCATACAAACGTAGGCTCCCCAGCTATAAAATGCTGCGCAATACAGAATTTGAATATATGTAGCGACACAAACTATGAAGATTGGAATTCTAGCCTTATAATTGCCTTGGTTTCCTTTAACCAACAATGCCAAACTTACAAGTATGGCTAAAAATAACGCGATTACCAACGAAATTTTCATACTGATTTCATCCGCATTAGCTTTGGGAACTACGTATAACATTATTATTGCTTCTATAAGAAGCAATCCGACCATATATAGGTTATTTTGCCACCGCTTCATGACTGTCATTTTATTGGAGCCGGTCTAACAGCTTCGTTTGGCATCATGTTTTCAAGCATATACCTGACGGAAGTAGAGTACAAGTTCTGTATGACCACATCCGGCACATAAGAAATAGTAATATAGTCATTAGAGGGTGCAGCAAGTTGTTTCATCTGGGTTGGAGCGAAAGCCCAATCATTAATTGTCAATACAATGCAATTATGCTTTATGCGAAATTTTCTAAATTCCATTGAAAGGTCATCGGATTCTCCTTGATGTAGTGAAAAGCTGATTGCCGGTTTTCCTGATGGATCTTTAACCATACAGGCATGTCCGATATGAGCGACAAATTTAGAGTCTGATTCTACGACTGCTGCTAAAAGAGCCATACCCTGTTTGTCATTTTCAAACAATCCAAACATCCACTCATATCCGTGTGGTAAATCTATAGATGATAGATTGCTTTTGATTTGCGAGATTTCCTCCAACGATATATCCAAATAGTAACATAAAATCCAATTCCCTTGAAACATAGTTTCTTTTGGAGTGTCTAATAGTGCTTCCACAATCATGTCAATGTCATCTTGAGGAAATGTAAAGACATTTGCAACCGGGTAGGCAGTCACATCCCAGTGAACTGCATACAGGTTTTCATAATCATATTTCAGTGTATCATGACGGCAATTATCATTGGCTTTCATTGGAATAGCCAATACTGCAAGGAGCAATGTTACAATCGACTCAGCTAAAAACTTGCCTATCTTATTTCGTTGGTTCATGCTTTCTCTATAATTATACTTTGTGAACCGTCTTCCAATGAATTGTATTCATCCAAATGTATATGAGTGCCGGGAGGCACATTTGCTTGCGCTAAATTGAGAAGATGGTTTGCCATTGATAACAATCCTTCCCGATTAGCAGACATAGTTACTTCGCTATCATCGCTTGAAACCTTTATCGAAAATCCCGGGTACCAACAGAGTTGTAACCCAATATTTCTATCATATTTCGGCACATCTATTTCCATGACATCTGCAATTATTTTGTTGGAAAAGTCTGCTCCATAACGCTGATTATCTCATCAAGTCGTGAGAAGTAGTCTATTACATTTGGCTCATGTCTATTAGCCATTTTCTGGACTTGCGCCAAGACTAATTCTTTAACTGCCGGATAATCTTCAGGTGACACAATGCGTGTTAGAGTAAGATACTTAAACGCCCAGTCTGCTCCGACATCTGGTAACGCCCTCTTACCCTCCAATCTGGGTATAATCTCACGGTCAAACATATCACGCAATGACGTGTATGCTTGAAAGACTATGCCGGAACAGTCGGCAAGCGTGACACATAGTTTTGAGTAGTCGCACTCAAGATTGGCTTCTGAAATCGTAAACTTATCCCGTCTGCCAAGCATATTCCCGGTAAATCCAACAGAAGGATTGTCCTGCTGGGTCTGCCGTGATTTGACATTATATGGCTCAAACCATTTTAACAGGATGTCAAAACGAACCATATAGATAGGATAGACGATAAGCACTCCGCCTTTAGTCCAATGGTCCAATTCGATATGCCGCCTTAAGCCTTCCACTTGTTGAATGAAAGAGTAGTCACGTTTGCGAAACTTAAATCCTTTGAGAAAAGGCTCAGCCTTTAGCCGCTCAACTACGGTTAAAAATAATTCTCTGTTTGTCATGGGTCATTGGTAGTTTTCAAGTTCAACGGATAAGTCTTCGGCAAAATTATTTATGCTGATTACTTTGCCATAGTCATTTTCAGCGACCGGAAAGACACCTATTGGCATTCCCGTTTCACAAAGATAATCAACAAGTTTGTCAGAAAACTCTTCCAAATCCAATTTTGAGCAATTACATTTATGTCCTTTCCTCATGCATGAGACATATTTCTCCGCATACTCCTTAAATGGCCACACAGGAAATAGCCTTATGTCTCCATCCTGAATACACATATAGCTATCATCATCAGATGACAGATACCATATATAACCGCTATCCGCAATCCGTTTCAGCGAATAAGTGTATCTGACATCCGGTGATTGGGTCAACATGCTGTCTATTTCTTTATCGGTCAGTTGCATATAACATCTATTTTTTCTTTTTGACAAAGGGATACGCCTCTCCCCAAGCTTTCTCTTTTATGGTATAGATATAGCTCTTATCTTCAAATGTTTCGTCATCAATCTGTCGGAATGTCGAGGCATCAATGTCATCAAGTAGTTTACGAACATAGTACACATTATCATTGTCAGCTGCTATATGACCATGATAATAGAATTTGGCATTTTCTACATCCAATGAGTCTTTAAGGAAAGGCTTACCCCAAAGAAACAACATGTTATTGATCCGGTATTTGCCTACACCAATCTCCTCAAACCGCAGCACATCTATGTCTTTGAGTATTATTGAATCATAGTAGATAATATTCCTGCCATTACGGAAATATTGATAACCGACCTCAATGGGTCTTTGTAAGGAATCGATACGGTGTAAATCCCACTTTCGGGTTACATCATTATATTGCGTTTTATAAAGAAAAACTTTATCAATGAACCAGTCTTCGCCATAAATTTCAAAACTGTTTCTATCCACATCAATTCTTTGGTCGTAATGATAAACAAAATTCTTGTCGCGCATCCATTCATCTTGAAGTTCGTCAAGTCTGTAGATAAAATATTCGGCAGTTTCGACATCTATGCCGCTGTGTGAGGGTCTTATATAATCCTTATCGTTTGAAGAATCCCGTATATAGACTTTGTCCTTATCTACTGCAATGCCATACTGATTTATATGAAATGAGTTTACATCCGTGTTTTTAACTATCTCATCGTCATGCCATACGTGATTGGTATCTTTTGCCCATCCCTCGCCTAATACCTTAAAGGTTTGCTCATCCACATCATCCAGATATCCCCAACTACCATGATTGAACAATGCGGGCGCATTTTCGACAGAGATATAATATATCCCAAAGATGTTCTTGTAGTAGGTATAGTAATTGCTGTCAACCTTGCTTCCGCGCGGTATCGGAAATCCCAAAAACAAAAGCATACCAAAGTATAAGCCTATTAATGAGGCTATGACAATTACTATTTTAGACGATTTTCTTACACCTTGTCTTTTCATTGCTTGCCTCCTTTCAGCTTTTCAAAGAAAGTTCTGACTTCTTTGGGTGTGAGATTGCCGACAGAATCTATGGGATAAGGCAATTCGATGATTCCGTTATTGATAATAGTAACCCGCAGACTGTCGCCATCAAGACGATCAATAGTATTATAATTTATAGAATCCTCATAATTAATACTATAGAAATCATAATTTATTTCGGCGAAGTTGTCCGGGAAAACGAATGTCCCATGATAATAATCCCTGAACAAAGGTTGTGCTTGATATATGCTATCAATCAACTCGGTTATATCTTCCGCATATTGATGATATTTCATGGAGTCAAGCGGCAAAACCCATGAAACCTGTGCGCCTCCACTGTTTAACCCATAAAAACAGCCCCTCAGAGTATCGACTTTGAAACAGTCTATTTTACCATCGTCATAATCATTTATTCTAACAGATTTAGCCATAGGTCGAATAAATAGACCCTCTTTTTTACCTAAAGCATAGTGTGGCGCGGCCATCATTAAACCGCGTGTGTGATAGAGTACGTAATCACCATCTTCTGCATCTATATTATGTCTTCCGACATAAAAGAGCAATGGTAATACAAAAATTGCCGGTATAGCTGAAAGCCAGAAATCGATTCTTAACCACCATTTCAGTAGTTTTGGTTTTTCAAGCCCACGGCTGAGTGGAAGGGCAAGCAATCCGAGAATATAGCCGCCAACCATCAGCCAGTTAAGCAAATTCCATCGCCATATCAGTCCATTATTCGTGACAGCAAGCATTATGTAGATAATTGGCAGGAGCGCGAGTTGCACCCACACCAGCCAAAGCACAATTTTGTATCGGAGAGAGGTTTTCATATCTTGGCTTTTGGAATTAATGTGATTGATTCAAGTTTGGCGATATTGGTTGATATCAGCTTGATAGTCAGCCTTACATCGTACTGTTCAG
The DNA here is from genome assembly GCA_905202215.1 of uncultured Porphyromonadaceae bacterium. Taxonomy (GTDB): domain Bacteria; phylum Bacteroidota; class Bacteroidia; order Bacteroidales; family Muribaculaceae; genus CAG-873. The sequence goes on from CAJKRG010000028.1 coordinate 30,990, forward strand.
GAAGTAGCTTTACATTTGGGTAGTTGTTGAGATTGTAACTTCTCCAAAATGGTGTTCCGTTATAACGGAAACATACCTCATCTATTCGATTTGTTGAATATCCATTTAGAGACGTTACTAAGGTTGTTGGAACGATGGACTGCGCCTTTATATTCCAATAGCTAAAGACAGCAAGGAAAACTGAAAGTCCACCAATAGTAGCAGATTTCAAATACTTGCCATATTGGGATTTCCGCGAGAAAACGAAACAACCGATTGCAACAAGACATGCGGCTATAATCAAAGAATCATATAATCGGCTGGAAATAAGGAATCCTCTTGAAATCCATAACACTGCACCCATAAGCGCGATAATCGCCCATAGGGAATAGTCAATCGACCGTGAACGTATCGACTGATATATTCCTTTGCCTATACCGTAGGCAATAGCGATTATTACTATGTAGCGCAGTGTTGTTTCCATAAGCTATTATAAATCATCAATAGGGAAATAGTCAGTTCCTCCCGCTAACAGTTGAACTTGAAGCAATTTATTATGCCTTTCGCTATCCGATATCTTTCCGACGATGTATTCAATAGAAATTTTTGCATACTCTGCCAACGCATTAAGGAACGCACTTTGCGTTTTAGCCTGTTTAGATACAATGTGGGATGGCGTTCCCCAATCTACTTCTAAAATCTCATTCGTATCTTTCCGAATTACAAGCGGGAATGCCTCACGCCATCCGATAAAGATGTAATGCTCATCTTCAACAATATTTTCAGTAGAATTAAACTTATAAGGGTCAAGACTGAGTGATGATGTGTCGAAATTATATACCAAATCAAGTACACAATCGGAACCAGCGAACTTCTGATGAACTTCACGAGACGTAACAATCAATGAAGAAATTATAATTTCTCCAAATCCGTCCGGTTGCCCCACAAATGCATTAAGCTCGGGTGTCAGATTCTTTATTCTTTGTGCAAATTCTTTGGCCGTCATACCCTTATTCCTTTTTGCGTTTGAACTTGATGGTTTTCTTGGCGTTGCGTTTGGGGTACTTGACCTTGATTATTATCGGGTCGTAGTAGCCCTCTGCTTCGATTCGGAGTGTGGCTTCTTTTAGAGGCTTGTCATCTTCGTCTTGGAGTGCCAAGTCATAATCCCAATAAATGCGGCATGGATGATTCTCGTCAAAGTACTTTGGATTAAGATATTCGTAATCCTCCTCTCCGTCCTCATCGATCCATATTCTCGAAATGTCTAAATTATCACTATCCATCAGATTGCCATGCTCGTCTGTCACATTGAGGTCGAGATAATGATTCTCTTCTTGTCTTGCATCCAATACTACAACTTCTCCCATAAATGCTTGGTACGGAACAAGTGTGATTTCCACATTTCTCATATCCTCGGTCACGACAATCGTTTGCGGTTCATAACCGACATATTTAACTTCTAAAGTGTCGCCTATGCAGGCGGGCAGTCCGAAATGGCCGTCCAAATTGGTTATGGCTCCTAACGCAGTGCGCTTGTTTGATATCGTTGCTCCGATTAACGGTTCTTTTGATATGGTTCTGTCAGGCAATGTGTCACCACTTAGCACAATACCTCGTACAGTGATCGTATCTGCCACAACCGGCATGCTTCCTTTCAGAAAGTCCTGAGGCTTTTGTGGTGATTGTGCCTCTGAGGTCATCGGCATGAGCATGGTGAGGGATGCCGCCGAGATACCGGCGAGGGCTACGGCTTTTCCGGCGAGAGAGCGAGCGCGGAGCTGCTGCTCAAGGTAGCGCACCTCGGCTTCGCATTTGGGGCATGTGCCGAAGCAGTCGCCCTTGTAGCGACACTCCGAAGTGATGAACTCGATACCGTTGGTCTCGGCAATCTGCCGACGTATCTCTTTCAATATCTTGCAAGTCTGCTTTCCTCGTGCCATAGTCAATCTGCGGGTAATTTAAATATTATAGGAAGTGTCATCAAGACGTTAACCTTTTTGCCATTCAGTCTGCCGGGAGTGAAATCCGGGAAAAGACTGACGACACGCAAAGCCTCTTTGTCAAGTGCCGAATCCTTCCCCCTGACAATTTTAGGATCACACACATGTCCTAACGTATCCACATAAAACTGCACTACCACTCTGCCTTGAATGCCCTCTTTTAATTGTTCTTCGGGATATCTAAGGTGGCGGCCTATAAAACGCATCATTTCAGCTGGACCTCCTGGAAATTCCGGTTGTTGTTCAGCACAAGCGTATATTCCGTTCTCATCAGGCATTGTCGAACGTTCATCGGGCATCTCACCTTGTGTTACAACGACATTCGGTTCGTTGCTTATCTCTCCTTCTTTCACGCCGTTATTATTGGGAGTCAAAGATGAAACTGAATCTTCAAACGACGGCATTTCGCCTTCCTCTGTATCTTCTATCTCTTCAATCATTTCGGGCGATTCAATAAATTCGCCAAGAAGATCATCATTAGTCTGATTTTTCGTTGATGTGCCGCTGCATCCCGACATGAGAATCATTCCGGCCGATATTCCGGCGATGGCTACTGCTTTCCCCATGCGCTGACGCGAGCGGAGCTGCTGCTCCAAATAGCGCACCTCGGCCTCGCATTTGGGGCACGTGCCGAGGCAGTCGCCCTTGTAGCGACACTCCGACGTCACAAACTCTATGCCGTTCGCCTTAGCTATCTGACGACGAATCTCTTTCAGTATCTTGCAGGTCTGCTTTCCTCGTGCCATAGTCAGTGTTTGCGGATTTGATAGGTGAATAAGTCGAATCGGGAAAAGCCGAGCTGTTCAAGCGTGGCGCGACTTGCGTCGCGGTCGGCATCAGTGTTGAACTCCGGTATCAGCGGTATGCGGATAATGCAATCTTCTTGCCGCCCACTGTCGGCTATCAGCCGGAGATTGGAGAGGACAAGGGAATTGTCCTGCCCGGTATAGTTGCGGTAAATCTCAGGATTCATGTCCTTGATGTCGATAATCAGAGTATTTACCACAGGGAGCAAGGACGCGATATTGTCTGTCGGAACATTTAGCGATGTTTCAAGATTGATTTGCCAGCTATCGCCGCACAGCTCGCGGAAACGTCGGATAAAACCGGGTTGCAGACACGGTTCTCCTCCACCGAATGTCACACCGCCATTGGTGGCGAGGAAATAAAGCTCGTCAATGCGAGTCTCGGTATAGAGCTTTTCCGGCGAATACTCACGGAAACGTCCGCCGTCGCCTAACGACTGCGGGTTAAGACAATAGCGACAACATAGCGGACAGCCATGAAAAGCCACAAGCGTGGTGACGCCATCGCCGTCAGTCGATAGGCGATGCCGCGCAATGCCGATTATCTTAGCCCGTTGCAGTTCCATGAGGGTCTATTATCTGTAATATCGCAAAATTAGTAAAAAAATCAACACTCGCTATAACAAACTCCCCATTAAAGCGTGGAAAATCAGCTCGCAAGCGAATAAATCCTCCCAAATATAGGTGATTTCTTATGTAATCCATAAATTTCCGGCAACACCGGGGATTATTTCCCAATCCGGCGGCTTTTGGTCGTGTACGAGCAAAAGCCGCCCCGCGCCTTTCGGCTTGGGGTGGCTCGCTCAAACATTTACCTATGGTTTAGGCGGCAGCTTCTTCGGTGTCGTTGATTTCTTCGGGTGCTTCCTCGGCAGGGGCAGCCACAATTTCCTCGGCAGGGTCGGTCACGGTTTCCTCCGGCTCATCGGCTTCGGGAGTGTCGGGAATGTCGGCGGTTTCGGGAGTCTCGGGTTCGGCCTCCGGCTGTTCGGCAGGTTCGAGTTGCGCGATGCGTTCTTCAAGTTTTTTGTGACGCTTCTCGTAAACCTCGTTGTACTGGCTCTCGATTGCCGCGAACTCGTCCGGCATGTGCTTCTTGGCGAAAGCAAAAAGGAGGCCGGATATTGCGTTTGTGCGGTATGCTCCCTGAAAGTTGTCTATCAGGAAATCCCTGCGGATAATCGCCTTGGTCTTGGCGTTGAGCTTGGCGATGATTGCCATTTTCTCCTTGTCAGTGAGTGGAGCGTATGCCTCGCGCTCGGTCAGCTCCACGGCCTCGTAATGCTCCCTGCGGAGCGATGAGAGCAGGAAGAAATATATCATCTTTTCTTCCTCGTTGGTGAATTTGGCGTCGGTGATGTCAACCTTTTTGATTTGCTCCTTTGTAGCGGCGATTGTATTCTCAACGGCTATCTCCCTGTTGCGCACGTCCTTTGCCTTTAGGTCGGCTATTATCGCGGTGGCGGCACTGCCGCCCTCACGCTGTTTTACGGGCACATCCTTGTAGCCGAGGGTCACGTCATTGCGCCCGACACATATACAGAGGGTTATTTCTCCCGCCTCGCTCTTTGAGAGCAGTTCGGCTCGTTCAGTGTAATACTCCTGCATTTCTTCTTGATAGTCCTGCTCCATATCTGCGTATTCCTCGTCGGTATCATCTTCCTCCCTCTGCGGCGCGTCGGGTTCAGTCGGGAAGCGTTTGGGATAATCGCTCACGGTCTCTACTTCATATCCCATTTCGGCAAGGCGCGAGGCAACGGCCTCGTTGGTGTCATATTGGTACTGGCAGAAATTGGCCTCGGGGTGTACGGCAAGCATGGCAACGGCCTTTTCGGTGATATATGCCGTGTGCTTCTCTTTGAGGCATGAGGATTTTGCGCATTTTCCCTCGTAGCCCTCTTCCACGAAAAGAAGCAGGTTGCAGGTGTTGTGGGGGCATGAGGCGCAGGCTGACTTGTCAAAGCTGTAACGGCACAGCTCGGTTGTAAAGTCGCGCTCTATCATCTGCGCCACCTTTGAGGCGGTCATGCCTCGCCAACTGTTATATGGCAGACCGTCTTTGAGGTGCTTTTCGTAAACCTCAAGCTGAATGTCCTCACCGTAGCGGCATATCTCGGAAGCCACGCTCACGGTAATGTCATCCGTGTCAAGGAGTGAGGCTATTTCGGGTATGAGGGTTGTGAGTTTCATTCGGGTGCGGATATAGGTCTCGCTCTTTCCCACCTGCACGGCGAGCGACTGCGTGTCGTAGCGACCGCTCTCTATAAGGTTGCGGAAAGCCACGGCTTCCTCCATTGGGGCGATGTCCTGTCGTTGCAGGTTCTCGGTAATAGCCATTTCCTCTGCCTCCTTGTCGGAAAGCGTGTCAAATATGACAGCCGGAATATACTCCCTCCCTGCCATGAGCGAGGCTCGGTAACGTCTTTCGCCAAAGACTATCTCGTAGCGGTCGGTGCCGGGTATCGGACGCACACCGACAGGCTGTAACACCCCCTGCTGACGGATAGAGTCGGCAAGTTCGGTGAGGGTCTGCTCATCGAAGTTCTTACGGGGGTTGAAGCCGCTCGGCTGAACGAGCGAGAGGGCGATTGCGGTTGCGTTGACTGCGTTGTTGGCGTTGGTGTGGTTTGCTGCTTCCATAATTAAAATGGTTTTAATGTTTGAGAAATGTTTGTTTTTTGTTTTTCTCCCTTTTGTCTGAAGCCTTGCGGCTTCTCGCGTCCGGGTGATTTTTTCGATACAATCAGGACGGAGGGCACAGGTGGCGCAAGGCAAGCGTGGCAAGCGAAAAAATACGGAATACCCGATTTGGCACAAATCGCGGAAGGCTGCCGGATTTTTTCACGCGGCCAAGCCGCAGGCGGTC
>CAJKRG010000029.1 GCA_905202215.1 uncultured Porphyromonadaceae bacterium
CGGTCCGGGCGAGACACAGATCGAGACCGACCGCCGTATAATCCTCACCAAAATATCGCTTCTCAAGGAGGAGCTCAAGGCTATCGACCGTCAGAAGTCCGTGCAGCGCAAGAACCGCGGCAAACTCACCCGTGTGGCACTCGTCGGATATACCAACGTCGGCAAATCGACAATCATGAATCTCCTCAGCAAGAGCGATGTCTTCGCCGAAAACAAGCTCTTCGCCACACTCGACACCACAGTACGCAAGGTCGTGATCGACAATCTGCCCTTCCTGCTCACCGACACCGTCGGTTTTATCCGCAAACTGCCCACACATCTGGTCGATTCGTTCAAATCGACCCTCGACGAAGTGCGCGAAGCCGATATTCTGGTACACGTGGTGGATATATCGCACCCGAACTTCGAAGAACAGATCGAAGTGGTCGACAAGACCCTGCGCGAGGTATGTAACGGCGCCGACAAGCCGATGCTGCTGGTTTTCAACAAAATCGACGCTTTCACATGCACCCCCAAAGCCGACGACGACCTTACGCCGCGTCAGCGCTGCAACCGCACGCTCGACGAACTGAAGGCTTCATGGATGGCCCGCATGAACGACAACTGCGTCTTCATCTCGGCCAAAAAAGGCATTAACATCGACGAGTTGAAAGACCGCCTCTACACCATGGCCCGCGAAATCCACCTTACCCGCTTCCCCTACAACGACCTCCTCTACGAGACCTACGAATAAAAAGGTTAAAAGTGAATAGAAGTGAAGGGTGAAGATAATAGTTATGATGCCATTTCTATTATCTTCACCCTTCACTTTTCACAAAATCTTCACCCCTCTCCTCAGAGGTCGGTGGCGAAGGGGGCTACGGGAAGTCCGGTGGTGCCGTAGAGATTGCCGCCGGGGTAGTCGGCCCAGTCGTAGCGGGCCACCGTCGGGCTAGCGACAAGAGGCGAGCTGAGCACGATGGTATCGTCGCCCTGCATGCGGGCGTTGGCATAGGCGAATTTGCCGTCCTTGCCGCCGATGATGAAGCCTGTCACCGCTGTCGAAGTGGGCTTGACAGGGCCATCGAATGTCAGGATCATCTTATCGCCTGAAACACGGGCCGACTTCAGCACCGGAGCCTTATACACCACATCTTTCCTGCCATAGTCGCGGTTGAGTGCTATGAGACCGAGGCGGCGGGCTACTTCCTGCTTGTTCGAGGGGTGTATATCGGTGGGGTGACCAAGGTCTATGGCCACGGCCATGCCGGTGTTGGGCAGTTCGAGAGCCTTGGCCTGGCTGTTGCGCAGCAGTGCCCACTCCGATTCGGGCTGCACGTTCTTCTGAGCCAGATAGCCGGCGAGCTGCACGAAATAGAAGGGCATTCCGGGATTGCCGAAGGCCGTGCGCCAGCTGTTGATGAGAGATTTGAAAAGAGGCTCGTACTGGGCCGCACGACCTACATTGCTGCATCCCTGATACCATATCACACCCTTGACAGGCATGACGGTGAGAGGATTGATCATCGCATTATAGAGCACGGTAGGATAGTTGGGGCCTTTGGGCGAAGCCGGACGCTGAGGCATATCGGCAAGAGAAAGGTCGGCGCAGTAGCTCCATTCGCCCGAAAGAGGATATGTCCGGCCGTCGACGGAAGCCTCCATCCGACCGGCCTTTATACCACCTTCGCCCATAAAATCGACGATCTTGACAGTGATGACATTCTTGCCCGCTTTCACGAGTTTCCCGGGAACCTCATACACACGCGACTCTCCAGGATTTTCATATCCGCCGACAACAACACCGTTGAAATATGTCTCGTCGAGGTCATCGACCACACCGATTTCCAGTGTCAGGGGTTTGCCGGCAGCCTCTGCCGGAAGTTCGAGCTCGCGCTGTATCCACACCATGCCGTCGAATCCGGGAAGCACCGAGTTCTCCCATATGCCCGGCAAAGGCATCCGGCCCCAGCCGTCGCCCGTCTGCATCACACCGCGGTCGAAGCGGCGTCCGGCGTTGTTGAGCGCGGCGGTCCATTCATCGAGCTGTCGGTTGTATACCGCGTCGATACGGGCGCCATCGAAATCGTTGCCCTTCAGTGTGGCGAGCTGCGCCTCGAAGCCCGGCACACTCTCAAGAGGTCCGAACGGAGTCCATGCTTCCGCAACAGTGCCACCCCAGCTCGAATCGATAATACCTACGGGCACACCCAGCTCGTCGTGCATCTGCAATGCGAAAAGATATCCGATTGCCGACACACCCATCGTGGCTGGATTAGCCTCCACCCAGCCTCCGTTGGCCACGGCGGTATCATCAAGAGGCGTGTAGCTTGTCTGCTGGTTAACTTTCAGAATACGTATGTCGGGATGCTGCGACGTGGCCACTACCTCGTCGCCGCCCATGAGGCTCGAGCCCCAGTTGTTGCGGTTTACCTGAAACTCCATATTCGACTGGCCTGAGCATATCCAGACCTCACCCGCAAGCAGATTGCAGAGCACTGTCGGCTCGCCGTCGCCATCGGATATGATCATCGTGAAGGGGCCTCCGGCAGCCGGTGTCGGTACCTCGAGGCAGAAAGCGCCGTCGGCGGCCGCCTTGGCCGAGAGTTCTTTGCCGAGCCAGTCGGTTTTCACTGTCACTTTGGCGTCCGGTCTGGCTTTACCGGGCAATTTCATGGTCGAGTTCTGCTGCATCACCATATTGTCGGTGACGAACTGCGGCAAAGTCACCTTGGCGTGGGCTGATGCGGCAACCAGCAGGCCAAGACCGAGCAGACATATTTTTTTCATAGGATAATGGTTGGTTTTGTAAATAAATTCGGTAACAATTAAAGTCTTTAAAGACCTATTTCAAGAGCTTGAAGGTCATCCGGTGCAGAGGGCAGGGACCGAACTCGGCGATGGCGGCACGGTGTGCGGCCGTAGGATATGCCTTGTTCACGTCCCAGGCATACTGCGGATACCGGCGGTGTGCCTCAAGCATATACAGGTCACGGGAAGTCTTGGCCAGAACAGAGGCGGCGGCAATATTGGCGAAGCGGCCGTCGCCCTTCACGAAACATGTGTGAGGAATATCGGCAAAGGGTTTGAAGCGGTTGCCGTCGACAGCTATGGCGCCGGGGCGAACCTTGAGCTGCGCCAGGGCGCGATGCATGGCCTCTATCGAGGCGTTGAGTATATTCATGCTGTCGATTTCGGCGGCGTCGACGCTCGCAACGGCCCATGCCACGGCCTCGGCCATTATGACCTCGCGCAGTTCCATGCGGCGCCGCTCGCTCATCTGTTTGGAGTCGTTGAGCCACGGATGCGAGAAATCGTCGGGGAGAATGACAGCGGCGGCGAACACCGGCCCGGCGAGACATCCGCGTCCGGCCTCGTCGCAACCGGCCTCAAGGCTGCCAGGAGCCGAACATGGAGGCAGAGGAGCGTGTTTAGGCAAGGAAGTCATGATTGATCACGTTTTCTACAAGATAGAGACCCTCGATGTCGGAACGGTTGATTTCGATATCGTCGTAGGCGGGATTCTCGCTGTGAAGGATAACCTTGGCGGGGTCTTCATGGCGACGCACATACTTCACCACACGGAAATCGGCGAGCACGACTACATATATCTGCCCCCACGAGATCGTGGCCTCGCGGCGCACGGGCCGTATTGAGATATAGCAACCGGGATTGAGACGCGGCTGCATCGAATTGCCGCTGACGCGTACAATCGGCAGCTCGGGATCCAGACCCGGCAGATTGACACGGCCTATTATGCGCTCGTCGGTAAACATGCGGCTGAGCGGCGTCGTGCCGGCGGTGACGTCGATATTATAAACAGGCGCGCCCTCGGCGCGGCGCGGCGCATCGGCATTGCCGCCTCGCGGAAACGGCACATCGGCACCGCGGGTAAGCCAGTCTTTCGACACACCGAAGTTAACCACTATACGGTTTATAAACACATCGTTAGGAGCAGATTTCCCCTTGACAACCCTCGATACGGCGGCGGGATCCACGCCCATGCGGGCGGCAAACTGCGCCTGAGTCATACGCATCAGTCTCACAAGATATTTTATGCGGTCGACGATGTCGGCCGCGGGCCCGGGAAGATCGAGCCGGCCGGGAACATTATCCATAACCTGTCACTTTTGCGCAAATTTACAATTTAAATTGCAATTACGCAAACATATACCGCTTTTATGTGTCAGCTTTTCTGATATTCGGTGGGCGACATGCCTGTGAGGTGCTTGAAATATTTGCCGAAAGAGGACTGGTTGGAAAAATTGAGGGCATATGCCACCTGCTGTATGTTTTTGCCCGAGAAACGCAGCAGATTCTTGGCCTCGCTGATGACGAAATAGTCTATCCACCGCGCGGCCGACCGACCTGTAGCCTCCTTGACGAGCAAAGACAGATATTTGGGTGAGATAAAAAGCTTGGAGGCATAGAAATTGACAGAGCGCTCCTTGGTATAATAGAGATGCACAAGTTTCAGGAACTCATGCACATAATTGTTGCGGTGCGTGCCGGGCCGGTTAGGGTCGACTATATCGAGACGCTTGTAGAGAAGAGCGACAGTCTGATAAAAGAATGCAGCCAGAATATTCGACACCATATGCCGGTTGAGCTGACTGTTGAAATTGTCGCTCATCACTGTGTGCATGAGCTTGAAATAACGCATAAGAAGAGGCAGCTCGCGGTCGCGCAGCATGATCATATGCGTCGGATTCTTTATGAAGGCCTCGCCGGATATGGCCGAGAACGAAATATTTATATCCTGAAGAAATTCGAGCGACAAAACCAGGACATAGGCATCAACCTCGGCCCAGTCTGGACTGTCGAAGTGAAGGAGAGTGCCCTGAGGCGCCACTATAAGCGACGGCTCCGAAAGAGTGAAATACTCCGAATTGAAGCCGACCCCCACCGTTCCCTTCGTATGCAGAAAACATAACATGCCTTCCACGCAGCTGCGCACAAGTTCCAGATCGCGGAAATGGCGGCTAAGATCGGTATCGAGACGGAATATGAGACAATCGTCGTCGATATTGCTATAATCGGCTGATATGCTTGCGAGTCCCTGTATGCTCTTAGATAGTTGTGTGTCCATTTGCTATGATTTACACGCCAAAATTACAAAAAAACGCGCTCATATATCCATGCATGCGACATTTCGACTATTTTTTGCGCCAAATACGCCTCATGCCCGGCAATACGGCGAGGGCGCCGGGTGTGATTAGTCAAAAAATTTACGTACATTTGCATACTTAAACCCACCTCATTCATGGATAAAAAGAAGAGCTCCCGCCTGGGACAGCTGATGAAATATATAATACCGCTGATTATCAGCGTCGGATTGTGCTATCTGCTGTTCACCGGGATAGATTTCAAAGAGATGATGCACATCATCCGTACCCAGTGCGATTTCCGCTGGATAGCCGCCGGCCTGTTGCTGGCCGTGCTGTCGCACATAGTCAGGGCCATGCGGTGGGGCATACAGCTCAAGGCCCTCGGGATCAACGCACCGCTCTACGCTCTGATATACAGCATTTTCGGCACTTACGCCGTGAATCTCGTGTTTCCGCGGCTTGGCGAGGTATGGCGCACAGGATATATATCGCAGCGGCAGCATGCACCTTTCACAACGGTCTTCGGCTCAATGGTCGCCGACCGTCTGGCCGATACCATTACCGTACTTCTGCTGGCGCTGATGGCTTTTCTGATATCGTCCAAAGCGATTCTGAGCTATCTGCACCAGAACGGCGAGAGTCTCGCCGCCATCGCCCGGCTGCTTGAATCGCCGTGGCTGTGGGGGGCGGCAGTTGTCGTAATTGCCGCAGTGTGGATTTTCATGGCCCGAAAAAGTTCCAACTCAAAAATAATCCGGATCCAGAACGCCGTGCGCGAACTCTGGCAGGGCTTTGCCGTAATCATCAAAATGCCGCATAAAGGCCGCTGGCTGCTGCTGACCGTCGCGCTCTGGGGATGCTACTTTCTCCAGAACTATCTGGCGTTCTATGCATTTCCGTTCACGACCGCGATCGTAGAGCAACACGGCATTCAGGCCGCACTCGTCGTATGGGTGCTCGCGTCGATATCGATGGGCGTGCCTTCCAACGGAGGCATCGGGCCGTGGCAATGGGCCACGATATTCGGGCTGAGCATCTACGGTCTGGGCACGACGGAGGCCAGCGCCTTCGCCAACCTCGTGCTCGGCGCCAACACCCTCCTCATCATCGCTCTGGGCATCTTCACGTTCATCGCCATCGCCCTCGACAAAAAACGAATCAAATCATAAAATATATAATAGAAGATATGGCAAAAGTAGTTATCATCGGCTGCGGAGGCGTGGGCACGGTTGTGGCTCACAAGTGCGCGCAGCATCCCGAGGTTTTCTCTGAAATCGTCATTGCCTCGCGCACACGCTCCAAGTGCGACGCCGTGGCCAAAGCCATCGGCAAAGACAATGTGAGCACCGACACGGTCGACGCCGACCATGTCGACCAGATCGTGGCGCTTCTGGAGCGTCACAAGCCCGAACTCGTGATCAACGTAGCCCTCCCCTATCAGGACCTCACCATCATGGAGGCATGTCTGCAGTGCGGCGTGAACTATCTCGACACGGCCAACTACGAACCCAAAGACGTAGCCCACTTCGAATATTCGTGGCAGTGGGCCTATCGCGAACGCTTCGAGCAGGCCGGCCTCACCGCCATTCTCGGCTGCGGCTTCGATCCGGGTGTGAGCGGCGTATTCACAGCCTATGCCGCCAAGCACTGGTTCAGCGAAATGGAGACCCTCGACATCGTAGACTGCAACGCAGGCGACCACGGCAAAGCCTTCGCAACCAACTTCAACCCCGAGATCAATATCCGCGAGATCACCCAGAACGGCCGTTACTGGGAAGAAGGCAAATGGGTTGTCACCGGCCCGCTGGAATATCACAAGACTCTCAACTACCCCAACATCGGCCCGCGCGAAAGCTATCTCCTCTACCATGAGGAACTCGAAAGCCTCGTGCAGAATTTCCCCACCATCAAGCGCGCCCGCTTCTGGATGACATTCGGACAGGAATACCTCACACACCTCCGGGTGATACAGAATATCGGCATGGCCCGCATCGACGAGGTCGACTACAACGGCACCAAGATCGTGCCCCTGCAGTTCCTCAAGGCCGTGCTGCCCAATCCACAGGATCTCGGCGAAAACTACCACGGCGAGACATCGATCGGCTGCCGCATCGCCGGCAAGAACAAAGAAGGCAAGCCTATGACCTACTACATCTACAACAACTGCTCGCATGAGGCAGCCTACAAGGAAACCGGCATGCAGGCAGTGAGCTACACCACCGGCGTACCCGCCATGGTCGGCGCCATGATGTTCCTGACAGGCAAATGGAATCTCAAGGGCGTGCGCAACGTAGAGGAATTCGATCCGGATCCTTTCCTGGCCGCCCTCGCCGAAAACGGACTGCCCTGGCACGAAGTGATCGACGGAGACCTCGAATTTTAAGCTAATAAGCCAATAGGCTGATAAAAATGCTGTCTGCGACTATCATAACACGAAACGAGGAGCGTAACATCGAGCGCTGCCTCAACTCGCTCATCGGTGTAGCCGATGAAATCGTGGTGGTCGACTCCCATTCGACCGACGCGACGGCAGACATATGCCGCCGCTACGGCTGCAAGGTCACCGAGCGCGATTTCACCGGCTACGGCTCGCAGCGGCAGTATGCCGCCGGCCTTGCAAGCGCACCCTATGTGCTCTCCATCGACGCCGACGAGGTACTGTCCGACGAACTGCGCCGCAGCATAATAGCCCTTAAGGCCGAAGGATTCCGTCACCGCATGTACTGCTTCAGGGTGGTGAGCTATGTATGCGGACATCCGGTGGCGCACAGCGGCATGCAGCCGGCCGTCGAGACGCGTCTTTTCGACAAGCGATACGCCTCGTGGGATCTTCTCGATGTAGGCGAGCGTCTGACCTATGCCGGAAGCATAAACCCGCAACCGCTGCAGGGCGATCTGCTCCATTTCCGCTGTTCGGAAATCAGCGAACTGCACTTCAAGGAACTGCGTCACGCCGAACTGCGCGGACGCCTCATGGCCGCCGCGGGCATCGACGCCCCGGCACCGTTCCGCTGGCTGCGGGCCGCATGCGCATTCATGAAATGCCATCTGAGCGACGGCGCCATCCTCGACGGCGCTACCGGCCATGACATTGCCAAGACACGTTTCATCGCTACCCTGCACGCCTACCGCACCTCGCGCAAAATCATCAAGGGAGGAAAATAGAAGATTAGGAGATTAGGAGGGTAGGAAATTAAGAAGAGTAAGAAAGGAGGAAATCAGGAGATTTTTCTTCTATTTCCGTTCCTGCCCTCACAACCTCCTTCCACTCCCGCTTTCCTAAATTCTTAGATTCCTAACCTCCTTCCCTCCTAACTGCCTAACTGCCTAACCTCCTAAAAGAATGAACATCGTCCATCTGGTTTCTAACAAGACGTGGGGCGGCGGCGAGCGCTACGTGCTCGACCTGTGCCGCCGATGCAGCGCCGAGGGACACAGCGTGGCCGTGGTCACACGCCGCAGCGAGGCCGTCGACAAGCCCTTTGCGAATGCCGGTTTCACGCCGGGACATCTGCCTCTGCGCGGCGCCGTCGACTTCCTCAGTCCGATGATGCTCGCCCGGGTACTCAACCGCATGGATGCCCCGACAGTGCTCCACGCACACAATTTCAAGGATGCCTATACGGCGGTACGCGCACGGCGTCTCATGAAAGAGCCTGGTAAAGTGCGGGTGGTGGTAACGCGTCATCTTGTCAAAGCCGCGAAAGACAGCAGCATGGAGCGCGACCTCTACCGGCAGATCGACGACATTATCTTCGTGTCGGAAGCTGCCCGACAGGCTTTCGTCTCAGGGCGTCCGGGCTGCGATGAGGCAAAACTGCATGTGGTGCACAATTCCATAATGCCGCCGGAACCCGCGCCCAAGACACCGTCCGACACCGTCCGTCTGCTCTACGCAGGCCGCATAGCGCCCGAAAAAGGCATCGACGTACTCATAGATGCCCTCGCCACGCTTGGCGATCTCCCCCTGAGGCTCACCGTAGCTGGTGTAGGAAACGCCAAGACCGTAATGCCGCTCATGGAGAAATGCCGGCGGCTGGGTCTTGAAGAGCGTGTCGACTGGGTAGGCCATGTCGACGACATCTATACGGCCATATCAGATGCCGACATAGGAGTGCTGCCGACCACGGTGCCAGAATCGTTCGGTCTCGCCGTTCTCGAGTTCATGAGCCAGGGAGTGCCTCCGATAGCCTCCAATGCCGGAGGCCCTACGGAAATAATCACCGACGGAACGGACGGACTGCTCGTGCGCCCCGGAAATGCCATATCTCTGGCGGCCGCCATACGGCTCCTCGCCACAGACGCCGGACGACGCGAACAGATGGCCGAAAAAGCCGCCCGGACTTTTTCCGACCGTTTTGCATACGACCGATTCTACAACAGCATCATGACCATTTATGAAGGTTCTGACAGAGATAAACGATAACATAGGGTGCGCGCCCGACATAGCCAGACGACTGGCCGAAAGAGGACTCACGAAAGCCGACCGAGTGATATACCGCGGGCGCAACATCGTCGCTGTCACAGATGGAGCGGAACCGATGTGCCTGAAATCATTCGGCACACCCGGCATGATCAAAGGTCTCATCTACGGCAAGCTGCGCAAGCCCAAGGCCCTGCGCGCGTTTGACAACGGGCTGCGTCTGCGCGCACTGGGATTCGATACTCCCGAGCCCGTGGCCGCCGTCTGCGAACTGCGCGGAGGACGTCTCGGACGATCATACTATGCATGCCGCTATCTCGAAGGCTGGAACGACCTCCGCGGAGCCGAAAACCGCCCCGATTTCAGCACTCTGGCACGCGCCCTGGCCGCATACATGAACCGTCTCCACGCCGCAGGCGTTTTCATGAAGGATTTCACACAGGGAAACATCCTTTTCATGCCCGACGGCAAAGGCAGCTATCGGTTCTCTCTCATCGACATAAACCGTATGGAGTTCGGTATAAGCGACCATCGAAAACTCATGGCGAATTTCGGTGCCGTGCTCGATACCGCCGAAGGGCTGGCCGTGCTCGCCCACGAGTATGCCGCACTGCAGAGCGATCCCGGATCCATCGAAAACGAAATCAAGGAAATTTACCGGCGCAGGCAGGTAAGGCTTTGGCGCAAACGCCACATTAAGGAATTTATAAGAGGTAAAAAATGAACGGACGCCCCAAAATATCGGCCATAGTGCAGACATACAATGCTTCCGAGCACCTCGGACGCTGCCTTAAGGCACTCGCCCCGTTCGACGAAATTCTGGTCGTCGACATGGAGAGCACCGACGGTACGGCAGCCATCGCCCGAAGCTTCGGCGCCCGCGTGGTCGTCAAAGAACGTGGCGAGCACCGCATAGTCGAGGCCTACCGCGACTTCGCCATACATGAGGCACTCCACGACTGGGTGCTCGTGGTCGACGCCGACGAGATCGTGCCTCAGGCTCTCGCCGACTATCTTTATGCCGAAATCGGGCGGGATCCGTCGCCACGCGCCATCATGATACCAATCAAGAACTACTTCATGGGGCGCTGGATGCATGCCTACTATCCCGACTACGTACTCCGCTTCTTCAACCGCGTCGGTGCCTCATGGCCCTACGAAATACATGCACGACCCTCTCACAAGGGTCCTAAAACATATATTCCGGCAAAACGCACCGACCTCGCCCTGATACATCTCGCCAACGAGAGTGTCGGACAGACATTCACAAAGATGAACGCCTATACCGACCGCGAGAAAAGCCGGCGTTCCAAACGCTACCGTCCGCTCAAACTGTTCTATGAACCTCCCTACCGCTTTTTCAAAAGCTATATACTCAAAGGCGGGATACGCGACGGGCTCCCCGGTTTCATACATGCCGTACACGATGCCGTATACCGCTTCTCCATACTCGCCAAGATCGAGGAAGACCGCCAGAAGGCCCTTCCCGATAAAGACATTGACAGAGATTCTGAGGGTGCTTCATAATAGTTTCTATAATTACAAATTACAAGTTAGAAGTTCCCTCTTCACAACTTGTAACTCCTAACTTCTAATTCCTAACTTCCCAATCTCCTACCCTCCTGACCATGATACGGATTTTCTGCAAAAATCTCGACCGGTATATAGAAATCGAAGGCGGCTCAACCCTTCTTGAACTCGCCGCCACCCTCGAGAGCGAACTCGGCTTCCGCCCTATCTGCGCACGTGTCAACAATAAGACCGAAGCCCTTGCATATGAAGTATACACACCAAAACTCGTCGAGTTCCAGCGCCATACCGAAGGTTCGGGCCCACGCGTATATACCCGCTCGCTGTGCATGCTTCTCTATAGGGCCGTCACCGCCGTGCTCCCCGGCGCACGTCTCACCATCGAGCACTCCATAGCCCACGGCTACTACTGCCGACTGCACGGCACCGACGAGGTATCTGAAACCGTAGTCTCGGCCCTCAAGACCGAAATGCGGCGTCTGGCAGCGCTCGATCTGCCCTTCGAGCGTTTCGAAAGCCTCACCGCCGATGCCGTCGGCATCTTCGAGCGCGAGGGCCTCGACAGCACCGCGCTCCTGCTCCGCACGGCCAGACCACTCTACACCACATATTATACACTCGACGGTATCAGCGACAGCTACTACGGTGTCCTGGCCCCGTCGACAGGCTACGTGCCAGTCTTCGACCTGCACCGCTACAAACAGGGATTCCTGCTCATGCCCTTCGATCCGGCCAATCCCGCCAAAGCGGCGCGTCCTATCCGGCAGGAGAAGATGTACGGTGCATTCACCGAGTACCTCCGTTTCAACCGGATAGTCGGCGTAAGCACCGTCGGCGAACTCAACACCTATGTCAACAGCCGGCGCGCCGCCGATCTCATCAACGTGTCGGAGGCCCTCCACGAGAAGGCTCTCGCACACATAAGCGACGACATCACGAGGCGCTACCGCGAGGGCGGCGCACGCATTGTGCTAATCGCCGGCCCGTCGTCGTCAGGCAAGACCACCACCACCAAACGCCTGGCCATACAGCTGATGACCAATCTGCTGAAACCGCAGATGATATCACTCGACAACTACTTCGTAGACCGCGAGCGCACACCACGAGACGCAGACGGCGAATATGACTATGAATCGCTCTACGCCCTTGATCTCGAGCAGTTCAACAGCGATTTCAACCGTATTCTCGCCGGCGAGGAAGTGGAACTGCCGACCTACAACTTCGAACTCGGCCGACGCCAGTACAAAGGCGACCGCATAAAGCTTGAGGAAGGTTCAATCCTGCTGATCGAGGGCATACACGGCCTTAACCCCGAACTGACAGCCAACATAGCCGAGGCTATGAAATACCGCGTCTACGTGTCGGCCCTCACCACTCTCTCGCTCGACGAGCACAACTGGGTGCCCACGACCGACAACCGCCTGCTGCGCCGCATAATCCGCGACCACAAATACCGCGGCACATCGGCCGAGGAAACCATACGCCGCTGGCCGAGCGTGCGACGGGGCGAGGAAAAATGGATTTTCCCCTATCAGGAAAACGCCGACGCGATGTTCAACTCCTCGCTGCTCTTCGAACTCGGAGTAATCAAGGACTACGCCGAGGCCGTACTGCGCAGTGTGCCGTCCGACGTGCCCGAATATGCCGAAGCTTACCGCCTACGCAAATTTCTGAGCTATTTCGTGCCTATTGATCAGGCTCTTATACCGTCCACGAGCCTTCTGCGCGAATTCCTCGGGGGCAGCTCATTCAAATACTGACAATGAGAGTTCTCCTTTTCTTCACTTTATTACTGTGCGCGGCAGGGGCCATGGCGGCACAGACCGCCGACAAGGCTCTGGCCGACAAGGCCGACCGCGCATTCGTCAACAGGGAATGGGCGGGAGCGAGCGCCCTCTACATGCTTCTGTCCGACAAAGAGCCGTCGGCTGGGCTGCCATACGCCCGCCTTATCGTTGCGCAGGAGATGAGGGCCGATACCGCCGGAAGCACCGCCTCAATAGAGCGGGCACTATCGCACTCCGTGCCTCTCGACTCCGTGCTCAAGCCGGCGCGGGAGGCAGCATTTTCGCTGAGCCGCCCCGACTTGTATGAGAATCTGCTGCTGCGGCTGCAGCGCTCGCTGCCATATCTGCACCGCGTGATTGACATACGCCTTCTGCGCTACTATACCTTGCGACGCGATCCGGCGAAAATGGCCGATTACAGCCGCCGTATGCTCACCGGAAACCCCGCCGACACCGACGCCATAGCCACCATAGCCGATGCGGCCGTGATGGAAGGCGATACCGATGCCGCCATTGCCGCATGGGAGCGCATACTCGCCATCGACCCGGCTAACTACAATGCCCTGGCGGCGCTCGCCAATACGCTGGCGTCCACCGACCCCGTGCGTGCGGCCGCATATGCGGAGAGGGCGCTGGCCATACGGCCCAACAACGCCCTCTCGGCCTTACTGCACAGTCTGAAGTGACAGCCGGCCCGCACGCCGCATGTCCACCGCCATGGCGGCACAGCCGTCGGCCGATGCCGTGAAGGTCTTTTTATCGCCCGGCAGCGACAGAACGTAGCGGCCGCCGGGTTCAAGACCCGAAAATCCGATTTCATAGCGTCCTTTTCCGTCGATGCTCCATGCGAGCACCGTACGGCCCGTGTTTTTCTCGAGTGAAAGCACCAGAGCACTGCCGCCGAGAGGCTTCACGCCGAGCACTATGCCGCGGTCGCTGTTGCCGGGGAACACGCGCAGAGTGCCGTCGGCATAGTCCACACCGAATGCTCCGGCCGAAGAAGCCGTGAAGCAGTCGGTCGAGAGTGTGTGGCGGCCCTTGGACAGGTTCACATCGTAGTCGGTGCCTCGGTGGGTGTAGCGGAACGATGTGCCCTCGAGTTCGGGGAGCATATGCGGTTCCAGGCCCATGCGGTTCCATTTGGGCCGTATGCCGTAGATATCGCTGTAGAGGGCTGTCACCGAGGTGCATATACCGGCGAGAATATCGCTGCCAACACCGGTCTGCGAGCGGCGCTCATAGCGCTGCGACGACAGACCGTCTTTGCGGTACTGGGCCAGGATATTGCGTATATATTTCAGTGCCAGTTCGGGCTTGTAGCCGGCATAGGAGCGGACTCCGAGATAGCCCCATGTGGGGAAAATGTCGCCGTTCTCATAGCGCGGGAAGGGCCAGTTGCCGCCCTCCACCTCCTCGCGGGCGTACGAATCGAAGCACAGAGGCCAGTGGAACAGCCCCTCGGAGGCCGTGCGCCGCTCTATCTCGTCGAGTACGCGGGCCTTGCGGGCGGGGTCGTCGCAGATGCCGAACGCTATGGCCGCGAAATTGACCGGAGTAACCATATTGTCGCCGTGCACACTGCCGTCGTCATCGAGCCAGTACACATACTGTCCCTTTTCCTCCGACCAGAAACCGCCCTGCTCTACCGGACGGTTGAATGCCTCCTTAAGCCTGTCGACGGCGCGGTCGTACATCTGTGCCCGCGCGGTATCGCCAAGCACCGTCTCGCACGCGGCCCACTGACGGAGCGCCTCGTAGAGCTGAGCGTTGACAAAGGCGTTCTCGTAGCTCGCCCACACGATGTCGAGCCAGTCGCTGGCTGTGCCTTCGCGGTGGTTGCGGTTCATCATCTCGCACAGACCGTTGCCGTTCTCGTCACGGGCCAAAAGCCAGTCGAGGGCGCGCTCGCAGGTCTCTTTCTGTCCGGCAAGCCATTCGATAGAGCCAAGAAGGTCGAAAAGCTCGGTCACGTTTATCACATATCCCGTCTGCGAATCGACGGTGTATCCCCACCGGGCCTCGTAGTAACCTGTCTGATAATTATATGTGCCGGGCATCTGGTCTTCGTCGGCATTATGCCATCGCGACAGCACGCGTCCCTGCGGCGTCACGGCGTGAAGCGCCTCCTGATGCAGGCTCTCGGCAAGATTGCGGGTATAGTTTGTATCGGCCAGGGCCAGACCTATCTGCGCGAAAAACGGCTCGTGCAGGCATTTCCAGTTGGTAGTCCATCCGTTGGCTCCTACGATACCGTTGTCGACCACGCCGTAGCGGCCGGTAGTGTTCATGAGCTCGCGCACCGACTCGGCGTCGATGCCGCGAAGATTGCCGCGTGAATAGGCCTCGGGATAGTCGACGTAGCTCAGGCGCACCGTCACGGTATCGCCTCCTTCGACTATGTAAGGAGCGAAGACATCCTCTCGACCGCCGACACAGCGGCTCAGATCGTAACGCATCTGCAGCGGACCGGAGGCCGGTATGTGCTTTATGGTAAACACGCCGTTCTTGCCGTGGCTGAATTTCTGGTGCATCACACCTCCGGTAGATGTTTCGATGCGCAGTGCGCCGGGCCGATCGGGATTCCATAGGGTTATGCCGCCCGTATGCACGCCGTAGGTATCGTCCTCGGCCCTGAGGTACTTGCACCACACCATGCCGCCGTTGTCGAGAATACCGCCCTTCCATGTGTCCATGGCGGCGAAATCCCACTGCGGCACGAAGCGGTCCTCCACGCGGGCCAGTGCTGTGCCGGTATTGCTTGTTATGGTCCATTCTATGGCATCGCCGCATGGCTCGAAGCGCCACGATTCGATATAGGCCAGAGCACCGTCGCCGTACACTATCGAGTCGACGGTGAGGACATCGCCCCGGCGGCTTACACACGGAGCTGATTTTACAGCACCTGAAGTATAGGCACCCCCGCGGGTGCGGACGCCTGTGCGGACGCCGCTTCCGGCAAGCACCTCCACGCCGTCGACCGTGAGACTGCCCACACGGCAGCCGCCGTCGAGATCGAGAGTGAGACCTATATGGCCCGAGGGGTCGGAGACATGCAGATTGTCGGTGGCGAAAGTTCCCGGAGCCATCGCCGCAAAAGCGCATAGCATGAGATAATGAGGTCGTGTCTTCATGATATCTAAAAAGATTCCAAATATATGGATACAAAAATGGCAACAGCGCTTTTTAAACGCTGTCGCCATCTTTGCCAAATATGTCGCGCCGCTATTTTGCAGAACTGTCTTTGGCGGCTTCAGATGCTTCGTATGCTTCCTCAGCAGCCTTGAGAAGAGCCTGCGACTGCGGGTCTTTCTGCCAGTGGAAAGGCACGAAATCGCTCTTGGGATTGACCCACGACGGCTTGCGGCAAGCCAGAATGATAAAAGGCAGTATCACGAACAGAGCCACACCGCCGAAAAGCACCGCGAACCATACGGTCTTCGAACCCATTGCGATCTGGTCGGGAGGGAAGAAGCTGAGCACGAATGCGAGCAGCGAGCCCAGGAAGCCGACACCGGCCACAACCCAAAGCAGGAAATTGCCCTTCGAACCGATACGGAAGGCTCGTTTGGCATTCTTCATGGAATAGCGGAGATATATAACTGCCGCGAACATGAGCAGATATGCTATAAGATAGAGCACTACGGTGAGCTGCGAAAGAATCTGGTAGAAACTCTCGACCGAAGGCATTACTACGAACAGCGACGAAAGCAGTGTCACGGCAACGCCCTGGATGATAAGGATGTTCTTCTGCACACCGGCCTTGTTTGTCTTCTGGAAGAAGGGAGGCAGATATCCGGCCTGCCCGACAGCAAAAACGCCCTTCGACGGACCGGCGACCCATGTAAGCACACCGGCGAGCACGCCGAAGGCCAGAGCCACGGCAATCACAGGCGTGAACCAGTTCATATGGAATGCCTTGAAATAATTGTCAAAACCGACAAGAAGACTCTGCACGAGATTGATATCCTTGGCCGGGATAATCACGCCGAGAGAATATGTGCCGAGCACGAAGATAAGCACGGTGACAAGAGCGCCGCCGAATACCGCCTTCGGATAGTTTACCGTCGGATTCTTGATGTCGCGCACATGCACGCCCGACATTTCCATACCGGCATAAAACAGGAAGATGGATGCGGCCAGAACCACATTGTCGAAATTGGAGAGATCGGGGAAGAAATCGCCGTGGAAGTCCATCTGCGACTGTCCGCCGGTAGCCAGGAAGGCCACTCCGCACACAACAAGGATGCCGGCCGGTATGATGGTGCCCACCATACCTCCGATTTTCGATATTTTGCCTACCCATCCGAGGCCTTTGAGCGAGATGAGGGTGGCGAGCCAGTAGATGGCGAGCACTACGATAATGGTATAGTATTTATTTGCAGCCAGATGGGAGTCGGCCACATGATCCATGCCGATGAATGCCAGCGACACGGCGCCGAATGTCAGCACAGTCGGGAACCAGATGGTACTCTCGACCCATTGGAGCCATATGCCCAGAAAGCCGAGTTTGCTGCCGAAAGCCTCGCCTATCCAGCGGAACATACCGCCCTGCTGATAGGGGAAAAGCGAGGCAAGCTCGGCGGCCACAAGCGATACAGGAATCAGGAATACAAGTGCCGCGAACAGATAGTAGAACGCCGAACTCATGCCGTAGACAGCCTCGGCGGGAAGTCCGCGAAGAGAAACAACGGCCACGATGTTCATTATCATCAGGGTACCAACACCTAATTTGGCGGCCGACTTTACCGTCGCCGCGGTGGTGAAAGTGGGTTTTGTAGCCATATGAGTAGTTTTTTAGAGGTTATCATTCTGCGATAGTGACACGGTCGCCGTTCATGACGCCGAGTCCGAGAATACGGGCGAATTCCTTGACGGCCGCCTGTGCCTTTACCGAATTTCCGGCCGGGTCGAGAGGAGGAGCGAATGCGGCTATTCCCAGAAGCCCCGGCATTACGCCGAGCACACCGCCGCCGACACCGCTCTTGGCAGGCACGCCCGATGTATAGAGCCAGTCGCCGGAGTTCTGGTAGAAGCCGACAGTGGCAATGAGAGTTGTGATTTTCGGCGCTATCTCCGGGTCGAAGACACGCGCATGCGTCAGCGGATTGACGCCGCCCGAGGCTATGGTGGCCGCCATCACGGCAAGCTGGCTGCAGGTGATACCGAGCGAGCACTGGCGCGTATAGAGGTCGAGGCTCATGGCCGGATCGTCGTAGATACGGTTATAGTTTTTCAGCAGCCATGTGATTGCACGGTTGTTGAAATTGGTGTCGCTTTCGCTTTTATAAAGCTCGTCGATAAGCTCGGGCGCCGAACCGCACAGAGCGGTGATGTTGTCGGTGATAGCCTTCCATTTGGCGTCGGAATCGCCCTTGGGATCGATCATGGAGCATGCCGATATGGCGCCGGCGTTGACCAGCGGTGTCGATGGATGGTCGTTCTCGAGGAGGATTGCGAAAATGGAGTTGAAAGGCAGCCCCGTGGCATCGGCGCCGATCTTTTCGAGCACTCCGGCAGGAGTATGCTGTATCATGGCCAGAATGGCTGTCGGCACTTTCGATACCGATTCTATGCCGAATCTGTATGACGTATCGCCGAAATTGAAAGCGGTTCCGTCGGGCAGCATTACGCTCAGACCGAAAAGGCCGGAGTCGATATTGGCCAGATAGGGGATATAGTTGGCATTTGCGCCGCCGGTGACCTTGGATGCTTTTTCATAAGCCTGCTGGGCGGCCTCCCTGATCTGTTGTCTGGTGAGAGTTATATCCATAGTTGATACGTATTCAGTGAAAGCCGGCCGGCGGACGACCGTTGTAATCGGTGGCCACCGGCCGGCAGTTATTTTTCACGGGAGCGTGACCGCGCCCGCAGTATAGACTTTGAATTTACTTACCGGTATGGTTGAAGGTCTTGGCAACCAGAGGTATGTTCTTTTCCATGGAGATACGCGTGGGAGTAGGATACTCGAGGGCGTTAAGCTCGTTGACGGCGAAACGGATGTCGTTGAGGAGCTGGTCGGCCATATCACGGCTGAATCCCTGCTTGCAGAGCACACGCATTACCACGATGTTCTGTATGTTTGCGGGGAGGGTGTATGCAGGTACCATCCAGCCCTTCTGGGCGAGTTTGTCCTGAAGATCGAAGAGAGTCCACTTGGCGGTCTTCTGCACTTCGGGCTTCATGAGCCAGGTGAAGATGGGGTTGGGCACATCGGGCGAATAGGGCTGGAATTCGGGCATTGCGCTCACCTGAGAGTGCAGATACTTGGCCACGGAGAGAGAATTGTACTGAACGTTCTTGTAGCCTTCGAATCCGAGACGGATGAACTGATAGTACTGACCGAGGATCTGTGCGGCAGGACGCGAGAAGTTCAGGCCGACCTGACTGATCTCGGCGCCGAGATAGTTGACACTGAACGACATCACATCAGGCAGATACTTCTTGTCTTTCCATACGACCCAGCCCAGACCGGGATATACAAGACCGAATTTATGGCCGGAGGTGCTGATGGAGAGTACCCATTTCAGACGGAAGTCCCATTTCTTCTCGGGGAAGAGGAAGGGGAGGATAAAGCCGCCGGTAGCAGCGTCGACGTGGATAGGAATGTCGTAGCCGGTCTTGGCGTTATAGGCATCGAGGGCCTTGTCGAGAGCCTCGACATCGTCGTTGAGGCCGGTCCATGTCACACCCTGGATAGGCACGATACAGATGGTGTTCTCGTCGCACATCTTGAGTGCTTCTTCGGGATCGAGAGTTGTCTTTTCGAGCGACAGAGGCACGGTACGCATTTCGATCTGCCAGAGCTGGGCGAATTTTTCCCATACGACCTGATAGCCTGTCGAGATCACGAAGTTAGGCTTGTCATAAGGCTTTCCTTCTTTCTGACGGCGCTCACGCCACCTGATCCAGGCGGCAATGCCGCCGAGCATACATGCTTCCGACGAACCGATTGCCAAAGCACCCGTTTTCCATGTGTTGGTCTCGGGGGTGTTCCAGAGATTGGCGATGATATTGATACATTTGCCGTTCATCACGGCGATACGGGGATATTCCGTCTCGTCGATATAGTTGATGTTGATGGCCTCGTTCATAAGACGGGTAGCATACTCGTCCATGTATGTGGTTACGAATGTCGCGAGATTGAGTCGCGGCTGAGTCTGGGCAAAGGTTTCATCCTTTACCATCTGGTAAGCTATCTCAGGGGTCGTGGGGCCTGCGGGGATACGCTCTACAGGAGCTGCCTGAAGCATTGCGTCGGAACCGAACACATCGGTTTTTGCATCTCCGTTACGGAAGTTGGGGTCGAGTTTTTGGTCGAGCATAGATGTAAATATTTAAGTGTATAGTATTGTAGATCTGTTAGAGATGCCTTCGATAAGCGAGTGTCTGATACAGATAGTAAGGGACAGACTCCTATCATCTTTCATCTCTTACTTAACGTCCGGCATCTCCGGAATGTTTACGGCGGCTATCAAAAATTTATGACAATATCCAGAAACTAAAATCACCTCCTTTATGTTAAAGAAGAGTACCACACCCCCTAATATAATCAATAATCACAATGGATTGGATAGTACACATATTGCGCGACAACCCGTCGCTCGCCGTATTCCTGACTCTGGGCATCGGCTTTTTTATTGGTCAGCTTAAATACAAGTCTTTTTCGCTCGGCACGGTGACCTCCGTCCTCCTTGTCGGAGTCGTGGTCGGCCAGCTCGACATTCCCGTACCCGGTCCGCTGAAAGACGTTTTTTTCCTGCTGTTCCTGTTCTCGATAGGCTATAGTGTAGGCCCGCAGTTTTTCAGCGCACTCAAGGGCGACGGAATAAAGCAGGTGCTTTTCGCCGTCGTCGTGTGTGTGCTCTGTCTCCTCTCCACATGGGCCGTCGCCCTGTGCATGGGCTATAATGTCGGCGAGGCTGTCGGTCTGCTGGCAGGCGCCCAGACTATGTCGGCTGTAATCGGCGTGGGCACCGACACCATCAACTCGCTTTCGGCATCGGCGGCCGACAAACAGCAGTGGATAGGCATGATTCCGGTGTGCTACGCCGTGACATATGTGTTCGGCACGATCGGATCGGCATATATCCTGGCAAATCTCGGCCCGGCTCTCCTGGGCGGTCTCAAGAAGGTGAAGGCCGAGACCGTAGAGCTTGAAAAGAAGATGAACTACGGCACGGCAAACTCCGACCCCAACTACATCAAGGCCCTGCGCCCGGTTGTATTCAGGGCCTATAAGGTGAACGACAGCTTCTTCGCCACACCGCGCACCGTCGACGAGGCCGAAGACTATTTCAGGCAGAAAGGAAAGCCTATCCATGTCGAACGCATGCGCTCCGGCGGCAAGATCGTCGACATAACCCCGGGCCAGGAGCAGAAAATAGCGCTCGGCGACGACATAGTGCTCAGCGGACGCCGCGAATTTATAATCGGCGATGAAAGCTGGATCGGCCCTGAGGTGCTCGATGCCGAACTGATCGATTTCATGGCAGAGGATCTCGACATCACAATAGCCTCCAAGGCTCTCGACGGCATGACCGTCGACGATCTGCGCCGCCAGAAATTCATGTACGGCATATCGATCAAGAGAATCAGCCGCGGCGGCGTCAACGTTCCTGTACTCGCCCAGATAAAGATAAGGCGCGGCGATGTGATATCTGTGGTAGGACTCGAACGCGAGGTCAACGCCGCAGCCAAAGAGCTCGGCTATGCCGACCGCCGAACCACAAAGACCGACCTTGTGTTTGTCGGAATAGGCATATTCCTCGGCGGCCTCATCGGATCGCTCGCAATACACCTGGGCAAAGTACCGGTGAGTCTGAGCGTGAGCGGCGGTGTCCTTATAGCCGGTCTCGTACTCGGATGGCTGCGCTCGAAGCACCCGACCTTCGGACGCCTGCCGCGTTCGGCCGTATGGCTGATGGATAATCTCGGCTTAAACATGTTCATAGCAGTAGTGGGCATAGCTTCCGGCCCCTCGTTCGTATCGGGCCTGAAGGAAGTTGGCATCGAACTGTTCCTCATGGGCATAATAGCGACATCGATACCGCTTATTCTCGGCATGATCATAGGCCGCCACATTTTCAAGTTCCCCGCCGCCATCAATCTTGGATGCTGCGCGGGCAGCCGCACCACGACGGCGTCGCTCGGCGCCGTGCAGGATGCCATCGGAAGCTCGATTCCGGCCATGGGCTATACCGTGACCTATGCCATCGGCAACACCCTCCTCATACTATGGGGCGTAGTGATAGTGCTGCTTATGGGCTGAAACATCTAAACAACTGTTAAACAGCGGCATGCGCTATTGTGCATGCCGCTGTTTAACATCAGGGACAGCTTAAATCGGCCGATTAATCGCCACATACACGGATTTTTATGTATTTTTGCAAGTAACTGCGCCGCCTCGGCATTGAGCCGTATCCCGCGGCAGAATTTACCGTAACCGGACACAGCGACGAAATCAAAGCGAATTTCGAAGACGAAGCGCCCCGCCGCGAGGTAGCGGTCGCCGGACGTATCATGAGCCGCCGAATCATGGGCAAAGCCTCGTTTATAGAACTGCAGGACGCCTTCGGCCGTATCCAGGTCTATATCTCGCGCGACGAGATATGCCCCGGCGACGACAAGGAGCTCTATAACACCGTATTCAAGAAACTCCTCGACATAGGCGACTTCGTCGGTATCCGCGGCTACGTGTTCCGCACCCAGACCGGCGAAATCTCCGTTCACGCCCAGGAGCTCATAGTGCTCAGCAAGAGCCTGCGCCCCCTTCCTATCGTGAAGGTGAAGGACGGCGTGACCTACGACGCCTTCGACGACCCCGAGCTGCGCTACCGCCGCCGCTATGTCGACCTGGTAGTCAACGACGCCGTGAAGCAGATATTCCTCAAGCGTACCAAGGTCTACACCTCCATGCGCGAATACTTCAACGCCGCAGGCTACATCGAGGTCGAGACTCCTATCCTCCAGAGCATTCCGGGCGGTGCGTCGGCCCGCCCCTTCATCACGCACCACAATGCCCTCGACATTCCTCTCTACCTCCGTATAGCCGACGAGCTCTATCTGAAGCGCCTCATCGTGGGCGGCTTCGACGGCGTATATGAGTTCTCGAAGAACTTCCGCAACGAGGGCATGGACCGCACCCATAACCCCGAGTTCACCTGCATGGAAATCTATGTGGCCTATAAGGACTACAACTGGATGATGAGCTTCACCGAGCGCATGCTCGAGAAGATATGCATGGACGTCAACGGTACCACCGAGGTCAAGGTCGGCGACAACGTAATCTCGTTCAAGGCCCCCTTCCCCCGCGTGACCATGGCTCAGGCCATCAAGGATCACACCGGCGTCGACATCACCGGCATGGACGAAGAGCAGCTGCGCAGGCAATCTTGCCACCGCCGAAATTGCCGGAAAAATGGCGGCGGTGATGAAAATCTTCGGATAATTTTTGCCGTTTATAGGATTATATTTAACTTTGGAGCATATTTCGCGAATATGCCCCAAAGTCAGTTTATGCAGTATCAACATCTTAGACAACCGACACCGCAGGGGCTCAAATAGTATTTTATGCTAAAACTCTTTAAATATGGGCTCGTGATGTCTCTGTCGCTTGCATCGCTCGTAGCCGAAGCCGAATCTTTGCCGGAAATCATGGACATGGTGCACAACAATCCCGGCGAAGCACCATTCGAAACCAAATATAATTCGCCCGAATTTCTGAAAAGCGCCGGATTCAGCGGCACCGTGACACACTGGCACATAAACTGCGCCATAGACTACGCGGGCTTCGACAGCCGCCTGACCCCTGCAGGCAGCGACGAACGCCGCTGGATAGACGCAAAAGCCGCCCGGATAGACTCCATGCTTGCCCGGTATGAGGCGGCGGAAGTGCCCGTCTACCCCTTCACCGACTTCCTCGTCTTTCCGGCCTCTGTATGGGAGCTCTACGGCGACTCAATCCGCGGAGCGGGCTCTGTGGCAGGCACAGGAGGAAGCAACGAACGCGCCCGCAAGCCCGATATCAGCCGCGAGACCACCCGCCGCCTGCTATGCTACCAGATAGACCGCATTTTCGAGCGCTTCCCGGCCCTCGGAGGCATTACCCTGCGCTTTGGCGAGACATATCTGCACGACACACCCTTCCATATGGGCGGCAGTCCTATACGCGGCGGCAAGGACGCCGTCGCCGACCACATAGACCTCATCAGCCTGCTCCGCAAGGAAGTGTGCGTGAAACGCGGCAAGAAGCTCTTCTACCGCACATGGGATTTCGGATATAATTTCCACAACAACCCCGACTTCTATCTGAGCGTGACCGACGCCGTAGAACCGCACCCGCTGCTCTTTTTTTCCATCAAATACCAGCAGAACGACTATCACCGCATGACGCCATTCAACCCGGCCCTGGGCCGCGGGCGGCACCAGCAGGTGGTCGAGTCGCAGTCGCGCATGGAGGCCTACGGCAAAGGCGCCCACCCCTACTACACGGCAAAAGGCGTAATCGACGGCTGGCCGGAGACGGCGCTCGACATAGAATTCGGCACACACCGCTTCACCGGCCGCGACAATGCGCCCGATGCGCCGCGCGGACTGCGCGACGTCGCAGGCACGGGGCTGCTCAAGGGCGTCATGACATGGTCGCACGGCGGAGGCTGGCAGGGGCCGTATATAAACCATGAGATATGGACCGACCTCAACACCTTCGTCGTGGCGCGCTGGGCGGCCGACACCTCGCGCTCAGAAGAAGACATATTCCGCGAGTTCTGCGACAGCATATCGCTGCATGGCTACAACGCCTACCTCTTCCGCCAAATAGCGCTGATGAGCGTCGAGGCCGTGCGCAAAGGCCACTGCAACAGCTACACCCACAACGACGTTTGGTGGACCCGCGACGAATTTTTCAGCGCCTCGGCCAACGGCCACGTCATAGATGCCATACTTGCGGCCAATGCCGCCGACAAAGTGCTGGCCGAGAAAGACGAGGCGGCCCACATGTGGTCGGCAATCGAGGCAATGTCGCGCCAGATAGACTGCGACGACCCGACGCTGAAGGAAGCCATAGACGTGTCGTGCACCTACGGGCGCATAAAATACCACCTGATACGCGAAATGTGGCGCCTGATGATCTACAGCCGCCTCTACACCGACGGCGACTCCGCCCTGCAGACCGAAATACGCCGCTCGATAGCCGCCTACGACGCCCTCTGGGCCGAATGGCGCTCGCTCAAAGAGGCGAGTCCGCTCTGTGCCACCATCTACACCGACAAGTCCTTCCGCAACGAACGCAAAGGCAGCATGGGCGAATTTGTAGACTCTCTGCGGAGTATATGACGAATTTTTCGTATCTTTGCGAGTTAAAGCAAGATAATGATTATGAATCCACTCGAACTCAGCGAACAGGAAGCCATACGCCGCAACAGTCTGGCCGAACTGCGCCGCCTCGGCATTGAGCCGTATCCCGCGGCAGAATTCACCGTCACAGGCCACAGCGACGAAATCAAAGCGAATTTCGAAGACGAAGCACCCCGCCGCGAAATAGCGGTCGCCGGCCGTATCATGAGCCGCCGTATCATGGGCAAGGCATCGTTCATAGAGCTGCAGGACGCTTTCGGCCGCATTCAGGTATATATATCGCGCGACGAAATCTGCCCCGGCGAAGACAAGGAACTATATAACACCGTATTCAAGAAACTCCTCGACATCGGCGACTTCGTCGGAATCCGCGGCTACGTGTTCCGCACCCAGACCGGCGAA
This sequence comes from uncultured Porphyromonadaceae bacterium, assembly GCA_905202215.1. Classification (GTDB taxonomy): domain Bacteria; phylum Bacteroidota; class Bacteroidia; order Bacteroidales; family Muribaculaceae; genus CAG-873. The sequence continues at coordinate 25,584 of CAJKRG010000029.1, forward strand.
ATCTCCGTTCACGCCCAGGAGCTCATAGTGCTCAGCAAGAGCCTGCGCCCCCTTCCTATCGTGAAGGTGAAGGACGGCGTGACCTACGACGCCTTCGACGACCCCGAGCTGCGCTACCGCCGCCGCTATGTCGACCTGGTAGTCAACGACGCCGTGAAGCAGATATTCCTCAAGCGTACCAAGGTCTACACCTCCATGCGCGAATACTTCAACGCCGCAGGCTACATCGAGGTCGAGACTCCTATCCTCCAGAGCATTCCGGGCGGTGCGTCGGCCCGCCCCTTCATCACGCACCACAATGCCCTCGACATTCCTCTCTACCTCCGTATAGCCGACGAGCTCTATCTGAAGCGCCTCATCGTGGGCGGCTTCGACGGTGTCTATGAGTTCTCCAAGAACTTCCGCAACGAGGGCATGGACCGCACCCACAACCCCGAGTTCACCTGCATGGAAATCTATGTGGCCTACAAGGACTACAACTGGATGATGAGCTTCACCGAGCGTATGCTCGAGAAAATCTGCCTCGACGTCAACGGCACAACCGAAGTCAAGGTCGGCGACAACGTCATCAGCTTCAAGGCTCCGTTCCCCCGCGTGACCATGGCCCAGGCCATCAAGGACCACACCGGCGTCGACATCACCGGCATGGACGAGGAACAGCTCCGCAAGACAGCCCGCGAACTCGGCATTGAGGTCGACGACACCATGGGCAAAGGCAAGCTCATCGACGAGATTTTCGGCGAAAAATGCGAAGGCCTCTACATTCAGCCTACCTTCATCACCGACTACCCCATCGAAATGTCGCCGCTCACCAAGCGCCACCGCGACAACCCCGAACTCACCGAACGTTTCGAGCTGATGGTGAACGGCAAAGAGCTGGCAAACGCTTACTCTGAGCTCAACGACCCCATCGACCAGTACGAACGCTTCGTAGAGCAGATGCGACTCGGCGAGAAGGGCGACGACGAGGCAATGATCATCGACGGCGACTTTATCCGCGCCCTCGAATACGGCATGCCTCCGACATCGGGCATGGGCATAGGCATGGACCGCCTCGTCATGCTCATGACGGGCCAGACAGCGATCCAGGAAGTGCTCCTCTTCCCTCAGATGCGTCCCGAAAAGGTCGAGAAGCGCGACAGCGCCGAGGCTTTCGTCGCCGTCGGCGTGCCCGAAGAGTGGGTGCCCGTGATCCAGAAGGCCGGCATACTCACCGTTGCCGCCCTCGCTCAGGCCAACCCCGCCAAGGCACACCAGGACTTCTGCGGACTCAACAAGAAGCACAAGCTTGGCCTTAAGAATCCGTCGCCCGACACCGTGGCCGAATGGATTGCCGCAGCGAACGCCTGAAGCGTCTCATAAAGGATAAAGGCTCGCACGAGCCTTTATCCTTAAAAATCCTGTCAGAATGCACAACGATACATTTCCGGGCAAGATAGCGGTGATGGGCGGAGGCAGCTGGGCCACGGCCCTGGCCAAACTGTTGCTCAAGAACCGCGCCGAAATAATGTGGTATATGCGGCGCGACGATCGCATAGCCGAATTCAAGGAGCTGGGCCACAATCCGGCATATCTCACCGACGCGCACTTCGACGTCGACCGCATTTCGTTCTCAAGCGATATCAACAAGGTATGCGCCGAGGCCGACACCCTGCTCATGGTCATGCCGTCGCCATATTTCAGCGAACACATCGACAAGATAAGGGCCGATATCAGCGGAAAATATGTCGTATCGGCCATAAAAGGCATGGTGCCGCAGACCAACGAACTCATAACCGATTTCATGACATCGCGCTTCGGCGTAGACCCCGCGAGGATGCTCGTGGTCGGAGGGCCGTGCCACGCCGAGGAAGTGGCTCTCGACCGTCCGTCGTATCTCACCGTCGGATGCCGCGACCTCGATGCGGCCGAAGCCTTCGCCTCGTGCCTGCGCAGCAGCCGCACAAATGCCATATGCTCGGCTGATGTCGACGGCATCGAATATGCCTCCGTGCTGAAAAACATCTACGCCATAGCCGCCGGGATAGTCCACGGCACCAAGACGGGCGACAATTTCTCGGCCATACTCGTATCGAACGCCATCCGCGAGATGAGCCGGTTCCTCGACGCGGCATGCCCGGCCCCGCGCAATATATGCGACTCCGTATATCTGGGCGACCTCCTCGTAACGGCATACTCGCGCTTCTCGCGAAACCATAATTTCGGCTCCATGATAGGCTGCGGATACTCCGTGCGCAATGCCCGCATGGAAATGAACCAGACAGCCGAAGGCTACTACGGCACCCGATGCATACACGAAATCAACGGGAGCCTCGGAGTCGATATGCCTATCCTCGACAACGTTTACAATATCCTATACCGTGGCATGTCCGTACAGCACGCGTTGCATGCCATGGCCCAAACATTCGACTGATGAAGAAACTTTTAGGGCTTAATCCCGAACAGCTCGGCGAAGTGGCCGCTTCGGTAGGACTGCGTCCGTTCGCGGCCCGGCAGATGGCCGCGTGGCTCTACCAGAAGCGCGTCGACGATATCGACGCCATGACCGACCTCCCCAAGAAGGCCCGCGAAGAACTCAAAAAGACCTATACCGTAGGCCGCGAGGCACCGAAGATGGAGGCTGTGAGCGCCGACGGTACGGCCAAGTATCTCTTCGAAGGTGTAGGCGGCCGCGACATAGAGGCTGTCTATATCCCCGACCGTGAGCGAGCCACGCTGTGCGTGTCGAGTCAGGCCGGATGCCGCATGGGCTGCAAATTCTGCATGACGGGTCAGGGCGGCTTTCAGGGCAATCTTGACGCCGGCGCCATCATGAACCAGATCCTGTCGGTTCCGGGCAGCGAAAACCTCACCAATATCGTCTTCATGGGCATGGGCGAGCCCACCGACAACCTCGATGCCGTGCTCGCCGCCATCGACATTCTCACGGCAAAATGGGGAATGGCATGGAGTCCGCGCCGTATCACCGTATCGACCATCGGCAACACCAAGGGACTCCGTACCCTCCTCGACCGCACCCAGGTACACATAGCGCTGAGCGTACATACACCCTTCGCCGGCGAGCGCGAGCGGATAATGCCGGTCGAGAAGGCATTTCCACTGCGCGAGATCATGCCGCTGCTGAAAGCCCACGATTTTGCCCATCAGCGCCGTCTTTCGATGGAATACACGATGTTCGCCGGTCTCAACGACGACGAGAAACATGCCGACGCCCTCGCCCGCATGCTGCGCGGCTCGGACGCCCGCGTGAACCTGATCCGCTTCCACCGTACCCCCGGTTTCGAAGGACGCCCGAGCGACACGGCGACCATGGAAGCCTTCCGCGACCGCCTCAATGCCGCCGGCATCACCGCCACCATACGCGCCAGCCGCGGCGAGGACATCATGGCGGCCTGCGGCATGCTTGCCGGGTCAGGAAATTAGTAGTTACAAGTTTAGTAATGACCAACTCCTAACTTCTAACTCGTAACTCGTAATTAAAAATACACTTTTTAATCTTAAAACTTATTTAACCCGACTTCAACAATGAGCAAGATAAAAGTGGGCATCACCCACGGAGATACCAACGGCATAGGCTACGAGGTCATCCTCAAGACTCTCGAGGACAACCGTCTCGCAGATCTGTGCACCATAGTGGTCTACGGTTCGGCCAAGGCCGCATCGTTCTACCGCAAGGCAATGGAGCTGCCGCAGGTGCAGTTCACGCGCATAGACAGCGCCGCCGACGCCCGCGACGGCGTGTTCAACATCGTCAACGTTGTCGGCGAAGACCTCAAAATCGAACCGGGCATAGCGTCGGAAGCCGCAGGCGCCGCCGCTCTGGCCGCCCTCGAGGCCGCCGTGGCCGACCTCCGCGCAGGCAACATCGACGTGCTGGTCACGGCTCCGATCGACAAGCATTCCATACAGAGCCCCGACTTCAAGTTCCCCGGCCACACGGAATATCTGCAAAGCTCCCTCGCCGACGAGGAGCATCCCGACGCGAAAGCACTCATGGTGCTCTGTACCGACTATCTGCGTGTGGCCCTGGCTACCGCACACATGCCTATCGCCGAAGTACCCGGCGCCCTCACGAAAGAGCTGATCAAGGATAAACTGAAGGATTTCGACCTGTCGCTGCGCCGCGACTTCGGCATACAGAATCCCCGCATAGCCGTTCTGTCGCTCAATCCGCACGCCGGCGAACGCGGCCTTCTCGGCAAGGAAGAGGAAGAGACCATCATACCGGCCATAGCCGAAGCTCAGGCCGATAAGATACTTGCATTCGGTCCCTATGCCGCCGACGGCTTCTTCGGCAGCGAGAGCTACCGCGCATTCGACGGCGTTCTGGCAATGTATCACGATCAGGGACTGGCCCCCTTCAAGACCATAGCAATGGACCAGGGCGTGAATTTCACCGCCGGACTGCCTTTCGTACGCACATCGCCCGACCACGGCACGGGTTATGACATAGCAGGCAAGGGACAGGCCTCGGCCGAATCCATGCGCAGCGCCATATACATGGCTCTCGACGTATACCGCAACCGCGGACGCCACGAAGACGCCTACCGCCGTCCCCTCTCCCGCCAGAAATAAACTACCGTAAGCGTAAAAAAACGCACTGCCTCTTCGGAAGGGCAGTGCGTTTTTTTTGCAGTCGGGGGGCTTACTTCACGATGACCTTGACGGTCTTGCCTGCGGCCTTGACAAGATAAATGCCTGCGGCAACAGGAATGCTGACAGTATTGCGACAACGGACTGTGGCGACTGTACGGCCATCTACGGCATATACGGTCACTTCGCCGTCTGCGAGACCGCTCACGGCAACAGCACCGTCGCGGGCGACAACACTCACTGTAGCGGCATCGATATCGCCGAGACCGGAAATCAATACGGTGGCCTCATTGGAGCGGCGCGACTCGCCCTTGTCGTATACCGCGGTCACATAATAGCTGTGAGTACGGTCTACAGACACACCCTTGTCGGTAAACGAAGGATCGGCAACGAGTTCCGTGTTCAGCTTGTTGCCGTTGCGGTACACATTATAGCCCTGAAGCACGACAGGAGCGGGAGTACCCTCGGCGGGAATATAGGTCACATCGTCGATAAAGAGGAAGAACTTGTTGGTCGAGCGGCTGCGGATAGCAAAATATCTGGCTCCGTCGGGCAGCATGAACCGGTAGTTGGTCCAGGAATTGGGCACGTCGAGAACTGTTCCCACGCTCTTGAAATCGTCGATGTTGGTCGAATTTTCGGAATAAAGGACTTCAAATGTCTCGAGAAATTCGGGGTTGAAGCTCTTGGCATAGAAAGAGATCGCCTGCGGGCCGCCGTAGAGACGGGGCGAGATGGCCCAGTCGTCGCTCTGAACGGGAGAATTGCCGCGCTGCACATATTCCGAGCATATGTACTTGTTGCCCTGATGGGCATCCCATGCCTGGGCATTATTGTTATCGGCGAAACCGGACCACTGGCGGTCGGCCACACTCCAGGCACACATGCCGCTGATGGGGAAGTTGGTGATCACTATGCCGCCGACAGGAGTCTTGTCCATATCGGTGATCTTCCAGCCGGCAACAGTCTGGCTCCAGCTTTCGGCGCCCTCGAAGCCTTCGGTAAATGCCTCGGCGGGAGCTTTGGTCTCGTCGGGACGGCTCCATGAGAGCACTATGTCGGAGCCATTGATCACAGCGCCGAGATCGGCCACTTCGGGCACGGCGGGAGCTGCAATGCCGACACTGATCTCTTCGGTCTCATTGTCGGCATCGAGAAGATCGGCAGAGCTGAATACGAGCGCCTTGAAGACTGCGGCATCGCCGTCGATGGCGTTGAGGGTCTGCGTGAAGGTCACGACTCTGGATGTAGCGGGATCGATACGCGTGCAGTCCTTGAAGTCAACGGTCTGGCCGTTGCGCTGCAGCTCGACGGTATATGATCCGACGGTCTCCTCGCCTGTATTGGCTACGGTTACTTCTATCTCGAACTCCTTGCCGGTATCGGCCACGCCCGGAGCCACGATACGCGAGGCGGTAAGGTTGGATTCCACATAGCTTGCCACGCGGAGATTGTCGAGAGTATAGAAAGCGAGCTTGGCATCGGTAGGCACTATGCGGAGCACGACCGACTTGCCTTCATAGGCTGCAAGCGACACCACGACCTTGTTCCACTGGTTGAGCTCGCCTGTCTCTACGACAACGTCGCTCTGAACCTTCACGAAACCGCGTCCGTCGCCTTCGTCGGCCTGAACCTCTATGGCGTTGGTAGGCTCGCCGCTTGACATCTCATAGTTGTAGGTGTAATATGTGAACGCGGGATTGTATATTCCTTCGAGCGAGATCTTGCCGGTGACAAGGGCCGTGTACGAGCCATAGGCCTCGAAGTAAGCGAAACCGCCGTCCTCGTCCTGAGGAGTGATACCCCAGTCGGATGTGCTGACAAACTGCCAGGGTTCGCTGCCGACGATATAATTAAAGCCGAAGATCGACGAAATCGAACGGTTGGCGAAAGATTCGGTCCAGGGAGTCTCGTAAGGCTTGCCGACGGGCTTATAAGCTGTGCCGGTAAGCTTTTCGGACTCGCCGCCAGCAGTTACGGCATAGACACCGAACTGCACGAAGGCCTGCTCGCCTTCCTCGACGGCCTGGATAGTGACAGATGTGCCGGTGACATTGTCGGCCACGGTCTCATAATTGCGGTTGACCACACGGTATGTTACGGCCTCGGGCTTGAATGTATTGCCTTCGACGTCGGTGGTCACAGGTTCCCAGGAGATGGTGACCTTGCCGGTATTGCCTTCCTCGATCATAAGGGCCGAAGCGGGAGCGACGGGCTTGCGGGCGCCGATGAGCACCTCGGCTTCGGCAGCCGGTCCGCGGCCTGCGCCATTGACGGCAACGACGCTGTATTTGTGAATTCCGAGGGTGAGGGACTCGTCACGGTCGGTATATACTACGGGAGCAGTGGCGTCAAGACCGTCCGTAATGGTGGCGATCACCTTGCCGTCGCGGAGAATCTCGACAGAGGTAAGAGCCTTTTCGCCTTCGAGGGCATTGCCTGCGATATCGGCGACTGGAAGCTTGAACGAAAGAGTGGCCTCGCAGGTGCCGTCGACAGGCGATGTGGCCGTAAACTCGCTCACGGCGGCGGGTGCGCCGGTAGCCGTGCCTTCGCCTATTGCAAAGGAGCTGACCATAAGAGACGACGAACTGCCTTCGGTCTTGGCGTGGATACCGATATAGATACGGCCCGTCACACCGGCCACTATATCGCCCGTGAAGGTGGTCAGAGCGGTACTCTTGACCTTTGTATCGGGAATTATGACATTTGTCATGGCTTCGGCGGTGGGTTCGGTACCCCAGCATACCTCGAAGGTCTCCTCATAGTTCGACGAGGTCTTGACATCGATGGAGAAGGGATAGACAGAACCGTCAACCACGTTGACGGCAGGCGACACTGCCCAGTCGTCGAATCCTTTTGAATTATAGGCGCGGAGCACCTTGTCGAAAGCATAATAAGCCCATTTCGAAGCGGCGCCGTCGGTGCCGATCAAAGTCCATCCGGCCAGAGACACGGACGATGTGAATGTGCCGGTATAGGGAGGATCGATCGGGCCGAGAGCGAGCACGCTGCTCTTCACAGTTGCCGAAGTGAGACCGTTGACGGTAGCCGAGAGTGTATAGTAATACTCGGTGCGTTTCTCGGGCATTTCGATGACATCGGTATATGTGAGCACGGCCTCGTTGTCGACCAGTACCTTTTCGTCGGGATAGCGTACGACGGTATATGTCGCCTTGGAGTATTCCACATTACCGCCGTTGACACCCGTAGACGAGGGCGAACGCCACTGCAGCTTGACATCGTTTCCGCTCAGGCTCAGCGAGAAGGTCGACGGTGCCTGAGGCATGTCGGGGCCTACGAATTTCTTGGTGCTCTTCTCGGGCGACTCGCCTGCGGCGTTGGATATTGTCACGACAAAATTATAGCTGTCGGCCACAGTGACCTCTACGGGCACTGCCACGGTGGCGCCGGGCAGTTCGGTGCCGGTTGCGACCACTTTGCCGTTTGCCTTGACGGTATAGGTCAGTTCTTCGTCGGCCGGAAGCCGTGTCTGTGCTCCGACAGGGCCATAGGTGTAGCGGGGCAAGCTGAAACGCACGTTACCGCTGAGACTGGAGCCGCTGAAATTGGCGCTTACCGACGATACGGCAGCAGGCACGTTGTCGGCATAGACACGGCTGTCGGGGATAAACATGCCGCAGATCTGCTCCTCATTCGCGAGGTCGTAGAGTTTTTTTGCGGTGGCGGTATGTATGTCTACGCTGTAAAGGCCGAAATCGGTGTCGGTTGTCACCGACCAGTACATAGTGTCGGTAGCGGGATCTATGATGGCATCGCCCATATATGTCGAAGGTACACCGGTCTTGCCGACAAGAGTCATGGCGCCGGTCTTGGTATCGACGGTATAGAGGTCGCCGTTGCGTTCTATGGCGTAGAGGGTGCCGTCCGACGAGAAGGCGCAGCCGCTCCAGGGCCGTTCGATGGCGCATATGGTCCTCTGCGGAAGATAGCGCTCGTAGTTCCACTGTACGAAATTATAACCGTTGCGCTCGGGGTTGACGAAACATCCGAAAGCCTCGTCACGGTCTTTGTTATAGGCCATCGTAGTGGCCACATATTCTATTTTGCCGGTGTAGGCGTCGTATTCGCTCCAGTCCGACATTTTATAAGAATAGGTCTTGATTTCCTCAAAACCCATCAACTCGCGGTATGTATTGCAGTAATAATAATCTTTGGCCGCCAGTCCGCCGCCGGTGGCATAGATGGTCTTGGCAAGCTCGACAGGCTTCCAGCTGTCGGTGCTATAGCTCCATATTCCGATTACATTATCAGGATAAACTACTGAGCCACAGATATTTACCCCCGATGCCTCGGACTGCATACGGGGAATACTGAATTTGGGCGCAAAAGCCTGACTGCCAGATGCCGAGAAGGCGGCAGAGGCTCCCGGCACCTCGCGCAGGCCAAGCAACTGGCAGAGCGGACGGGGAGAGGCATCGGCCACCGGCGCGGCATATGCGCCAACAGCAAACGCGGCTCCCAGAAGAGCTGAAATGATACGTTTCATTGCAAAAAATGTGATTGTGAGTACTTATTGCCGCAAAAGTACAAATAAATGTAAATTTATGCAACAAAAAGTACAGAAATGCAAAATCCCGGCTACATTACTGCTGCCATACGAGGCATTTTTCCTGCCCGGACTATGACTTGCATTTGCCCGCCGGCGGCTCTGCAAGAGTAATTCTCACTACAGTGGTGCGCGCCAGACTCTTCTCTATAGCCGCCTCGAAATGATCCATATATTTCGGCAGAAACCTTTCGCAAAGAAGGCGAAGTGCTTCAATCTTCTCTGCAGGATCCGAGACAAACTCACACCGCCCTACGGCAATCGCCGAGCGGTAATATTCCGTATAGTTTCCTTTTTCTTCTTCAAAACGCGGCGAACACTTGCTAACGGCCGAGAGGCTGACGACGGGATTCTGCCGTATGCAGTCGATCTTCTCGCCTTCGGCGGCACAATGAAAATAAGAGGGTGTTTCATAATATCTGTTAAATCACAGGTTGGTGTATTTTTGCTTA
>CAJKRG010000030.1 GCA_905202215.1 uncultured Porphyromonadaceae bacterium
TATAGGAACTCTAATCTGGAGAAAAGAACTTGATAACGACATTCGTACAATGTAAAAATATGTGGAGGGTAACAACGGACATTCGCAACGATCAAGCGCTCCAACATTCACTTACAATCCGCCCGGCTACGTGTTCACACGACAAACAGCTGACATATGCATTTTTCAAGGAATTATCCTTCAACACCTGAAGACGACAAGGTTTTGTTCAGCAGGGAGGTAAACTGATAGTTTTTCAGTCCCCAGCGGGGGGAGATCAGCAGATCGGCAGGCGCCTGAGCCACAAAACGCTCTACCGCGATATCGGACCGCAAATATTTCAGCAGGCGAGCACATAATGCGGCATATTCATCAGCCGTATAGGCCGGAATATCGAGATTCTGAGCTATCTTTTCAAGACGGGTGCCTTTAAGGATCTGCAGCTGATGGAATTTCACAGTAGCCACCGGCAGCGTGCTCACACGTCTGACCGTTTCGATCATCATATCCTCTGTTTCTCCAGGCAGCCCCAGAATAAGATGCAGCCCGACCGGAATACCGCGCCGCGCCGTACGCTCGACGGCGTCGACAGTCGCAGCCCATGTATGACAGCGGTTGACAAGATCCAACGTAGAATCGTGACTGCTCTCGGCACCATATTCTATAAAGACCTTGCAACCCAGATCGGCAATGGAATCCAACAGTGAATCGGGCATACAGTCGGGGCGTGTGCCGATTATCAGACCGACCACATCAGGCTGGGCAAGTGCCTCACGGTATAAGGTAAGCAACTTTTCTTCCGGAGCATATGTGCTCGTATAGCTCTGGAAATATGCCAGATAACGCATGTCCGGATATTTTTTACCGAAAAAAACCTTCCCACGCGCAATCTGCGCGGCAACGCTTTCGGTGCGCTTATCCCAATCGGGACTGAAAGCCATATTATTGCAGTATATACAACCGCCCCTACCGATCGATCCGTCCCTATTAGGACAGGTGAATCCTACATCGACCGAAAGTTTCTGCACTTTACCGTCGAAATGCTCCGCTAAGAAAGCGGAATAATCCTTATAGTATGGATTCATCAGAATCGGGCACTTCGATTGAGCAATACCGAATCAAAAATAACCATTGCGGCCATAGCCTCTACAATCGGCAACGCACGGAAAACCACACACGGATCATGGCGCCCTTTCGCGGCCAGATCGACACTGTTTCCCTCCCTGTCGATTGTCGAAAGCGTTTTCACAATCGTAGGCACAGGCTTGAAAGCGACACGGAACACAACGTCCTCACCGTTTGAAATACCACCTTGAATGCCGCCGGAATGATTTGTACGCGTATGCACCGTGTTGTCGGTTCCTAAATAGAATTCGTCGGCACACTCGCTTCCCCGCATGGAAGCGGCAGCAAAACCGGCGCCATACTCAAATCCCTTGACTGCATTTATGCTCAGCATTGCCTGCGCGAGCATTGCCTGAAGCTTGCCTCCAAGCGGTTCGCCCAGGCCCGCAGGAAGCCCACGGACAACGCACTCCACCGTTCCGCCTACACTGTCGCCTTCGGCCCTTGCTGCGGCAATGACCCTTTCCATCTCGCCGACTGAACCGCCACAGGGCCCGACCGTCAGCACTTCGGAAGATATGTCTATGCCGAGCGTCTCGAGAGCCTGCCGGGCGATAGCACCTGCAACGACAAACGACGCCGTAGCGCGGGCCGAGGCCCGGCCGCCTCCGCGCACTTCGCGTATGCCATACTTGGCATCATAGGTATAATCGGCATGGTTTGGCCGATATATGTCGGCCATAGCGCTGTAATCAGCCGAACGCTGATCGGTGTTACGGATAATGAAGCCGACAGGAGACCCGAGCGTCACCCCGTCGAGAAAGCCCGACAGAAATTCGACCCGGTCGGCTTCCTTTCTGGCGGTAGTGAGAGACGACTGACCGGGCCGACGACGGTCGAGCTGAGCCTGCACCGCCTCGAAATCTATGTGCATGCCTGCCGGCATTCCGTCGATGACTCCTCCTATGGCGGCGCCATGGCTCTCGCCGAAAGCCGTGAGACGATATATGTTACCGAAACTGTTCATTTCACAAGATCGCCGGTATGCGCACCGACAAAGGATATCAGATCTGCCGGACTGATTTTGAGCTGAAGCCCACGCACCCCGGCGCTGACATATATTATATCGAAATCAAGGGCCGTATTATGGAAAAAAGTCGGGAACGGCTTTTTCATGCCGACAGGAGAACAGCCGCCGCGGATATAGCCGGTCACCCCGAGCAGATCTTTCATCGGAATCATCTCCGCCTTTTTGTTGCCGGAGATAGCGGCGGCCTTTTTCAGATCTACCTCGCAGTCGCCGGGCACGACGCATACGAAATAACCCGTGCGGTCACCATGCAGCACAAGTGTCTTGAAAACACGCTCTATATCCTCGCCGAGCTCCTCAGCCACATGCGTGGCAGCAAGATCATTCTCGTCGAATTTATACGGAATCAGCTCGAAATCTATCCGGGCTGCCCCGAGCAGACGCGCGGCATTTGTCTTGGGAATCTTTGCCATCAGGGATTCATGAGAAGGAAGGCTTCCACATCTACCGCAGCCCGACATCCGGAACCGGCGGCTGTGATAGCCTGCTGATATACAGGATCAGCGACATCGCCGGCGGCGAACACACCTTCGACGTTGGTTGCGGTCTTTCCGTCGCGAGTCACAATATAACCCTGCGGATCAAGCTCAAGAACGCCCTTGAAGACATCCGTGTTCGGAGTATGGCCTATGGCAAGGAAAAATCCGTCGACAGCTATATCGAGAATCTTTTCTTCGGGCGTGCCTTTAAACTGCACGAGAGTGGCGCCCTCAAGAAGTTCGTCACCTTTTAGGCCGACTGTCTGGGTGTTATAAAGCACCTCGATATTGGCAGTCTCGGCAACTTTCTGCTGCATATACTTGGAAGCGCGCAGATAATCCTTACGGACAATCATATATACCTTCGAGGCAAGGGTGGCAAGATAAAGAGCTTCCTCGCATGCAGTGTCGCCTCCGCCTACAACAGCGACCGGACGACCGCGGAAGAAGAAGCCGTCGCAGGTGGCACATGCCGACACACCCATTCCCTTGAAGCGCTCCTCGTCCGGCAGACCGAGATAGCGGGCCGATGCCCCTGTAGCCACAATTACAGCCGAAGCCTCGATTTCCTTGTCGCCCCCATCGACTGTGACGGTAAAGGGACGCTTGGAGAAATCGACAGCCGTTACCACGCCTGCAAGCATTTCGGTGCCGAAACGCTGTGCCTGGGCCCTGAAATCCTCCATCATTTTCGGGCCGGATATTCCGGCGGGATAACCGGGGAAATTCTCTATTTCAGTCGTAGTGGTCAGCTGACCGCCGGGCTGCAGCCCCTCGATGAGTATAGGCTTGAGATTGGCGCGCGAGGCATAGATAGCGGCGGTATAGCCGGCCGGTCCGGCGCCTATGATGAGACATTTGGTGCTTAAACGGTTCATATGCAGTTATTTTATCTGAGATCGATTATTTCTGTGGCGGGGAAACGCTTGGAGTTGTAGCGGAATGTGCCGACAGGCACAGCTTTTCCCGACGATATATTGTCGACTACAACATCCACGCTACGGCCATCGTCGAAACTAACAACAATAGCAGCCGGCCACGAGGTCGACGGATTTACGAAGAGGACAATTCTGGATATACCGGACATTTTCGATTTAGGCGTCATCTCCACTCGCTTGCGGCCTTGCGAGTCGCCGAGCATTCGCAGAGTGTAGTGGTCGGCCGGAGACGAGAGTATGGCAAATGGATTGGAGGCCATAAGCTCGTCTGCGGTAGGCTCGGTAATGCTCACTTCTCCGCTGCTTTTGAGAAAAGTCCACTGCGTGCGTCCGTCGTACCACACGGTAAGCACCGGAGTAGTCATGAAGTACTTGTCGGCAGCCATCGTCGCACTGCCCTGCACCGGGCCTTCCCCGCCATTGATGGTAAAAGTGACTTCCACCGAAGGGGCCGACGACAATCTGGTCTTGACTTTCGACAGAAGTGTCTCGGCCGTGTTCGTCGCTGCAAAAGCGACAACGCCGATACAGCAAAATATGGCAAACAATACTATTTTTTTCATATTCTTTCTTCTCTGATACAGAAAACCGACATAACACCGTTATGGTTCAATCGAAAAGACGCTGCACCTCGTCGGGCGTCATAAGCACCTGACGTGGTTTGGCCCCGTTTGCAGGTCCGACAATGCCGAGAGCCTGCATCTGATCCATGAAACGGCCTGCCTTATTGAAACCGATTTCAAACTTACGCTGCATCATGGTGATGGAAGCCTGGGTCTGCGAAGCTATGAACATGGCGCAGCGGCGGAATTCTTCGGTCGTAGCGCCTATCTCGGCGGGAGCATCGCTTCCGCCCTCTTCCGGAACCTCCGGCAGCGGCATGGGCATTGGGAATCCAGGCTGCGAACCGATATGCTCACATATGGCCTCGACCTCCTCGGTATCCACAAACGCGCACTGCACGCGTTCTATGCGGCCGTCGATGAGAGCGAGCATATCGCCGCGGCCTATGAGACGTTGAGCGCCGGGTCGGTCAAGAATGGTCTTGCTGTCGATAGACTGCGTGGTCTTGAATGCTATACGGGCAGGGAAGTTGGCCTTTATAGGGCCGGTGATGATATCGGTCGACGGACGCTGCGTTGCTATGATCATATGCATGCCTACCGCACGCGCTTTCTGGGCGATACGGCAGATAGGCTCCGAAATGTCCTTGCCGGCGGTCTGTATAAGATCGGCGAACTCATCGACGACGATCACTATATACGGCATATAACGGTGCCCCTTTTCGGGATTGAGACGCCGCTGCACAAAGCGCTCGTTATATGCCTCGACACTGCGCACACCGGCGTCGGCAAGCAATTCGTAACGTTGGTCCATCTCGACACACAGCGATTTGAGCGTGGCGATGACTTTCTGAGGATCGGTAATGACCGCACGGGCTTCGTCCGGCAGTTTCGCAAGATATTGGTTGGCAATGCGCTGATAAAGCGTGAATTCGACCATTTTCGGGTCGACAAGCACGAATTTCAGTTCATCGGGATGCTTCGAATATAGAAGCGAAGTTATTATACAATTGAGGCCGACGGATTTACCCTGACCGGTGGCACCGGCGACAAGCAGGTGCGGCATTTTAGCAAGATCGGTCGTATAGAACTCATTGCTCACCGTCGCTCCGAGAGCAAGGGGAAGATGCATTTTTTCTTTTGCCTTCGCAAAAGTGGCCGATTCGAGCAAAGTACGCATCGATACGATCTGAGGCTTGCTGTTCGGCACCTCGATACCGATTGTACCCTTGCCGGGAATAGGGGCGATGATACGGATTCCGAGCGCCGAAAGACTCATTGCTATATCATCTTCCAGGCTCTTGATCTTGGCTATGCGCGTGCCTTCCACCGGAACGATCTCGTAGAGAGTGACTGTCGGACCTATCGTGGCCTCGATACGTTTGATCTCCACATCATAGCTGCGAAGGGCATTTACAATCAGTGTCTTGTTATAAGCCTGCTCCTCCTCGTTGATCACAAAAGGATTCGGGCGCTCCAACAGAAGATCGACCGGAGGGAAAACGTAGTTCGAATGACTTGCACGCTGGTCGAAAGGCTGGTCGAGCCCGATATGGTCGCCATCGCTGATAGCATGCTCTTCCGGAACACTGTCTACCGTTGCCAGTGCGGCATTCTTGATGATCATCTCCGGCTCGCCAGGCTGCGAAAGAACTGTCGAGACAGTTTCATCAGCTATATCGTCAGGCTCATCCCTGTAAATCTCAGGCTCTTCTTCGGCATCCGGCACGGTTTCCTCATTAGACTGATCTATTTCGTCGTGAGGCATAAATCGAAGATGGTCGGCAGGTATTTCGGCCGGAGGAGTCGCCTCGAGCTCTTCATCACTTGCAGGTGTATCATCGACAGACTCAGCGTCGTCCGTAGCGAACATTTCAATCGGTTTTTCTTCCTCCTCGACAGCATTTTCAGGTTCCGCAGGCCGGGCCGGACGACTCAGCGCCTTGCTCATTACACGCCACAGACTTCCAAGCGGTTTGAGATATACGGCCACAAGCAGCCCAAGAAGCGCGACAAGCACACAATATGCACCGAGAGCACCTGTGTAATCAAGCAAAAGCTTATTCATATACACGCCATGAGCACCTCCGAGATTGAAGGCTCCGGCGCTGTTATAAGTCAGCAGACCGACTATGACAGAAAGCGCGGCTGCCGAAAAAAGACAACGGAACGTCAGCGACCAGAAGCTGCATTTTTTCACCTTCATCACCGCCAGACCGATCAGGAACACATAGACTGCAAGAATAAAGGAGCCTATGCCGAAAGTATCGACCAACAGAAGTTCAGCGAGTTTCGACCCTACCGGCCCCCCGGCATTCTCCACGACATCGCCGGCATTGACAATCTCAACCACAGAACGACCGTGAGTCACGCTCTGATCCGCACCATGGTTAAACAGGAACGATATCCCGCAGACAACCACAGCAAATGCAGTAAGACACAATACGATACCAAGGCCGAGATGTGTGCGGTAATCGCGCAGGAACGAAATAAAATTGTAGGAAGGCTCGCTTTTAGGCTTGCGTTTCGGACTGCCTGCCGGCCGCTCGGGGCGTCGAGGAGCAGTTCCTTCAGCAAGAGGCCGGGGCGCCGCCGTCCCCTGAGGACGTTTACGGCCGGGGCGTGGTGTCACAGGTCGTGCACCGGGTATGGTTTCGGTGCCGATATCATCGACGGCAGGATCTATACTTCTGTTATATGGCATTATTATGTGGAGAGTGACTGAATTAAACAGTAAATTTAAAGATTGGCGAGAAGAGCTATTTCCGCCTTAGGATCGGCAGCCTTGAATACATAACTGCCTGCCACAAGGACATCGGCACCGGCCTCGGCACACAGCCGTCCGGTCTCACCGTTTATACCTCCGTCCACTTCTATGAGAGTGGAACAGACACGATCAGCGATCATCTGTCGGAGGGCGGAAATCTTTTCAAGGGTATGGCCGATAAAAGACTGGCCTCCGAAACCGGGATTGACGCTCATCAGAAGCACCATGTCGAGATCCTGAATGATATCGGAAAGCACAAATACCGGAGTGGCCGGATTAAGTGTGACGGCAGCCTTCATTCCGGCCTGATGGATACGCTGCACCGTACGGTGAAGATGTGTACATGCCTCGAAATGCACATTCATAACCGAAGCCCCGCAATCGCGCACACGTTCGACATAGCGGTCTGGATCGGTTATCATCAGATGTACGTCGAGAGGCTTGTCGGTCAAGCGGTTCACGGCCTCTATGACAGGAAAGCCGAACGAAATATTAGGAACGAACACACCGTCCATCACATCGCAGTGCACCCATGACGCACTGCTGTCGTTGATCATGCCGACAGACTCGGCAAGATGGGCGAAATCGGCGGAGAGCAGAGAGGGAGCTACTATCATTTCTTTTTCTTGAAAGCGTTATACAGAATATAAAGCACACACAGCACGAGAATAACAAGTCCGGCTATCGTAAGATAGGAATTATATTTCTCTACCGACATATACAGCTCGTCAAGACTCACATGACGCGAAAGCCACCAGCCGAGACCGGCAAGAATGGCATTCCACACCAATGCCCCGAGCCCAGTAAAAAGCAGGAACACCCATATATTCATCTTGGCAATACCGGCCGGAATAGATATGAGCTGACGGACAGCCGGAATCAGACGACCGAAAAATGTCGACGCTGCACCATGCTCGTCGAAGTATTTCTCGGCTTTTTCAACCTTGGCCCGGTCTATAAGACAGGCGTGACCGAAACGTGAGTCGGCAAATGCATAGACAATCGGACGTCCGATCAGCAATGCAAGTACATAATTGATCAAAGCACCGACCATCGCGCCGGCCGTTGCCACAAGCACGACAACGAATATATTCATATCACCCTTCTGCATGGCCAGATAGGCAGCGGGGGGCACAACTACTTCAGACGGGAACGGAATAAAAGAACTTTCTATGACCATAAATATGAACACAAAAAGATATGAGGCATTGTTCACGAACCAGTCGAAAAACCAGGCTGCATTGAGATAATCGGTAATCGCAAGGGGCAAAAATAATTCTGTCATTGTGTCCTAAGAGTGTGTTAAATAATACGGTTGTATTACAGACCGAAAAGTTTGAAGTGCAAAAATACGAATTTTTTTTCGGCCTCAGCCCTCCCCGGCGCTTTTTTATGAGCGCAAGCACACATGCCGGACGATATCATCATGTATTTTCCTCATTCTGTGAAATTCATCTGTACCGACTTCCGGAAGTTCCTCATCAGGTTCACTGATACTACCGCTCGCCAGTCTCAGACGTATCCACATCAGTTGCGCCATCTTCAGCTGATCGGTGAACGCACGCTGAAAGAAAGTCTTTTCATCTATTCCCAGAACATCATCAAGCACTGCCACCAACTTCGACCGGTAATCTATTGCCGACTTCAGTGTCGATTCCCAGTCATAAACTCCTGCACCGAGCGCAGTCAGAAGATATTCTGCGCGGGCTTTGTTATACTGAATGAAAGCATTCCACATCAGTTCGTCTCGGATAGGCTCCACTGCATTGGTAAAATTACGCAAAGCTTCCTCAAGATATATCACTGCAAGATTTTTCTCCGATGACCGCGGCAAGCTCCTCAACAGCGGAGCTGCATCGATAGAAAACGCATCCGAAATAGCACTATCGAGGCCGACAAGACAGCCATTTATCGTTTTCATACTCTTGCTCATGAAAAACAGGCCCATATAATTGAAATATATAGTCCGCGAAATTGCATTTTTCAGCATTGTACCACGCACGTCTATCAGCAACACGGCATCATCGAACCGGTGATAGCCTGCCTCATAGCACTGATGATTATAGACCGCTTTCAGAAGTCTCACACTTTCACGCATAAGGATGCAGGAACCCTCGCTCAGTTGTTCGAAATCGTCTACACGCGCCTCTATCAATCCTATCAACGCCTCTATACGTCTTATTTCGTCCGATGCAGCCCCTTTTGTCCTTTGACGTTCTATGACAAACGAAAACAGGACTATCACATCTATCATCTCCTGAATGCTGTCGGCAAGCCTTGCACCGGAGTTGATACTCTCCTCATCGAAACGCTCCTCAAGATAACCGAGCATGCTGTCGCAGATCTCCTCTTTCGATTTTGAGTTAAATCGACGCATCAACGATAAAAGACCGGTACGGTAATTCTCGTTTTCCATCACATTTCCGTCCATACGGCTGATGGCGTTTACGGCATCGATCGACACATAAGTCTTCACACTGATATGATATGCCAGAAGAGCTATGACCACCGACAGAATCGTAACAACAAAAGTGATAAGGTTATCGAGCGTATTATGATCTTCTTTGGCTGTCTTTATGAACACCACCGAAGAAAAAACAACGACAAAAACAGAAAGTAATATCACAATAAAATAGACACTTCTTATACTCTGTGGTTTCATGGCATATTTTTTTCACAAAGATAAGGATTTCCGAACTTTTTGCCTATCTTTGGTGTTTAGATTTCATTATTATTCAACCCACAAAATTCCATTATGAAGAAACTGATTGCTGAAGGTATCGGAACAATGTTCCTCGTCCTTCTTGCCTGCGGCAGCGCAGTGCTCGCCGGTCCCTCTATCGGCGGTCTCGGTATCGGCCTTTGCTTCGGCCTCGTATTAGTATGTCTGTGCTATGCTTTGGGCAATATCTCCGGTTGCCATGTCAATCCGGCCGTATCTTTCGCCATGTACCTGGCTGGCCGTATGAGCGGTAAAGACTGCATCGGCTATATCATCTTCCAGCTTCTCGGCGCTACAATCGGTGCAGGACTTCTCTTCTGGTTCATCAACATGGCTCCGGGCTTCAACTTTGGCGGCACCACACCTCCGGCAAGCTATCTCGCCACAAATGTGCTCCAGCCGGGCGCGACATCCGGCATGGCCCTGCTGAGCGAAGGTCTCCTTACCTTCTTCTTTGTCCTTATAGTACTCGGCGCCACAGATCCTTCAAAAGGCTTCGGTAAATTCGCAGGCCTCGCAATCGGCCTTGCGCTCGGCCTTGTCAATATAGTAGGCATTCCCGTCGACAACTGCTCGGTCAATCCTGCCCGCAGTTTCGGTCCCGCCGTATTCGATCCTACCGCCTGGGGCGACTTCTGGATCATGGTTGTAGGCCCTGCAATCGGCGCTGTCCTCGCAGTTCTCTGCTGGGTAGCCATGGCCGGAGGCCGCAAAGCCATCAAGTAATACGAGCCTCAGTCCTTTAAGAATATTGAGTCAACTCCCCGGGAACGATTTGCGTTTTCGGGGAGTCCTTTTAGAGTGCATTTCATGACAATTTTGGCTAAAGACTGAACAATGATATTACAAACACTATCCGCATGGAAACATAAAAATCCGGGAAAGGTCGGTTGCATGACCTTTCCCGGATTAGGAGGGTGTATCATCATTTTATCAGCAATGCTTGAAGCTGAGATCGAGACCCTTTACGGAATGAGTGAGGGCGCCTACGGATATGAAATCCACGCCGGCTTCGCCATAGCTCCGGAGAGTATCCATGGTAATTCCTCCGCTCGACTCGATCTCGACTGCCGGATTGACGGAACGGATCAGTTTCACAGCGCCGGCAGTACGCTCGGGAGTGAAATTATCAAGCATTATACGGTCTACTCCAACGGCCAGAGCTTCGTTGATCTCATCGGTATTACGTACCTCGACTTCGATCCTGAGATCTTTGCCGTGCTCCTTGCAATAGTTCTTGGCTTTGGTTACAGCCGCAGTGATACCGCCGGCGAAATCAACATGATTGTCCTTGATGAGAATCATATCGAAAAGACCTATACGGTGATTGTGACCGCCGCCGATTTTCACCGCGTCCTTTTCGAGTATACGCATTCCGGGAGTCGTCTTGCGCGTATCGAGCACCTTGCAGGGAAGACCTGCGAGCTTTTCCTGGTACTTTGCGGTGACTGTGGCAATGCCGCTCATGCGCTGCATGATGTTGAGCATAAGACGTTCGGTCTGAAGCAGCGAGCGCACAGGGCCTTCCACAACAAAAGCGATATCGCCGGGCTTTACATGAGCACCGTCTTCGATATAGACCGTCATCTTGAGCGACGGGTCGAAACGCTCGAATACCCGACGAGCTATGTCCACACCGGCAAGTATACCTTCTTCCTTCACCAGAAGGTGCTGCCGACCCATTTCATCGGGACCGATGGTACTTAGTGTGGTATGGTCGCCGTCGCCTATATCTTCGGCAAACGAAAGCGTTATGAGGTCATCTATCAGTTTTTCTCTTGTATCCATATTGTCAGTTAGTAATTAGAAGTTAGGAGTTAGAAGTGAATCTATGGCCGCGATGGCTGTGGCAAAAGCATTAGAGGGTGCGAGACGGATTATTTCGGGATCCCGGTTCATCCATGTGAGCTGTTTTTTTGCGTAGACACGCGTGTTTTTGGCTATGCGGGCCACAGCAGTATCAAAATCCATCTCACCACGGAAATACGCCGCCATCTCCTTATATCCCACAGTATTGAGAGAGTTGAAATTGCCTCGTGCAAATGCTCTGCGGGCCTCATCTTCGAGACCGTCGGCGATCATGCGGTCAACACGTGCATTGATTCTGGAAAAAAGATCCTCGCGGGACCGTCCGATAGCGAATTTTATGATTTGAAAAGGCCGCTTTGCCACGCGCCCTGTACGCAACGATGAATATGGCACACCGGCCTCTAAACTTATCTCGACGGCATGCACCACACGGCGTGTATTGTTACGGTCGACCTGAAGCCAGTAGTCATGATCGCATATCTCAAGTTGCGCAAGCACTCCTTCGAGACCGTGAGCCTCCAGCATGGCGAGGACATAAGCACGTGTGCCCGCACTGACGGTCGGCATGTCGTCGAGACCGCGGCACAAGGCGTCGATATACATCATCGATCCGCCACAGACCACCGCCACAGGATTTTTCGCCCATATCGAAGTTAAAATCGACAAAGCGTCGCTCTCGAACTGCGAGGCACTGTAATAAGCGTCGAGTTCATGCGTTCCCACAAGATGATGGAAGGCACGGCTGCGTTCCTGCTGAGTGGGTGCAGCCGTGCCTATGGGGAGGTCTTTGAAAATCTGGCGGGAATCGGCCGAGACAATCTCGGTGCGATAATGCTCCGCCAGCCGGATAGCCAATTCAGTCTTGCCCGAAGCCGTAGGCCCGGTGACAACAACAAGAATCGGCATTTGTTCCATATCAGTCGCGACGGTCGGCAACAAGCCGGGCTATCTCTACGATCACGTCCTTGGCCTTTTCCATCGACGGAACAGGCACAAACTCGTAGCGGCCATGGAAGTTAAGACCGCCGGCAAAGATATTGGGACAAGGCAGACCCTTGAATGAGAGCTGCGCGCCGTCCGTTCCGCCACGTATAGGCTGAACCTTGGGTGTGACACCGGCGCGACGCATGGCTTCCTCTGCGATCTCGACTATATACATCACAGGCTCGACTTTCTCGCACATGTTATAGTACTGGTCTTTGATCTCGATAGAGCAACAGCCGGGGAATTCATGATTGATCTTGCGGGCCAGATGTTCGAGCTCTTTCTTACGGCGCTCGAAGCGGTCGCGGTCGTGATCGCGGATAATATATGTAAGTACAGTCTGCTCGACTGTTCCCTCCATCGACACGAGATGATAGAAGCCCTCGTAGTCCTCGGTATGCTCGGGAGTCTCCCAGCGGGGAAGCATGATCACAAACTGGTTTGCGATACGCATGGAGTTTATCATCTTGTGTTTCGCATAGCCGGGATGTACATTACGGCCGACAAAAGTCACCTTTGCAACGGCAGCATTGAAGTTCTCGTATTCAAGTTCGCCGATCTCGCCGCCATCCATCGTATACGCCCAGTCGGCGCCGAAGCGGGCGACATCGAATTTATGGGCGCCCTGCCCTATCTCCTCGTCGGGATTGAAGGCAATGCGGATCTTGCCGTGCTTGATCTCAGGATGCGACTTGAGATAGTCTACCGCCGAGATTATTTCGGCGATACCGGCCTTGTCGTCGGCACCAAGGAGCGTGTTGCCGTCGGTCACGATAAGATCCTGACCCTTATAACCGAGAAGTTCGGGAAACTCGGCAGGCGACAGCACTATGCCCTTGTCGGCGTTGAGCACTATATCGCCGCCGTCGTACGACTGCACGATTCGCGGCGACACATGGCGCCCCGACATATCGGGCGATGTGTCGAGGTGGGCTATAAAGCCTACGACAGGCACATCGGCATCGATATTCGCCGGAAGAGTCGCCATCAGATAGCCATTCTCGTCAAGACTGATGTCAGACAGACCCATAGCTTCGAGCTCCTCCTTGAGGTGCTCGGCAAAAATCATCTGACCCGGAGTCGACGGTGTGAGGTTGGTGAGTTCGTCGCTTTGCGTGTCGAACTTCACATAACTCAGAAAACGGTCTACTAAATTCATAGATTTTTATTCAAAAAGACGCCACGGAAGGGCTGCCTTGAGTGTTTTTGATTCGTCGTTTTTTGCCTCGTAGACAAAGCGGTAGCCTTCGATACCAAGCGACTTGAGCACGTCCTCGATAAACGGCGCACAGGCTCCGTAGCTTTCATATTGCTCGTGGAGAGCCTTCTGGTAACGGCCTCGGAGACTGTCCTGAGTCAGATTCGAATAGACAGAAGCCGATTCGAACACAAGAGTATACTGGGCGAACCCGGTGCTGAACTCGAAAGAGCTTTCCTCTGCCTTGTAGGTGCTTCCATAGACATCGGCCCTGGCCTCCATCAGAATAGCCACATTGTCTTTTACAGTTGAGAAACTGAGTTCACTGGGCTTGAGCACAAGAAGTTTTTTGAGACGGGCGGCGCCTATGGTGTATTCCTTAGAATCACCGTCGACACCGGTCAGGGTAATCTTCAACGATCCATTCTCAGCGGACAGAGTATTGAGGGTGGTGTCGAGGTCTGGGCCTCCGTGGCTTTTAAGCCATGAGGAAACCACATATTCCACCAATGCCTGCGAATAGTCGCCGACATGCACATACGGATCGGCATATCCGATATTCACGCTCAGGATGCCCTCGGCATATGATGCTCCGGCAGATTCCAGATACATCGGGCTGTCTTCGGCCATCTTGCCGAGTTCGGCTGCTATACGCTCACTCTGCGCGATGAGAGGCGACGGACCACTGCTTTTCTTGGAACATGCGCCAAGGCCGGCAACTGCCATAAGAACGAGGCCGGCGACAAGGCATTTCTTAAATATCTTTTTCATACTTAATGATACAGACTTGTGTTACCAGATGACCACACGTTCTGCCTCGGGCATGAACATCGGCTGGCCTTCTGTAATGTCGAATGCAGTATAGAAGGGAGCGATGTTACGGAGAGTAGCGTCGACACGCCAGCGGCCGAGGGAGTGGGGGTCGGAAGTAGTGCGCGAAAGGATCTCGGCATCACGGATATTGCCGGCCCATACATTGGCATAGGCAAGATAGAAACGCTGATCGGGGGTAAATCCGTCGATAACCTCGCCTTCCTTATCGCCGAGAGCATTGTGATAGGCGGTATATGCAACGCGGAGACCGCCCTGGTCGGCAATATTCTCGCCGAGAGTGAGACGGCCGTTTGCCTTGGTGCCGGGAGCGACTTCAATGCTGTCAAACTGTGCGACGAGCTTGTCGGCGAGAGCGTTAAAAGCCTCGGCATCGGCTGCGGTCCACCAGTCGGCGAAGTTACCGTCTTTGTCGAACTGACGACCCTGATCGTCGAAGCCGTGTGTCATTTCATGACCGATCACCACACCGATGGCGCCGTAGTTGACGGCGTCGTCAGCCTCGGGATCAAAGAAAGGAGCCTGCAGAATACCTGCAGGGAAGCAGATTTCGTTTGTAGTGGGATTGTAGTATGCGTTGACGGTCTGGGGCGACATGTGCCAGCGGCTGCGGTCTACGGGTTTGCCGTAGTCTGCATTGTAGTAGTCCTGATTGAAGAGGATGGCATTCTGGATATTCTTCCAGTACGACAGTTCAGGGTCAATGGTAAGAGCCGAATAATCGCGCCATTCGTCAGGATAGCCGATCTTCACGGTGAAAGCGGCCAGTTTCTCCTGTGCGCGGGCCTTTGTCGAGTCGCTCATCCATGTAAGATTGTCGATATGCTGTCCGAGAGCCTTCTGGAGGTTACCTACGAGAGCAAGCATTTTCTCCTTCGAGGTAGCAGGGAAGTATTTTTCGACATAAAGCTGGCCGAGAGCTTCGCCGAGGATGCCATTGGGTACGGCGAGAGCACGCTTCCAGCGGGGCTGCTGTTCTTCGACACCCGACATCACCTGGTTGAGGGCGAAGTTGGCGTTGATGAAATCATCGCCGAGATAGTTGGCGGCAGAGCCTACATATGATGCTGTCATATAGTCGCGGAGCACCTGATCGGGCTGTTTTGTCAGAGCCTCGGCGACAGCGGCGTAATATGCCGGCTGCTCGACAACGATAGAATCGACATTAAGCTTCTGAAGCTCAAAATAACGGTTGAGGTCAACCGCGGGATAGGTCTTTACGAGCTCTGCAACCGTTGTAGGATTGTAACATGCGGCGATGTTGCGCATTTCGGTGCGGGTCATCTGCTTGCCGGCAAGTTCTGTCTCGATGGCAAGTACATTGTCGGTGAATTCCTTGGCACGGGCCTCGTCGTAGCCGATAAGACCGGCGAGAGTGGTGAGGTATGTGCGGTAGGCTGCGAGCACCTGGTCGTTGCGATCGGACTTGATGGTGTAGTAGTCGCGGTCGCCGAGTCCGAGACCACCCTGGCCCCAGTACATGGTGTTGACATCGGAATTTTTGAGATCAGCCTGCACGCCCGTACCGAAGAAAACGTCGAGACCGGGCATGGTAGCCATAAGTTCAACGATTTTCTCGCGGGGAGTGGTGGCGATAACCTCAAGATCGGCCTTAAGAGGCTCGATACCCTGTTCGTTCAGACGCACGCTGTCCATGCCCATGGCATAGAGATCGGCGATCTTCTGGGCATTCGATCCGGGAGCGGCCGTAGTACGGTCAAGACCGAGCACAAGCTCACGCACCTGCTCGCGGTTGTTTTCGCCGAGCTGGTCGAAAGTTCCGAAGCGCGAATATTCAGGCTTGAGAGGGTTGGCTTTCATCCAGCCGCCGCACGCATAGTCATAGAAATCGTCTCCCGGCTTCACGCTTGTGTCGAGATGACTGGCGTCGATACCTTTGGGCGCCTGCTGGCGGGTGCACGAACCGGTAGCAAGACCGGCTGCGAGCACAGCGCCGATGATAAGATAAGTTTTGCTGCGCATTGTAACTAAATATATTGGTTTATTGTTTGAGTCCGTCATATTCCATCTGTGCTAATTCCCACATGCTCATTGCGTTTTCGAGATCCTTCACCGCCTGCGCATGCCGGGTGTATATATCGTCGTCAAGCTCACCGGCGGCAATCTTCGCTTCGATTGCCGCAATGTCGGCTTCGCGTTTTTCCACTTCTTTTTCGGCTTCCTCCACCTTTTTAGCCGCACGTTTCAGCGTTTTCTCGCGCTCGCGCTGTTCGGCATAGCTGAGTCTGGGCGCAGATGCTGAGGACGCAGGCGTATCGGGCGTCTTCCGAGGCTGTGCGCTACTCTTCTCCGGCTGCGGTTCAGGTTTTTGTCTGAGTTCAAGCTCGGATAGCGAGGCCATACGTTTTTTCTCGAGAAACTCGTAGATACCTCCGAGACATTCTGTCACTTTACCGCCCCCGAACTCATAAACCTTCTCTACGAGACCGTCGAGAAACTCACGGTCGTGACTCACCACGATCACCGTTCCGTCGAAGTCGCGGATAGCCTGCTTGAGAATATCTTTGGTCTTCATGTCGAGGTGATTGGTCGGTTCGTCGAGTATGAGAAGATTCACCGGCTCAAGAAGAAGCTTTATCATCGCAAGACGGGTTTTCTCGCCACCCGAAAGCACTTTCACTTTCTTGTCCGACGCTTCGCCGCCAAACATGAACGCGCCGAGGATATCGCGTATCTTGGTACGGATATCGCCTACGGCCACATGGTCGATGGTGTCGAAAACTGTAAGCTCTCCGTCAAGCAACTGCGCCTGATTCTGCGCAAAATAGCCGATTTTCACATTATGCCCCACGCGGAGCGACCCTGTAAAGGGTATCTCGCCCATGATACATTTGACGAGCGTTGACTTGCCCTGGCCGTTTTTACCGACAAAAGCCACTTTCTCGCCGCGGCGCAGAGTGAATGTGGCGTGGTCAAAAACCTGATGATCGCCGTATGCCTTGCCGACGTCCTCTATTATGAGCGGAAAATCGCCCGAACGGGGTGCCGGCGGAAAGCGGAGATTGAGGCGCGAGGTATCGACCTCGTCGACCTCGATACGCTCTATCTTGGCGAGTTGCTTTATGCGGCTCTGCACCTGCACCGATTTCGTGGCCTTGTAGCGGAAACGCTCTATAAACTCCTCGGTATCGGCAATCTGCTTCTGCTGGTTGCGGTAGGCACGCATCTGCTGCTCTATGCGTTCGTCGCGGAGAACGACGAATTTAGAGTAGTTCACGGCATAGTCGTAGATTCGTCCCAGATTTATCTCGATAGTGCGGTTGGTCACATTGTCGAGAAATGCGCGGTCGTGGCTAACGAGCACCACAGCCTTCGCCTTGGTTATAAGAAAACTCTCGAGCCACTGGATCGACTCTATGTCGAGATGGTTGGTCGGTTCGTCAAGGAGAAGAACGTCCGGACGCTGCAGAAGGATCTTGGCCAGTTCGATACGCATGCGCCAGCCCCCGCTGAATTCCGACGTGGGACGTGTAAAATCGCTCCGTTCGAAGCCCAGACCGATGAGCGTCTTCTCCATCTCAGCCTCATTGTTGTCGCTGTCGGATATGGCGAGGATATCGGTCAGTGAAGCTATATTTTCGATCAGTTTCTGATATTCGGCCGACTCATAGTCGGTACGCCGCTGTGCCTCTTCCGAAAGCGCGTCGAGACGGCGATGCATCTCCTCGAGATGGGCATAGACCTTGCGTACTTCGTCGAGCACGGTGGTATTGTCGGCAAGAACCATCTGCTGAGGCAGATATCCCACCGTAACACCCGCAGGGACAACGACATTGCCCGATGTAGGTTTTTGCAGACCGGCTATGATCTTGAGCATAGTGCTCTTACCCGCACCGTTCTTACCGACGAGAGCTATCTTGTCCTTGGGATTGATTACATAGTTTATATTATCGAAGAGCACCTGAGCGCTGAATTCGACAGAAAGGTTATTGACAGATATCATTTGCTATCAGTTTCAATCTGCAAAGATAGCAAATTTCGCCGAATGTCAGCCTCTCAGCCCTAAACATAAAACAATTGCCAATATTTTATATCTTGTTGCCATGCACAAAATTAGCCATTCTGTGATAAAGAAACATAAAATTCCGCATTCCATGAGCAAGCTCATAAAATGCGGAAGTAAAAAACATTCCTTTTATTAACAAAAACAAAGAGCGCTTATACCGTCCTCTCAGATTATTTCGAGATTGTCGGCAAGACGCTGGCGCACCACCTCGTACATCATCACGCCCGCGGCCACACCAACGTTCAGCGAACCGATCTTTCCGAACATCGGGATAGCACTTCGTGTGTCGGCCAGCCTGAGCACCTCGGGAGATATGCCTATATCCTCGGCTCCCATCACCAATGCAAGAGGAGTTGTATAGTTGCCGAGAGTGTAGTTTTCGGATGCCTTTTCTGTCGCACATACAATCTGGCAACCGCTGTCCTTTAGAAAGCGGACGGCATCGGAAAGCGAATTTTCGCGACACACGGGAATATGAAGCAATGCGCCGGCCGATGTCTTGACGGCATCGGCGCCCACGCTGACACTGCCACGTGTCGGAATAACTATGGCATTGACGCCGCAACATTCGGCCGTACGGGCAATCGCACCGAAATTGCGTACATCGGTAATGCCGTCGAGCACAAGTATGAAAGGCAACAGACCGTCTTCGAACATTGTAGGCACGATGTCGTGCAACCTGCAATATTCCACGGCGCTAAGGAAAGCCACAACGCCCTGATGGTTCTTGCGTGTTATACGGTTGAGTTTTTCGACAGGCACACGCTGCACCGGTATCATGTGAGCTTTTGCAAGTTTCAGGAGGCGCTGGGCCATATCGCCGTTCAGATCTTTCTTGACAAGGAGCTTATCGACAGTACGACCTGATTCGATTGCCTCTATGGCTGAATGAATGCCAAATATATAATCGCTTGATTCCACGTTGTCTAAGTATTAAATAATAAGTAATAGGTAATAAGTAAGAGATAATCCGGGCAAGCCAGATGTGCGCTTTATGATTATTTCACTTGTTTTGAAAGCAAAGTGCGCGCAGTGGCCAGCGCGGTAGGATCATCGGGATTTCCGCTGAGCATCAAGGCAAGCTCGGCCTGACGCCCCGCATCATCGAGCCTGCGGATACGGGTTGTGGTGCTGTTCTCGTCGTCTTCTTTGTAAACCTTGAAATGTACGCGCCCCATCGCCGCCACTCCGGGAAGATGGGTAATGCATATCACCTGCAGCGAACGGCTCATGCCGGCCATCATGGCTGCCATACGAGTGGCCACATCGCCCGACACGCCGGTATCGACCTCGTCGAAAATAATCGAGGGCAAATGCATGCGCTCTGCAAGAATGGCACGAACGGTGAGCACCAGACGCGAAATCTCGCCGCCGGATGCGGCTCCGCCGAGAGGCATCAAGGCCTGGTTTTTATTGAATGCGAACAGATACTGCACCTGATCGAAGCCGTCGATACCGAGTTTGCCGCGCGTAAACGATATGTCGCATCGCAGATTGGGCATTCCCAGAGGCGAGGCAGCCTCCCGCAGCTGACGCGAAAAGACTGCGGCAGCGGCAGTGCGCCGGTCGCTCAGCTCGGCGGCGAGAGTCACTGCGGCCTTCTTGGCTCGCTTGGCCTCGGCTTCGAGACGGGCGAGCACACGGTCGCCGTCTTCGAGTGTGGCCAGCTGACTGCCGAGACGGTCGCGGATGGCTATGAGCTCGTCGGCATTGGCGACATGGTGTTTAGTCTCAAGAGAATACAGCCGGCCGAGACGTTCCTCCACTTCCTCAAGACGTCCGGGATCGGCGTTCAGCGATTCGCGGTAGCCCATCAGGGTATCTGCTATATCAGCCAGTTCAATACGGGTGGATTCGAGACGTTCCGACAGATTATGGAAATCGATCTCGGGTTCTTCGGTCTCGTCTTCGTCGACAAGATTCATTGCAAGGCTCTCTACAGCGGACACAGCCTCGTCAAGAGCCGTCTGAACATTCACCGGCTCGCCCGAAAGAGGGGTAAGCGCACGGTCGATCTGCTCCAGAAGTTCGTCGAGATTCGACAGGGTCTCGCGTTCATGCTCGAGAGCCTCATGCTCGCCAGGCTGAAGATCCATAGCCTCGAGTTCATTATACTGAAAAGCGATATAATCGGCGTCGTCGCGGTTGCGGCGTATCATATCGCGTGTCTCGGTATATTGCTTCAGACTGCGGCGATAGACAGCATACGCACCACGATAGCTTTCGAGAAGTTCATGCGTATCGGCGAGATTGTCGAGGATTTCCAGCTGATACTCGGGCGAGGCGAGCATGAGATTCTGATGCTGCGAATGGATATCGATGAGCCTCACGGCTATCTGACGCAACACCGGCAAGGTGACAGGCGAATCATTGACAAAGGCACGCGAGCGCCCTCCGGGAAGAAGCTCGCGCCGCAGTATGCAGTCGCCGTCGACGCTATCGAAACCCATCTCGGAAAGCATGCTTCCGACTCCGGGTGCATCGCCGATACCGAACACAGCCTCGATCACCGACTTACGAGCCTGGTCTCGCACCACACGCATATCGGCCCGCTCACCCAGCAACAGTCCCAGAGCGCCGAGAATTATCGACTTGCCGGCACCGGTCTCGCCGGTGATGATATTGAATCCGGGATCGAACTCGATCTCCATGCCGCTTATGAGGGCATAGTTGGATATAAGAAGACTTTTAATCATTTTTCAGCTCCTTTCCTGATTTCCTCGAGCCGCTGGTTTTCCGTCGGATAAACCGGCTCGAGAAGCTTGTAGACGGCTTCGCGTTCGCGCTGCGGAGCCTTGGAGTAGATATTGACCAGCTCGTCGAGCTTGGCATCCTTGAACATCGACAAGGCAACCGACATAGGAGCCGCCGAATATATTTTCTGAATCGCATCGAGCGATTCGGTGACAGCCGCACGCCCTTTGTCGACAGATGTAGACATTATATCAAGACCCTGGCGGTGATACTGGTAGAGAAGATCGCGTATCACCGAGGCCGGCGCATCGGTAAACGACGAAAGGACGGCACTGCGGTTTTTCGTATCTTCAAAAGCTTTCCAGCCTGTCTCACCCGAAGACTGCGCCATCTGAACGATCTGTTTGAGCCGTTCGAAATACGGTTCGCCGCCTTTCGGCGAAAACGAGTCGAAATCGACCGCAAGCACAAGAAAGGCATAGAAATTGAGAATGGCCGTAAGCTGGCTTTCCATATTGTTGACGGAATATACCAGCGGCTCGCCCTCGCGATAGGTAAACTCTATCTTTGTGTCCTTGAAGTTGATTAATGTAGTTGTATAACTGCTGTTGTAGACCGGACGCAGAGACTGGATCTGGAGATCGCCCTTCACAACATCGTCGGCATACTCCTTGACCGTGAGGAAGAGACGGCATTCGATTTTTTCGTTGGCGGCAATCTGAGTATTAGTGAACACCGTAGTGTTCAGATACTCGCTCATCGCCTGCTGCAGAGTCTCGAAAACCTGTTTATAGGTGCCGTTGACCTGATCGGAATTCACCTCGACAGTACAGAGAAGTTCCTGGGCCGACGCGCAGAAACACGCCAACATCATTAGCAGCGCCATGGCCGCGGTTCGGAGGAGATTGGTGACAATCGTCATAGAGTAGCGATAAAATCGAGGATATCGGCCGCTACAGCCTTTTTTGATTTGAGAGGATATTCCGCCGGAATATCGCAGGCAGCGGATATAATGCTGATCTTGTTGGTATCGGTACCGAAGCCGGCGCCCTTGTCGGCCAGACTGTTCACCACGATCATATCGAGATTCTTCCTGGCGAGCTTGTCGCGTCCGTTGGCGATGGCGTGGTCCGTCTCGAGGGCGAAACCGACAAGAATCTGGCCCGGACGCTTCTCTTGACCGAGGGTGGCGGCGATATCTGGATTCTTGACAAGCTCGATGTTGTCGAACTCGGCCTTTTCCCGCTTGATCTTGCTGTCGAATACATGTGCCGGAGCGTAGTCGGCAACCGCAGCCGTCAATATGGCTATATCAGCCGAGCCGAATGCCTCCTGCGCCGCCGCAAGCATTTCGCGTGCGCTCTCTACGTCGACACGCCGTATGCGCGGATTGCTGACCGAAAGCGCCGTCGGGCCGCTCACAAGCGTCACCTCGGCACCGCGGGAAGCGGCTTCTTCGGCTATGGCATAACCCATCTTGCCGGTAGAGAAATTACCTATGAAACGCACAGGATCTATGCGTTCGTATGTCGGTCCCGCCGTAACGAGCACTTTCTTACCCGCCAGGGGGCTTCCGGCGGCAAAAAAAGCGTCGAGAACGGCGGCAATCTTCTCGGGTTCCTCCATACGGCCGCGGCCGGTGAGACCGCTGGCAAGTTCGCCTGTTTCCGGCTCGATTATATGCACGCCGTCGCCGGCGAGAGTGGCGAGATTGCGTGCGGTAGTCGGATGAGCCATCATATCGAGATCCATTGCCGGCGCCACAAATACAGGACAGCGGGCCGAAAGATAGGTTGTCACAAGCATATTGTCGGCAACGCCGCAGGCCATTTTGGCAAGCGTCGAGGCCGTGGCCGGGGCAACAATCATGGCATCGGCCCATTCGCCCAAAGCAACATGTGAATGCCACTCGCCGGTATTGGCGCTGAAAAATTCGGTGATCACCGGACGCTGCGAGAGCGACGACAATGTTACCGGCTGTATGAACTCGCGCGCGTTCGGAGTCATCACGACCTGCACCTGCGCTCCACCCTTCACGAGCTGACGCAAAAGCACAACACTCTTATATGCGGCAATACCGCCGCTTATTCCAAGTATGATATTCTTGCCTTTAAGCATTATTTCTTGGCCCGCAGGCGGATTCGGGTGAATACTTTCTTTGTGTTGCGCGGAAAATCGCCCTGCATTATCCAGCTATAGTAACCGGGATCCTTTTCGAGCACTTCTTCGGCCACGCGACCTTTGTATTTGCCGAAATTGATGATCTCACGGTTCTGATCGTCGTAGATCAGACGTCCGGCTATATCGACATTGCGGTTCGCACACGCATATTCCGACAACGGGCCGATCTCGACAGGCAGATCGTCGTAGCGTTCAAGCTGGGCGAGAAGCACTTCCATAGTCGCGCGGGTATCGGCCAAGGCACCGTGAGCGCCTTCAAGTTCGGCTCCGCAATAGTAGCGGTATGCGGCCACGAGTGTACGCGGTTCTTTCTTGTGATATATGGTCTGCACATCGATGAAGCGGGCCTTCGAGAAATCGAAATCGACACCCGCACGCTCGAACTCGGCATCCAGTAGAGGAATATCGAAGCGGTTTGAATTGAAGCCGGCTATATCGCAGCCGAACAACTGCTGGGCAAGCGACGCGGCCACCTGACGGAAAGTAGGCTCATTGGCGACATCCTCGTCGGTTATGTGATGTATTGCTGTCGCTTCGGCCGGAATCGGCATTTCAGGATTGATACGTCGCGTCTTTTCGACCACATGACCGTCCGGATGAAGTTTCACCATCGAAATCTCAACTATACGGTCTGTAGATATGTTCGTACCGGTGGTCTCGAGATCGAAAAACACCACCGGTCGGTTAAGTTTCAGTTTCATTCTTTATAATTTATAATCAAGAATCAACAATTGCGGATTGAATGCTCTCTCCTGCTATAAATTATCAATTCCAAATTATTAAATCGTATTAGAATTCGCCGACAATCATCGGCATCAGAAGCATGAGCAGCTCGGTATTCTCGGGCTCTTCTGCGGGACGGAACACACCGGGACGGCCGGCATCTCCGAGATTTACGATGACATCGGTACCTTTGATGGTAGTAAGAATCTCTGTAAGGAAGCTTGCACTGAAACCGATGGTAAGCTCACTGCCAGTGAACGAACAGGGCACCTGCTCGCGAGCACTTGTACACAGATTATTGTCATTGGCCTTCAGAAGGATAGTCTCAGGTGTAATGCGGAATTTCTCAAGACCGCCTTCGACCTCCACGAAGATACCCACACGACGCACGGCATTGAGAAGAGCCATACGGTCTACGGTGAGCACAAGCGAGTTATTACGCGGCATCACACGGTTATAGTCCGGATAGGTACCGTTGAGGAATGCACACTGGAACGTGAAGTTGTCGCTTTTGATAATCGCACTGCGGCTCGACATGGTGATATCGAGTGTTTCTTCCTTGGCAAAGACGTTTTTAATGATAGCCGAAGGCTTCGACGGAAGCACGCAAGAGCCGGTCACTCCGGGAGCCGTGCGGCGGTCGGTATAGCGCACGAGCTTGCGGGTGTCGGTAGCCACGAAAGTGATACTGTCTGGAGCGATATCGAGCAGCACACCCTGCATGATCTGACGGTATTCGTCGGTGCTGACGGCAAACATAGTATTGTCGAGACCGGTGATGATCTGCTCGGTTGCGACACTGAAGCTGATAGGATTGGCCTCTTCCAGAGTTGAGCCGGAGAAAGCCGGATACTGATCGCCGGGGAGACCGACGAAGCTGTAGTGACCTGCCGAATACGACAGTTGAACCTCGAGGGTGTCTTCATTTACATCCACTTCCACACCCTGATCGGGGAGTTCCTTAAGAAGCTCGACAAGACGGCGTGCGCCAAGACAGAAACTGCCCGACCCCTTGGCTCCGGCGACCTCAAGACGCGCTGTGAGGGCATTTTC
Source organism: uncultured Porphyromonadaceae bacterium (assembly GCA_905202215.1). GTDB lineage: Bacteria > Bacteroidota > Bacteroidia > Bacteroidales > Muribaculaceae > CAG-873. The sequence goes on from CAJKRG010000030.1 coordinate 25,104, forward strand.
CACATCCGAGCCCGTAATGGTGAATGTATCGCCATCGAGAGTCAGCAAAAAATTATCGAGAATCGCAAGTGCGTTCTTGGAATTGATGACCTTGCTGACGGCTGCGGCAGCATTGTAGAAGGCCTTGCTCGAAACGTTGAATTTCATGACTTTATAGATGTTTTTATTTATATTTCATGTAAAAACGCGCAAAGCGCACATATCAATCTACAAATATAGTCATTTTTCAACAACCGACGAAAAAAATTTCACCCATGGTCGCAGCCGAAGACGGAACGACAGCGACAAAGTTTATTTCCGGGCTTTCAACTGCAATATCAGCCAGTCGGACGCAAGGCGAGCGGCCTCAGCCATATCTACACTGAAAGCATGATCCTCCCCGGGAAGCAACCTGATACTGCTGTGCCTATAACCATGATGGTAACGCTCGCCGTAAGTATAGGGGACAATACGGTCATGAGTCCCGTGTAGTATGAATACCGGCCCCTCATACTTCAGAGCGGTTTCATAAATAGGCAGGTTTACCGCTGTCTCGATGTATTTACGGCCTAATTTCAATCCGCCGAAAGGCAATTGGATATACTCCGAAGTCATATTCCATGGATCGTACAGCGCCCCCATAGTGTTACCACGAAGCGCATCATCACGGAGGACGGCCGCCGGCGCCATGAGCACCAGACTTTTTATTACCTTATCGCCAAGCTCTCCGGCAGTCATACTTGCGACTACTCCACCCTGCGAATGTCCGAGCAATGAAATATCGGCTACCCACGACTGCTTCTGCGCCCATCCGATCACACTCTTGAGATCTTCAATCTCGTTGAGTACAGTCATGTTCTGAAACAGACCCGCACTTTTACCATGCCCGTTGAAATCAAAACGAAGGGTCGCGATTCCACTACGGCACAGATCGTCAGCTATATCGATAAAAAGCTGCGCCTGACAGTTTCCGCCGAATCCGTGACATAATATCACGAGCGGTGTCGGGCCGACAGTATCAGGACGCTGGAGAATTGCAAACAACTCACCTTCCGAGCCCTTTAACTCGAACTCCTCCGACTGCCGGGCAAAAAGCCCGATAACAGAGAATAGCGCCATAAAAACAAACAGTATTACTTTATTTTTCATAGTATTGTCGTTGTATGAATGTTTTTTGCTGCCTTTGTATGCATGAAATCAACTGATGTATGCAAATTTAGTGATTTGTCGGGGACAAAAACAAGATTTCGGTATAAAAAGATTTAGGACCCGTAACATTATAACAAAACCGCATACGGCAACAAGCCGCATGCGGTTTTGCATATCACTGACAGATGTTATTCGTAGATAAGCTCGATATCATCGATCCACATTGTGGAGCCTTCGCCACCGCAGAAATAATCGCCGTAGCGGCTTGCAGAAGCCACGAAGACTATGTGGGAGGGTTTCACATCTTTCTTGAAATAATCGATGGGAATGGTGATTTCAACGAGACCGTCGCCGTCTGTCGCTGCTTCGAACACATGTTCGCCATAGGCAAGCACACGTTCTTCATCTTTGCTGAAGAGACGCTGGCCCGAAGAAGCCGTCTTTATGACAAACGGCCATTGCTTGCCATCGTAAGCCGGATCGAGTGTATCATCGGTAAGAGCTATGTATATAATACCCTTGTCAGGCTGGCCGGCAGGAATATAGCTGTCGTTGGCGCCTTTTCGGTTTACAGCAATGCCGGGTGTATACTTGGCATAAAGTTTTACAGCTACAGGACGCGATGTAAACGCACGGCCCCAGCCGAGAATACCATCGGTACCCTGTGTTCCGAGATACTCGCCATAGAAGATATTTCCCGCAGCAAATTTACCGATAGAACCAATACCGACAAATTTCGAGTAGAGCTTGGCACTGTAATTGCCCGAATGCTTCAGATCACTGTCCGGTGTCGTAATGCTTCCGGCACCTGGCATAGTGGTCGCGCCGTGGTTACCAGAATCCCAGAAAGTATCGGCGCCGGGGGCGTGAATGAGATAGGTGTTGCTCGATGTATCCCACTCTTCAAAGCCGGCATTCTCGAGCTGAGCCTCCGCATCGGTTACGAATGTCTGCGATGCAGTCTCGAAGTCGCCTGAAACAGCCTTGTATTCATAGACCGTACCCGGAACGAGACCCGTTAGTTCGGCATAGAACTCCGTACCCATCTCAAATGCACCGCTTGCAGGAATGCCTTCGACATACTGCCATTCGCCAGTAGCACCCGCACGATAGCGGAATCCTGCACTCTCTATACCATTCTTTGTAACAGTACCACGGATAGTAGCCTTGCGCGAGCTGTAATCGGCTACAGAGACAGGCTCTATGGCAACAGGAGCATCGCTGACATTGAAAACCAATGTGGCGGTCGATGTCTGATTCTTGCTGTCGGTAGCCGCAATCACAAAAGTGTGCTCGCCATCGGCGAGAGTACCTGTATATTTCTCTGTGAAATTGATACGGAAGAGCGATTTCTCTCTCTGCTCGTCGCCGACAGCAGCGGCAACATAGCGACATGATATGCCCAGTTCATCGAGAGCGGCCAGAGCGGCGGCAGATCCTGCGGCAATCTCGACATCGGTACCACCGTCCATCACCTCAAGTCCGGCAAGTTCCTCGCTGTCGAGAACGACACTCGTGATGTCGGCGGCACTTGAGATAAAGACAGTACGATCGCCGATTTCGCCTTTGGCGGCTGTAAGGGGCTTATTCACATCAAAGTCATATCCCTTGAAAGCGGGAGGAGCTATAAGACTGATATTCTCGTTGACTTCTATCACCTTGTCGTCGATCTGTATGGTCACGACGGCACCACCGATATTGGTGCTCTGGGTGGTATATGTCACATTGAGGATATAGAGATGTCCGGGAGCGGCATTTTCGATCACGCCTTCCTGCTCGAAAGGCTCACCGTTGAGCTGCGTACCCTTGAACGTCCACGAAAGATTCTTGTCTGTGGAGGGCATCATATAGTAAGCCCGTCGGCCGTCGCTGACATCACCTGTAGTGAAATCGAGCGCACCGCGGCGATGACCTACCGTCATCGTATAGTCCGACAGATAGTTTTCGAGACCATCCTGATACTTCACTTCAGCGGCGACATTGGCGATCTTGCAGAGCAGATTGACATCGGCTGTCTGACCGGCCTCCACCGTAAATTCGGTGTAAGCCTTGAAATAGCGTTTGTCCCAGCTTGCCGACACGGAATCGCCGGCCCAGGCCTCGGCTATATAGCTGCCCGACAGCATTGGGAAAGCTCCGACAGGCATCTCGGCCAAAGTATTGTAACGGCGCACAAGACCGCCTTCGGCTCGAGAGATCCATATCATGGTGCTGGCCTTGATATCATCTTCTATCGAACGCGACACCACAGTCATATCAGTGCTCAGAGAGGTGCTGAGCACTACACTGCCCTCGCCCGAGCCTTCGAATTTCTCTTCGGAGCAGCTTGCCAGCGCGAGCACGGCCGCGCCGGCAGCAAGTATGCTGATTTTCTTCATTAAGATACGAATTTAAGGGTGAGAGTGCTGGTTGCGCCCTTGGAATCGGTAACTGTGATTATAAAGTCGCTCTTGCCAGGATAGATATTAAGCAGGGGCACAAAGTCTGTGATATTGAAATCAACAGTTGTCTTGCCAAGAACAGCATCGCCAATGGGGAATCCAAGACCTTCAAGGCCTTCGGCAAGAGAACCAGGATTAGCGAGATCGAATTCCTTCGCAAGACCGACGCCTTCGAGAACGTCCGGAGTAAGACCTTCCGAATCAATCACAACCTCAAGTTTGGCGAAACCTTCAGGACAATCGATGGTAACGATAGCGTCGCCGACCCAGTCTTTGGAATAGTTGATGCCTCCTTCGGTATCGAGGGTCTCGCTCTTGAAAGTGGCTGCTTCACCGCCGGGAGTGGGAGGTGTAGGATCGTCAGGATCGGGATCCTCATATCCCGGACGACCGCTCGGATCAATGTTCGGATCTTTTACTGTGGTATTACCGTCGATATCAACCTCTACGATTTCTGTATCGAGAGATATTCCACCGGGCGTAATGGAACCGTCGGGCTCAGGCACATCGGGACCGATCTGAATGCCATAGCGAACAATGCGGTGCTGCCCGGCTGTCACATCGGTAAACGGAACCTTGTTGTCGATGGCGTTCCCGCTTATAGAACCGATGAAATGTGCGACCATTGTAGTCGAACCGTCGACAGCCTCAAAATAGGCGGCAGAACCGTCTTCCACCTCTTTCTTTGTAAAAGTGATCAGACCTTCGTCGTTGGCCTCTATAACGACTTTTACATCATCGTCCACAATGGCCTTAAGAGCATCAGAGAACTCGACAGTAACTTTAATCGACTTGAATTCGGCTGTGACAGTGCCGACTTCGGTGATTTTGTTCTTCTCGATCGTAAAAGTCTTAGACTCGCCGTAATAATAGGGCTGTTCCCAGGCGGCTTTCTCGACATCGTGCGATTTCACTTTAACGACGTAACCGTCGCCAGCGGCAAGAGGAACGATTTCGGGCATCTGCCCGTAGGTCCATGAGCCGGCTTCAGCTCCGGTCTTGTCATAGATCGTAACCTGAAAACTGTTCACATCGGCTGCGGCACGCGAGCCGGACGATACTATCACATTGGCGTTTTCCTTGACATCGACAATCATCGAGCCAAGAGCCAGAGAGCCATCTGAACCCGTCGGAGGCGTCCAATGCTCAGAGCACGAAGCGACAGTCAGCATCGCTGCCGCCAGAGCTATATTTGAGATCTTGATTTTCATCGTTTTTTTTAATAGATTAATTCCATATCGTCAACAAACAATTCGGAACCGGTAAAACGGCCGGATGTGGTATTTCCGAAATTCGGACACGATAGATTGGTAGTATTTATTGTCTGACAATCCGGATTGTTAGACGATTTGAAAATCACACAAATAGAAGAAGCTTTACCCGAATTCACAGAGTATGAAAGATCAATACTCTCGTCTACATACTCGGCGCAAGGAACAAGATTTTTATTTCCACTGGCGATGATATTTCCTGCTTTATCTTTCACCCACACTTCCACATAACCATAGTCGGCGGAATTCTGGGCACAATAGTAGTAATAAAATTTCAGAGCGGAAGGTCGCGAAGCGAATGAATACCCTGTATATTCAGGCTGCTGATTGGAGGCATTGTACGATCCAAGATACAATTCACCTACAGTAAGATTTTTACATCCCTTACCGCTCGAGGTTCCACCGTTACCGTCATTATCACCCCAGCCGACAGTAGAAATCACCGCGCTATAATTGCCGGCATGTACCTTTTCCTGATTTGCTGTTCCATGGTTTATACCGCGATCGGAAAATCCCGAGCCGGTGGGCCGAGTGCCGGAGAAAGCACAAAATGACGCACCTCTATGGTTAAACATATTTGTACCGCTGCCGCCTGCCGAAGTAGTCAGTTTATTCATAGTACCCCAGACAGCGTTTTCATCTGCTCCGGGATAATCGATCCACCAGTACGATGATTCTCCATTCTGGCGATACCAATTTTCCATATCCGAATTGGGAAGCTGCAATTTTGTCTCGGTGGTGAAAGAGGCTACGGTAGAACGCTCGTCATTGATCACACGGACATTGTTCACCTGACCCGGAGTAAGACCTGTGATCTTATAATAGTTGCCTTCGACAGCACCGCCGACAGCGATGGCGGAGCCGTTGACCGTAGCTCCGAAAGTGAGATTGCTAAGATCTGCGGCCGAATTGGTTTCGTTGTCAAAAACACTGACATAGGCATACGTAGCGAATACGTTGTTTTCATCAGCTGAAACCACATAACGGGGAGCCTTGATTACAGTGCTTGACGACTGGCCATTGCATTTGGCCGTAAGGCTGATATTGTCTGTAGTAGTGAAACCGCTTACAGTCACCTTATAGCGGCTGGCGGCACGGCTGTATGGCTCGACGGTCCAGTCCGTAACAGGACGGGGACGTGAGGCATTCGATGCTATATATGTAAACTCGATGTTCGCCTTAGGATCGGGACCGTTATACTCCATGGTAAACACCAGCGGTTCGCCGGGAGTATAGAACGCCTCGTTTTCCGGATCAAGATTGAGTATAAGACCTTCGGCGACAACTGTGAGGGACTGTGTTTCCGTACGGCCATAATTGTCGGTCACAGTGACGGAGAAGACAGTCGTATTATCGTCTGCATTCGTCTTGATATTTTTAAGGACACCGGCAAAATCTATCTGAGCCATCTGGGCCGGATTACGCCAGAGACCCCGCACGGCAAGTCCCTTTCCGGTAAGCTGCTGCTGGGTGGCTGCATCCGCACCGAGAAGTTCCACAGACGCAGGCCAGTCTCTAAGGCCGAGTGAGGAAGTCTCCAGAAGGACACTCTTCAGCCCACCCATAGCCACGATATTGAATTTGAGGGGTGTTTCAGGAACGAAACCTTCGACAAAATTCACCGGTTCACCGGCTACAAAACCATCCGAAGTGATTGCGGGAGGTTCGGAGTTGAAAAGACCTTCAAGCTTGATTTCAACCGTTTCTGTCTCGAGAGTCTCGTCCCAGTCAACTTTAAGGGAAGGATCTCCGACTTCACCGCCGTTGACATCTACGGTCACCTTATAATGATGTTTGGCGGCGGCATTGACTGTAGCCACGGTCGTGGTGGCCGTCTGACCGGCAACTGTAGTGAAGGTCATCTTGACAGCGGTCTCGCCAGGAAGAACATAGGCCGGACGCGTCTCGTCCATGCTTACATCGACACCGCCGACTTCAATCGACCATTCACTCATATATTTCGTGAATGCTTCCGTATATGCGAACGAGAACATGGCTTTCGACATCGATGCACTGACGCCTACTTCGGTTGCCTGATCGTCTTTTACGGTCAGCGTGCTTGAACCATAGTATGCCGGTACATCGAAACCGATGCTTTCCACATCGCCATACCATACGCTGAGGCGGTATTCACCAATCGAAAATTTAGCGGTCTCGCATTCTTTTGCGAAAGCCTCGACCGATTCCCATGTTTTCTTGTAATCTCCCTCTGTCTTTTCGAGGGTCACTGAAAGATCGTTGACTCCTATGGCGCCGGCAGTCTCGCCGTCGGCACGCGATTCGGGCGCAACTTTGGCTCCCGAACCGAACATCTGAGAGTCAAGTCCTATCAACGGCACTATTTGCCCCTGGCCTTTCCCGCGGTTCTCGCCGAAATCGTCGCAACCGCACAACAAAGCCACAGCAGCAAACGATACCATGCCGAACATGATAGTTTTTCTCATAATGTGGTTATTGGTTTATTGTTAGTATATTCTCTCATAAGCTATCCGCAATCTGGAGTAAATGTCGAATAAACGGATATATTATGGTGGCAAATTTAGCTAAAATTCCTTTTATGGCAAAATAAAATTTAATCAACAGGGTCTTGAAAAAGGCATTATACACCTCTATTATCCTATACAGCAATACAATAATCAAGCGACAACTGCTCTGCATGCATTTTAGATTATTTAGCAATCAAAATGTCGGAAAAATCGCGCGATTTGTCTATCTTTGCAGTCATTTTACACATAACAGTATTATTTAGAAAGAATTGAAAAGCATTCCACTTGCCACAAGTGTGGCGAAATCACCCTCGCTGATCATATCGGCGCTTCCGGTAGTTACACTTCTTGCATTGTTGGTCGGCGTAGTAGCATTTGTCGGCGCCGATGCCATTTCCGATCTAAGCCCCTGGGCATTACTGTCTTCGGCAACTCTTGCCATCTGTCTCAGCGCCATGTCGGGCACATTGTGCCGCCGTGGCCTCACAGTCGGATTCCGGCGCAGCGCTCGCCAGATTCTTCCGGCGGTGCCGATGCTGGTGTTCATCGCCATGGTATCCACAACCTGGATGCTCAGCGGTGTCGTCCCCACCCTCATAGACTACGGCATGCGTCTGATCAATCCTACATTTTTTCTGGTGACCACTTGTGCCGTCTGCGCCGTAATTTCCGTACTCACAGGCAGCTCCTGGAGCACCATAGCCACTATCGGCGTGGCATTCATGGGCATAGGAACTGTCATGGGATTCCATCCGGGCTGGGTTGCCGGAGCGATCATCTCGGGTGCATACTTCGGCGACAAAGTATCACCGCTGAGCGACACCACCGTCGTGGCATCAAGCGCCTGCGGCGTAGATCTCTTCGATCATATCCGTTATCTAATGCTCACGGCCATACCGGCCATGGGTCTGGCTTTGCTCACCTTTTTCATAGCCGGCCTATGCATTAACGCCTCGCCTGCCGAAAGCGCCGGCGATATGATAGGGCTCATCAATGAGACGTTCACCATCACACCCTGGACTCTTGTCATACCCGCGATAACACTGACGCTTATTGCTTTGCGGGTGCCGACTCTGATCACTCTCTTCATAAGCTCCATGCTCGGCCTCGCAGGCATTTTCCTATTTCAGCCGGGTATCACGGCAATGCTTTCGGAAGGCACATCGTTCGCAGACTACGCAGATATGACGCTCCACCTTCTCTGGACCGAAACCGCATTCAACACCGGCCACGAGACATTCGACAGCCTTGTAGCCACAGGCGGTATCACCGGCATGCTCTCGACCATAGCGCTCGTATTGTGCGCCATGACATTCGGAACAGCCATGATAGGCACCGGCATGCTCGGTGTTCTGACACACAAAATCACCGCGCGTCTCAAAAGCCGTTTCGCCATTGTCGGCACAACTGTCGGAGGCGGTCTGTTCATCAACAGCTGCACTGCCGACCAGTACCTGTCGCTTATCATCGGCGGCAACATGTTCCGCAACGTATACCGCCGCTTCGGCCTTGAATCGCGTCTGCTCAGCCGCACGCTCGAAGATTCGGTATCGGTGACATCAGTTCTTATTCCCTGGAATTCATGCGGTGTCACCCAATCGACAGTGCTCGGGGTATCTACCCTCACCTATCTCCCGTTCTGCGTGTTCAATTATCTGTCGCCGATCATGTCTCTGGTCATGGCTTTTACAGGCTTCAAGATCAAGCAGACAGTATCGGCCTACAGACTTCAGGTAGCAAAACACTAACAAGACAAGAAGAGACTGTCTAACAACCAAAGTTAGGCAGTCTCTTTTTTTATACACAAAATCTGAAGATTTAGGCTGCCTTTGCCACTACTGATATAAGCTTTGGGTAAAAGTTTAAATGAGTGTTCGTATAAAGCTGTTTCGCTGTTCCTGACGATAAAAATTTGTCAAAAAATGAGGAGTTTGCCCATGCTTGGGCAAGTTTCCTCAGATTATGGGCAAGTGCTTTCAGACCGAAGTCGATTTTCGCTCCGGTAAGCCCCTTTAGCCTGAGTCGTC
>CAJKRG010000031.1 GCA_905202215.1 uncultured Porphyromonadaceae bacterium
AAAGATAACACTATACTCCGACATATCCCCACCCACCGGAAAAATCCGCTGACCCTTTATTCGAACCGAAGAAACCTTTAAGAGCTATATAAAGTCCGAGAAGCGCTCCCGCCAGAAGCACCGCAAGGCCGGCATATATCAGGATATCTTTCATTACGGTTATATAAAAATCCTGAGAAGCCGGCTCGATCATATCTCGATATCAGCCCCTCAGGATATATAACGTGCGGATATGCCGTCAAAGTTCGGCGGCTTTCAGTTTTTCGGCATTCTCGGCTATGGTGAGATGATCGATGAGATCCTGGATATCACCGTCGACAAACGCCTGAAGATTATAGACAGTATAGTTTATACGGTGATCGGTGATGCGCCCCTGCGGATAATTGTAGGTGCGGATCTTCGCGGAACGGTCGCCGGTGCTTACCATAGTCTTGCGGCGCGAAGCGATGTCGTCTACATATTTCTGGTGCTCTTTGTCGTATATAAAGGTACGCAGTCGGCTCAGGGCGCGCTCCTTGTTTTTAGGCTGGTCGCGGGTTTCGGTACATTCGATGAGTATTTCCTCGCTCACGCCCGTATTGGGATTCTTCCACATATAGCGGAGACGCACACCCGATTCGACCTTGTTGACGTTCTGTCCTCCGGCTCCGCCTGAACGGAAAGTATCCCATTTTATTTCGCCTTCGTTGATTTCCACATCAAAAGGCTCCGCTTCGGGAAGCACGGCAACTGTCGCGGCCGAAGTATGCACGCGGCCCTGGGTCTCGGTGGCGGGAACACGCTGCACACGGTGCACCCCGCTCTCATATTTGAGCACGCCGTAGACCCCGTCGCCTGTCACAGACAGCACCACCTCCTTGTAGCCGCCCGCGGCACCCTCGCTCGCTGATGTAATGGCCACATTCCACCCCCGGCTCTCGCAATACTTGATATACATCTTGCAGAGGTCTCCGGCAAAAATAGCTGCCTCGTCGCCTCCGGTTCCACCGCGGATTTCGAGTATGGCATTCTTAGAATCCTCCGGATCGGCAGGTATCAGAAGCAACTTTATCTCCTCCTCAAGAGCCGGAATGGCTTCGGCTGCAGCATCAAGCTGTTCTTTGGCCATCTCGCGCATGTCAGGATCGTTCTCGGAGACCAGAAGCGCCTTGGCCTCGTCAACATCACCGACGAGCTGACGATAGCGGCGAGTACTCGCCGTGAGTTTCTCAAGATCCTTGTATTCTTTCGACAGGCGCACATAGCGCTTCATATCGGCAATCACGGCCGGGTCGGTTATAAGAGTCGAGACCTCCTCGAAACGGGCTTCGATTCCGTCGAGGCGCTGAAGTAATGATAAGTCTGCCATAATATTTTGTCGGGGCTCCGGCATTCCGGACCCTGCGTTTAGCGGTTAAAAACTGACGCGAAGTTACTCATTTTCTGCCAAACAGGCAACGGGAGCGGACGCGGCGCAAAAAATTTGCCCGTTTCGTGCGTTTTTTGTATCTTTGTATAATATTTGGCACGATTATTGCTACAATCTCTCCAGATTTACTGATTATGGAAAATAACCAAAAATACACAGAAAACGCGCGTGCGCTTATAGACCGTCTCCGTCTGCAGTGCACCAACCACAACAACGCCACCATCATGCCCGCACACCTGCTCCTGGAGCTGAGCGCTCCCGGCACCAAGTCGGCCGAGCTGATGGAACGCCTCGTAGGCGCCGACAAACTGGGCGATCTCCGCTCGGCTCTCGATGTGGCGCTCTATGAACCATCGTCTGCCGACGATAAGGGTGCCGACTACTACAACCGAATTATCACTCTCATCATAAAACTCGCAATCATCGAGGCCCGCTACCTCAAAGCACCTCTCGTTGATGTCGAGCACCTCCTTCTCTCGCTATTCCACAACAAGGACGTGCGCTCGATGAGCGTGATCGCGCCCTACTTCAACGCCGGAATCGACTACGACTCCCTTCGACGCCAGGCTCTTGCCGAATCACGCCCCGAAGAGGTAATGGATATCGCGGGCGATGCCGGTGAAAGCGACGAGCCCGCACGCGGCGAAGAAAGCGACAGCCTGCGCGAATCACAGGCCGAAGCCGGCAAGACCGGCGCCGCGCCCAAATCACATCGCGGCGGCAGTCGTGGCGACACTCCGATGCTCGATAAATTCGGAAACGACATGACCCGCGCCGCCGAAGAAGGACGCCTCGATCCCGTAGTAGGCCGAGAGACCGAAATCGAACGTCTGGCCCAGATACTGAGCCGCCGTAAGAAAAACAATCCGGTGCTCATAGGCGAGCCCGGTGTGGGCAAGAGTGCCATTGTCGAAGGCCTCGCCCTGCGCATAGTGAACCGCAAGGTGTCGCGTATATTATTCGACAAACGCGTCATTTCACTTGATATGGCCTCGCTCGTAGCCGGTACGAAATATCGCGGCGAATTCGAGGAGCGTATCAAAGCCGTGCTGAACGAGCTGACCAAAAACCGCGACATCATACTCTTCATCGACGAGATCCATACCATCGTAGGAGCCGGAAACGCCCAGGGTTCAATGGATGCGGCCAATCTGCTCAAACCGGCCCTTGCCCGCGGCGAGATCCAGTGCATCGGCGCTACGACGCTCGACGAATACCGCGTGAACATAGAAAAGGACGGAGCTCTCGAACGCCGCTTCCAGAAAGTGATGGTCGAGCCGACCACCCCGGAAGAGACTCTGGTCATACTCAACAACATCAAGCCGAAATATGAGGCCCATCACGGTGTAAACTACACTGCCGAAGCTCTCGAGGCTTGTGTGAAGCTCACCGACCGCTATATCAGCGACCGCAACTTCCCCGACAAGGCCATAGATGCTCTCGACGAGGCCGGTTCCCGCACCCGGATAAGCCATATCGAGGTTCCGACCGAAATCGAAGAACTCGAGACTAAACTCCAGGCCACTACCGCCGAAAAACTGGCCGCAGCCAAACGTCATGATTTCGCACAGGCCACACGTCTGCGCGACGAGGCCGCCCGTATTGGCCGTCAGCTCGACGAGGCACGCGCCAAGTGGGAAAAAGATATGGAAGCCAACCGCGAGACTGTCGATGCCGACCGCGTCGCCGAAGTCGTGGCTATGATGACAGGCGTGCCGGTGCAGCGTATAGCACAGGCCGAAGGCATGCGCCTGCTCGAAATGGGGCCGAAACTGCAAGGTTCCGTAATCGGACAGGACAATGCCATCGCCAAGATCGTAAAGGCCATACAGCGCAACCGTCTCGGCCTCAAGGATCCGAACAAGCCAATCGGCACATTTATGTTCCTCGGCCCGACAGGCGTCGGCAAGACCCTTCTGGCAAAAAAACTTGCCGAATATCTTTTCGACTCAGCCGACACCCTTATCCGTATCGACATGAGCGAATATATGGAGAAATTCAGTGTGTCGCGTCTCATCGGAGCGCCTCCCGGATACGTCGGATATGAAGAAGGCGGCCAGCTAACCGAGCGTGTGCGCCGTCACCCCTACTCTGTCGTACTTCTCGACGAAATCGAGAAAGCGCACCCCGACGTATTCAATCTCCTGCTTCAGGTGATGGACGAAGGCCGACTCACCGACAGCCTCGGACGCCGCATCGACTTCAAGAACACAATAATAATCATGACCTCGAATATCGGCACCCGTCAGCTGAAGGAATTCGGCAGCGGAGTCGGATTCAATACCCGCGAAGTCGACCGCGAATATTCGCACAGCGTACTCTCCAAGGCTCTCAACAAGGCCTTCGCGCCCGAATTCCTCAACCGTATCGACGACGTGATAATCTTCGACACCCTCGACCGCGACGCCATCTTCAAGATCATCGACATTGAGCTTGCCGGATTCTTCAAGCGTATCGGCACGCTCGGCTACTCCATCTCCATAAGCGACGAGGCCAAAAACTTCATCGCATCCAAGGGATGCGACGTGCAGTTCGGCGCCCGCCCGCTCAAGCGTGCCATCCAGAAATATCTCGAAGATGAACTTGCCGAGCTTCTCCTCGCCGGAAAAGCAGGCGCCGGCGACGAAATAATAGTCGATTTCAATCCCGACGAACAAAAAATTGTCATCCACGTCATCGACGCCGCTTCCCAGCCTGTAATCGAACAATAACCATCTCCCTCATAACTATAAGGACGGCCGGACGTTGCTACACGCCCGGCCGTCGTTTTTTTTTGTCAGGGACTGACTCTGCTTATGATTTCTTGCCCCAGTAGGTAGTTGTGCCCTTTATACCGGCGAACACGATTGTGGCATGGCGGTCGGCCGACTCCCAGTCGCATTCACGGGACAGATAAAGCTCAATGCCGTTGACAGTAAGAATACTGTTGGCGGCGTCAAAACTCCATGAGCTGTCTTTCCACTGTCCTTCGATCACTTTGTGGTCAGAACCAAGAACTATGGTTGTCGACACCTTCTGCTGTCCGTAGGCATAGGAAAGATCGATGAGTTCCCACGAACCGGCGATATCGTCTTCGGTAATGGGCACCTCGGGAACTGCGCCGTAGCGTTCAGGCATTACGAGAGGCCAGCCGTCCTTAGTCCAACGTATCGAACGTACGTGGCCCATCATGAGGGCATTGCTGAACTCGTTGCCGCCCCAGTTTGCGGGGAAACGGGCCTGAGAGGCATAGTACCAGTTGTCGGCACCGTCGTCGAAAACAGCGCAGTGAGCAAAGCCCACCCAACCATGGTCGCCGGCAAAAGCGTAGGGATGTGTCACGACAGGGAAAGCATCGCCGCCTGCGGTAACATCGGTACCGTCGATACCGACATACGGGCCTTCGATATTCTGCGAACGGACGACGCGCGTATTGTAAGCCACATCAAGAGCATCGTATGCAAGGAAAAGATAATAATAACCGTTGCGATATACGATTTCCGGACCTTCCGAAGCCTGCCAGCGGTTTCCGGCGGCACGGGTGGCAATAAGTTTGCCATAAGAATCGTCGGCGTTCCAGACATCGCCCGTAAGAGCGGGCTTGCCGGTGGTTGCATCGACCTTTACAGCGGCGATACCGCTATGCCATGAGCCGTAGACGAGCCAGTGTTCGCCGTTGCCGGCGACTATATAGGAGGGGTCGATGGCATTGAAGCGGTAGAGAGCGTTGGCCCAGTCGTTGGCCGTACCGTACTCGTCTTTACCTTTGTCGGTAGAGTTGGTTATAACGAAGCCTTTGTCTTCCCAGCTATCGTTGTCGGCGGGATTGGTTGTTTCCATCAGACCGATGAAAGCGCGCTCGCCCCAGGTTCCGTCGCCGGCCACGCTGCCCGGGCAAACGATAGAATAATACATGCGATAGACGTTGCCGGCCTTACGGACTACAGGAGCCCAGTAGCCGAATGCATCGACATCGGGGTCGGCGGCAGGCAGACCCTGGGCGGCGCGTATTTCATTGAGTTTGGGGATAACCCAGTCGGGAAGAGTCTTCATAGTACCGCCGAGATACTCCCAGTTGATCAGGTCTTTGGAGCGGCGGCCGTGGAAATGCCCTCCCGCGGTATGAGCGTTGCCGTATGAGGCATCAGTCTGATACATATAGTAGTATCCGTCGTCGGCCTTCACCACCGAAGGATCATGCACATTGGCGAGATTCCACTGCGAACGCTGATTCCACCCGGAGAGGGAGGCATAATCATCAGGATACTGCGGCCCGCGATAATTGGCGAGCTGCTCGTTGAGAGTACCTTCGGAGGTTCGGAATACAAATTCCGGCGAATAGACGACAGTACCCTGGTACTGCGACACATAGGCGCGGATATGATATTCCGTATCGGGAGCCAGCGAAGGTATCGTAGCCACTATATGGCCCTGATATGCTTTGCCGGCAAAAGCCATGTCGGCAGGATCGTCGGCTTTGTATACCATATCATAGATAGTCGGCGTGCCTTCTGTGCTGACACAATATCCTGTCTGAGTCCAGTGTGTAGCAGGGCCGACAAGAACAAGTGTCGAGAAACGGGCATAGGTCGCACCGGTTTCCACACTTTCGGGCACATCGAGGACGATTTCGGATCCTTCCGGCGCCTTGATGCTGTCATTGTCGTCGCAGGCACCGAATGTGAGAGCGGCAGCCAGAACGCTCATGAGAATTATTTTAGCTTTCATGTGGCAGTCACGATTGATTTTTAGGTTATTACATTTCCCAGCCTGGTGTCTGAGTATAGCCGGTCTTACGGATTTCGGTGAGAGGAACAGGCACGAAGTAGTTCTTCGGTGCGTGGAAAGTGACATTGGGGAACTTCGGATTCGGACCGTAATTATATTTCACGGCTGTATTCTCGCGCACGGCGACACCATAGATAGTGCCGAGCTGACGATAGCGCGGAAGGCCGGCCTCTGCGGCACGGTTGAAGTTGGCGGCATCGCCGAAGAGTTTCCAGCGGCGTACATCGAAGAAGCGGTGATCCTCAAAGCACAGCTCGATACGGCGTTCGTTCTGTATGCGTTCGCGAAGCTGGGCCTGATTCATGCCGGCGTATGCGGGCATTCCGACACGGGCGCGCACCTGGTTCACATACTGATATGCGTCAGCGGTACGTCCGGCCTCATTGAGGGCCTCGGCGGCATTAAGAAGGATTTCGGCATAGCGGAAAATAGGACAAGCCTTGTCGGTGCCGCGCACGGTGCCGTCCCAGGGAATATTGCTGGTATATTTCTTGAGATAATAGCCGGTGCAGGTACCGCCGTTGGAACGGGCGTAATCGGGGCCGACCTCGCCGTCGTCATTGTTCACATTTACGGGGCGGGCTTCTTCACCTACACCCCAGATCGTACCGTGATGGATTATGGTCTGTTCCATGCGCGGATCGCGGTTGACATAGGGATTCTGCTCGTCATAGTCGGGATCCTGGTCGATGGGAAGACCCTTGAGGGTTTCGTAAGCATCGACAAGATTCTGCGACGGGTTCATATAGCCGGTAGCCGAACGACGGCCGGTGAAACCACAGGGAGTATTGAACTCCTCGATAGCAGTCTGTCCGCGCCATACCGAGCGGGAGAGGATATACTCGTTGTTATGCACTGGGTTGGTGATGAAGCAATCATAGTAGTTTTCCTCAGGGTCGTTCGAGGGAGCTGTATGCAGGCGATAGGGATTCCAGCATGCATTGTTGGCAGTGATGAAATCGAGAGCAGCCTGAGCAGCTGCATTCCATGCCGATGCGTCGTTCCCAGGGTTATGGAGGGGCGAGGCTTTGTATAGAAGCGCACGAGCCTTGAGAGCGTATGCGGCCGCACCGTTCACGCGACCCCAGTTTTCCTCTTCGTTGGTGTAGCGGAAAGGAAGGTCGTTCTTGTACTTGTCGCATTCGTCAGCAACCCACTGCAGCACCTCGGCGGCAGGAGTGCGGGGAGGCAGAGCCGATGAGGGCTCAAGCACAATGGGAACGCCTGCTTCGTCGTCGCCGATGATAGGAATATCACCGAACCACTGCACCATTTCCATGTGCAGGATAGCGCGGAGCACGCGAGCCTCGGCTATGAAGCGGTCATAGAGACGGTTGTCATCGCCGTTGCGTTCGGCATTGCCGACCACAGACGGACGGGCATTCTTGATAAACTGGTTGCAGGCGCGGATACCGGCTGTGCGTGTATTCCAGTAGTTGCTCGCATACCAGTGATTGTTCGCGTCGTAGCTGTCCTCCATCACGGCGTGTGTATAACCGCGCCAGAAGCTGACGGCATTGTCGGTCATACAGTCCTTGTTCAGACGCGAGTTGGCATCGCTGTAGTCGGCGAAAGCATCGGGAAGATAGGTATAGCAGTTTGCAAGGAAGCCGCGGGTCATGTCATAGTCGCCGAACACCCTGTCGGCCTGAAGAGTGAGGTCGACCTCCTTGTCGAGATAATCGTCGCAGGAAGCAAGGGCGACGGCACAACCGAACGCAAGAGCTGCGATTGCTGATTTATATAGTTTCATATCGTGTATTCGCTGTTAGAATGAAAGGTTAAGGCCGAAAGTGAAAATCCGGGTTTTGGGATACCACCAGCAATAGCCCATAGGGCGTTCGGGGTCCATACCCTTTGGAAGATGGCTCCATGTCGCCACATTGTATGCGCTGAAATAGAAGCGGCACTTTGTCATATAGGCTTTTGCGATAAGCTTTTCAGGCAGAGAATAGCCGACCTCGATATTGCGGAGCGAGAAGTAGTCGCCGTTCACGATCCAGCGGTCGTTGCGGTCCGACTGGTTGTCGCGGTTGGAGTCCTCGGCATTGAAGGTATAGCTTATACGGGGATATTTGGCGTTGACGTTGCGCGGATCGTTGGGGTCATCGGTATAGTAACCCCATGCATCGACAACGGCATGAGTGGCGTTGTTGTGGCCCCACTGCGAGAATGTCATCGACGGGCCGAGGAATACCGAACGCTTGAGGTAGGCAGTTCCGACCACGCGGACATCGAAGCCTTTGTAGCTGGCCCAAAGAGAGAGCGAAGGTGTCAGGTCGGGGAGCATGGTGTAGCCGTAGGGCTCCATGTCGCGCGAGTCGATCTGTCGGTCGCCGTTGAGATCGCGGAACACGGCGGTGCCGAGTTTCTGCTTGCCGCCCGAGAAGGTATTGTACGGATATTTCTCCGGATGTGCGATTGCATCAGCCTGCGATGTAGCGATAAGATTGGGATCGGAAGCCCACTGCACCCAGCGGTATGCGTTCCATCCGCCGACAACATCGCGGTTTTCCGATTCATAGATCTGCTGAAGGCTCTCATACTGGCGTATGCGGTCGCCGGTCTTGCGCTGCCAGGGCACGGCGGGTTCTACCTCGTCCATCTCGGTCACCTTATTGGTATTGTAGGACAGGAGACCTTCGACAGAATACTCGAAATCGCCGATCTTGTTGGTATGGCCGATAGTAAGTTCGAAGCCCTTCGACTCGACTTTACCATAGGAGTCGCGAGCGTATGCTATGCCGAGCATTGATGGAATGGTAGAACGTTCCACGAGCATATTGCTGCGCCATTCCTTCCATACATCGAAGTTACCGTAGAGGCGGTTGTCGAAGAATCCCCAGTCGAGACCGACATTGAGCATATTCGAAATTTCCCATTTGCTGTTGATGTTGCCGGCCTGCTGCTCACGGTAGCCGGGCACGTTGGTGGCGTTGAAACCAAAGCTATAGTCGCCGCCGGCCTGGAAAATCGACTGATACGGGTAGCGTCCCGCACCGGTATCGCTCATACCGGTTTTGCCATAGCTCGCGCGGAGCTTGAGGAGATTCACATTGTGGTCCTGAAGCCAGCTTTCCTCCGACAGAACCCATCCGGCACCTGCGCTCCAGAATGTTCCCCAGCGGTTGCCGGGCGCGAAGTTGTCGTTGCCCATATAGGAAATGCTGCCGCTGACAATATAACGACGGTCGAAGATATAGTTGAGAAGACCGTTGTAGCTGAGATAGCGGTCGGACGAAAGATTGTACCACACGGCCGAGTGCGGACCCTTGTTGTTGCGCTTCTGGTAGGCGCGTACGAAGGCGCGTGCTTCCACATCGTGCTTCCCGAACTCGCGTTTGTAGCTGAAACCTCCGCGCAGATTGAGTGTCCACGAATTGTCGCGCTCGTTGACCGAAGGATTGGTCAGTTCCTGATAGGAATAAGTGCGGTTGTATGTGAACTGAGAGGGATCGGTCACGGCCATGTTGGTATAGTCGTAGGTATAAGCGTTGATGCTGTTGGTCTGGGTCGACTCATATCCGTCGTAAGCGTCGAACGACACCACGATCTCTGCGCCGAGGCCCTTTGTGATGGGGCTGAGGTCGCCGTTGAGGGTAAGGGTCGAATAGAGCGAGCGGCGGCGGTTCTTTTCCTGACCTGAGGCACCGAGCTGAAGGAGAGGATTGACCGTACCGGTTCCCGATTCGGAGTAAAGCTCGCCGTTGGGACAATATACTGGGTGCATCGGATCGGCCTCGACAGCACCGAAAGTGGTGAGGTTGAACACCGAGGCTGTCGGCTGAATTATGTTGTCGATACGGCCGCCGAGATCAAGGCCCACACGGAGATACTTGTTCACGTTGATGTCGAGGTTGCTTCGCAGGTTCCAGCGGTTGAGTTTATGCTGTGAGTCGAAATTCTTGTTGATCGAAGTACCTTCGGAGCTCCACATGCCTTCCTGACGAAGGTAAGAGAACGACACATAGTAGCGTGCGCGGTTGTTGCCGCCCGAAATCTGGAAATTGGTCTTGATAACGGGTGCGGTGTCACGATAGAGGACGTCGAACCAGTTGGTGTTGAAGTATCGGTAGCGATCCATGCCGTCGAGAGTCTCGCCGTTGCTTACGCGGCGGTATTTCTCGATCTGCTCGGGAGTATAGAGGGGATCGTTGCCGTCGAGATAGCGTGCGCGGTTACGCGTCAGGGCTATGTTGTAGGAATTCTGGTTCTCCACAGTGTTTGTAAGCTGCTGCCAGCCGATTTCCTGAGTGAACTCGATGTTGGCCTTGCCGGAGCGGCCTCGCTTGGTGGTGACGAGAACGACACCGTTGGCACCGCGCATACCGTAGATAGCCGTAGCCGCGGCATCCTTGAGAATGGTCACAGACTCGATTGGAAATGCATCGAGAAAGGAGATGTCGCGCTCCACATTGTCGACGATAAAGATCGGGTTGCGGGCCGACGCATTAAGCGTGCGCAGGCCGCGGATATAGAGCTTGGTTTCCGCCCAGCCCGGCTCGGAAGAAGCCTCATAGGTCTGTACACCTGTGAGGGTGGAGTTGAAAGCATTCTGAAGCACGGTGATAGGATAGCGCTGCAGTTCTGTACCGCTGACAGTCGAGGTACCTTCGATGACAGTCTTTTTGGGCTTTTCGGTAAAAGCGAGCGCCATTTCGTGGCTGTACGGATCGTTGTCGGGATCGAGTGTGATCAGAAGAAATTCATTGACGCTCTCGACCGGCACGACCGAAGTCTTGTAGCCGGTGCAGGAGGCATTCACCTCGTCTTCGGGCATTGCGCCCACAAGAGTGAAGGCACCGTCGGCGTCGGTGAGGACGATTTTGCTCTGCTCGGCGACATTGACCACGGCGCCGGGTATGGGCTTGCCGTCGGGATCAACCACACGGCCTTTGATTTCATGCTCGCCGGCAGCCCGGAGCGAGAACGAGCATGCGAGCAGCAGGGCGGCCGCCAGAAAGCGTACCGGCACTGAGAAATGTTTTATGATTGTGTTCATAACTGGTTTTGGATTATTGGCGAGATGAATCACCAGCCGGGATTGTTTTCTATTTCAGTCTTCCATTCCTCCGCTTCGGGGATAGGATAGAGATACATATGTGGCTCAAACACGCGGGTCTGGGCAACCTTGCGTGTCACGGTGCCGTCCATGGCCACATTCACGCCGTAAATAGGCCGGGCGAGGGCTTCGACGGCACAGTTCCAGCGGCGTACATCCCACGGACGGTGTTCCTCGAAAGCGAATTCGACGGTGCGCTCCTTGTGGATAAAATTGCGCATGGCGTCCTGACTTCTGAGGTCAGCGCGGTCGGCTACACTGCCTGTTATACCGGCACGGCCACGCACCATGTCGAGCATGTCGTATACTTCCTGACACGGACCCTGCACCTCGTTGAGGGCTTCTGCATAATTAAGTATTATCTCGGCATAGCGGATTATAGTCCACAGACGATAGGCGGTACCGGCGTGATTGGAGGCAAGAATCGAAGCCGGGATATATTTGCGCATATAGTAGCCTGTCGGAGTGGAATTGGCATTGCCGGTAGGATTATCGGCCATACCGGGGCGCACGTCGATCGTCGAGCCTACGCGCATTGTACCCCAGGGCTGTCCCTGATAGAGCACGGTTGCTTCAAGGCGCGGGTCGCGGCCTGTCCACATGGCAGCGTCGTCATACCCGCTGGCCGCATTGACCGAAGGAACACCGTTGTGATATACGGGAGCACCCGTCACGTCATATTCGGCAAATGGCGACGAACCGTCGGCCATGTCGTACATGTCGACAAGGTTCTGCGACGGACAGTTGCCGCCATTACCACCCTCACCCACCGGCGTATCCTGCACGATTCCGCTCCAGTTGATGACAACATCGTTGCGGAAGAAAATCACTTCGTTGTTGTTGCCCGTATACTGTGTACGCAGAAGAGCGTTGGCGTAATTGTCGGCCGGCGACATGTTTTCTTCCTCGAAAAGGCCGAAATTGGCACCATAGAGATTCATGAATTCTTTCGAGGCGTCGGCAGCTTCCTTCCAGGATATGCCCGACTCCCCGCTGTAACGAGGCGAAGCCATGTACAGAAGGATACGGCACTGCAGAGCACGCGACATCGGCTGAGAGAGACGACCGATACGGTTGCTGCTCCATGCCTGGTCGTAGGTGAGAAGATCTGATTCGGCTTCCTTGAGTTCACGAAGGATAAAGTCGACCACATACTCCTTTACCGTAGGACGCGTCTTATAGGGGCCTATCATATCGTCCTTTTCGGGATCAAGCACTTCCCGGACTATAGGCAGAGGCCCGTAGCGGAGGAAAAGCTCCCAGTAGAACCATGCCCTGAATGTGCGGGCCTCGGCCTTGTAAGTGGCGCGGATGGCTTTATTCTCGTCCTCGCTCATGGTGATGTCGAAAGGCACCTTGTCCATATCGTTTATCACACGGTTACACTTGCGGATACCGCGGTAACGCGATTCCCAGACCGAAGTCAGTTCGGCCGCACCGACAGAGCCGTAGTAGTTACCGATATTGAAGGTCGTGAGCGTGCCGCCTGACGAAAACGAAGTTTCGGCAAGGTCGGTCGCGGCATCGAGCCACGAACCGTTGATACGATTGGCGCCGTGCAGGAGGAAGTTATAGGTATCCACATGGAAAGCCTCGAACATCTTCCAGTCGGCATAGGTCTTGTCCTCGTTCAGCTCATTGGAAGGCTGTTTGTCGAGAAAGTCGCTGCAACCGGTGGCGCCCATAGCGAGCAGGGCCATGGAAGCCGCTATTGTATGCTGAATGAATTTATTCATGATAGTTTCCTGGTTTTAGAATTGGATGCTTACGCCCACATTGACGGTCTTGCAGATCGGATATTTGTTCGAACCGTTGTTTTCGGGGTCGGTAAGGCCGTCGAGATGATCCCATGTTATGAGGTTGTTGGCGTTGACATATACGCGGCACTGGCTCATCCACACATGTTTGATCCATTTTAAGGGCAGACTGTAGCTTACCTCGATGTTTTTGAGACGGCAGAAGGCGCCGTTCTTGAGGAAGAAGGAGTTCTGGCGCTGATTGTGGTTGCCGTAGCTGTCGTAGTGCAGCAATGGATATTTGGCATTGGCAAGGTTCTGGGCTTCAGACATCGCGGGATTCCAGCGGTCGAGGTGGTGTTCCTTCACTTTGCCGCCGGCCACGAAAGCATACATAGCTTCCGCGTCGTAGTAGCGGCTTACATGATCGACGCCCTGGAACATAACGCTGAGTCCGAAACCTTTCCAGTTTGCGCCCAGAGTGACAGCATAAGTGTTTTCAGGAAGGTCGCTGAGACCGATGAAAGTCTCGTCGCGGTCATCGATAAAACCATCGCCGTTCATGTCGCGGTATTTGAGGTCGCCGACCTTTACATCTCCGAAAGTCGATTTCGGGAAATTAGGATCGGCAAGGTCGGCCGAGGTCACGAAGCCGTCGGAAACGAGTCCGAAATACTGGCCGATCGGATGTCCCTCGCGCTTGCGGTAAGCGGTCTTGCCGGCCGGCTCGTCCATTGCTGTAATCTTGTTTTTGGCATGAGAGAAGGTTGCGCTGATGTTGTAGCTGAAGTCTTTGCCGATAGCATCGTTCCAGTGCAGCTCGATTTCAAAACCCTTGTTGGTGGTCTTGCCGAGGTTACCGGCAGCCGAGGTCACACCGAACCACCATGGGCGTGTGAGGAACTCGGTAAGGATGTTGTTGCGGCTTTCGTAGAAAAGATCGAGGTTTCCGTTTAGACGGCTGTTGAGGAAACCGAATTCGAGACCGAGGTTATACTTGTGGGCACGTTCCCATGTAACGCCGTAGTTTGGATACTGTTCTTCGAAGATACCGTCCTGACCGTTGATACCGAAGTAGTAATCGTTGCCGAGCTGTGTCCACTTCTGTTCGTAGAGGAAGCGCTGACGCACACCGTTGATACTGTAGATGTCGTTGCCGACCTGACCGTAGGAGCCGCGAAGCTTGAGGTTCGACAGCCAGCCTCGGGTCGGGGCCATGAACTGCTCTTCGGAGATACGCCAGCCGAGCGAGAAGGAGGGGAAGAAACCGAAACGCTTGCCCTTCTGGAAGTTTTCGGAACCGTTGTATCCGGCGTTGAACTCGGCGAGGTATTTGCCGTCGTAAGCATATGTGGCACGACCTACGATACCCTGATAGCGCTGTGCAAGGTCGGAGTTATAGCGATAGTCGTTCTGCATATAGAGAGCCATGGCAGTCACCTCATGCTTGCCGAAAGTACGGCGATAGTTGAGCTGTGCCTCGAGGTAGAGCTTATAGACGGTGAAGTGGTCGGCCGAGGCAGCGAGAGTTCCGTCGGTGTTGAACTTGTTGTATGCGTCGATCGATTCGTAGTTGGCACGGTCGTTGAGCTCATATGTGGCGAAAGTCTTGCTGTAGAGGTTACGGTGGTAGTTCTCATAGTCGAACGATGCCTGAGCCTTGGCCGAAAGACCTTCGGTGAGCCAGTCCATCTTGTATTCGGCAATGAGGTTGGTCTCGTTCACGGTGTTTGTGCCTTTGTAATAGCCCGATTCGGCCATTGTGGCGAAAACATTGCTCTGATACTGCGACGAGCCGCCGTAGAGAGTCTTCATCTCATCGCCGTTCTGCACCTGATAGGATACGGGGAAGATCCAGCCCGGAGTGTGGTTGAGCTGATAGAAGATATTCGAATAGTTGGCTTCCTCGCGCGAGTTGGGGCCGCGGCGCTCCTCGAAGCGGGTGCCGAAGTTCACCATCACCGTAAGATCTTTGGTAAGGAAGAAGTCGGCGTTGGCACGGAAACCATAGCGCTTGTAGCTCTGCGACGAGTTGTTGCCATAGGGGTCGTTCGAAAGATTCTTGAAGAGCGATTCCTGATTATAATACTCGAGCGATGCATAGTAGCGCATGCGCTTTGTACCGCCTCGCACATTGGCGTTGTAGCGCTGTGCGGGAGCCGACGAGCGTAGAATTTCGTCGTACCAGTCGACATTCGGATAAAGAAGCGCATCAACACCGTTAAGGAGACCTGCCGATGACTTCTGATACATATCGAGATCCGATGCCGAATACTGCGAAGGCAGCCCGTCATTGGCCAGCGCCTCCTCGAGAAGGCTTACGCTGTTGTAGGAATCGAGATATGTGTCCTTGCGGGTGGGTGTCTGCCACTGCCAGTTGGCGGTGAGCGACACCACAGGCTTCTGTTCCTTACCGCGCTTGGTGGTTATGAGCATGACGCCATTTGCACCGCGCACACCATAGACGGCGGTTGCCGAGGCATCCTTGAGCACCGATATGGTCTCGATATCGTCGGGAGCGATCTGCGAGAAGCTGCGCTCGATACCGTCGACAAGCACAAGAGGCTGGGCGTCGCCGGCAAATGTGGCGCGGCCACGGATGAAGATAGAAGCGTCGTCGGCACCGGGAGCGCCCGAAGTCTGCGATGTGATGACGCCGGGAATCTTACCCGTTATGGCCTGCGATATATTGGCGGCGGGAGTCTCGAGAAGATCATCGGCCTTGAGCTGCGAGATGGCGCCGACAACCGATTCTTTCTTCTGCTGACCGTAACCAACAACTACGACTTCTTCGAGGGCAGTGTTGGTTTCCTGAAGTTTAACTTCTATATGGGTGCGGCCCTTGAGAGGCTCGACCACTGTCTCGCAACCGATATATGAAATGACGAGCACTGCCTTGGCAGGATCGCTGATTCTAAGCACGAAATTACCGTCGAGGTCGGTCACGGTGCCTGTCTTGGCGCCCTGTTCGATGACAGAGGCCCCGATAACGGGTTCACCGCTGGGTTCGTACACCGTACCTGTCACCTGCACGGTCTGGGCCGACAAGCCCAAACCGAAGGCAAGAAGCGCCAGTGCCGACAGAAGGAAGCGGAGCCGGTTGCTCCATCCTCCGCGCGCTGTACTGCGTTTATTATTCATGATTGGTATTATGTGTGATTAAGGTTTATCTTTAGTTTTCAGGATTCATGCTCACCAGAGGGAAGTAACCGACTTTAGTGAATTCCAACCAGTTGGAATCGAGCACGAAGAAGAGGCCTATTTCCGGACCTTCGACAGTGGTCTCGAAGCGGTATTCGGGGAAAGCGGTGCCCGAAGCCATTGTCTGACGGGCCACAATAAGCAGATCGCTGCCTGAGCGCTCAACATAGATACGCGAATGAGCGTCGTGCATGTCGGCCACGTAGGTATCCCAGTTGAACGATGCCGTGACTGTGCCGACATCCCAGCCTGCGCCCCAGCCCCATGCGTCGGAACGGAGCACGAAGTTCTCGGCATAGCCGTCTTCTCCTATATATCTACCGTTGGTGCAGACGAGAACCCAGTTGTTCCAGTTGCCGCCTGTGCCGGAATTGTGGTTGATGAAGTCGAAACCGAAGCCCGAGAAATCACCCTTGAGCAGATTGTTGGGCGACCAAATCGACCACCATGGAGCGCTGTTGTCCTCGGGGCCGACCTTAAGATGATCGGTATACAATGTACCGATAAAGCAGCCTTCGGGGTTGAGAAGGAGGTGCGAGCCCTCGCAGAGAAGCCAAGTTGTCATGTTGCCTTCGGGGACGTTGGCTATCGACACTTTGTAGTTGTATACGGTTCCGGCGGCAGTGGTCACCACGGCTGTCACATCGACGTCGGTACCGGCACGGTCGATCGTGATGTTGACGAGGGCGCCGTCCATATCTTCCTTGAACGTATCAAAATTGAAATCGCAGCTTGATGTCACGTCGCCGGCATCATAGCGTGTGGCCCAGCCGAAATTATCGGCACGGATCACGGCATGCTCGACATAGCCGTCTCCGCCGCGCTCTGCGGTGGCGAGAACAAGAAGCCAGTTGTCCCAGTTGTTTATCTTGCGAGTATAGTTGTAGAACTCATAATGGATCTGACCGTCGCCGGCAAGCGAGAAATAGGGAGAGAATTCCGTCCAGAAGCCGGTCGAATTGTCTTCCAGACCAACCATGATCCACTTGGAAAGGTCAACGACAGGCCCTTC
Organism: uncultured Porphyromonadaceae bacterium; assembly: GCA_905202215.1. Taxonomy (GTDB): domain Bacteria; phylum Bacteroidota; class Bacteroidia; order Bacteroidales; family Muribaculaceae; genus CAG-873. The sequence goes on from CAJKRG010000031.1 coordinate 17,187, forward strand.
GGAGCCTCCGTTTTCCCACGAAACGCGCGGACGGGCGGTCTCTTTTGCCGTGAGGGCATTGCGGTAGAGCTTGAGGTCGTCGATCAGCCAGTGACCATGGTTATCAGCCGAACCGACAGAAAATACTGACACATGATTCATGAAAGCGACGAGACGCGAGCAGTCGAAATCCGTCACTGCCGTAGACGCTTTCTTCTGACCGTTGACAAAGAGGTCATAGCCGTTATCGCGCACAGTGAGCGCGACATAGTTCCAGCCGTTTCCGTCAAAACCGTCGACAGGGATATAGCCAGTGGTGACGTCGGCGGGATTGTCGCAGCTCCACGTACCGTCGGCAGCATCATATTCGATGCCTCCGTTGGCCGAGAATGTAAGAGTCTCCACCCGGTTCTGATTGGTGAACATGAAAAGCGGACTTGCAATGTCCTGGGGTTCGGTCACCTCGTTTCCGTCCTCATCGGTCGAAACGGCGGGTATCTGCTTCATCCAGAAAGTGAGTGAAGCGGCCTTCTCGCAATTTACATTATTGAGAGGATTATTCATTTCAACCCATCCGTCGTTAAGCTCAAGTACTTTGCCTTTGAGTTCGTCTTCGACGATGGACGGTATCTGTTCTTGAGAACCGTATGCTCTGAGAATGAGAGGATCGAGCATATCCTCCTCAAACTCGAAAGTGGCAACGTTTTCCAGATTTGGCGCCGTCTGTATGCCTGCGGGAGGGTCTACTTTTCCCCAGTCAGACGTACACGACGAGCCTAAAAGGACCACGGCAGCCAGAAAAGCGGCGGCACGCGGATACATCCGGTCGACTGTATTCATAATGATTGGTTAATGATATTAATTAAGGTTATTTAGGATTCTGATATGAGAATTCAAGGTATTTTATGACGCCAAAACTGTTCACCCCGGAGAATGAACATTTTTTAACGGTGCAAAAATACCTAATAGAAGCCTACAGAATGGTGGATTTTTCGCGATTTAAGGTGGATTTTTTAAACGGAGGCTTCCAATCAGCTATCCTCGTTCATCAAGGCAGAAGGATTGATACTGAAGTGCTTGGTAAAGCAACGGGTGAAATATTTCGAATCATTAAAGCCAACTTCATAGGCAATTTCCGAAATATTCATGGTGCGCGTCCGACGGTTGCGCACGATCAGTTCGTGCGCTGTCTTAAGACGGAAAGCACGGAGCAGCTGACCGGCCGACTGTCCGACAAGGCTCTGCAGTTTTTTATTGAGCAGAGAACGGCTCACACCGAGAGCCTCTGCGAAATCGCCTATCTCAAAATAGGAATTGCGATAGTTGTCGGCCACGACTTTCATCACCTGATCCATGAATTTCTTGTCGCGTGATTCCTCCGATATATTCAGCGAATCGACATCGAGGCCGGCGGCAAAATTCTTCTGGTACCCGCGACGCGACTTGAGAATGCCGTCTATGCGGGCCATAAGCAACTCTTCGTCGAAAGGTTTGGTAATATAAGCGTCCACACCCATCCGGTAGCTTTCAAGGCGGGGCTCACGTCCGGTCTTTGCCGTGAGCATGAGGAACGGTATATGGCTTATATCGAAATTCTCCTTCACCTGACGCGACAGTTCCATGCCGTCCATGACAGGCATCATAAGGTCGGATATTATCAGATTTATCTCGCGGTTGGCAAGCACTCTGAGCGCCTCCTCGCCGTTGCGGGCCTCTGCGACGGTAAAACGGTCGGCAAGGATACTTCTGATAAAGGCTCTCATGTCATCGTTGTCCTCAACCACGAGAACCGTGCTTTTCTTCGACACAGCCGTATTCCGGACAACCTCTTCGTTCGGTCCGGACTTGTCGCGCGCGGCAGCCGGAAGCATAGGCAGTTCGGCTTCGGCCGTCTCACCTTCAGGAAGCGGCACAACGACACGGAATGTGCATCCGGAGCCGCCGGGATTGTTGCGGACAGAGATCGAGCCACCGTATATATCAATAAGACTATGACAGAGATAAAGTCCGATTCCACTTCCGGCAGTGCCCGACACGGGATATTTCATAGGACTGGACCCCTGATAGAAACGGTCGAAAATACGGTCGAGATCTCCGTCAGCTATGCCGGTTCCCGTATCAGCCACGGCTATATAGACAGCTTCGGCACCTCCGGAGCATGACGAAGGAAGCAGAGCGGCATATAATACGATACGGCCACCGTCGGGAGTGAATTTGAGCGCATTGCCCAGAAGATTGATGAGCACCTTCTGCAGCGCTTCCTCGTCGAAGCTCATCACCGGACGCGAAAGACGGTCGCACAGACGAAGATCGATGGAGCGATCGATAGCTATCGGGCGGAATATCTCTATGATATTGGATAGAAAAGCCCTGAGATTGCCGCGGCTGCGCATGATTTCCATCTTTCCCGACTCGATCTTACGGAAGTCCATGAGCTGATTGACAAGCGTAAGAAGATATTTGGAATTACGCTCGGCAAAATGCAGCTGTTCGATGACCTGAGGATTGTAGCTCAGTTTGAGTGCCCGCTCTATCGGCCCGAGAATCAGAGTGATCGGAGTACGGAATTCATGCGTGATATTGGTGAAGAAAGATATACGGTCCATGGTAAGCTGCTGAACCTGGCGCTTCTGTTCCTCGATCTCGGCGGTGCGTTCCTCCACAGTAGTCTGCAGCAGGCGCTGCTGACGTTTGAGCGATCGCAGACGGAGCTTGTAGAACAACACCACAATTGCCGTGAGGGCTGCCACACATAGAAGTATAAACCACCAGGTGCGATAGAAATATGGCGTCACTTTAATCGGTAACTCTGTAACGGCGGCCTCTTCCTCGTTCTGTCCTTTATGGATATATCTCACCTGCAGCGTATAGCTGCCCGGCTTCAGATTTGTGAATGCTGCGTAACGCCGTCCTTCCGGAAGGCTCCGCCATTCATTATCAAAGCCAATGAGACGATAGGAATATATGCCGCCGCTGTTTCCGTCATAGTCGAAGGCCGAGAACTCAAACTGAACGGAGCGGTTGCTCTCATGCAGCCTGAGGCCACGCATAGGACAGAAAAACGGTTCATCGTTTTCTCCACCGGGCATGAGGTAACTGTTGTCTACCCACACATGAGTGAAAACCACACTATTATCGCCTACGGAATCCGGCAACGGCATTTCTCCGTCAATGCTCATAAGGCCCTCGGTAGTACCGAAAAGCACTTTACCGGCCGTATCTGTGGCGGCGGCATTCCAATAGAACTGGTCAGTGCTCAGATCTCCGTCCTTGTCATAAGCCACAATGTCGCCGTCGGGAGTAAGACAGCCCAGACCTCTGTATGTGGAAAACCATATGTTTCCGTCTCTGTCGCCTGCAATGCCAAGCACGATATCGCTCGGAAGACCGTCGGCCGTAGTGTAATTGACAAAAAACTCGTTATCTCCGTCGATACAACGCCTGAAAACGCCGCTGCCGTTGGTTGCAATCCATATCGTACCTTCATTGTCGCGGTAAAGGAAGGTGATCCTTTCATCAGCGACAGAATAGGGATTGTCGAGTCGTCCGCGAATACGACGTACCGCTCCTGACGACGGGTCAGAAGCATATTTCCTGAGATCGATGTCTACCAGCCCCTTGCTTGTGCCGAACCACAGATGGCCGTCGGGACAGACGATGCTGCCGACAGCACCGAAGATATCGTCCATGCTGCCTTTGTATGCTTCCGAGACAGCACCCGACTCGGGATCGTATATGAACAGCCCCCTCGAAGCTCCTATCCACATGAGATTGTTTATCGAGTCCCATGCCAGGGCACCTATATATCTTATATGACCGTCTCCGTCGTCAGTATCAAGGATATGTTTTATACGGCGCAAGGCTCCGCCGGAACCTTCGGAGAGAACACACACTCCCCCGCCCCATGTGCCGACGCACAAGTCACCGCGTCCGTCACGGGCCAGCGAACTTACGGAGTTATGTTCCAGATGTCCGCTGGCGGTGGAATAATGACGGAACCGGTCAAGCGAACCGTCGCCACGGTGAAGACCGCCCTCGATCGCGCCGACCCACAGGCTGCCGTCATCTTCGGCAAGAATGGCATTGACAGGAGTATTGAACGAAAATCCCGGCGCATTGAAGTTATGGGTGATACTCCTGACACGCAGCCGTTTGGGCGACAGACGGTTGATTCCACAGCCTTCGGTACCGACCCATATTCTGGCGCCGTCGACATAGATCTTGTTAATGAAATTATTGTTTATCGAACCCGGTTCTACAGGATGCTGCTGTCTTATTCTCTCGAAATTATCGTTTATCTGATTATAGACATTGAATCCCTGGAGCGTACCGGCGAGCAGTCGCTTATCGGGCGATACGGCGAGCGTGCTGACGAAATTCTGCGAAATAGACAGTGTGTCGGCCTCATCATGCACGTACATCTTGGCGATATCCTCAGCCGGATTGTAGCGGCATAGGCCGCGGTCAGTGGCGAGCCAGACCTCGCTGCCGTAGAGAAGCATGTCGGACACCACGATGTCGGGTACAAAACGGAGGCATTCCGACACTGTATAGGCGGAAATGACACCATCGTTGCCCCGCGCCTCAAGTTCGGCTATGGCACCGTTGACAAGCGCCCATATTCTGCCATTGCCATAAACATCGCGCAGAGCTATCATTCCTGTCGGATGACTCAGACCGGTCAGTTCGCTGACTGCGGTGACGGATCCGTCGCTTCCGAATTCAATACAAATGATAGAGTTTACAGCCCTCGCCCACAACTTTCCGTCGGCATCGACCGTCACGGCCCATACAGGCATCTGAAGTACCTCGAACAGACGACCGGTATGATCCTCGATCTCTTCCATGCCGAGAGTATACAGATTGAGAGCGCACAGACCGCCGTCGGTAGCCACCCAAAGCCGTTCGAACCTGTCTTCGGCAATCTCTACCGGAAAATTGCCCGGAAGAGGATAATCTTCGGATGTAATATTAAAATTGATGAATTCATTTCCGTCGTAGCGTGAAAGGCCTCCCCCACCAAGTGCGATCCAGAGAAAGCCGCGGCTGTCACGATATATATCGTCGACAAAATTATGAGGCAAACCTTCGGCCACTGTCAGATAGCCGACATTATAGGCTGAAAGGAAAGATTTCGCCGATTGCAGCTCGCCACTCAGCCCACTGCCCCGGGAGAAGACAACACAGATAAGAAGCATAAGCAGACGGATACAGCCGCCGCATGCGCGAAAAGATGATAGTATCGATGTCAAGGTATATCGGATGATTCTGTTTTTCCGGGGCTGAAGGACAAGCGTGAGCGGTGAGATCACGTTTTCACCCGCAAAGGTAATATTTTTTTTAAACAACAAAATTTTTTGCTCTAATTATTAGACACAGAGCGGGTAAAAAATTTCACGACTGGTACAAATAGCATTTTATCCTCTAAAAATATTGTTTTATCCACCTTGTCGTGTCTCCAAAATTGCTAATTTTACCGGCAAAATGCCAATCGCGCCCTAATTCTACATGAAACACCTTATCCTAATTTCAACGACGGCGATTCTTGCCTCTGCCGTCTGCGCATGCTCTGAAACCGCTTTCCGCCCGATTCCGTCGCCCAACCCGTGGGCCGACGACTATTCGGCGATCTCCGCTATGGAAAACTATGCCGGGTGGGGAACGTACAACGTGCATGATCCGGCAATATGCAAAGTAGCCGATACATTCTACATGTATTCCACCGATGCCATCTTCCGCGAGAACCGGAAGGAGGCCAAAGAGAAAAATGTGCCCCTCGGATTCATTCAGATGCGCAAATCCACCGACCTCGTAAACTGGGATTTCGTCGGATGGGCATTTCCTGAAATACCCGCCGAAGCAGTCGAATGGGTGCGCGGACACAACAACAGCAAAGGCGCCTACAATATATGGGCACCCTATATGATCGAAGCCGGCAAGGACAGGTATCATCTCTATTACTGCGTGTCGGCCTTCGGCAAAAACACGTCGTACATAGGCCTGGCCGAAGCACAGTCGCCCGCCGGACCGTGGCGGCACATCGGCCCTGTTGTACGCACCGACTCCACTTCGGTGATGAACGCCATCGATCCGACCGTGATAAATACAGCCGACGGACGGCGCTTCATGCACTATGGCTCATATTTCGGAGGCCTTTTCTGTATCGAACTGAACCCCGAATCGGGCTTTCCCCTCGCAGAAGGCGATCAGGGCAAACTTGTGGCACGGCGTGCCAATTATAAAAAGGACAATCTCGAAGCGCCCGAGATAATATTCAATCCCGACAACGGATATTATTACCTTTTCGGATCATACGACCCTCTGATGACAACATATAATGTACGCGTGGGCCGCTCCCGTAATGTCGACGGGCCTTTCATCGATTTTCATGGAAAAGAAATGGCCGATACCACCGACAATTTTCCGCTCTTGACTGCCGCCTACAGCTTCTCGGATCATCCCGGCTGGGTCGGCACCGCCCACTGCGGCGCTTTCAAAGATGCCGCAGGCTCATGGTATATGGCCCACCAGGGACGCCTCGCCTCCGAGCCGGCCATGATGGATCTGCATGTGAGGCGTATGTTTTTCACTCCCGACGGCTGGCCCGTTGTTTCGCCCGAGCGATATGCCGGTGTGGCACAGCGCAGTTTTTCCGACAGGGATCTCGCAGGCGAATGGGAAATAATCCGGCTCCACGAGCCACGCGCCGACCGGCGTCTTGAGGCCGGACAGATAATGTGGGGCGAAGGCAATCTCCTCGAAGGCGAATGGAACCGCTCCGAAAAAATAACCCTCTGCAAGGACGGGCGTACAGAGCCCGGAGACGGTTCATGGACGTTCGACAGCAGGAACCAGACACTGACTTTATGCCTCGGTCCCGACAGGATTGAAAATATCATCGTATTCGCCGGCCACGACTGGGAACGCGAGCACGACACCGCTCTCTTCACCGGACTCGATGCCGACGGTCGCTCCATATGGGGCAAACGCACCAAATAGACTTAAAATACACCAAAATAACCATATCATGATCCAAAAAACAAGCCTGCTCCTTTCGCTCGGACTCTCGACCGCGCTTTCGCTCGCAGCGAACAACGTGTTCACAGTCCAGACCAACAAACCGGGAGCCCCCATACAGCCGACAATGTACGGCCTGTTTTTCGAAGACATCAACTATGCGGCCGACGGCGGTCTCTATGCCGAAATGATCAAGAACCGCTCGTTCGAATTCCCGCAGAATCTCGCCGCCTGGGTAACCTACGGAGACGTACAGCTACAGAACGACGGCCCGTTCGAGCGCAATCCACACTATGTGCGGCTCGCATCCGCAGGCCACAATGAGAAGCATACCGGTCTGGAGAACGAAGGTTTCTTCGGCGTGACATATAAAAAAGGAGAAGACTACCGCTTCTCCGTCTGGGCTCGCTCGCCGCAGGGTAAACCGGCCAAAATACGCGTCGAACTTGAAAATCCCGCTTCCATGCATAACTCGCAGGTCGACGCAAAAAAAGAAATAACCATCGACTCCAAGGAATGGAAGAAGTATGAGGTGACACTCACCCCCGACAAGGATTGCACAAAAGGCAAACTCCGTATCTTCCTCGTCAAGCCCGACACCACTCCCGTAGATCTCGAGCACATTTCGCTCTTCCCCGCCAAGACATGGCAGGGACATGAAAACGGCATGCGCACAGACCTCGCCCAGAAACTCGCCGATCTCAAACCGGGAATCTTCCGTTTCCCCGGCGGCTGTATAGTCGAAGGCACCGACCTTGACACCCGCTACCAGTGGAAAAACACAGTCGGCCCGGTCGAAAACCGCCCTGTCAACGAAAACCGCTGGCACTATACCTTCCCCCACCGCTTCTATCCCGACTACTATCAGTCGGGAGGGCTCGGATTCTATGAATACTTCCTTCTTTCCGAAGAAATCGGTGCTGAACCACTGCCGGTGCTCAGCGTAGGTCTCGCCTGCCAGTTCCAGAACCACGAAGAAAGCGCCCACGTGCCCGTAGCCGAACTCGAACCCTACATTCAGGATGCCCTCGATCTTATCGAGTTCGCCAACGGCGGCACCGACACCAAATGGGGCGCGCTCCGCGCCGAGATGGGCCATCCCGCACCCTTCAACCTCAAATTCATCGCCATAGGCAACGAACAGTGGGGTCCGGAATATCCCGAACATCTCGCACCTTTCGTGCAAGCTATCCGCAAGGCTTATCCCGACATGAAAATCGTCGGATCGTCGGGTCCTGACTCCGAGGGACAGCAGTTCGACTATCTCTGGCCCGAAATGAAGAAGCTTGGCGCCGACCTTGTCGACGAACACTTCTACCGTCCAGAAAAATGGTTCCTTGCAGAAGGCAACCGCTACGACAACTACGACCGCAAAGGCCCGAAAGTATTCGCCGGCGAATATGCATGCCACGGCAAAGGCAAGAAATGGAATCATTTCAATGCCGCCCTGCTTGAAGCAGCTTTCATGACCGGACTCGAACGCAATGCCGACGTCGTACACATGGCAACATACGCTCCCCTCTTCGCCCATATCGAGGGCTGGCAGTGGCGTCCCGACATGATCTGGTTCGACAACAGTGCTTCATTCCCGACTGCAAGCTACTACGTGCAGCAGCTCTACAGCCACAACAAGGGCACCAATGTACTTCCCGCCAATCTGAACGGTAAGCCAGCCGCAGGCAATGAAGACCAGAACGGTCTGTTCGCAAGCGCCGTACTCGATAAAAACACCGGCGAATACATAGTCAAAGTGGCCAACACATCGTCTACAGCACAGCCATTCGACATCCGTCTCGCAGGCCTCAAAAAGAAGGAGTCGATAGCCTCGGCAACCGTCACCACCCTTTCGTCGCCCGACCCCGACGCCGAAAACTCTCTGGAGAACCCCGATCTTATCGTGCCGGTCACAACCGAGATAAGTAACAGTTCTCTCGGCTCGACAGAAAAAGGTGTGTTCACTTACAACACCTCGCTGGAACCGAATACTTTCTATGTCTTCAAATTCAAAAAAGCCGAATAAGCGATGAGACTGAAATCACTGACTGTCGCCGCACTGCTCGGCACGTTCTCGGCATTCGCCGCACAGACCGTCACCATAGAGCCAAAACCGTCAGCAAACGCACCCAAGATCAATAAGGAAATCTACGGGCAGTTCGCCGAACACCTCGGCACCTGTATCTACGGCGGTATCTGGGTAGGCGAAGATTCACCGATTCCCAACACCAAAGGCTACCGTAACGATGTGCTCGGCGCATTCCGCGAGCTCCACATACCCGTTCTCCGCTGGCCAGGCGGCTGCTTTGCCGACGAATACCACTGGACCGACGGTATCGGCCCACGCGAAAACCGTCCGCGTATGGTCAACAACAACTGGGGGGGAACTGTCGAAGACAACAGTTTCGGCACCCACGAATTCTTCAACCTCTGCGAGCTCCTCGGCATCGAGCCATATCTGAGCGGCAATGTCGGTAGCGGCACCGTCGAGGAACTTGCAGAATGGGTCGAATATATCACCGCTGAAGACGGCCCGCAGGCTCAGCTCCGCAAGCTCAACGGCCGTGAGAAGCCCTGGCACCTCAAATACCTCGGAGTAGGCAACGAAAGCTGGGGTTGCGGCGGCACATTCACGCCGGAATACTATGCCGACGTATATCGCCGCTATCAGACCTACTGCCGCAATTTCGGCAAAAACCATCTCTACAAAATCGCATCAGGCGCCAGCGACTACGACTACAACTGGACCGAAGTGATGATGAAGAAAGCGGGCAATCATATGAACGGCATCTCGCTCCATTACTACACCGTGGCAGGATGGTCCGGCTCGAAAGGCTCCGCCACCGACTTTACCGACGATGACTACTACTGGACACTCGGCAAGTGTCTCGAAGTTGGACCCGTAGTTGAAAAGCACATGAAGATCATGGATAAATACGACCCCAAAAAACGTGTAGGTCTCATGGTCGACGAATGGGGTACGTGGTGGGATGAAGAACCCGGCACCATAAGAGGTCACCTCTATCAGCAGAACACCATGCGCGACGCAATGGTAGCCGCTCTGTCGCTCAATACCTTCCATGGACTCACCGACCGCGTGAAGATGACAAATATCGCTCAGATTGCCAACGTGCTTCAGGCCATGGTGCTTACCAAGGACGACCAGATGGTGCTCACCCCGACCTACTACGTATTCAAAATGTACGTTCCTCATCAGGACGCCACATACATTCCTCTCGAAATCGACACTCCGGTACGCAAAGTGCGCGACAACCGCTACGTGCCCGTCATCAGCGCTACTGCGTCTGAAAAGGACGGCAAAGTGACAATATCGCTCACCAACACCGATCTTGCCGAGAATTTCGACATAAACATTCCCCTCGAAAGCCTCAAAGCCCGCAAGATTGCCAATGCCGAAGTCCTTACAGCCAACGACATTCGCGATTACAATAATTTCGGCGAAGCCGAGAAAGTGACACTCAAGCCCTTCAAAGGCGCCAAAGTTACCAAAGGCACACTCTCGCTTTCCCTCCCCGCCAAATCAATAGTCACCCTCACCCTCGACTAATCCTACCCCCATCATGCATAACACAACGGCGCGCCCACACGGACGCGCCGTTTTCCATATTTCCCAGAATCTCATCGCATTTCCCACCCGAAATTATTATCTTTGCACAATACCATACCGACACCATCGAACAAAAACCTTAAGCTATCATCATGGTAATTGCCGGCAAGACTACCCATATTGCTCCATACTGGGGCTGCAACCATAACATACAGAGCGGACTTAACCAACTTGGAATCAGAAACATCTCCGAACAGCTCTTTTCTATTTTATTACCAGGACTGAATAATGTCTCTCTGCGAATAAGATATTATAGCTTCTATTGCTGGATAATTTCTAAATTTTATGATGGAAAAGACAATGCCGATACAAAAGAGTTCTATTCCTTTATACGAAAATCCGAACTATTATTGGCTCTGATCAACTCTCTTTACGAGGATAGTACCGGCATTCCCGGAATCAATTTCGCCTCAGTCTGGATACAGAGTGATTCTCAGTCATTTTCATTGACCGACGGAACAGACCTCTCGTCCGGAGAAAAAACATACTGGAGTAATTACGGAGGTATCTTCCGATAGTACTATGTCGCCTCCCTTGAGGAAATGGGACTGATAGGAAGTAACGAGAATGCTTCCCAGCTATACAACATTACAAAAAATACCAATTTCATCAGCGGACAAGTTTTGGCAGAAGAATTTGACAAATCGGTAGGGCCCAAAGGAAGCTTTTTCACAGAAACCGTATACCGAGGTTGGGTAACGCGAGATGAACTGGACGAATTGAAACAGGATTTTCATATGAAGTTTATGACTGTTTCAAACTCTGAAAAGGAGAAATTGATCCAGATGCTGCTACAAAGCGACACACCGGATTCGCCAGATCCAAGTTTCCATAGACGCGCCACTATAAAATATCTACTCGCATATCTGTTAAATAGACGCACAAGTTTAAAGCCCCTCGATTTCTCAGCATACATGTATGAAAATTACACTTCCAATTCCGAAAATATTACGGCCTGGGGCTGGTATGCCTATTATCTGAATGACAACTGGCAATATCAACTGACAAGAATTTTTTCAGATATTCTGAGATGCCTCAACAATTCTCCGGGTTTATGGACTGATATCTCAGATATAACGGATTCTATCGTAACGGAAGTCGCCGCGTCACTGAATATGGACGACTCTATCCCTCTTGCATCCGCTATTGAACGGCTGCGGTATGATAATACAGAATCCGAATCTGCCACAGCCATCTGCGCCCTGTTGGCAAAATACAAAGAGAATGTAGGGAAACTCGAGGAATCTGAAATGCGATATCAGGAACTCGGTCTAAGCGCTGAGAACTTCTGCAGTTTCATACGTTTAGTACAAAATTCTTTAGATAAATCATTTAAATCTTTTTTTAAAGACCTCATAACGGATATTATATATCGACATTATCGCGTATCCTTCCGCAAAATGCTTCAAACAGGAATACCGACTCAAAAATTTGCATTTGAAAATGGGAAATTACGCTTTTTAGACAACTGGAGTTCCACTCATACCTCACCAAGAATCGATACAATACGTAATTTCTTATACGATACAGGAATAATCAAAGGAACTCCAACATACGATGAACTGACCGACCGTGGTCTTTATCTATTAAAAGAACTGGAGCATGAAAACTGAACGACATAACTTGTTAGAACTAATAGGACGAAGCCAGAATACTTATCACTCGGCCATTCTTACGTGCTACACTTTCGACCCTATTTTTTTCAATTCTTTTTTTATGCCTCATTTCAGGCTAAACAGAATTAACAATGTGATTGTATTTCTGGATTCGAGCAACTATGACCGGCTACTGAACGACTATCCGTCATTCGGACTGACTTCCGATTCCATAAAATATACTTTGATCAGACAGCCGTCATCATCAACCGGAGTATATCATCCCAAATTAACCATGCTGATAGGTTACGACACCGGTCTGCTACTTGTCGGGTCTGGAAACCTTACATATAACGGACACTCCCTGAATGAAGAAATATGGAGTGTGTTCAGCACCGCTAAAGACGACAACAGATATCTTCATCTATTCAAAAAAGCATGGGAATACCTGTATGCTACTCCGACAGTCAGGCCGATTCTACTCGAGCAGCAGTTCAAATGGATGACAGACAATGCCGCATGGCTTCAAAAGGCACAGGCTCAGGAAGACGCATCTGCAACAGTTGAAGATAAGATTTTCCATTTTATCGCCAATGGACCATCTGAAAATCTGTTATCTAAATTAGAACGTATAATCGGAAAACGCGATGTCAGATCAATAGAAATTGTTTCTCCTTTTTACGACTTAGACGGCAGAATACTCGAAGTGATCGAGAACCGTTTCAAGCCCTCTTCCATAAATTGTATTATTTCACCTTCCGGCACATATCCTGTTTCTAAAATTCAGGATTCTGATAATACAATCAGTTTCTATCTTTGGCATGATGTATTCGAGCAAACCTCCATAACCCGTATATTACATGCAAAGCTCATTCAATTCAACCTTCAGAATGCAATAGTTCTTGTTGTCGGAAGTGCCAATGCCACCTCTGCTGCTCTTCTTGGAGCCAATGACGAAGCATGTATTGTTATTGAATCGAAAACAAAACGAGATTATTTAGATCATCTTGGTATCAGATATGCAGATTCATTCAAAATCACAAACAAAACAATAGACAGTCTACCGGCCCCCAGCCAAGATAAGAAAGCCGGACACAGCTTCCAGTTTCACATTTTTACGGCTGAACTCATTGACAATACGCTCAGAATAACGACTAATGCCATCAATACCGATCTTCATATCGGCCTTATAAGTCTTGCCGGGAAATTATCGACATACGACGGGGCTATAAACCATGATGGTCTACTGACTGTAAAACCAGATAATATAGACGAGGCCTGTATCGTTGTTCTGCTGGATCGCGGGAACAATATGGAAATCTCAAACCGTTGTTTCATAATTACAGAGGAAAAAACAAGATATTACAATCCGAACCGAAAACTCAGACAACTGGAGTCTTTGCTGGATTCTTCAGTTAACTGGAAGTCTGACCTGATGTCTATACTGTCATTTATCGTTTTTGAAGAAGATGACACCGATCTTCCACAATCGGTACAACAATTAAATCCTAAATCAAAAAATGAAACGAACGGCAAGGTAATTTCAAAAGAGGAATTTGACAATATACACTGTCACGGCAAACATTATATCGCTACACTACCTGACGTCAGAATCCTTGATTTTCTGATCAGAGAAAATAATGGTCCTGTCGAAAACGAATTATCTGATGATTCAGACAGTATTACCGACGTGGATACATGGTCGGCAGGATATCAGAGCAGATCACTCAAAGAAAAAACCGAAACAAACGGATTTCATGAGAGTGTTGTAAGATATGGCAAGTATCTTGCCCGACATTATGAAAATCTATTGAAGGATTTTAATAAAGAACTTGGGAAATTCTCTATTATAACGTCTTTTCCAAAAGATAAAACCAAAACGATATCTGTACGCGATTATTCCCATATTCTGATTAATATAGTATTGATATGGAAAGATATAGTACAGGATCCTTCAGCACGACATATAACTTACAAACAGGATCTGTTATCAAATATAGGCGCATTTTTGCTTCTATCCTGGCCCGGATACGAACAAAAAGACACCTATGAATGGCATAAGACAGTAGAATTTCATAAAAACCTCACCATATTTTCTTTATTGACCATCGCACATTTCAAATGGACGAGATCCGAAACCATTGCAGCCAAAGTTGTAATACTCAATATACTGGATAGCTGGAGAAACTCAACTTCAACAACAGCAGAAATGATACGGACTCTATTTCTTCAGGAGTGTGATAAATTCAAAGGATTAATCAACGACAATTCGCTAAATCTGATTTTAGCGACAATGAAGCAATATGAGATATTCGACATCATGAGGAACGAAGATAAATCGAGGATTGTCAGACCGGTCATGAATTTCGAATCAGGTGAATACCTTTACAAGCAAAACTGCGGTTTTATATACGGATATGATTTTCAGTATTGTAAGGACAAGGCAGGGCATCCGACATATAGGTACATATTGAAACATCCCGGCCTTACAATAGATTTAAGAACCCAATCCGGACTAATTCTCGCTCTATAGGTTGTAACCGGGCGGGACTGTGGCATCGTCTATCTTCCATTCGCCGTCGGTTTCAACCATCGTAAAGGTTGTAGAACCTTTATGTCCCATATCGATCCAATTGACAATTACAATATTATCAGGACAGGGAACTATTGAAAGGACTTCAGACGGAGTATTGTCGCCATCTTGCATTCCGGATCTTAAAAGCCATGTGGCATACCCCTCGGCGTCATATTCATTGGCCTGCTTCAGGCGCTTAAGAAAACCGGCTGTACAGATTTCTGATATTTTAAAATTCGGATCTTTATCCGTATTGAAAACCACATTAGAATACAACTGCCTGATTCGGGTCTCAATTACCGGAAACTGCTCTATAAAAGATGATTCTCCGCCTCGTATATATACAGCGCCCGGCTCGTTGAAGGTGATGGGCAGTAAATACGTAATACGATATTTTTTCGGAGTGCAATATTTAACCCGGAATTTCGGCAGAGCATTCACAAGTCTCAAGGCCTCGGCATTCACCGCCTCGTTCTTGCTTCGTTTTCTTATTATTTTCGGATCGGTGACAGTGCCGTCGGGCTGAACATAGAATTCGACGATTATTCTTTCAGTTCCCTTAAATCCTTCCGGAATCCGAATATTAGAGTCAAGCCACTCTTTAAACTTACCGTTTCCACCGGGAAATTCACAGCGGTGATCGAGGTTTATAAGGCTTTTACGCACCTCAGCTTTCAATCGGGCAAGATATGTCGGAGTGACGGTGAGAAAAACCGCACGATTTCCATATTCGTCGTTTTTGACTTCTGCCTTTTGAATAGAGTCGACCTGAATTACAGCATGATCCGGCAGTGCAATCCACTCGTTGTTGAAGTAGTAGAATACCGGTTCCGTTTCCTTTTGAGTCAGGGGGAACTGAAACTCCCTGACAACGGTGTCGTTCATACTGCTGTTTTGTGCAAATACCATGCACGACAGAACAAGGAACAACGAAACGATTAAAAGATTCTTCATTTTTTCGATATGCTTCTCCGGCAGCTCTGCGGAGATTAATAAACAAAGAATGCGTGAGCAGACTATGCTACGTCTTTGTTGATGGTCGTAGGAAACCTTTTGATGCAGATGTAACGATAGCGACCCACGCATATGCGTGAGAACCACTATGCTATCTCTTGCATCGATTTGAAAATTTCCTACGTTTTCTATCATTCGGCATAACCGCCTGTGTATCACTTATTAACTTGGTATTGATTGTACTAAGTTAGTACGGAATAAGAAATTGGAGGAAAGAGGAGACAACCGTATTATATAGAATTAACGGACATTTAGTATTTTTAATTGCGTATGT
>CAJKRG010000032.1 GCA_905202215.1 uncultured Porphyromonadaceae bacterium
AGGAGAATAGATGAGTCTTACATCAAAGTTTTGCACTTCGATTTGGAATCTTCAATAAATATATCCTATAAAAAACACGTGGTGCTTCGCTGATAATAGTTGGCGGAGCACCACATTTTTTCAGAAAAACAGATATAAATATCAGGCGAGGAGGGCGGCCCAGGCTTTGAGGCGACGTTCGGTGTATTCGGGGTGGTTTACGACGTCGAGTACGAGGCCGCGCATGGTGTCGCCGTCGGTGGCTTCCGAGTGGTGGAAGGTATATCCGTCGGCCGGATATTCGCCTATCATCTGTGCGCCGGTATCCTTGAGGCTGATATAAATTTTGCCTACGGCGTCGCAGAATGTATCGGCCATTTTCTCGTCGCCACAACCGAAGATTGCAATCCTATGACCGTGAAGATTGAGAGACTGTGCCCCGTCGATAAAATCGTACATGTCTTCTTCGAGGCTTCCGCCTCTCCATGTCGAACTGCCTATGATGATAGTTTCGTATTGGCCGAGCACCGATGGTGCTGTATCGGCTACATTGTGGACGTCTTCGGCAGGAATATCCATTATTTCGGCGAGTCGATTGGCTATTCCGGCTGTGGTGCCGGTATTTGAAGCATAGAATATACCGTATTTTTTCATTGTCGTGTTTAATTGATTTATCATATAACACACCTAAGCTCGCTATGGTTCAGCATTTTTAACAATGGAGATTAACACTATTTGCAAAACCTCGCTTGTCTTAAGAATGTTTTTACTACAAACGACTACGTTACAACTACCAAAATTCAACAGTCATGGCAACGAACGACCATAAAGCACCTCTCGACGGCTCCAGGAGCATCAAGGCGCATAATGAACCTGAAAGGCTTGCCGCTCATCCCGAACCGGTAAGACTGGAAGCCTATAAAGAAGAAGAGGAAGTAGTTCCTCCCGTTACCGCGGATGTCGAAGCGACACCGAAATTTATAAAGTATGGTGCGGCTGTTCTGCTCGGTCTGGCTTTCGGACTGGGATGCTACATCTGGTATGACGGCGGATTCCCCTCGAATCCGCAGAATCCTCAGGGACCTTTCGCCGCACGCGAAGCCGGCTACGATTATTTCAACAGTGCCAATGATTATGCGATATACTATTCCGACAAGGAAATCCCTTCGCCTTTCGAGGCTACAGCGTATACGCAGGAACCTCAGATCATCACTCCGGAAGTCGTGGCAGTTCCCGATAACGACGGCGGCATGCTTGCCGACAATCTGCCGGTGATAGTATATCTGTTCCGTTATGATTCGTCCACTATTCCAGAGACGGAGGCTCTGACCGACATTGCACGTCGTGCCGCGCGTGCCAATGTGTCGCTCGATGTGAAAGCATATACCGACGAACATGGACGTATCGCATACAACCGAAAACTCAGTGAGCGGCGCGCAAAAGCGATCGCCGACTATCTTGTAGCCCACGGAATGCCCTTGGCAAAGGTGACGACACATGCTATGGGTCCGACACATGCCTTCGGCAGTGATGCCGCAGACCGCCGTGCCGAAATCACTCCGGTGCGCCGATAATCTACATCATAAAAACGTTGTAAGGCTGCCCGCCCGGAATTCGGAAGGCAGCCTTACGTATGATTATATACCGATCAGTAGGCAAGTACGTTTTTGCGTGAGGCGTCGATCTTGAGGAGTATGAACAGAAGTATGGTGAATCCCCACAGAGACGAGCCTCCGTAGCTGAAGAACGGCAGCGGTATACCTATGACTGGGCAGAGGCCGATTACCATACCGATATTGATACAGAAATGGAATATGAAATAGGAGGCCACACTATAGGCATAGACGCGACCGAATGTGGTAGGCTGCCGTTCGCCTATACGGATCACTCTGAGAATCAATCCTAAAAACAGCAAAGTGACAAACATAGCGCCTACGAAACCTTCTTCTTCTCCTATAGTGCAGAAAATGAAGTCGGTGTGCTGTTCGGGCACATATTTGAGCTTTGTCTGAGTGCCGTTTAGAAAGCCTTTGCCGAAAAATCCGCCTGAACCGATGGCTATTTTACTCTGATTGACATTATATCCGGCATCCCGCAGGTCTTCGACCATGCCGAGAGCTACCTTAACGCGCATCTGCTGGTGGGGCTGAAGATGGTTGAAAGCGGCTCCGACGGAGAAGAGGAATCCGATGGCAAAGACTGCCGTGGCGACGGTGACATACAGTTTCGGCCGACGGAGCTTGATAGCTTCGATGACTACGTAAATACATGCGATGCCGATGACGCAGAGGGTGACCGGAAGCCCCGGCACCGGTACCCCGCACAGGTCCAGTATATATTCGATCAGCCCGGCGCCGGCAAAGCCGAAAAGGAGATTGCGGGCAACCTCGAAGCGTCGTGAGTAGACAGCCGTCATGGCTACCATGACGAGCATGACCATGAGCAGGACTACAAATTCGCCGGTCGGAATTCCGATGACACTGCCATCAACATATTTGATGCCGACAACGAAGATCACTACCGCGAAGAGTGCCGCGAAGAGCACCAGACCGCTCATGCCCTCGCGGTAGAGCACGAAGAAAAGTGCCATGAAGGTAAGGGCCGAACCGGTCTCGTTCTGGAGAAGAATCAGAACTATCGGTATGAAGATGATGGCCAGAGCCTTCACGTAGTTGCCGAATTTTGCATTCAGCGAGAAGTGATATGTGCTGAAGAGCTTTGCAAGGGCGAGCGCGGTGGCAAATTTGGCGAATTCGGCGGGCTGGAGACTCATCGGCCCGAGCGAGAGCCATGAGCGCGATCCTTTGATGTCGTGGGCCAGGAATGGTGTTACTGCCAGTAATATGACCACCGCTATGTATATTGGGTAGGCATAGGTCTCATACATGCGCGAGTCTATGAGCAGAAGGACAACGCCGAGACAGAGCGACAGACCGATCCAGCGGAGCTGTTTGCCTGAAAATTCGTCGTAGGAAAACATGCTGGCGTTGTCGAAGTCGTAGCTTGCGGCATAGATGCTCACCATACCGGCGAGCACCATTATGAGATATATTATGATTGTGGGCCAGTCGAGGTTGCGGAACGTCGACGATGGGTCATTTCTTCTTGGGAGCGGCATAGATGATAGATGAATGCATCATTTGGTCTTCCATATATTTTCTCTCGGGGGCAATTGTGCCGGTAAGGTATTTTTCCATTACCAGACTGCCGATAGGCACACCGTATGTGGCGCCCCAGCCGCCGTTTTCGACATAGACAGCGACGGCGATCTTCGGTTCATGATATGGCGCGAAGCCCATGAATGCCGAGTGGTCTTTGCCGTGTGGATTCTGGGCCGTACCTGTTTTTCCGCAGACCTCAATGCCCGGAATGGCGGCGCGGCGGCATGTGCCTCCGGTCACTGCCATGCGCATGCCTTCGGCAACGGCTTCATAGTGCGTCTTTTCGGCGGTAGGATAGCGTTTGTGGAGTATATCTTCCGGCATGACGGTGTCCTGGATTTCTTTCACTACATGTGGAGTCACGAACCAGCCGCGGTTTGCGATAGTGGCTCCGAGATTCGCTATCTGCAGCGGTGTGGCGAGAATTTCGCCCTGACCTATGGCTACCGATATGATGGTATTCGCACTCCAGCGGCCCGCTTTGTAGAAGCGGTTATAGAATTCTTCGTTCGGTATGAAGCCGCGCTGCTCGCCGGGCAGATCTATGCCGAGTTTGTAGCCGTAGCCCATGGAGACGAGATGTTTTTTCCATATTTCGAATGCGTTTGCCGAACTGCCGTATTTGCTGCGCCGGTCGATCATGGCCTTGAATCCCCAGCAGAAGAATGCGTTGCACGATGTCTGGAGTGCCGGTTTGAGAGGCAATGGCGAACCGTGTGGGTGACAGCCTACTCTGAGACCTCCGTTTATATATCCGTGTGAGCACGGATAAGTAGTGTTGAGATCGATGATTCCTTCCTGAAGGAAGATGAGGCCTTGGGTCGGCTTGAATGTCGAGCCGGGAGGGTAGGCGCCCATTATTGAGCGGTCGAAGAGCGGCCAGGAATCGTCATTGACAAGTTTACGGTAGTTTTCGCCACGTTGTCGGCCGACGAGCAATGTCGGATCGTAGTTGGGCATCGAGACCATGCAGAGGACTTCGCCGGTGGCTGGTTCGATGGCTACGACGGCGCCGCGCTTGCCTACCATCAGCGATTCGGCATACTGCTGAAGTTTGATGTCGAGACTCAGACGCAGATCCCGCCCCGAGACAGGTTCGATGTCTGCGGCACCGTCCTCATATCTGCCCTGTATTCGGCCGCGGGCATCGCGGATAAGTATTTCTACACCTTTGACCCCTCGCAGATAGGGCTCATAGCTTTTTTCGATACCCAGGTCGCCGGTATAGTCGCCGGGCGAATAGTAGTCGTCGCGTTTTATGTCGTCGCCGGAAACCTCGCGGATATTGCCGAGTACATTGGCGGCTGTGGCATGCTTGTATTGACGCAGGATTCGTTTCTGTATGAAAAATCCAGGGAAGCGGTAAAGCTTTTCCTGAAGGCGCCCGTAGTCCTGCGCGGAGAGCTGCGTGATGAGGCGCTGGGGGGTATACGACGAATAGCCCGGATTGAGGCGCCGGTCTTTCATGTCGGTCATACGCTTGTCGAACTGCTCTTTGGTGATGTTGAGTGTCGAGCAGAAATCGAGCGTGTCGAATGGCTGTACGTCGCGTGGAATGAGCATGACGTCGTAGGCCGGCTGGTTGAATACGACAAGTTCGCCGTTGCGGTCATAGATAAGGCCGCGTGAAGGATATACCGTTTTTTTGAGAAACGCGTTGGAGTCGGCCGAACGTTTATATTTCTCGTCGTTTATCTGGAGATCGAACAGGCGCACGAGAAATATGGCGGCTATCAGTACGATGAAACCGCCTATCACATATTTGCGTTTCTCGAGATCGTAATTTTTTCTCAAGCCTTGTGTAATGGTTTATGCCGTCTCACGGCCGCGCGATACGGCACAGTCGAGGGCGTAGAGGAGGATAAAAGAGTAGATTGTAGATGCTATGATACGAAGCACCAGCAGTCGGAAATTGAAAAACTGGAATGCCTCGATGGTAAACACCATAGTGCAGTATATCAGCACCATGGTGACAAGGAACTTCATGAAGGCTCCATGGCCCATGCTGCGGGTCGAGGGGCTGCGGCCGGCAAGATCGTCGTCGATCGACACATAAAGGTGGAATACCGGTTTCCGGCAGAAAGCAAGCACGGTACATCCGAGAGTGTTGACACCGGCTGTGTCACAGAATATGTCGACGGCAAGACCTGCGAGAAATCCTATGGTGGTAGACCAGTTGGTGCCCAGAGTTACTGGCAGCATTATGACGATATAGATGAATACGATAGGCAAAGCCACATTGAACAGCGCCAGATGGTTGAATATGACCGCCTGGGCCGGTACAAGCAGCAAAAATGCCAAAACTATCGATATCGCCGTCTTCATGAAAATTATGAATTATGGATTATGAATTATGAATCGACGTTTTGGTGCTGATGAAGTATCTGTTCCATAATTCATCATTCATAATTCATCATTTATTGGAATGGTTTCTTCTTCGAGTCGTTTTCTTCGCCGGCGGTGAGTGCGCGGAGCTCGTCAGCCTGATTGTTGACCACGACCTGCACATTACCGAGTGTTGTGAAATCGGCCAGAAGCTTAATGCGGAGTGTGAAGAAATTCTGATTTTTGTCGCTCTCGGCGTCCATGACAATGCCTACCGGCAACCCGGCAGGAAAGACTGCCGAATAACCGCTTGTCACTATCGTGTCGCCGGGCTGATAGACAGTATGTCGGGGTAACTCTTCGAGAAGGGCCTCGCCCGGATTGACACCGTCCCAGACAAGCGAGCCGAAGTAATCGCTCTTTTTGATTTTGCACGACAGGCGGAAATGCGGGTTGAGCAGCGAGATCACGCGTGCGCTGTGTGCGCCTGTGGTGCTCACAATGCCTACCACACCGTTGCGGTCTATCACACCCAGCTCCGGCTTGATGCCGTCCTTGCTTCCCTTGTTGATGGTAAGATAGTTGAACGGATGCGATATACTGTTGTTGATCACATGCGCCACTATGAAGTCGAAGTGGCGCACTCCGCTGTCGAGAGCGAGGGTATCGGTGAAGCCGGCTTCCTGCATGGCATCGATTGTCTCCTGCAGACGCACTATCTCGGCCTGCAGTTCGGCATTGCGGCGGTTGAGGTCGCCGTTGATCTCGCGCAGGTCGAAATATGAGGTCACGTTGTTGGCGCCTTTGTAGACCGTAGCGGCCATGCGGCCCGCACTTGTCATGAACACGTGCTGCCGGTACGGATCGCCGTTGAACAGAAGCATGCAGCCGATCACCACGTAGAACGTGAAGACCAGCCACTTGCTGTGCCGTAATATGAAGCCGAAAAGTTCGTTCACCGTCGGCTGTTCTTATCGGATAAGGAACGAGAATTTATGAATGTTCTTCAGAGCCACGCCGGTACCTTTGGCCACGCAGAGCAGCGGGTCTTCGGCCACGTGGAACTGTATGCCGATCTTGTCGATGAGTCGCTTGTCGAGACCTCGGAGCATTGCGCCGCCGCCAGCGAGGTAGATACCGTTTCGCACGATGTCGGCGTATAGTTCGGGAGGTGTCTGCTCGAGTGCGCTGAGGACGGCCGCCTCGATTTTAGAGATGGTCTTCTCTATGCAGTGGCATATTTCCTGATAGCTCACCGGCACTTCGAGAGGAAGGGCGGTCATCAGGTTGGGGCCATGTACTACATAGTCTTCCGGCGGGTTTTCCAGTTCGGTTAGAGCCGATCCGACATGCATCTTGATCTGCTCTGCCGTACGTACGCCGACCTTGATGTTGTGGGCGCGGCGCATGTGGTTGAGGATATCGTCGGTGAGGTCGTCGCCGGCAATCTGGATACTCTTGTTGCTCACGATACCGCCGAGCGATATGACGGCGATCTCGGTGGTACCGCCGCCTATGTCGACAATCATGTTGCCTTCAGGCGCCTCGACATCGAGACCGATACCGAGAGCTGCTGCCATCGGTTCGTGAATCATGTAGACGTCTCGTCCGTCGGCGTGTTCCGATGAGTCGCGCACGGCGCGCACTTCCACTTCGGTTGAGCCGGAAGGAATGCCTACCACCATGCGGAGTGAGGGGGAGAACCAGTTGTTTTTAGTGCTGGCCTTCTTTACAAGACCGCGGATCATGAGTTCGGCGGCGTTGAAGTCGGCGATCACGCCCTTGCGCAGAGGGCGCACGGTGCGTATGCCGGGGTGGCCTTTGCCTTCCATCTGGTGGGCCTCCTTACCGACGGCTATGAGCTTGTCAGTACGGGTGTCGAGTGCCACGATGGACGGCTCGTTGATCACAATCTTGTCATTGTGAATTATTATGGTATTTGCAGTACCAAGGTCGATGGCAATCTCCTTGGTCAGAGAAAACAACTTCACTTTAAATAATTATGAATTATGGATTATGAATTATGTTTTGAATGCAATTCATTGATATTCATATCCTGTTGATTACTAAAACGGTTGTTATGATTCTTGAAATGAATCCTGATTCTGTCTGGTTGATTTGATTATTGAATGGAGGATGCTTATCAGCTGCGCGCATTCGTCGAGCATAGTATCGGCGTCCGAGTCTGCTATATATCCCGTTTCCTCTAACAATTCAAGCCAGTATTCTGTTTCCGAAGCCTCTTTCATCGCTATATGGAGTTTGGCTATGAAATCAGCTTTAGACTGAGCTCTCAAAGCTTCACGCACATTGGCTCCTATCGATGTTCCGCTACGTACAAATTGTCGTGATACGATATATTCTCGTCCGATCTCAGTAAGCTCCTTGTATAAAAGTATGCACTTTATCGCAAATCGTTTACTTTTTTCGGCTACCGCATTGTTTTTGTAGTTGCTTCTCATCAGAGTCTTGAATTGTGAATTATGGAGCATGAACTATCACTTCATAATTCATAATCCATAATTCATAATTAGGAAGTGGTTAGTGGCGGAAGTGACGGAAGCCGGTCATGACCATGGTCATGCCGTGGTCGCGGCAGAAGGCTACCGAGTCGGTGTCGCGGATAGAGCCGCCGGGCTGGATGACGGCATCGACACCGGCCTGATGGGCTATTTCGACACAATCGGCGAAGGGGAAGAAAGCGTCGGATGCCATTACGGCGCCTTTGAGGTCGAAGCCGAAGCTGGCGGCCTTTTCGATGGCATGACGCAGGGCATCGACGCGCGAGGTCTGGCCGACGCCCGAGGCGATGAGCTGACCGTTGCGGGCAAGCACGATGGCGTTGCTCTTGGAGTGCTTCACGATTTTGTTGGCGAAGAGAAGATCTGCCACAAGGCTGTCGCTGAGATTGTCGCCCGAAACGAGCTTGAGATCTTCGGCGGTTTCGACCTTGCTGTCGGCGTCCTGCACCAGAACACCTCCGAGGATAGTGCGCATGCGCTGTTTGCCGGCGGCGATAGCCTTGCGGCGGAGCACGATACGGTTTTTCTTCTGCATGAGGATAGTCAGGGCGTCGTCGGAGTAGTCGGGGGCAATGATGACCTCGAAGAATATCTTGCCGATTTCGGCGGCGGCCTCAGCCTCTATTTTGGCGTTGCAGATGATGATGCCTCCGAATGCCGACACCGGATCGCCTGCGAGAGCGGCGGCCCAGGCGTCTGTGACGAGAGGACGGCTTGCGAGACCGCAGGCATTGTTATGCTTTAGAATAGCCACGGTCGTGGTGTCGAATTCATCGATCAGCGAGCATGCCGCGTCGATATCGAGGAGATTGTTGTAGCTAATCTCCTTGCCGTGGAGTTTGTCGAAGAGAGCGTCGAAATTGCCGTAGTAGCATGCTTCCTGATGGGGATTTTCGCCGTAGCGGAGGCCCATGGCGCCGTCGACGGCCACACGGAGAGCCGAATCTTTACCGGGTGCCAGCGGTGTGGTTCCGGCAAACCAGTTGTAGATGGCCGAGTCGTAGCCGCTCGACACGGCGAAAGCCTCGCGGGCGAGGAAACGGCGCTGCTCCTCGGTCGTTGCTGCGCCCTGAGTGTCGAGAATGCCCTGAAGATAGGCATAGAACTGCGACGAGGCCACGATTGCGGTGTCGGCGAAGTTCTTTGCAGCCGCACGGATAAGCGAGATACCGCCTATATCTATTTTTTCGATGATATCGGCTTCGCTCGCGCCGGAAGCGATAGTGGCTTCGAAGGGGTAGAGGTCGACGATAACGAGGTCGATGCCGGGAATTTCATATTTTTCCATCTCGGCTACGTCGCCTTCGTTGGAGCGGCGTCCGAGGATGCCGCCGAACACCTTGGGATGGAGGGTCTTGACGCGACCTCCGAGGATCGAGGGATATCCCGTGAGATCTTCCACTGCCGAGCAGGGGAGACCAAGGGATTCTATATAGGAACGTGAACCGCCGGTCGAGAGCAGTTCAACGCCACACGAATGAAGTTTACGCACGATGGGCTCGATACCGTCCTTGCTGAATACCGATATCAGAGCGCGATTGATTTTCTTTAGTTCCGACATGATTTTGTTGTAGCTATTGGTCTGCAAAATTACAAAAAAAACTTCAATCGAACTCGCTCAATCTCAACATTTCGGCCCGTCGGAACGTTTTTTAGGCATACTAACCCCTAATAATATGATTATGTCAGTTTTTAAAACCGAAGACGAGCGCGAAGTCGAGGTTCTGTCGAAACTCGAAAAACAAATAGAACGTCGCGAAAAGATCCATCGTTTCCTTATTGCCGGTCTTAGCGGAATGCTTTTCCTCTCGGTGGCAGCTCATATAGCATGCCATTTTTCAGAAGGAAAACGTCGTCGCCGCTGATCAAGACTCCGACATGATGACAAAAAGCTGAAAAGCGTCGCTCCGACGAATCAGAAGCGGCGCTTTTGTTGTGATATAGGATCGATTATTTGCTGAGGAATACTTTTTTTACTTCCTTGCCCTGACGGCGGATATAGAGACCGTTCGAGGGCTCTGCCACGCGTATGCCCTGAAGATTGAAGTATTCTACAGGAGCATCGTTATCGACGATGATACCTTCAACACCGGCAGTATTGCCAGAGGTTAGTTTGATGTTGTCGATAAACCAGCGGCACTTGTCTGTATCGTCTGCTTTTTTACCGGGCCACTGTGCGTCGATGTTTCTGATAGTAATTCGTGTTTCAGTATCAATTTTGGCGTCTTTCAGGTTTACAGTCGCATTCACCCATTCATATGCGCTTCCGTCTTCAAATGTATGAGTGGGTGCGAGATATTGTTTTTCCTCGTCTCCGTTCTTGACTATTACAACAAGTGCAGTAGGATCCCAAACTGCGGTTTCTGAATTGCCACGACGCTGGGAGCACCAGTCAAACGACAATATGAGTTCTTCATCAGTTGCAGGCGTTTTGTCAAGTTTCGGTATGGTAATTCCGGTGAAATAGTCCGTGAGACCGAATTTGAGATAATTACGCTGGAGATATGCCTGTGCGTTCGGGTCGCGAGGATTTTTAGAAGGTGCGCATGTAACAGGGAATTCATATCCTTTAAAAAGGAGTGCCTGATAGGTCGAAACCTGCTGACCTTCGATTTCAGCCTTATTGGTGCCAAGTTGTTGTGCTGTTGCATCAGCGTTGTTTTCGCCTACGGTATTTCCTGCTGGTTTCTGAGAAGACCATGGTTCGAGCCATTCGAAGTCATCCTGGAAGTAGACGGTTTCCTGTGCGGCCAGCGACAGGCTGGCGGCGGCTGCGATAATTGTGAGTAGAGTTTTTCTCATAGAATTTAGTTTAGATTTATGATTAAGGTTTGTCTTGAGGTAAGGCGATAATTGTGTAGTTTCGATTGAATTTCGCTTTACTTTGCAAATGTAAGGACAATGCTTTTATTCTGCAACTCTTTTTCGTGTCTTTTTTATTAAAAAATAACCGCAGAGTCCGTTTCCGGCACTGCGGCTTTAATGTCCGTGGGTTGTAAGCGAGGGATTATTTGTATAGAAAACGTCGTATGGAGCGTTTCGGCGTTTTTTCGAATTCATCAGGCATTATTTCTATTTTCTGAATCTGTTCGTATGGCGCCACTATCTTGTTGAGGCTTTCGCGGTTGCTTTCCATTGCAGCTTCAAGCTGGCTTGCGTCAAGACCGTCGCGTTCCACCTGTTCGCTGTCGGGATGGCAGAGGGCAACGAGATGACCGTCGCGGTTTACGACGAGGCATTCGTTCACGTAGGGCATATTGCTTAGCTTCGATTCGATTTCCTCGGGATATATGTTCTGGCCGTTGGCTGTAAGAATCATAGTCTTGTAGCGTCCGCGGATATATATGGTGCGGTGATCTGAGCCTATAAATCCCATGTCGCCGGTATGCAGCCAGCCGTCTTCTTCGAGCGCGGCCTCCGTGGCGTCGGGATTTTTGTAGTATCCTTTCATCACATTAAGTCCGCGGACGAGTATTTCGCCTTGTTGTCTTTCGTTTTCAGACAGAGTCTCGTCGGTGAGAACTCGGGCTTCCATGATTCCTCTGAGTGTTCGGCCGGCAGACCCTACGGCAAATCGACGCCAGGGCGAGTAACTGATCAGAGGCCCGCATTCGGTCATGCCGTAGCCGACCGTAAACGGGAATTTGATGCGATGCAGAAATTCCTCGACTTCGCGATTCAGCGGTGCCCCGCCGACAATCACTTCCTCGAATGCTCCGCCAAAAGCTTCGACAAGTTTCGCCCTTATGATGGCATAGACAGCTTTATCAAGCATAGGCACTGCCAGAACCCACCGCATGGAGTTTTTGGTGATCATGGGCACGATAAGCTTGCGGTAGATTTTCTCGAGTATGAGCGGCACGCATACCACCAGCGACGGGCGCACCTGCTTCATGGCTTTGAGCAACAGAGCGGGACTGGGAGTCTTTCCGAGGAGGGTGATATGGGTACCTACGGCAAGTGGAACAAGCATGTCGAAAGCGCAGCCATAGGCGTGGGCCAGAGGCAGAAACGACAGTGCCCTGGATCCCTGATAGTGCAGATTGGAGCGTATGCCGAATACTACGTTGCCACGCAGGTTGTCGAGCGTCAGCATGACGCCTTTTGAAAAACCTGTCGTGCCCGAGGTATAATTGATGATGGCCGTTGAGTTGCCGTCGAAGCGCCTGTATTTTATGTCTTTCGGCTTGAACCCGTCGGGATGGATCTTTTTGAAGCGCCGGGTGAGGCCGCTGACGATAGATTTGTGTGTGCTTCCGGCCCGCAGCCTGCCTTGCGGCTCACGCTCGGCGATGACTGTGCGGCTGTCGAGCGAGATCACGGCGCGGATCTGCGGCATGGCTTCGAAGTCGAGGGTGCTATAGAGCGAGTCGGCC
Source organism: uncultured Porphyromonadaceae bacterium (assembly GCA_905202215.1). Taxonomy (GTDB): domain Bacteria; phylum Bacteroidota; class Bacteroidia; order Bacteroidales; family Muribaculaceae; genus CAG-873. The sequence goes on from CAJKRG010000032.1 coordinate 12,364, forward strand.
GCGAAAAGCATCACCGCATCCGAGTGATTGATGATATTCTGGGCATCGGCGGCGCTGAAGTCGTTCAGTACCGGCACAATTACGGCTCCGTATGTTATCGTGGCCATGAAGGTGATGACCCAGTTGGGGGTGTTGCGTCCCAGAAGAGCCACCTTGTCGCCTGGTTGCACTCCGGTGAGTTCGAAGAACAGATGGAGCCGAGCAATGCGGCGCGCCACGTCACCATAGCTGCTTGTTTTCCCAGTCGTGTAGTCGGTAAGAGCCGGGAGTGCGAAGTTGTCTGCAAAGCTTGTCTGATAGATTGCAAGCAGGTCGTCGAAAGGTGCGTGGTTGTATGGTTCTTCGAATTGATAAAGCTTCATAGTCAGATAATTGCGTGGTTATGAGAGAGCCGTGGCGAAAAGACCGTCTTTCAGGCGGTCTTTTCGTCGAGTGCTTTTTTGATAAGAGCGAATATATCGTCGACAGTACCGTTGCCGTTTATGGAGTGGTATTTGCCTTTCTCCATATAGTAGTCGCGCAGGGGAGAAGTCTGCCGATGATAGACGTTGAGACGCTTTTTGATTGTGTCGAGATTGTCGTCGCTTCGTCCGCTCTGTTTGCCGCGTTCGAGCATGCGGCGGATTAGTTCGTCTTCTTCTACTTCAAGACCGACGACGGCGTGTATGTCGGAGCCGTATTCCTTGAGCATTTTCGAAAGAGCCTCGGCTTGTGCTACTGTACGGGGAAAGCCGTCGAAAATCACACCTTTGGATGCTTTTTCAGGATTGTGTTTGAATATTTCCTCGAGAACCTCGATCATGAGTTCGTCGGGAATGAGCAGACCGTTAGAGATGTAAGTGTCGGCAAGTTTGCCGAGCCCGGTTCCGCGAGCTATGTGGTCGCGCAGAAGTTCGCCGGTCGAAATGTGGTCAAGACCGTACTCTTCTATCAGTTTTTCGCTTTGGGTTCCTTTTCCGCTGCCCGGGGCACCGAATATTACTATGTTCATAGCAAGGTTTTACGTTAGAAACAATATGGAGACCTTAAAAGTTGACGCGGCGACGCCGTGACAGAAGGCGACGCCGCGTTGGCTTTATTTATTCTTCTTTCAGTATATAGATGTCGTTGAGATTGCGTGCTTTGCCGTTGAGGTCGAGACCGTAGCCGATAATGAATTTGGTCGGAATATTGAAACCGACATAATCCGGTTTCACGGGCCGGACAAGAGCATCGGGCTTGAACAGAAGAGTCGCGATTCTGATATCTGCCGGCTCTTTCTTCTCGAGATCCTTAATTAGGCGGTAGATAGTGTTGCCGGTGTCGACAATGTCTTCGACCACTATTATGGTGCGACCTTTGATGTCTTCGTGCAGTCCGATCACTTCCTTTACCGTACCTGAGCTTTCTGTGCCTTCATAGCTCTTGAGACGGATGAAAGTTATTTCGGCATCAATACTTTCCACGGCCCTGAAGAGGTCGCTTGCAAATGGAAATGCGCCGTTCAGCACACACACGAACAGAGGTGTCTTGCCGCCGCAATCGCGCACTATCTCTTTGCCCAGCTCGGCAACACGGGCATCTATTTTGTCTTTTGTGATATAGGGCTCGAAGCATAGGCCCTCATAGGTCACTTCTTTCATTGTTGCTTAAGGTTTATAAGTGCAAAGTTACAAAATTCCTCTGAAAAGAAGCTTTATGATATGCCTAAAATATTTTTGTGCCGTAAATTCATCTTTTTTGGGGTACACTATTTCCGCAGGCAAAGAATGAGTCCGGATTTTTTACTAATTTAGCATCACATTTTTATAGGTTACCATATGATCAAGGCTTTGCTTTTGGCCGGTTGCGGAGGTTTCTTGGGAGCCTGCGGCCGTTTTCTGGTGGGAAAAGCGTGTGCTCTGTTATGGCATGGAGCTTTTCCATTGGGTACATTTCTTGTAAATATTACGGGCTGTCTTCTGATCGGCATATTTACTGGATTGTTCGAGAAGTCGCGTGCGCTGACACCGGAGGAGCATTTGTTGCTCGTGACCGGACTATGCGGCGGTTTCACCACATTTTCCACTTTTGCCAATGACATGTGGTCGCTTGGAGACCGCGGTTCGTGGGGACTTCTGGCGCTTTATCTCGTCGCAAGTGTTGCTGTCGGTGTGCTGATGGTCTGCATAGGCCGTGCTCTGGTCAGATGGATATAGCAAAAAAGAGATCCGCGGAGTGCGGATCTCTTTCTTATAAAGTCGGGAGTATGTCAGCGTCCCGTATTTGAAATCTTGTTGCGTAGATAATCGGAAAATTCGGTGTGCCCGAGCAGTTCTCCGAGAGTCATGTGCATGCGGTAGCGCCAGTAATGGCGCGGATTGGCCGGCACATTGATCTGCTCTTCGGTCGGTTTCTCGCGCCGTATGTTTCCGTTGATGCTCAGCCAGTCCTGAAGGGGAAGTATGCATAGCATGGAGGGGGAGGCCAGATGTAGGTCTATGATGCGGTCGCATATCCAGGGTTCGGCGAAGTAGGGTGCGGCTCCGTGCTCATGAAGCACTTCGTTGAAGAACTGCTGTGTTTTGGCGCGGTCTTCCTCCCACCACTGGCGGATACCGCCCATGTCGTGGGTGGAAGTGGTGCAGACAGAGTAGTATGGATAGCGCCATGTGTCGCCGAAGGGTGTGGCCGGATCTTTAGGCATTCTCTGGATTTCGAGCGAGAGGATCTCAAGGCGATGCATCACCGCAGGCACACATGCAGGGATCATACCCAGGTCTTCGGCACAGACAAGCATGTCGGTCGAGTCGATGAGAGGAGGAAGTTTCCACATGGCCTTGTCGTACCAGAACTCGTTGTGGCGGTGGTAGAAGAAGTCGTTGTAGAGACGGTTGAAGCACCATCGTTCATAGTCGTTGAGCGAACGGTATGTATATGTGTACTGCGCTGAAATGCGTGGATGGTACTTTCCTTTTTCAATAGGATCTTCGATGAAGAGCACCTGATCGATCAGTCCGAGCAGACCGTCGCATATGCGTGTGTTCTTTTCGTCTTTGGGTAGAGACGCGAAGTGGTCGACTACCTTGCGCTGTGTGTCGTATTCTGCTTTGAGTTTATAGCGGCCGCCGCCTACGCTGCGGCAGAATGTGTCGAGGGCTTCTTTCGTGTAGGGGCCGAAGAAATCTTCCACGAAGTAGTCCATGATATATGGTGTGGTCTGGAGGTCGGGATCGATCCAGAAGTCGTAGTTATACCGCAGTTCGCTTTCGGAGAAGGGCAGCGCGGGATTGAAATACCCCAGAAGACCGTGAACGGCATCCATAGGAATCTGCCAGATACGGAAGAAGCCGAGAACATGGTCGATGCGATATGCGTCGAAGTATTCGGCCATCTTACGGAAGCGCGATTTCCACCATGCGAATCCGTCCTTGCTCATTTCTTCCCAGTTGTATGTGGGGAATCCCCAGTTCTGGCCGAGGACAGAGAAATCATCGGGCGGCGCGCCGGCCTGGCAGTTCATGTTGAAGAGGCGTGTATCGGTCCATGCATCGGCGCTTGTACGGGAGATGCCGATAGGAATATCGCCCTTGAGGGCTATGCCGTGACTGTTGGCATAGTCGTGAACGCGGCGCATCTGGCTGTCGAGATGATATTGGAGATAATATACGTATTCCATCTCGGCGAGTGCCTCGGATTTTACTTTGGCAAGAATTTTTTCGGAATATCCGGCATATTTGCCCCATTGGGTGAAGTCGGGTGTGCCGAATTTGTCGCGCAGTGTGCAGAAAGCGGCATATGGTTCGAGCCAATATGCATTTTTGGTCATGAAGGCCTTGAAAGAATCACTTTCGAGTGTCGCTTTACCGTTCTGGGCAAAAATTTCGCGGAAATATTCTATTTTGGCATTGTTGACACGTTCGTAGTCGATCTGTGGCAGAGCGTTGAGTTCGTTGCGGAGATTGTCGAAGTATGTGCGGCGAGTCTGGTCGTCGAGTGTGCCGAGTTCCTCAAGACGCAGATACATCGGATGGAGGGCGAAAGTCGAGTTGGCGTTGTAGGGATAGGAATCGGTCCATGTTCCGGTCATTGTGGTGTCGTTGATCGGCAGGATCTGTATGAAAGTCTGTCCTGTTGCCACTGCCCAGTCGACCATAGGCATCAGATCGAAGAAATCGCCTACGCCGAAGTCTTCGTCGCTGCGCAGCGCGAATACCGGAATGGCCGTGCCGGCACCTTTCCAGGGCCGATCCTTGGATAGATAGCGTAGTCCGGCAACGACTGTAGCGCAGTCTTTTCGCGGGCTAAGACCGAGGCGTCGGTTGGCTCCTTCTTCCCAGCTCACTACAGATCCGTCGTCGGCTTTTATTATCAGGAATTTATATTCCGTATCAGCTGTCAGACAAGCCGACGGTACTGCGATCTTCCATACCGGAAAATCGTTGCAGCTCAGTCGCAGAGCTTGCGCCGGATTCCATTTGCCGAGAATATCGGCATCTCCGCATATGGCCAGCGCGCAGTCGGAGGGAACAGTCGGTGCCGTTACATGGAATACCAGCGTGCCGGCGCCCGGAAGCACATGAGCGCATTTGTTTTCGTCATGACGGAAGATACACTCGGTGAACGCTCTTGAGTAGAACGGTTTGTCGTAAGGCATTTCGTGCCAGCGGTCGTACAGTTCATATTCATGGACGCCTGCCACGGGTTCGAAGAGATGGCTGTCGCCCCATTCGTGCTTGACATCGCCACTGTCGTTTCGCACTATATACTGATAGCGGAACGCCTGGATGCCGTCGGGAAGCTCAAGTTCTGCGTGCCATGCACGGTCGCCGTCGATTTCCATCTTCAGTGCCTTGGCATGCTCGCCGCCGCCCAGAGCCGGAATATTGGCGCTCACATAGAGCGACTCACCCCAATTGGTGCGGTAGTCTATACGGAATATAAGTTTCATGGGTATATTGTAAGTATGATATTGAATTTTCGTATAAATACATCAGAAAGGCGGTCTTGCCTAATGGAATAACAAATATAACTAAAAATCCTTCCAAAGACCATCAATTTAAGAAAATTTAGCAAAAACAAGGCCGTGTCATGATTTTGAGATGACACGGCCTTGTATGATATTGTGATTTCAGCTAAATCAGCCGCATTTGGAGGTACCGCAGGCGGTGCAGATGAGACAGCCTTCCTGGTAGACGAGTGTCTCCTGGCCGCAGTTGGGGCAGCGCTGGCCTTTGGCGCTGGTGCCGTTGGGCAAGTACTTCTTGAGTGCGCGCTCCACACCCATTTTCCATGTATTGATCGACTGTGAGTCGAGTTCGAGGCCACCTACAAGCTTGAGAACCTGATCGATTGGCATTCCGTAGCGCAATACGCCGGAGATCAGTTTGGCATAGTTCCAGAACTCGGGATTGAATTTATCGCTGAGGCCTTCGATGGTAGTTTTGTGGCCTCGTTTGTTTAGGAACTGGAAATCGTAGCGTTTGTTTCCGTTTTCGTCGGTGGCTTTGATTATCTTGCCGTGGTTGACAGATTTTGGGATAAAGATGCCGTCTTCATCGTCGGCGAGACCGGTGAAGATTTCGTAGGGACGTCCGTCGACCAGGCCTACGAAGGCAATCCACTTCTCTTTGTTGTTCTGGAAGCGTACTACGTCGGCTTCGAGTTCATTGGGACGTTTGGCCAGGATCGGAGTGTGTTCGTGTGGCGTCTCCTTTTTCTTTTCTATGGCTACGAGCACGCCCGAGCGCGAGCCGTCGCGATATACGGTGCAACCCTTGCAGCCGGCGTGCCATGCCTGACGGTACAGGCTTTCGACAGCTTCGACCGAAATGTCGGACGGAAGGTTGATGGTGACGGAAATGCTGTGATCCACCCATTTCTGGATTTTGCCCTGCATGGTCACTTTCTCGTGCCAGTCGATTTCGTTGGCTGTGGCTCCGGCATAGGGCGAAGCGGCCACAAGCTCGTCGAGTTCGGCCTGGGTGAAGTCGCGGCGCGGCTCGATGCCTTTGGTCTTCATCCAGTCGAGGAATTTGGGATGGTATACGATATATTCCTCGAAAGCGTCGCCGCTGTCATCGATGTAGTCTATACGGGCGGCGGGGTCGGCGGCATTTACCTTGCGGCGGCGTTTGTATACGGGCATGAATACAGGTTCTATACCGCTCGAGGTGCGTGTCATGAGGCTTGTGGTGCCTGTGGGAGCGATAGTGAGGCAGGCGATGTTTCGTCGTCCGTTGGCTTTCATGCGCTCATATAGAGCGGGATCGGCTTCGGCGAGACGCTGTATGTAGGGGTTGGATGCTTCGCGGGCAGTATCGTAGACTTCGAATGCGCCTCGTTCGGCAGCCATCTTGACTGATTCGCCATATGCGGCGAGTGCGACGGCACGGTGTACGCTCACGGAGAAATCGGTCGCCTCGGGAGTGCCGTAGCGCAGGCCCATGGCGGCTATCATGTCGCCTTCGGCGGTTGTGCCGAGGCCGGTGCGGCGTCCGCGCAGTGTCTTGGCTTTGATCTTGAGCCAGAGATTGCGTTCGGGAGCTTTCACTTCCTCGGGCTCGGGGTCGGTGTCAATTTTTGCGAGGATGGTGTCGATTTTCTCCATCTCGAGGTCGATTATGTCGTCGAGCATGCGCTGCGACTTTGCCGTGACCTCGGCGAGTTTGTCGAAGTTGAAACGGGCCTCGGGTGTGAAGGGGTTTTCAACGAAGGAAAAGAGGTTGATAGCCAGCAGGCGGCAGCTGTCGTAGGGACAGAGAGGAATTTCACCGCAGGGATTCGTCGATATTGTCTCGAACCCGAGATCTGCATAGCAGTCGGGTACGGACTCGCGCCGTATGGTATCCCAGAACAGAACTCCCGGTTCGGCCGATTTCCAGGCGTTGCCGACAATCTTCTGCCATAATGCGGCAGCATCGATTTCTTTGACGGTTTCGGGTTCGTCGGCGTTTACGGGGAACTGCTGGCGGTAAGGCTCGCCGCTTTCGACACAGCGCATGAAGTCGTCGTCGATGCGCACGCTCACGTTGGCACCCGTTACTTTGCCCGGAGTCATCTTGGCGTCGATGAAAGCCTCCGAGTCGGGATGTTTTATCGATACTGTCATCATCAGGGCGCCACGCCGTCCGTCCTGTGCGACTTCGCGTGTCGAGTTGGAATAGCGTTCCATGAAGGGCACAAGGCCAGTCGATGTGAGTGCGGAGTTTTTCACCGGAGTGCCTTTGGGACGGAGGTGGCTCAGGTCGTGGCCTACGCCTCCGCGCCGCTTCATGAGCTGTACCTGTTCCTGATCGATACTGATAATGCCTCCGTAGCTGTCGGGCTTGCCGTCGAGACCGATGACGAAACAGTTAGATAGCGAACCGACCTGAAAGTTGTTTCCGATTCCGGCCATAGGGCTGCCCTGGGGCACGGAATAGCGGAAGTCGCGGAGGAGATCGTATATTTCGTCCTCGCTCATTCCGGCGGGATATTTGGCCTCGATGCGTGCCAGCTCGCGAGCTATCCGGCGGTGCATGTCGTCCGGGGTAAGCTCGTATATGTTGCCGTAGGAGTCTTTGAGGGCGTATTTGTTCACCCATACCTGTGCGGCCAGTTCGTCGCCGCCGAAGTATTTGAGCGAGGCTTCATAAGCCTCTTCGTAACTGTATGTTTTCGCTTGTGACATGGTCGATTAATTTTCCGCAAAATTCGCCAAAATTCGCCGACCCTGCAATAGCTCATCTCATAAAAACACTCCGATGTTGATAACTTGTCATATCTTTTTGTAGTTCACAATTACAAGCCGGTAGCCTATACCGCGAAGGTTGAGTATATTTATTCCGGGGTCGTGGCGCAGATGCCGTCTGAGCTTGTGGATGAAGCCGTGAAGAGAGTTGCGGTTGTAGTAATCATCGTGTTTCCATACCAGTTCCATGAGGGTCGATGATTCTACGGTCTCATTGATATGCGCGGCGAGAAAGGAGAGTATCTTGGCTTCGATGTGGGTCAGATCTTCGGTATGTACTCCCATTGAAAGACGGTTGGAGACAGGATCGAACGTGTATAGTCCTATTTCAATCGGGCTGTCGGTTGCGGATTGCTCTTTAATGCGCCGCCTCAGAAGGGCGCCGATACGCACGGAAAGTTCACGCATTTTGAAAGGCTTTCGGATATAGTCGTTGGCTCCAATGTCGAAACCTTCGACAACATCATCGATTCCGGAACGGGCTGTCAGAAATATAAGCGGCACCTCGCCATCAAGGCGGCGTATGCGGCGAGCCATCTCGAATCCGTCCATACGTGGCATCATTACGTCGGCTATGATGAGATCGGCGGGGTGCTGTCGGAAATTTTCGAGACCGTCGACTCCGTTATGACATACAGACACGTCGTATCCTTCGTCTATAAGCGTTTCGGAGATTATAGTCGCAAGGGTTGTCTCGTCTTCAACGAGGAGTATTTTCTTTCTCATGTCGGTCGAAAATTATAGTGAATACAGATCCTTTTCCCGGTACGGACTCGGCTTTGATGTTCCACCCGTGTTTTTCCACTATGGAGCGCACGTAGTAAAGCCCTATTCCGTAACCTCTCACATCCTGTCGCTTCCCGGACGGGACGCGGTAGAATTTGTCGAAGATATGGGGGAGTGCTTTAGCGGGAATGCCGATGCCGTTGTCTGTCACGGAAATACTGTGCGAATCGGCGTGAATGACGATATTCACTGTCTCGCCCGAGTATTTTATGGCATTGTCGAGCAGATTGTTAATGATATTTCCGAAATGCACTGGGTCGCAATGGATTTCGAGTCCGGGGCGGATATCGAGACTTATATTGACAGGTTTATGTGCCTTGAGAGTGTGGATAGAGACTATTTCCGACAGAAACGGTTCCAACGGCACATTTTCAGAGGCGAGAACGAATGTCTTGCGCCGTTCCATGCTCATCGACAGGATGCTTTCGACAAGTTCGCTGAGCCGGCTGAGCTGTTCGAGTGCAATCCGGAGATAGCGTTCCCTCTTTTCGGGATCGTGATGTTTGCCGCAGTTCAGGAGAGTGTCGTTTGCCGAATATGCGGCGGCAATGGGTGTCTTGAGTTCGTGGGTCATGTTGTTGATGAAATCTTCTTTCATCTCGTCGAGCGAGCGCAGTCGCATGACCGTACGAATCAGATAGAAGAAGGCAAAAGCCAGAGCCATCATAATCAGCCCCGTGGTCGCTATAATGCCTCCGGTGCTGTATAGCAGGTCGCCGAGCGGATATGCTATGTAAGCACGATAGATCGGTCGCTGATCTTTGAACAGGGCATAGTCCATAAGCCAGTAATGTCGGGTGGAAAAGGACGGAACGGAGTCTGCCGGAAGTATGAAAGCCCGCTTCGGATGAAGACCGGCCCGGTGCATTTCAGCCTGGAACAGACTGTCGAGTACGTCAAGATCGGGCGCTCCGGAAAACGGCGCGCTTTTGATTCGCAGATTGTAGGCGATTGTCGTGTTAAATGCCTCCGACAGTCCCATGAGTTTTTCGTCTGCCGAATCATCGGCTCCGGCATTTTCAAAGGCGGGTACGATGTTTCCGCTTTCCGTGAGTCTGTGATAGATGTCGAAAACTACCGAGATATTGCTGTCAGGATAATCGTATCGGTCTTTTAGACGCTTCATTATCTCGATTACGTCGGCCTCCGCCAGACACTGACGTGCCGTGAGGAGATATTGTTCTTTGACAGAGCTGTAGAGTTTGCACAGAAAAAAGATATTTCCGGCAAACAGGACAGCTATGACACCGAGAGTGGCGATGGTGACATTTTTGAAATTTTTCATGCTCAAAGATAAGCAATTGTGGCTGACCACACGTCGGCTGTCTGCAAAAAATAAGAAAAAATAAGACAAGATAAGGCCCTGATAAGACAAGCACCGGTACTTTTGCGTCAAAACCGATTGACAATGAAAAAAATAGTTTTGATGATTCTTTTTCTGGTCTTTGATATGTGTCTTTTCGGACAATCGACCATAGAGCTTGGTGAAATTACCGTTAAGGCAAAGAGTATAATCCGTACACCCGACGGCATGATACTCATCCCCGACCGGGAGCAGATGAAGCATTCATCGTCAGGCTATGATCTTGTACGCAGTCTGATGATTCCGGGTGTGAGTGTCAATGTGCAGGATGGCCGGATTGACGCTCTCGGTGGTGCTGTATCTCTTTATATAGACGGAATGCCGGCCGAAGAACGTGAAATCAGGCAGCTGCGTCCGGCCGATGTCGCCCGTATTCAATATATGGAAGCGCCGACAGGTAGGTATGCCGGCGACAGAACGGCTATAAATTTCATTCTTAAGAAAAGAGAATCCGGTGGATATGTGGCAGCCGATGCAATGCAGCGTATCGGTAGGAATGCCGGTGATTACAACCTTGCCGCAAAAGTTTTCGGCGGAAAGACACAGTACACTCTCTTTACAGGAACCGACTACCGGAAACTCAATGGAGCGGAAGAGTCTGCCGACGAAACAATAGATCTTCCCGCGGCACGGGTAAGGCGGCAATCGTCGACAAGAGACTCCAGAAGCCGCCGGAACTCGCAGTATGCCTGGTTCCGGGTGCGCGACAAGCGTGGAGGCCGTACTCTCCGTGCCACATTCAGTTTTGTACGCAGTGCATCGCCTGAGGATTTCAGCTCCACAGTTTTGTCATATACCGGTTTACAGACACCTCTCGCTGTTGCTGCCTCCCGGAATTCAAAGTCGCGCAATTTCAAATATAGCCTCGGGCTTAGCGGTACTTTCGATTTGCCTCTCGATCAGTTTATGGATATTTCGGCGAGTGCCACAGCTTCGCGCAATCATTATGACTATGGCTATAAAGAAGATGACAGATTCATAAATTCCGCTACGGGCGAAGATTACTATTCTCTGTCTGCCAATGTGATCTATGGCTTCAAGTTCCGGCATGGCAATGTTCTTGTCTTCAAGGTGAGTGAATTTCACAATGTAAGCTCGGCGGACTATTTAGGAGCCAACAGTTCTTGGCAACATCTATGGTCGTCGGAGACTATCTGTTTCGGGGAATATGTGCAGCCTCTCGGAAGCAAGGCTTCGCTTCGTGTGGCTCCGGGCCTTATGGCTCAGTTTTACCGTCTTCACGGCAAACAGCGTACATCTTTTGTCGGCCCTCGGTTTCAGACTGTTTTTGCCATTCAGCCGGCACGAAATCAGTCTGCCCAGCTTCAGCTCCTTTATGGCAATTCATACCCGCAGCTGGAGTTGATGACAAACGCGGTGCAGCAGATCGATCTCGTGCAGGAGCGACGGGGCAATCCGGAACTTAAGCAGACCAAGATAGTACAGGCGACGGCAGTTTACGGAATCGGTATCGGAAAGGTCAATCTTCAGGCTGTCGGTATTTTCAATGGAGCAAAGCGGCTGCCGGTAGCCAGTTATACTGTTGAAAACAATCTGCTTGTCCAGTCCTATAAACCTTATGGCGACTGGCGTCAGGTCGATGCCTATATTTCGGCCTCATGGATGCCGTCGCAGAGGTTCAATCTTCAGCTTACAGGTGGTTATTACTATAACGGATATTTCGGTGATGCCCGTCTGTCGGGAGCCTGCTGGAAAGCGAGCGGTCAGGCCGCATTTTATTTCGGCGATTTCGCATACAATGTACGCTTCGAGACACCGCGTAAATTCGCGGGATACGACCTTACCGTCACAAGAACGCCCTGGGTCTACGGCCTTTCGGTTTCATGGAGCCGCAATGCGTTCAGGATAGAGGCTGGTGCGGACAATCCCTTCTTCCGGCGTCCTATATATCGTAAGGCGCTTAATACCGACGTCTATCAGTTCGATAAAACATCATATTCGCCTCTCGATCGTAGTTCTGCCTACGTGAAAGTGGCATGGTCGGTCGATTTCGGCAAAAAAACGAAACACGACACTCCAAACGTCGACCGCTCCATCAACAGCGGTATCCTCAAAGCTCAGTGAACACAAAATACTATGTTAAGGAAGCCCGGGGAGTTCGCCGCGATTGGCGCGCTCCCCGTTTTTTTCAGAATTCTTCGAGGCGGTCTTCGGCGTCTTCGTTGCCGGCGTCGGCGGCGAGACGGTACCATTTTTTTGCTTCGGTTCTGTCGGTAGGGAGCGGATTGCCGTAGTAATATATATCGCCGAGTATTAGCATGGCCATGTCGTCGCCGTCGTCAGCGGCAAAATGGAGCAGTCTGAGTCCTTCGTCCACATCCGGCTCTATGCCACGGCCCTCCACAAGCATGGCGCCGAGGCGTCGGGCTGCATATGAGTCTTCGTTTTCCAGTCCGGCGCGGTATAGTTCTACTGCCACGTCTATATTTTTTGCCGTGACAATCCCGTTTTCATAGTAATAGCCAAGGTATGCATATGCTTCTGGTTTCCCAAGGTCGACCGCACGTTCATAGAGACTGAAAGCTTTCCGAGAGTCGACCGGGGTACCGATGCCGGTTTCGTAGTATCCGGCCAGACAGAATATCGCCTCTTCGTTGCCAAGCTCGGCGGCGCGGCTCATCAGCCTGAACGCTTCTTTTTCATCGTCGCGCATGCCTGCACCGCGTTCATATAGCAGAGCCAGACGGTAGAGTGCTGTTGAATCGTTTTTTTCGGCTCCCCGTCTGTACATCTCGGCGGCTTTTCTCAGATCTTTGGTTACCGCCATACCGGCTTCAAGAAGTGCGCCTATACAGGCGAAAGCACGTGCGTTGCCTCCCTGTGCGGCTCTGCTATAAAATTCAAGGGCTTTTTTGGCGCTCTCGCGAACACCGATTCCACTTTCGTGACATTCACCGAGCCGGATCATGGCTTCCGTATCTCCGGCTACGACGGCTTTCTCGAGAAGACTGATGGCAGTTGTGATATCCTGCCCGACATCTTCGCCGTCGATAAGTTTGTCGGCAATAATAGTGAGCGCCCGTGAGTAGCCTCCCTCGGCGCTTCTGCGATACCACGACAGCGCTGTCTGTATATCGGCGGAAAGGCCCCCGATGCTGTTTTCAGTCATGCGGCCGAGATGATACTGAGCCATGCTGTCGCCGGCTTCGGCTGCCAGATTGATAATGCGCACAGCCTCTTCTTCGTCTGCCTCTGTGCCGAGTCCTTTCTCATAGTGAAGCGCAAGATTTACGGCGGCCTGCGCGTAATCTGCATCGTACGCTTTTCTGAAATGTCTGAAAGCCGCTTCAGGGTCGGTCTCGGTGCCTTTGCCTTCGTCGAAAGCACGGGCGACGAAGAAATGGGCACGGGGATAGTCATGGTCCGCGGCGCGCAGAAACCATACGAATGCTTCGCCGGGATTGATGTCTCTGATGTCAAGGCCATAATCAGTCATGGCCTCAGGGGAGCCGTTTATGGCGGCGGCACGGAGCAAGCGGCGATAGTCATCACTGCTGTGATCGTAAAATCCGGCGAGAATGTACTGAGCCTCGGCATGACCCTGATCGGAGGCTTTCAGATACCATGCAAACGCCTTGTCGGGGTCCTGCCGGGTGCCGAGTCCGTTTTCATAGTACCATCCCACACGTGTCTGCGCGCGTGGATCGCCGTCTTCCGCCACTTCGAGATCAAGGTCGAAAGCCTGTTCATAAAAACCGAGCCCGCAGAGGCGGTCGGCCTCGGCGAGCATTTGTTCCGATTCTTCCGGCGACAGCCTATGTCGGTCCCGGCCGGACATCAGTTGGCCGGTCCGAGTTCTACAAGAGCGCCTGTTGTCGGATCGAAAAGAGCTTTGGACGGGGCTCTTTTATCGGTAAAGAGTTTGGGATCGAGACCGAAAACGACACCGGCCTGTGCAAGCGCCACTTCTTCTTCGGCAATTTTTTTGCCGCCATAGCTTACTGTTACCAGGGCACGGCCTGGAATATTGTAGGCGAGTCCGCCTTTAGGGAATGTTTTTGTAGCTCCGTTTTCCATTACGGGCATTACGCCTTGCTCCAGTATTTTTACGGTGACTGTCACGGGCGCCCCGGCAAGATTATCGGGCGATATAATTCCGTCGACAGCCGAGAGACGGGCTATTACGGTCTCACCGGTGCCTGTGCTGTCGGGCGTAATTGTGATACGTTCGACGTCGGTGCGCGAGCTTTTCGTGCCGGCAAACATTGCCGTAAGGGCTGCTTCCTGCGCCGATAGATTGTCGAGTACGAGTTGCATGGCCTGCCCGTCGGCGGGAGGATTGTCGGCCTGTCCGGAAAGTATGTCGGAGCGTGTCTCCCGTAGTTCGAATATGCGCTGGGCGGCAAGTTCTGCGCGCTTGGATGTCGAAGAACTGCGTGCCATTTCGGCGGTTATGGCCTGGGCCGCGGCGGGCGTCTCGAGTGGAGTGGGCTGAGCGGCTGTCGGAGCCGGAATTGCAGGTGTTTCGATCTCGAGTATATCTTCTGTATTGACCGACTGCGGCAGATTGTCGGCTGTCAGAAGCATATAGGGCGCGGCGCCTGCCTTGAACTGGGCAAGCCAGCGGTTTTCGGTGTCGGGAATGCCGCGAGGCACGATGGTGACTGATTTCAGAACCGCGCTCCGGCTGTCGGCGGTGATGGCATCGCCGATACCGAGGTGGCGGCGGGCATAGTTATGAAATTCGCCCGGATGCGCTTCTGAAATCTCAGCTTCGAGATATATGTCGAGTGCGGTCACCGGCAAAGTATATACCAGGCCATATTCATTGGCCTTCCCTGCCGTAAGTTTCTGGCTTGTCTGGGCCTGACATGGAAAGGTAAGGAGGGCCGCTGCGGCGATTATTATAAGATTTCTTTTCATTGATATGTCATTTGGAGGGTGGATTGCAGATACTTTCTATTGCGAGGCCTATGTTGTCGGCTATATCTTCGGCTGTGGTTCCGCGCACGCCGTTGCGGACAGCAGATAGTTTTCCAGCTATGCCATGCAGATATACGCCTGCCACTGCGGCTATCTCCGGCGCGAGATGCTGGGCCGCGAGGCCTGCGATGAGTCCGGTGAGAACGTCGCCGCTGCCTGCAGTTGCAAGGGCGTCAGTGCCCGAGGCGTTAACGAGAACTTCGCCGTCGGGCCATACGGTGAATGTATAATGCCCTTTCAGTACTATTGTTATTTTATAGCGGGCTGCCATCTCGATGGCTTTGAGAAGGCGTGTGGAGTGACTGCTCTGTGTGCCGAAGAGCCGGTCGAATTCGCGGTAGTGCGGTGTAAGGATCGAGCCGGGCGTCAGGAAGTCGAGCATGCTGGGACGTCTGGCCATGCAGTTGAGGGCGTCGGCATCGATGATTACGCTCCGGCCTTGTGCCTGGCATGTCTTGAGGAAGCGTTCGAGACCGTAGATGGTAGCGTCGGAATGGCCGAGACCGGGTCCCACGGCGATGGCATCGGCATTGTGCTGACTTTCGAAACGCTGTATGTCGAAATCGGCGCCGTCGGTTTCGTACATGGCTGAGGGAACGGAACTCTGTAGCACGTAGAATCCGCAGCGGGGCCCGTGGCATATCACCTTGCCACAGCCGGAGCGTGTCGCCGAACGTGTGGCGAGAACAGCAGCGCCGAGCATGCCGTATGAGCCGGCGAACAGGAGTACGCATCCGAGATCGTTCTTATCAGCAAAAGGATCGCGCGGAGGCAATACCGCACGGATGGCTTTGGCATCGACAATACGGCATTTGGGATGTCTGACCACGCTTTTGTCGAGCGGCAGCCGCAACGTTTTCCACCTGCCGATGAGCTGGGCGTTTTCCGGCATGAAGAATGCCGGAGTCGGTCCGACGATGGCCAGGGTAAGATCCGCATGTATTATGTTGCGGTTGACCATGCCGACCGATAGGTTGAGGTTCATGCCCGATGGTATGTCGAGCGAGACCACTTTAGGTGTCGAGGGGCTTTCGTTGATATAGCGCGCCACGGCCTGATAGCCTCCTCTTAGCGGTTTCTGATAGTCGATTCCGAACAGACCGTCGACAACCGTCATACCGGAGTCAAGCTCCGGCATCGTGAAACTTGCGCCCGGATCGGTTACTTCGTTGAGCCATTCGGCACCGGCAGTCTGCACGAAGCGGTCGCGTTCGGCTCGGCAGTCATCGCTCAGCATATTGCCTCCGATGTTGAAGAGGCAGACTTTGGCATGGCGTCCGAGAGCGCAGAGCGCGCTTGCTGTCGACAAGGCATATGCGCCGCAGAGGTCGTCGCCGGCGAAAATCACTATCGCGCCCGGACGGTCTCCGTGTATGTCGAGTACCTCTTTTGCCGACTGTTCGCCGACAAGTCCGATGAAGTGCGCGCGACGGCGTCGGCGCTCACGACTCTGGTCGGCGTCGAGGTCTTCGGGTTCGTGGGCCGGCCCTATGGTGGCCTCGAGTATCCGTTCTATCTCATCCGGTGAATATACCGTTTTCACATTTTAAGAAGTTCTTCGATTTTTTCGCGAATTGCTTCGGCTTTTACCGCGCCCGCCAGACGGAATGGCGCTTTTTTGCCGTCTTTGAAGAAAAGCAGCAGAGGAATTCCCATCACGCGGTTTTCGGTACAGAACTCGGTGTTGTCTTCGGTGTTGTATTTGCCGATTACCACTCGGCCTTCGTATTCTTCGGCGAGAGCGTCGATTGTGGGGGCGAGGGCCTTGCAGGGGCCGCACCATGTTGCCCAGAAGTCGACTACTACGGGCTGTCCGGTGGCTATGATATCGTGTATGTTCTCGTCTGTGAATGTCATGCTCATGATAACTTGTAATTTAGAATGGTGTGTAATATCATTTAATTCAGATTCTTTCGTTCGAGCTTGAACTCGAAGTCAAGACTTGTCAGAGTGTCGATAAGTAATTTGTCGGGTTTGATTCTAAGACCTGAACTGAAATGGAGTTTGCGGCCTATCTCGGGGTCGAAGATAGAGAGACTGAGAGGCACGGCATCGGCCTCTTCCTGTTTCCCTATGTCCTGAAGTAGCTCGTCGAGCTGACGTAACTGTCCTGTCGTACTTGAGATCTCCATGCCTGTCACGAGTTTGCCGTGGAGGCCGTCGAGCGGAAGCACCTTGTCGACGCCGAAGCGCACGTTGGTGGCGCCGGTGGTTTTGTTGCGGACGGCGCGGAACATGCCGCTTACGTATATCGCGGAGCCGGGAGTGCACAGATGGCCGAATTCGGCACGTTGTTTTTCGAACATGGTGAAATCGGTCACTCCTGAAAAATCCTCTACCTTCACTATCAACATACTGCCGCCGTTGAAAGTCTGTTTTTCTTCAAGTGCCGTCACCATTCCGGCAAAGGCTACGGGTGCGGTGGTGGGCTGGCTGATCTCGTTCTTCTCTACAGCTGTATAACCTACGCCATAGTTGACGTCGAGCCAGTATGGATCGAGCGGATGGGCCGAAAGATACATTCCGACCAGTTCGCGTTCTTTGTTGAGGCGTGTGAGATTGTCCCACGATGGTGAGCTTGGTATCGGTGGGCGGCTCTGAGCCTTGAAATCGTCATCGTCGAAACTGAAGAGCGACGATGCCTGCATTTTTTCTTCGCTCTGGCGCTGGGAGCCATAACGGAGCAATTGTTCGGCTACGGTCTCGCCACGTTTGCCCGCCTCTCCTACGAGGTCTTCGCGCTTTATGCCTTCGAAGCAGTCGAAAGCTCCGGCTATTACAAGATTGTCGAAAACGCGCCTGTTGAGAGTGCCGGCAGGTACACGCTCGACAAAATCATAGATGTCTTTGAACGGGCCGCCTTTTTCGCGGGTCTCGACGATATTGCGCACCACATCGTTGCCCACTCCCTTGATAGCCGAAAGGCCGAAGCGGATCACATCGTTGCCTGTGACGCTGAAGGTAGCGTACGATTCGTTGATGTCCGGGCCTTTGACGCTGAGCCCCATGGCCTTGCATTCGTCCATGTAAAAGCTCAGTTTTGTTATATCCGAAAGGTTTCGGCTTAGGACTGCCGCCATATATTCGGCCGGATAATTTGCTTTCAGATAGCCGGTCTGAAAGGCTACCCAGCTGTAGCAGGTGGCGTGGCTCTTATTGAAGGCGTAGGAGGCGAATTTTTCCCATTCGCCCCATATCTTGCTGAGAACCTCGGCTGAGTGGCCGTTTTTCTGACCGCCTTCGAGGAACAGGCCTTTGAGCTCGTTCATCTTCTCGATGAGTTTCTTACCCATGGCTTTGCGGAGGGTGTCGCTTTGGCCGCGGGTAAAGTTGGCAAGAAGACGTGACAGAAGCATGACCTGTTCCTGATATACCGTGATGCCGTACGTATCTTTAAGATACATTTCCATTTCAGGTATATCGTAGACGATAGGTTCCTGTCCGTGCTTTCGGGCGATAAAGTCGGGTATCTTTTCCATCGGGCCCGGGCGGTAAAGGGCGTTCATGGCTATAAGATCCTCGAATACACTTGGTTTCAGTTCGCGCAGATAGCGCTGCATACCCGGCGACTCGAACTGGAACGTGCCGACAGTAGAGCCGCGGCTATACAGCTCGTAGGTCTTGGGATCGTCGATGGGTATGTTGTCTATATCGACATCTATTCCACGCGAACGCTTGATGTTGGTCACTGCATCGCGTATGATCGAGAGGGTTTTAAGACCCAGAAAGTCCATCTTGATCAGGCCGGTGTCTTCTATGACTGATCCTTCGTACTGGGTAACGAGAATGCGGTCGCCGTTTTTATCGGCGGCTGTGCTGACAGGCACCCAGTCGGTTACATCGTCGCGGCATATGATGACACCGCAGGCATGTACGCCTGTATTCCGGACGGTGCCTTCGAGTTTGTCTGCGTAGTGGAGAATATCGCGCACATCGCTGTTTTTCTCCATCTCGCTCTGGAAGTCACTGAGATAATTGACGCAGTTTGCCACCGTAGGCTTGAGTTCCTTTTCATGGTTGGGATCTCGTGGGTCGATGGGCATGTGGGCCGGTATCATCTTGGTGAGGTTGTTGGCCGTCGCTACCGGATATTTCATCACTCGCGCTACGTCCTTTATGGCTGTCTTGGCCGCCATGGTGCCGTAGGTGATGATATGGGCTACGTTAGGGGCGCCATAGCGCTGTGTCACGTAATTGAGCACGGTCTCGCGTCCGTCATCATCGAAATCGACATCGATATCGGGGAGGGATATACGGTCCGGATTGAGAAAGCGTTCGAAAAGAAGGTCGTATTTAAGCGGGTCGATCTGCGTGATTCCCAGACAATAGGCTACGACAGAACCGGCAGCGGATCCTCGTCCCGGGCCAATGCTTACTCCCAGTTCACGTCCGGCTTTGATAAAGTCTTGCACGATAAGGAAGTAGCCCGGGAAACCCATCGTTTTCATTACGTGCAACTCAAACAGGATGCGGTTGTTCACTTCTTCGTCGAGTGGAGTGCCATATCGTCGGGCTGCGCCTTCATATGTTATTTTTTTCAGATAGTCGGCCTCGAATTTTATGCGGTATAGCTTGTCGTATCCTCCAAGGCGTTCAATCTGCTTTTTGCCGGCCGCTTCGTCCATCACTACTTCGCCGTGTTCGTTGCGGGTGAACTCTTCGTAGAGTTCCTGTTCCGTTATACGCGAACGGTATTCCTCTTCCGTGCCGAAATCCTCCGGTATGGCGAAGTTCGGCATGATCGGAGCATGGTCGATACTGTATTCCTCGACCTTAGAGGCGATTTCGAGTGTAGTTTCGAGAGCTTCTGGTATATCGGCAAAGAGCGCGCTCATCTCGCTCGTTGTTTTCAGCCACTCCTGTTTGGTATATACCATGCGGTTTTCATCGCTCAGATAGTGGTTGGTCGCCAGACAGATAAGGCGGTCGTGTGCTTCGGCATCGGCTTCATCGACGAAATGGGCATCATTGGTCGCAACGAGTTTGATACCATATTTTCGAGCCAGGCCTATGAGATGAGGCTCGATCTCCATCTGTCGTTCGTACACATCACGGCTCGCACGCACAGCGGTAGCTTTGTGGCGCTGAAGCTCTATGTAATAATCGTCGCCGAAGATTTGTTTGAACCATGCCACGCTTGCATCGGCGCCTTCATAGTCGTGTGCCTGAAGTTTGCGTGGTATTTCTCCGCCAAGGCAAGCTGAACAGACAATGAGACCCTCGTGATGTGCGGCCAAAGCGGCTTTATCTGTGCGGGGATGGTGATAAAAGCCTTCTGTCCAGGCCTGCGATACCAGTTTTATGAGGTTTTTATAACCGGTCAGATTTTTTGCAAGTACAACAAGATGGCGCCCTTTGTCGGTCTTATCACCTCTGTCTTTCAGCGAATTATTGGCTACATACATCTCACATCCGATGATAGGTTTGAGGTGTTTGGCCTTTGCCTTGGCAAGTTCTGCTTCGGCAGACGCTATCGCCTGAGGATCTGCGCCGGTCATAGCCTCGTCAAGAGCCTTTTGGGCTGCCGCTACATTTTCTTTTACTTTCTTGTTGTGCTTCTTTATGCTATTGGTAAACTCTTTGATACCGAACATGTTGCCATGATCCGTCAACGCCAGGGCAGGCATGCCGTCAGCCACCGCTTTCTTTATGAGATCGGGCAGACTCGACAGGCCGTCGAGCAGAGAATAATGAGAATGGACGTGTAGATGTACGAATGATGACATAATTTTGAGAGAAAAACTCCCCAAAATTACAAAAAAAACTCTACACGACAATCACCTCCGGATTTTGTATACATTAATAATATAAAGGGGAAGAAAAAAGATTAAAAAGCTTGTTTAATGGAATAACTTTTCTCCGGTATGCTATGTGAAAAAAATGTGTCCAACGATGAAAAATAGCGGTATTTGTTATATATCTGAATGATAGTAAAATAGCTAAAACGGTGCGCTTGCTGAATGTGAATAAAAGTTAAAAATATGTTTTTAAGTGAACTTTTTGCGGAAAATATTTGGCGGGAGAGGAAAAAGGGTGTAACTTTGCACCCGCAATCAGGAAATGACCTGAGGGCGACAAAAGAGAACATTG
>CAJKRG010000033.1 GCA_905202215.1 uncultured Porphyromonadaceae bacterium
CTCTGTTGGCCGCTTAGATCGGACTGGACGACCTTTAATTTTACCGAATCATTGTTATTAAACATCATATAAAATAGAGTGTGGGCTATGATGCAGTTTTTTTTGGCAAAGTGGCGGCCGAATCGTCCGTTTCATGAACTTTTTTATAGCAAAATGATAAATTTTACATTTATTAACTCTCGTATGTGGGTAATGGATTTTTTTTTATATAATTTTGAGGCGTCTTAATGCCTTATCATTTCATCATCAATATCTGCTTATGAAAAAATCTTTACTTTCAATTCTGGCCCTGCTTGCAGCCACGGCTTGCTATGCCGCTGTAGGCGATACCGTTGTATTGAACGGTATAACCTATACAGCCACTTCCGCTACCGAAGCAGAAGTGAGTGATGCCGACAATACTGTCAAAACGGCAGTAATACCTGAGACGGTAGAAATAGGTGGCGATAATCTGACTGTAACAGCTATAGGCGAAGAGGCCTTCTATTATAGCAAAATCACATCTGTAGAACTGCCCAACAGTGTCACCGAAATCAAAAAAATGGGTTTCTATAATTGTGATCTCGCTCAGATAAAATGGGGTACAGGTCTTAAGACAATCGGCCGCTATGCTTTCGGATATACCAAAATCGGCCCTGTAGCTCTTCCGGAAGGTCTCGAGTTTATCGACGACAGTGCATTCAATCGTTGCGATAAAATGACATCGGTGGAATTTCCCTCGACTCTTAAGGAAATAGGTCCGAGCTGCTTCTATAAGGTTCCTCTGACAGAAGTGGTTCTTCCTGCCGGCCTTGAGGTGCTTGGCGACAAAGCTTTCCTTAATTGTGCGCAATTAGCCAAAGTGACACTTAACCAGGGCCTCCTTTCCATAGGCACAGGCACATTCTTTGGTACAGTGCTGACCTCTATCGATATTCCTTCAAGTGTCAAGAGTATCGGCGACGAGGCTTTCTACAACGTTCCTCTGTCGCAGATTACCATAGGTTCGAATATAGAATCTATCGGTGCCGGCGCTTTCTCGGGCACCAATCTCACCACATTCGATGTCGATCCGGCGAACAAGAACTTTACAGTCTTAGACGATGTGCTCTATAATGCTGACAAGACTCTTCTCGTGGCATTCCCTGCAAAATGCACAAAAACAGAGCTTACACTGCCTGCCGAGTGTCTCGGTATCTGCGGTGAGGCTTTCGACCGTACAGGCATTCAGAAAGTGACTGTCGGCAATAAATTCCGCGCCATCGACGGTTTCGCTTTCTGCCAGTCGAAACTTTCGGAAATCAACATGCCTGAGAGCCTTGTGTTCATCGGCGAGCAGGCCTTTGCCGGAACCAATCTCACCAATGTAGTGCTTCCCAAGGCTTTGCCTATGATTCAGGAAGCTGTCTTTGCTGAATGTAAAGCCCTTTCGTCTGTCACTATTCCTGCAAGTGTCACATATGTAGGCATTCGTGCTTTCTGGAATTGCAGTTCTCTTATTTCAGTCAACTGCGAGGGTATGACCCCTCCCGAACTTGAAGACTGGTACGAGGTTTATGAGAGTCCGTTCTATCAGATTCCTTCGTCTGCAGTCTGCAATATTCCTGTCGGTGCTACCGCTGCTTACAAAGCTTCTTCCTGGAAAACCGAGTTCTCTAATTTCAATGAATCTCTTCCGGCACATGTGCTTCCTACTGCATATGATCCTGCCGAAGACAGCAAAATAGGCTCTTTCGACGGCATTACTATGGAATTTGCCTCGGATATGACGATCGTTAACAATAGTCCTGCCGTCAAGGTTATCGAAGGCCGTCTTGTGGCCGGTGTGCCTATCGGTAATACAATATCCGTAGATGAATGGCGCCTGGTAGCTGACAGCAAGACCGAACTTCGTCTCTGGCCTGCCGATTATGACGGTTTCACCGCTCCCTTCAATATGGAAATGGGCAAGGAATACTTCGTTATCATACCCGAAGGTGTCTGCAAGGATGCTGCCGGCGCACTCAACGAGGCCATCACTATCCGCTATCAGGGCAGCTACGAGGCTCCCAAGGTTGAGATTACCTCTATCTCTCCTGCCGACGGCGATATCATCGATCAGATCGGCACCCTCAGTTTTACATTTGCTGAGAAGGTAAATCTCCAGAGCTCCAAACTTTCCGACATCAAAGTGATGAAGGGTAGTGTGGACGGCACTGAAATACCTGTTGAAAAATGGTGGGCTGTTAACGGCACAACCTCGGGTACAAGTATATCGATTTTTGCAGGCGACGAATACGACGGCTATTCAATGCCCGTAGCTCTTGAAGACGGTGTCGACTACTACGTTATCATCCCTGCGGCGCTCTTCCGTCTGGCTGCGTCGTATAATGCCGCAAATGAGCAGATCGTGCTTCATTACAACAACGGCAAGAGCGGTATCGACAATATCGAGGCTGAAGCCGACGCTCCCGTTGAATTCTACAATCTTCAGGGTGTGCGCGTGGAGAATCCCTCTGCCGGCCTTTATATCCGCCGTCAGGGCAACAAAGCCACCAAGGTATATGTGAAATAAATTACCATTCACTCCCATAAATGCAAAGCCCGGCATGACGCCGGGCTTTTTTAGTTAGAAGTTAGGAGTTAGAAGTTGTAATGCAGATATTGTTTTTTAGGGTCAAGCGAAATAAAATGAAAGTGCGCTACTTCACAGTAACGCACCTCCCTCATAACCAAAATTCAAGTATATATTGTGAGTCTAACAAAACGTAATCAAATTCAAAGGGGATAATCCCTTTTAAATCCGTTGCAAAGGTAATAACAATTTCGATACTAAAATCTAAAATTCTGAAAATAAATATTAATAAGATTTAAAATTTGAACTTTCGAGCCGAAAATTTGTCTTTCGCCTCAAAACTGATGCTTTCGTTTGGTGAAATCGGGGCATGTGTCGTCGTTTTCATATGGAATAAAAAAGGACGCATCCTGTGATGTGGATGCGTCCTCTCCGTAGAGACAGTTGTGTATTAGTTCGCGGGATAGATTTCTATGCTGGAGATGTGCACCTGACCGCGCTTGCTTGCGCCGTCAGAGCCAAGAGTCGCGTCGTGTCCGACGGTGAATGTAACGCTGGTGGCGTCGCCGCTCCATGTGATGGCGGTGTCGCCGGCCTTCTGTTCTGCCACGCTGCCTGTATTAGGCGTAAATGTGGTGTAGCGCTTGGCGCCGGTCGTGTTGAGTGTGAACACTATCTTGGCCATGGCTGGCCCTGCTACCGTGAAGGTATTGTCTGCATAGAGACGGATAGTGGTAACGTTGTTGTAGACGTTGGCTGCGGGCGCTGTGGAGCCGCTTTCCTTGCTTGCGGTGAATGTATATCCGCCGACTGTAACGGGAGCGCTCACAACGCCTGCAATGTCATCGCCGGTAACGGTCACGCCGTCACCGGTCACCGGAGGTGTCGGAGGATTGGGATCCTCGCCACCGCCGCCCTGGCCGCCGTTGACGCTGATGAGCTTGCTGCCGGTGTTCATCTGCGGGGTATTGCCTTTGTAGTTCACGAGTTTGCCGCATACGACAACTTCGTCGCCTACCTTGAGCTGATCTTCGGAGGTGAATTTATCGCCGTTGAGGTAGTAGCCGCGATAGATGTCGAATGCTACTGTGGTGCCGTCGCTGGTGATGGCATATGTGGCGTTGCCGAACTGTGTGCTCAGTTCCTTTATTGAAGTCACCTTGCCTTTCACATATACGTCGCTGGCTGTAGGCGTATCTGCCGCGAGAGCCTGAGCGACTTCGAGCGCCTTGGCCGAGGTGTAGGGGCTTGCGGCCGTGCCGTCACCGCCGCCGCTGACGGGCGGGGTAGGGGTGTCGCCTCCCTGACTGGGAGTGCCGTTGCCGATCACCTTGAGGTTCTTGATTTCCCATGTATCGGCGCCGTCGGCGCTGGAGCCGTATTTGAAGGCGAGCTGGATCTTCTTGCCGGCATAGGCCGACAGGTCTACGTTGCCGGAGCTGACGAATGTCCATGCGCCGGCCTCTGGCCATGTAGGTATGGTGAGCTTTGTCCAGGCCGTAGCGCCTTCAAGACGTGCGTAGAGACCGCAGAGGGTGCGCAGCGTAGTCTGGAACTTGGCGGCATGGTCGAAGCTTGCCACGGGGCTTGTAGTGGCCGTGAGGTCGATTACAGGCGAGATGGCATATGCTTCGGTAGCCACGGCCGAGCCGTTGGCGAAGCCGCTGCCGTTGAGATAGCCGGCATTGTTATAGACCTTCCAGCTCCATATGTTTTCGAGGCCGCCGGTAGTTACGTTGTCGATAGTCCAGCCGGTGGAGAGAGCGGCGTCGGTCTCGGAGAGCGATTCGAAGACGGTCGAAGTCGAGGGCGGGGTGGGGGTGTCGCCGCCTTCGCCGAGCACATATTCGGTAGTATTCTTTATGCCGGGACCGCCGCAGTATTTGAATACGTCGCCGAATACGGCCAGTTCCTTGCCGAGATTACCGGGGTTGGCCGAGAGATTGAGGGCCGGACGTATTGCGGTGTTGGGCAGCTGTATGCCTATGCACTTGCTGACATCGGTGCAGTCGGCAGTCGGGCCGAGCACAAGGTTGGTGGCTACGGCGCCCTCGGCCGTGAAGACGGCGTTGGAGAGTACTGTAGAGCCGCTTACTTCGGGTATGAAGCCTACGATGTAGCCTTTGGTCCATACGCCTGTTTCAGTGGCCGCAGTAGTGCTCGAGGGACTCATCTTTATAATCTGGCCTACATTGTAGGGGGTTTCCTTGCTGCCGTTGCCGTCGGCGATCTCACCGCCGCCTATCTCCACGCCCTCGATCTCGAAGGTGCTCGATGTGCCGTTGTTGCCGGTGATGCCGTAGGTGCCGAGATATTTGGCCAGTGTGCCCTGTACCATTATTTCCTTGCCGAGGTTCGAGGGGTTGTCGCGGAGGTTGCCATACTGTTCGAATGCCGATTCGGAGGTGAGATAAACCACCAGGGCGTGTTCGAGTTCACGGGTGTCGGGAGTCTGTCCGATCACGAGGGTGTTGGCGAGTACTGTCGGGGCTTCCCATTCGATGTCGTCGGCAGAGGTCACTTCCTCTACGCCGGGAGCGACGGCGCCCACGATATAGCCCTTCACCCATCCCTGGGCGGTGAGACCGTTGATTTCGGCCTGTACGGCTTCATCGACGGAGTAGGGGTTGTCTTTGGCTCCCGGACGTTCGGGGGCTTTGGTCCAGGCGTTGCCGTCGATAAGGATGAACTGCCATGCGTTATTGAAGAAGCTGAGGATACCGACCAGGTCGATGTTTCCTTCGGGTAGGGTCGTGTTCCAGAATGTGGAATAGCCGGAGGTGCGCACGTTCATGGTGTTGCCGTTGGCGTCGGTGATGACGCGGTTCTCGCCCGAGGAGTGATAGCTTGAGAAGAGAGCCTGTCCGCCTTCCTGGAACGATACGTTCTGCAGCGATACGAGCTGGCTCTGCCATTTGCGCTGGTCTTCGGGCGATGTGCCGATCACGCTGAACGAGGGAACGGCGATGGTGTCGATCTTCGCGGGTTCGGGAACGCCGTTGAGTTCGGCGTGGCTGCTGAAATATTCGGGAGCCATGAAGCTGATCTGCCAGCAGTTGCCGCGCTCGTACCAGTCGGGCATACCCATCTGCATCAGACCGCTGTATTTGCCGATATACATGCCGGTGACGTCCATGACGATTTCCTGGCCGACGCGGTAGTTGAGATAGAGGTTATAGGAGTTGATAGAGAAGGCGAGTGCGCCTGTCTCGTCCTGGATCACGAGGTTCTTGAACACGTTCGAGGCCTCGTCGGACGAAACGACGCGTCCGTGAATCACGGTGCGTTCCTCGGGTTTCTCGGCGTCGCCGATGGTGGAGGCATAGTTGTCGGTTTCCTGCCAGTAGCGGGCCTTGAGCTCGGCTATGGTGGTGTTGGGAGTGCTTTTGGCTACGGGCACTTCCATGGCGGGAGCGTCGACGTCGTCCTGACAGGCCGAGAAGCCGACCGTCAGAGCCGCCAGAGCTGCGAATCCCGCGATATATTGTCTTAATTTCATATTCTTAAGCCTTATTACTTGATATTTGTTATTTGATACTCAGGCTCACTTCTTGCCGGTGATCACGAGATTCTTGATTTCCCAGGTGTCGGCGCCGTCGGCGCTCGAGCCGTATTTGAAGGCTACCTGGATTTTCTTTCCGGCATATGCCTCGAGGCTGATGGCGCCGCTGTTGACGAAAGTCCATGCGCCGGCTTCGGGCCAGGTGGGAACGGTGAGGGCTGTCCATGTCTTGGAACCTTCCTCGCGAACCACGACGCCGCAGAGGGTTTTGAGCGTGGTCTGGAATTTGGCGGCATGGTCGAAGCTCATGGCAATGCCTGTGGCGCCTGTGAGGTCTATTACGGGCGATACGGCATATGCCTCGGTGGCTGTGGCGGCGCCGTTGGAGAAGCCGCTGCCGTTGAGATAGCCGGCGGAGTTATACACGCGCCAGCTCCATACGTTTTCGAGGCCGCCGGTGTTTACGTTGTCGATTGTCCAGCCGGCGGAAAGTTCGGAGTCTTTTTCCGAAAGGCTGCTGAAGAGCTGACCTTCGGTCGGGGTAACGGGAGTGTCGCCGCCCTGGCCGTCGAGGGTATATTCGCTGGTATTCTTGAGGCCGGGGCCTCCGCAGTATTTCATCACGTCGCCCTTGAGTGTCACGGCCTTGCCGAGGTTGCCGGGATTGGCCGAGAGGTTGAGGGCATTGCGCACGTTGCCGGTAGGCAGCTGGATGCCTACGCAGAGATTCACGTCAGTACAGTCGGGGGTCGGGCCTACGACGATATTGGTCGTGGCGGCGTCGGTGGTGCTGAAGTTGGTGCCGGTGAGGGTGGTTGAGCTGCCGCCTGTAGGCATCGAGCCTACGATATAGCCTTTGAGCCATACGCCGGTAGCCACTGCCTCCTGGGTGCTGGTCGGGTTTAGGGCGCGCAGGGCGAGGGTATTGTATGGATTGGCCTCGGTGCCGTCGCCTTCGGCGGTGATGTCGCCGGGACCGGGTTCGTCGCCGCCGCCCTGACCGTTGATGCTGATGATACGGCTGCCCTGTGCCATCTGCGGGGTATTGCCCTTGAAGTTGACGAGTTTACCGCATACCACCACTTCATCGCCGACCTTGAGCTGGTCTTCGGCGGTGAATTTATCGCCGTTGAAATAGTAACCGCGGAAAATGTCGAAAGCCACGGTGGTGCCTTCGCTGGTGAGGGAATATGTTGCGTTGCCGAATGAGGTGCTCAGTTCCTTGATGGCGCTTACCTTGCCCTTTACGTAGTATTCGGTCTCGGTGGTGGCGTCGGCTGCGAGTGCCTTGGTCACCTCGAGAGCCTTGACGGTATTGTATGGGCTTGCGGCTGTGCCTTCGCCTTCGGGAGCGCCGGTCGGTTCGTCGGGGTTATCGGGGGTGTCGCCGCCTTCGAAATCAAATCCTTCGAGGTCTTCGATGCTGTTGATCACCATCTGCCAGCCGTTGTTGAAGTATCCGAGCTCACCGATGATCGTGCCTGTGCCCGAGGGAACTTTGGTGTTGCCGAAGGTGCAGTAGCGGTTCATGCGGATGATCATGCTGTTGCCGTCGGCGTCGGCGAAGGGTATCGACGAGTCCTGACCCGAGGTCGGCACGAATGCCTGGCCGGCCTGAGTGAAGTGCACGTTTTCGAAGCGCACGGCGTGTGCCTGATATTTCATCAGATCGGCGGTATTGCCGAGGGCTGCCTGAAGTTCGGGTATTGTCACGGTCCATACGTCGATCTTGTCGGGCTGGCCGAGGCCGTTGGCCGAAACATGCTCGAGGAGCACGCTGTTGTCGAGGAAGGTGGTACTGGTGCCGTCGGTGCTGTTGCCGATCTGGAACAGACCGGCGAAGCGGCCTGCATAGAGCGAGGTGGCGTTGATATAGACCTCCTGTCCGTAGCCGTACTGTGTGGCGAGCTTCGACGAGGAGCCGAGCTGACGGGCGGCTATGGTCATGGCGCCCGTCTCGTCCTGCACGTAGAGATACTGGTAGAGGCAGCTCGAGAGATCGGAGCTGATCACGCGGGCCTTGATGATGATGTCTTCGCCGTCGATGGTCTTGCCGATCTGGGCGGCGTAGTTGTTGGCGTCCTGCCAGTACATTTCCTTGAACTGGGCGATGGTCGTGTTTTCGGTGCCGGCCCAGGGCGATTCGGGGGCCACGATCGGCGGACGGGCGAAGTCGTCGTCGCACGAGCTCAGGGCCATCGAGCAGAGCAGCGAGGCCGCTGCCATATATTTATATATTCTTTTCATTTTCTTGTTTTTCGAGTCGAGAAAGTATTAAGTTGAGAAAGGTAAGAGATTGGTCTGTTGTGAAAGAACCTTTATCTTAACTCTTTTCACTTTTCACTTTTTTCACTTAAATAAATCAGAAGCGGATGCCGATGTTGAGATACATGCGGAATCCCTGGGCATAGCTGAATCGGTTGGGATAGGCGTTGCGGTCGTAGTTCTTCGTGTCGAGACGGCCCTGCTGGTAGGCATAGGTCACTACGTCCTTGTTGTTGAGAATATTGTTGAGGTTGAGGTTCACGTTCATGCTCACCTTGCGGTTGATATAGATGAGCTTGCCGATCGAAGCGTTGAGCGTGAAAGCGTTCTTGAGCTTGTCCTGGGTCGAGAGTTCCTCGATTTTGGCGATAAGTTCGCCTTCGGTGGGAGTCTTGCCGTCCCAGATGTCGGCTGTTGGCAGATCGGGGAGTGCCTCGTGGTATGCCGGGGCGAGGTTCACGTAGGCGTCGCCCTGCCATGTGGCGTTGATGTTGAAGAACCAGTTCTTCGGAGCGGCCCAGTCGATGCCGAGGTTGGTTGCGAACTGGGGTGTCGAGCCGAGGTAGTAGTTCTTGAGATATACGGTCTGTGTGGTGTCGGGGTAGAGGCCGTTTTCGAATGTGCGGGTACCCTTGGGATTGTTCTTGTACTGGAAGCGCGAGTACATGCCGGCGAAAGAGGCCGTCACGCTCGGGGTGATCTTGTATGCCATGCCGAGTTCGACGCCTTTGTATGCGCGTTTTACGCCCGACAGCACTACGTTGGTATATGTGGTGTAGCGTTCGTCGTAGAAGCCGTTGCGCTCGATGGCGTTGTCGACATTGGTGTAGAAGCCGGTGAGGCTGCCGCGGAAGCGGCGGTAGTTCCATATATAGGAGAGGTCACCAGAGAATATGCGTTCGCTCTGCACGTCGTCGACCACGGTGTTCTTCACACGCGGGGCGATAAATACGGCGTCGACCAGCGGAGCCTGTGTGCCGTACTGCACATGGGCGGCGAACTGGTTGCGTCCGTCGAGCTTGTAGATCGCGCCGGCCTTGATGCTGGCGTTGTCGAAGCGGAGCATCTGGCTCTTGCCGAGCGAGTTGTTCGGTGCGCGGCCGTTGCGCATCTTGCCGTCGCGCTGGAACTGCGTGTAGCTCATCTGGATACCGTAGTTGATATCCCACTTCGGCAGGTTGATCACGTTCTGCAGCCATGCCTCGGCGCGGAGAGCGTAGATATTGTAGTCATATCCGAAGCGGTCGCCCTTGCCTACATGGCGGTTGGGATTGTCGAGGTCGTTCTGGAGGTTGCCCGGGGCGATGGCTATGTCGCGGTCGCTGAAGGGGTCGATGTCGAGCCAGAATTCACCGCCGAGGAGGTCGCGGATTGTCTTGTAGTTGGAGCTCTTGGTATAGTTGAAGCTCAGACCGCCCTGGAGCGAGAGAACCGAGTTGATGCGCGTGTTGATATATGTGTTGAACATCGCGTTGATCTGATGGTTGATACGGTTCTCCATGATATACGACGAACCCTTGCGGTTGGGGTCGTCGGCGGCGAGACCTTCGTTCTGCACGTTGTTGAGGTAGTTGATCTGGTAGAGATCGTCCCATTTGATCTGGCGGAAGGCCTCGTCGTTCTTCCACAGATTCATGTAGAGGTCATACTGCTCGCTGTTTTCGCCGTCCTCGCTCGCATAGTAGGAGGGCAGATAGCGGTAATATGTGGGATTGGGGTCGAGCGCCTTGTAGTAGTTGAGCGCGGTGCGGTTGTAGTATACCGAGCGGAATGCGGCGGCGGTGTTGACCGTCGTGTTCTCCTTCTTGTAAATCCAGTTGAGGATCACGGTGGGGTCGAAGGTTTCGGTGATACGTGCCGAGCGCTTCTTGCCGTCCTGATATCCCCAGTCGGGGTTATAGAGGTTTGATCCGGCCAGATCGTAGGCCTCCTGGTAGGTGGGGCGGCCTGTGGCACGCTGTGTCGGGCCGCCGAATGCGGTGAGCGTAAGGGTGTTGTTGGCGTTGATGAGCTTTTCTACCGAGAGGAAGAGGCCACCCGAGTTGTAGAATGTGCCTTCCATCACGCCTTCCTTGGCGTAGCGGCCGATGGCGCTCACGGTGTAGGCCCAGCCGTGCTTGTTGAGGCCGCTGGCATAGGTCACCATGCCGCGGAACATATAGTTTGAGTTTGTGAAGGCGACAGAGCCGTTGAAGCCCGGGGCGTAGAGGTCGGTGGTGGTGTTATAGTTCACCGAGCCGCCGATGTCGCCGAAGCCGTAGTTGGCTGCATCCATGCCCACTGTCGTGGTCTTGTTGCGGAAGGCGCGGCTGGTCATGCCCATCAGCGTCGAGAAGTTGAAGCGGCCGCGCACGAGGTCGTTGAACTTGATACCGTTGATATACACGCTCTGATACTGGCTGTCGTAGCCGCGGTAGCGGAAGTACATCGGGCCGAAGTTATACGAAGCGGTGTTGTAGTAGATATTGTCGTTGGCTCCGGTGAGAGCCGAAATGCTCTGGGCCGAGCTTTCGTCATCGTCGAGTACGGCCTCGTCGAATATCAGATCGGCGGCATCGCCGTAGAAATCCTCGCCGATATTGTCGGGTGTGAGGCGGATTTCGCCTACATTCACCGTGCCGGCGCCGATAGTGGCATCGATGCCGGCGCTCTGGTAGCCGTCGCAGCTCACCACGATGTAGGCGTCGATATTGTCCGGTGTCTCCAGACGGAAC
Source organism: uncultured Porphyromonadaceae bacterium (assembly GCA_905202215.1). Lineage (GTDB taxonomy): Bacteria > Bacteroidota > Bacteroidia > Bacteroidales > Muribaculaceae > CAG-873. The sequence continues at coordinate 11,015 of CAJKRG010000033.1, forward strand.
TGGCCGTTGAAATTGGTCGTCATGCGTGTGCCGTCAGCACCGACCGATACATAGGCGCCGCTCAGAGGGCTGCCCGTACTTCCGTTGACAACGACACCCACTACCGTGGCCGCCGACGCCAGCAATGCCGGCCATAAGGCCGACAGAAGTACCAGAATAAAAAGTCTTTGTCGCATATTAAAGAAATAATTGTGATTTTTCTCGGGTAAAGGCTATAAACTGTTTAAATTTTAAATCTTTGGTCTGAAAGAACGCGACACCCCGGATTTAAAGGGTGCTAAAAGCGGTCAAATTTAGTGAAAAAGCCCCCATACTTGCAAATAAAACAACGAAAATTTTTCGTGCCCACAGCCGTTCAGCGGCAGGAATAGAGGAGTGCCCGTCTTTTTAACACCACAAGTCGCCCCTCCGGGGCTGTAGAGCGTAGGGAGTCCTGTCCCCGGGCGTTGCCCGGGGTTATCCACGAACGCCGTGCCTCCGGCACGACCCCATGATAACCGGTTGACAGGCAGACTCCTCGACGTATACGGAATAAGGAGGTCGGAAGTATCGATCGAGGTGCGCGTGACGACATGTGCCGAGAGGCATGTTAAGGAGGCTGAAGTCACTCACCGAGGCGTTTATAGCGACATGTACTGAGCGCGAGGATACGAAGGAGGCCGTGCCGGAGGTATCGATCGAGATGTGCGTGGCTACATGTGCGTCGAGGATGCGTAGGAGGCCGTGCCGGAGGTATCGATCGAGATGTGCGTGGGGACATGCGCGGAGGGTGAGTGGGTGAACGTACCGGAGGCACTGACCGAGATGTGCGTGGCTACATGTGCGTCGAGGATGCGGAGAGGCCGTGCCGGAGGCACGGCAGTTGTGGATAACCCCGGGCAACGCCCGGGGACAGGGCATCCTACGCTCTACAGCCCCGGAGGGGCGTCTTGTGGTGAAAATTTTTTGCATATTGCGCTTTAATGCTTATCTTTGCCATTATGAGCAAAGTAACAGCATATTATCACATCGTTTTCTGCACAAAAGCCCGCGAAATGACGATTCCACTCGCCAACAAGGAAGACGTCTACAGATTTATATGGAAAGAAATCCAGAAACTGAATTGTAAGCTACTGCGGATCGGAGGAATACAGAATCATGTACATATGCTGATAAACCTGCATCCATCTGTTGCGCTTGCCAGGCTGATGCAGAATGTCAAGGGACGATCGAGTACCTGGATGGGCGACGATCTCAGGTTCAAAAACTTCAAGGGCTGGGCCGCAGACTATTATGCATGTACGATATCGCCTGAAGCGAAATATAATGTATGCGAGTACATAAAAAACCAGGAAATGCATCATCTGGGGACATCGGTCGACGACGAATTCGCGAATATGTACCGTTTCGCCGATATCGAATACGATAGCCGCGACCTCAGATAGCCTGTAATACATCACAACCCGCCCCTCCGGGGCTGTCGGGCGTGGAGTGCTCTGTCCCCGGGCGTTGCCCGGGGTTATCCACGATTGACGTGCCTCCGGCACGACCCCCTGCGCTCCTCGTCACTGTGACGCCTCGGTGTATATTGTCCTCCGGGAGGCCCTGATGTGCTCCTGCTCTACGCCCCCTCGGCGCTGGGATGTCTCGGGGTATATCGTACCGGAGGCGCCCTTCGCCGGCTAAAAAATTTTTTGTGTGTTGAGATTTTTTGCTTACATTTGCGCTATCAGATACACCTTATCTCACATATGAAACACATCTCTACTATTATAGCTGTCGTAATGACGGCTTTAGCAGTTTTGCCTATGAGTGCTGCCGACAACCGCAAAGTGCAGGTTGCCGGAATCGCTTTCTATAATTTCGAGAATCTCTTCGACACTATTCCCAATAATCCCGAGGGTCGCGACGTAGAGTTCACCCCCGGCGGTCCGCGCCAGTGGGACAGCCGCAAATACAATGAGAAGGTGCATAACCTCGCCTACGCCATCTCGCAGTTCAAGACCCGCGTCACTCCTCTCGGCCCCGCTATCATAGGCGTGTCGGAGATCGAGAACCGCTCTGTGATGGAAGATGTCATCGCCCAGCCTGAGCTTAAGAACCTCGACCTCGCCATCGTTCACCACGATTCGCCCGACGCACGTGGCGTAGACGTAGGCATGATCTACAACAAGCGCTACTTCCGTGTCGAAAACGTGACCAACCACCGCCTCACCACTATTCCATACCGCACCCGCGACCAGATGTGTGTCGTCGGCTCGCTTCTGGGCCAGCGTATAGCCGTCATTGTCAACCACTGGCCTTCGCGCCTGGGCGGACAGGAGCAGTCGTCGCCCAACCGTGAGGCTGCCGCGGCTCTGAGCAAGCAGATTGCCGATTCGCTGTGGAACATAGACCCCGAGATCGGAGTCATAATAATGGGTGACCTCAACGACGACCCGCAGGACAAGAGCTGCGCCGTTGTTCTGGGTGCCAAAAAGAAGTCGAAAGGCGTCGAGGCTCACGGATTCTTCAATCCCTGGTGGAGCAAGCTCGACCAAGGCATCGGAACTCTCGCATACAAGAGCCAGTGGAACCTCTTCGACCAGATCATCATATCCGGAAACCTCGTAAACGTGCCCGACGACCGCTGGCACTTCTACGAAGCCAAAGTGCTCAATTTCGATTTCCTCAAAGACACCGAAGGCAACCGCCAGGGCTACCCCAAGCGTACATACTCGGGCGGAAGCTATCTCGGAGGATACTCCGACCACTTCCCCACCGAAATCTTCCTCCGCCGCTACGTCGACGCCAAATAATATCCTGACAGTCCACAACAGAGAGGGGATTCGCAACCCCCTCTCATATTCATTAAACCAATTATAAATAAATGCGTATGAAAAAACTTCTACTTTCAATGCTCGCAGTGGTCGGCCTCTCCGCAAGTGCTGCGGAAGTGACCGATGTTCTGTCGGTCACTTCGTTGTCAACAGATCCTAATTATAGCGCATCATCAACGAGCTACGCTACGTATACTGTTACAGGTGAATCCGGAGCAGAATACTCGCTTCAATGTGCACATAACAAAGGAACTTGCATCCAGTTAAGAAGTACCAATAGCAATTCGGGAATCGTAGCTACTAAATCGCCCGGAAAGGTTGTAAAAGTAACAGTAGAATGGGCAGAAAATACGGCGAATAACCGTACTCTTAATATTTATGGTGGTGCATCTGCCTTTGCAATTACCGGTTTATATGGTAACTCAGCTCCTTCGGTTGCCGGAACTATTGTAAAAGGTACTTCTACATCATTTGATTTTACAGATTATCCTGAGTATATAGGCATGCGCAGTAGTAGTGGCGCAATGTATCTTACCAAAATTTCTATAACATGGGATATCGCTGATTCGAGCAAACAGCCTGCCGGTCTTAAATATGAGACCACAAACTATACTGTAGAACTTGGTGACGCTTTCACAGCTCCCGAACTCACTAACCCCAATGGTCTCGCTGTAACTTATACTTCATCGGATGAAAATGTAGCTACAGTTGCATCTGATGGTAAAGTTACACTTGTAGGTGTCGGTACCACTAAAATTACTGCTACCTCTGCTGAAACAGCAGAATTCAATGCTGGCTCAGCTTTCTATAATCTTACTGTTGTTAAGTCTTACAGCACCGTTGCTGAATTCTACACTGTAGGTGCAAACAATAAGGGTCTTATCGGTTTCGACCTCATCGTTACTTATGTAAATGGTGCTAACTGCTATGCACAGACCGAGGATGGAGAGGCTACACTGATCTATGGCTCAACAAGCTATGAAGTAGGCGACATCATTCCTGCAGGCTGGGAAGGTCAGTACGCTCCTTTCAACGGTCTTGACGAAATCAAGCCCGTAGGTACAATGCCCGCCGCTTCCGGCACAACTACTTTTGTTCCTGCCGAAGTGACAAGCGTTTCGAAGGCAGACATGAACCGCGTGGTCGTTCTCAAGAACGTTAAGTTTGACGCTGCTACTGCTACCGGCTCTACAAAGACCAATTTTGATGGTACTGTAGATGAGGTAACATATACTTTCCGCAATAACTTCGCTGATGTCCCTTCAGTAGAAGCCGGTCTCTATAATGTTAAACTGGCAGTTTCGTATTACGTAGATAAAAATAATAACGAGACTCTCCAGCTCTATCCCATCGCATATACCGCTATCACCGAAACCGGTATCGACGATGTTGTTGTTGATGAGAACGCTCCTGTTGAGTACTATAACCTGCAGGGTGTGCGCGTAGCCAATCCCGAAAACGGCCTCTATATCCGCCGTCAGGGCAACAAGGCCACCAAGGTCCTCGTGAAATAATAATTAGAAAATACGTGCCGGAGGCACGGTCATAGTGGATAACCCCGGGCAGCGCCCGGGGTTATCTGTCATAAAAAGACACACAGTCCCGGAGGAACGTCTTGTGGCGTCGTAGAGAGGCCCCACAAACCGTCCCTCCGGGACTGTGTGATGGCGGGGCTATCCACTATGACCTTGCCTCCGGCACGTCGTATCGCGTTCGCGCGCTCATCGTCGGGCGTTTTTCGCGTATGAAAGTTGTGCCGGAGGCACAACGGTTGTGGATAACCCCGGGCAGGGCCCGGGGAGTCGGAACACCCCATAAGTCAGTCCCGGAGGGACGTTTTGTGATGTCTAAAACGCAGTCCCACAAATCGCCCCACCGGGGCTTCATTCCTCATGTCGGCCTATACCCCGGGCGCTGCCCGGGGTTATCCACAATCATCGTGCCTCCGGCACGCCTCGTCCCTCGCCCCTCGCCCCTAACTTCTAATTTCTATCTCCTAACTTCTAACTTTTTTTCGTACTTTTGCGTATGCTTAATCTTACGCCTCTGGTGCGGCCCGTGTTCCGTCGCCGTGCTGCTTCAGCCGCTTTATGGGCTGATCCCGAGGGCATGGAGCGCACCCAGCGCGCCGTGCTCGCGCGTCTTCTGCGCCGTGCCTCCGGCACTGTCTACGGGTGTCGGCATGCCTTCGGACGGCTCGACAGCTATGAGGCCTATGCCTCGGCGGTGCCCGTGGTGAGCTATGAAGATCTTCGGCCCGAGGTGATGCGCATGGTCGGGGGCGAGCGCGATGTGCTGTGGCCCGGCATATGCCGCCGCTATGCCCAGTCGAGCGGCACATCAGGCGGAAAGAGCAAGTACATACCCATCACCGACGACTCGCTGCGCTACAACCATTATGCCGGAGGCGCCGCCGCCGTGGCACACTATCTGGCGCTTTACCCCCGGAGCCGTCTTTTCGGCGGCAAAAGCTTCATTCTCGGCGGCAGCTTCGCCAACGAGCTGACCGGACTTGAACGCGGTGTGAGAGTGGGCGATCTGTCGGCCACTCTTATCGATGCCATCAATCCGGCCGTCAATCTCCTGCGCGTACCCTCCAAAAAGATAGCTCTTATGAGCGACTGGAGTGAGAAACTGCCCCTGCTCATAGAGCGGTCGCTCCGAAGCGACATCACCAACATATCGGGCGTACCGTCGTGGTTCATGACGGTGCTCCGGGGTGTGATGGAGCGTGCCGGCACCGACCGCATACACGACGTATGGCCCCGTCTGGAGGTGTTTTTCCACGGCGGCATATCGTTCGAGCCGTACAGAAGCCAGTATGCCGCTTTCTGCGGCCCCGAAATGCGCTATATCGAGAACTACAACGCCTCCGAGGGCTTCTTCGCCGTGCAGGACACGCGCGAGGGCGGCCGCATGCGTCTGTTGCCCGATATAGGCGTCTTCTATGAGTTCGCGCCTGCGGATGGGGGTGCTGTCGTGCCCGCGTGGAAGGTAGAGGAGGGCAGAGTGTATTCGCTCCTCATATCGGCTCCCAACGGTCTGTGGCGCTATGCCATCGGCGACACAGTGCGTATAGAGAGCGTCGAACCGCTGCGCATATCCATCGCAGGACGCACACAGAGCTTCATCAACGCCTTCGGCGAGGAGCTGATGGTGTGGAATGCGGAGGCGGCCATGGCCGAGGCCTGCGCCCGTACAGGCGCCTCCGTGGCCAACTATACGGCGGCACCGGTCTATGCCTCGTGCGGCACCAAGGGTCATCATCAATGGCTCGTGGAGTGGTCGCATCGTCCAGCCTGCGGCCCTGAGGCGTTCGCCGATGTGCTCGACGCGGCCCTGCAGCGCGTAAACTCCGACTACGAGGCCAAGCGCTCCGGCGGAATCTTCCTCGGCCGTCTCGAGCTCACCGAAGTACCCGCAGGCACTTTCGACCGCTGGCTCGCCTCCACAGGCAAGCTCGGCGGCCAGCGCAAGATCCCCCGCCTCGCCAACGACCGGCGCATAGCCGACACCATTCTTCAAATTATGAATTGTGGATTATGAATTATGGATTATGCAAATTATGAATTGTGGTTTATGAATTTATAGTCACGGTTCCGTCCCTCGTCCCTCGCCCCTCGCTTCTCGCCCCTCTCCACTAACCCTTAACCCACTAACCCTATAACAACCAACCATATGAAATTTCGCAATTATCTGTTTCTTCTGTTTGCGGCTGTGGCGCTCGGCGCTGCGGCCAAGGCGCCGAAGTATATCTTCTATTACATCGGCGACGGCATGGGTATGGGTCCCGTGATGGCGGCCCAGAATTATAACCGCAATATTCTCGGCAACGACAAGCCTCTGAACATGATGCAGTTTCCTGTCGTCGGCTGGTCGCAGACATGGTCGGCCAATTCCGACATAACCGACTCGGCAGCCGCCGGCACGGCTCTCTCGACAGGCTCCAAGACCAAAAACTCGATGCTCGGCATGAATGCCGACACCGTGGCCGTGACCTCCGTGGCCAAGATTCTCTTCGACGAGGGCTACGGCGTGGCCGTAGCGACGTCCGTAGCGCCCGACGACGCCACTCCCGGCGCGTTCTACACCCATGTGCCCAACCGCGGCATGCTTTACGAGATTGGCTGCGACATGGCCGCCAGCGGCTATCAGTTTGTAGCCGGCGCAGGCCTCCGCGGTACCATGACCGACGGCAAGCCCAACGATCTTCTCGACCGCTTCGCCGCCGAGTGTGTCCAGATAGTGCGCGGACCCGAGGGTATCGACGCCATCAGCTCCGACCGTGTGCTCGTGCTCAATCCCGAGGGCGGATCCGACCATAATATCGGCTATACAATCGATTCCATCGCCGGCGCTCTCACCCTGCCGATGATTGCCCGCGCGGCCCTGACGCAGCTCGAACGCACATCGCCCGACAAATTTTTCATGATGATCGAAGGCGGCAACATCGACCATGCCCTCCACGGCAACGACGGTGGCGCCGCCATCAAGGAGATTCTCAACTTCGACCAGGCTCTCGGCGTGGCTTTCGACTTCTACCGCCAGCACCCGGACGAGACCCTCATCATCGTCACCGCCGACCACGATACCGGCGGCATGGCTATCGTAAAGGAGCGCGGCGGCAAGGGCGGCCTGGCCAATATCGACTATCAGAAGGTGTCGAAAGAAGAATTCAGCAATTTCTGCAAGGCCATGCTCAAGACCCGCAACATCTTCACATGGAACGACATGAAGGAGTATCTGTCTGAAAATCTCGGTTTCTTCACCCATATTCCTGTGAGCGAGAAAGCCGAAGCCCGGCTTAAAAAGCTCTTCGACGATACTTTCGAACTCCGCAATACCGCCGACCAGAAGACGCTCTACGCCAATTTCAACGCATTTGCCGTCGAGGTGTTCAATATGTTCAACGACGCCTCAGGTCTCGCTTTCACCACCACAAGCCATTCGGGCAACGTTGTGCCGGTATTCGCCGTAGGCTGTGGCGCCGACGCCCTCAAAGGCTTCAACAACAATACCGATATTCCCGTGGCTATTCTCAAGGCGGTAAGGAAATAAAATAGTTGATAATGTGAAAAGTGAAAGGTGAAAGGGAAGTGAAGAGTGAAAGGTGAAGGGTGAAAGGGAAAGCCCGTTATCAGAACAATTAACTTCACCTTCCACCCTTAACCTTTAACCATATAAGAATATGAAAAAGATCATACTGGCGGCAGTTGCCGCAGTAATGACTCTGGGCGCGGTGGCGGCTAAGCCTCAACTGCGTATCTACGGTGACAAGGGGCGTCCTGATACCGTAGCCCGCAGCACATATTACCTTATCGGCATCACCGAGCCGGGCGCACGGGCCTGGATCGACGGCAAGGAGGCCCATGTGTACAAGACCGGCTCTTTCGGCGCCGAAATCACCCTCAAAGACGGCAAAAACACCATTCCCGTGAAGGTGAAGACCGCCAAGGGAACCAATACGGTCAAGCGTACTGTCGTGCTCACCGAGCCCAAGCCCTCGAAGCCGGCCGAGGTGCGCCATGACGTGATATACGACACTCCGCGCTATGCCCTCACCGACTCTGGCGCATATCTGCAGTACGGCAACGGCGCCGACCGCCTCGGCGGCTCAAAGATGGGATTCCTCGACGAGGGCGTGGGTCTTGTGCTCGAGGGCGAGAACGGCTCGCTCTACAAGGTGCGCCTCGCCGAAAACCGCTATGCCTACGTACCCAAGAGCTACGTGCATGAGGGCGAATTCGATCCTGCGGTGGTCAATTCGGGGTCGGCCACACTGAGCAATGCCGGTTCGTGCGACCGTCTGCTGGTGAATCTGCCTCGCCGCGTGGCCTACAGCAGTGTCACCGAGATCGAGCCTCAGGTGCTCAAGGTGTCGCTCTACGGCGTGACAAACAACACCAACTGGCTCGTGCGCAAGGGTACTCCCGGTATTGTAAGTTTCGTCGACATACATCAGGAGGCTGACGTGATGACATTCTATATCCGCCTCAAAGACAAGAACAACTGGGGATACAGCATCTACTACAGCCGCAACTCGCTCGTCATCGACGTGCGTCACCGTCCGGCCTCGCTTGCCCTAAAAGACCTCACTATCGGCCTCGACGCCGGACACGGCGGTCAGTATCCCGGCGCGCGGTCGCCCTCCGGCCTTCTCGAAAAGGACGTGAATCTCGACATTGTGCTCAAAGCAGCCGAAATACTCCGCTCCAAGGGCGCCAAGGTGGTGCTCACCCGCGAGGGCGATACCGGCCCCGAGATGTCGGAGCGCAAGCGCATATGGAAAGAGGCGGGTGTAGACCTTGCCGTGAGCGTGCACAACAACTCTTCGGGCAATCCGCTTGTTCCTATGGGTACGAGCGTCTACTACAAACACCTCTTCAACTTCGGTCTGGCCGAAGCTATCCACAGCTCCATGCTGAGCCTCGGCCTGGTGGACTTCGGTCTCACGGGCAACTTCAATTTCTCGCTCAACGGGCCGACAGACTACCCCAATGCCCTTGTGGAAGGCCTCTTCATGTCCTCTCTTCCCGAAGAGGAAATGCTCGCCGACCCGGCCTATCGCCTCCGCATGGCCGAAAAGATTGTGGAAGGCATCGAAGCCTACCTCCGCACCGCTTCCGAGCGTTGAAGGTTATGGGTTAATGGTTAGTGGTTAAAGGTTAAAGGACTTTTGACCTGATTCTATAACTCCTTAATCACTAACCCATAACCACTAACCACTAACCCATAACCATTAACCTTTAACCCCTAACCCCAAAAAAGATGAAAGCTATCGCTGTTTATTGCGCTTCTTCGGCCACTCTTGCGCCGGTATATCACAGTGCTGCCGCCGCGCTGGGCCGCGAGATTGTGGCCGCCGGAGCCTCGCTGGTATGCGGAGGCGGCCGCACGGGCCTCATGGGCGAGGTTGCCAATGCCGTTCTTGCTGCCGGAGGCACCGCTACGGGCGTGATTCCAGAATTTATGGAGCGCCGCGGCTGGCACCACACCGGCATGAGCGAACTCCGTGTTGTCGGCACTATGCACGAACGCAAGGCGCTCATGATGGAACTTGCCACCGGCGTCGTGGCTCTTCCCGGGGGCATAGGCACCTTCGAAGAACTTCTCGAGGCCATCACCTGGCGCCAGCTCGGTCTCTTCGGCGGAAATATAGCCATCTATAACGTCGAGGGCTACTATGATCCGCTCATTTCCATGCTCGAGACCTCGATAGAGCGTGGCTTCATGCGTCCCGACCACCGTGACCTCTACCGCGTTGTCTCCACCGCCCGCGAAGCCGTCGAATACGCCCTGGCTACCCCTGCCGCAACCGCCTTCTCGCCCAAGTTTTAGTTTTTATAGGTTATGGGTTAATGGTTAAAGGTTAATGATATGAGCTTTTCATTCGAGAAACTGCAGGCATATACCGAAGCAAGGACTCTTGTTTCGCAGGTGTATAAAATTTTGGGGAATTTTCCCAAACAGGAGCAATATGCATTGACTATGCAGATACAGAGAAGTATAATTTCTGTTCCTTCCAATATAGCGGAGGGTAGCGGAAGGCACTCTTTTAAGGAAAAAGTCCATTTTCTGGACATTGCTTTCGGGTCTTTAATGGAAGCATACTGTCAACTGCAAATAGCCGTTGATTTGAATTATCTGGATAAAGCCACATTTGAAAAATTACAATATGGCTTTCAGATTACTGCCAAACTGATATCCGGTCTTAGCAGAAAATTTCAGGAAGCTTTACCCCCTAACCCCTAACCCATATCCCCATAACCCCTAACCTCGAACACAACATGCCTTCAGCAGACAGCCTGCATGTGCGCACGCCGCAGCAGTGGATAGATCCGCGGCTGCCTTATCCTCCCGAGTATGTCGAGGGGGCGCTTCCGCATATATCGACCTCGATGGTCGATTCTATCGCCGCCGATACCGTGGCGCCGCATATCCTCACGGCCGAACAGGCCGGGCGCCTTGCCGAAAAGCAGTGGGCCGACAGCATAGTGGCGGCGCGCGAATATGCCGAGGCACATTCGGGGCATGCCGAGGGCTTGAGTCCTCAGACTCTCCCGTCGTCGTTCGGGCAGATCGATCCTCTCGGAGTGCTTGTGGCGGCGGCGCTTGCCGTGGCCGGTCTGAGTGCCGGTGGCATACGCCGCGCCCTCAAATCGTACCGCACGGCCCTATGGAGCGTAAGGCGCCGTCAGAATGCCTTCGACGATATCCACAAGGCTCCTCTGCGCGCCTCGCTGATCCTGATAATGCTCACTGTCGTTTTCGGGGGTCTCGCTCTCTATTGCGCTACGCCATGGAGCACTGAGCCGACTTTCGCGGGCGTCTTGTGCGCCATCGGCGTGACCGCGGGATACTATCTTTTCCAGCTCTGCGCCTACTCTACGGTCGGCTATGCATTCAGCACCCCGGCGGGGCGCTCGATGTGGCTGGCAGGCTTCACTGCCACACAGGCCTATACGGGTCTGTCGCTTGTGGTGCCGGTGCTTCTCATGCTCTTCATGCCGCAGTGGCGCGACCCTCTTCTGTGGGTATCTGGCGCGCTCTTTTTAGCGGGTAAAATAGTATTTATCGGAAAGGGGTTTAGAATTTTTTACCACAAAATACGGTCTTTGCTTTATTTTATTTTGTACCTTTGCGCCTTAGAAATTATTCCTGTACTGGCGTTGTACGCGGTTTTAAGCTATATTGAGGCACTCCTGGCCGCGTGAATGTGAATTAAAATCCCTGACAAAGTGAAGGTTAATAAAATCCTGGTATCCCAGCCGAAACCGGCTTCCGATAAATCGCCTTATTTCGAGATAGCGCAGAAATATGGCGTCGAGATTGTATTCCGTCCTTTCATAAAGGTTGAAGGACTCAGCGCAAAAGAATTCCGTGCCCAGAAGGTAAACATAGCCGAATTCACAGCCGTCATATTCACCGCCAAGACGGCGGTCGACAATTTCTTCCGTCTCTGCGAGGAGATGCGTATCACCATTCCGGTGACCATGAAATATTTCTGCACCTCCGAGACAGTGGCCAACTATCTTCAGAAGTATATAGTATACCGCAAACGCAAGATTTTCGCTTCCAAGACCGGTAAACTCGCCGATCTCGTGCCTTCGATGCTCAAGCACAAGACCGAGAAATTCCTCTTCGCGGTGAGCGACGTCAACAACGGCGCCGACAGCTCTCTCTTTGCCGAAAACAAGCTCAACTGCACTCCTGCGGTGATGTACCGCACTGTCAGCAATGATTTCACTCCCGACGAGCCTTTCGACTACGATATGCTCATCTTCTTCAGCCCTCAGGGTATCGACTCGCTGCTCAAGAATTTCCCCGATCTCAAGCAGGGCGATCTTCAGATCGGCGCGTTCGGTGCGGCAACCGCCAAGTCGGTGACCGATGCCGGTCTCCGTCTCGACCTCGAGGCTCCCTCGCCCGAAGCTCCGTCGATGACTGCCGCCCTCGACCTCTATCTCGCCCGCAACAACGGCGAGGTCGCGGCAAATGCCTGATATATGAAAAAATACGGCCTCGGTAAGAAGGAAAAACTTAGCTCCGTCCGTGCCATCGAAATCCTGTTCGGGCCCGGCGGCGCGGAGTTCAGTACCCTGGCTTATCCACTACGTGCGGTGGCGCGTACCGATGAGGTACGCGCCTCCGACGCTCCTGTGGCATTCCTCATATCCATACCCAAGAAGCGTCTGCGCCACGCCGTCGACCGTGTGGCCATGCGGCGCCGCGTCCGCGAGGCTTATCGCCTCAACCGTGACCGATATGTCTTACCCGACGGCCTCAGAATAGACCTCGGCTTCGTCTATGTGGCCGACAGGCTCATGAACTACAGCGCCGTCGAGCGCGCCATGAACCGCATTCTCGCCGCATTAGCGGCAAAATACTCTTCCTCCTCCGATGCTGAAATTCATCAATAAGGCGCTGGTATGGGTGCTCATGCTGCCCATACTCTTCTATCGCGCCTGTATCTCGCCGCTCACTCCTCCGGCATGCCGTTTCACGCCCACTTGCAGCCAGTATGCCCTCGAGGCGCTGCGCAAGCACGGCCCGTTTCGCGGCACATGGCTTGCTCTGAAGCGTATAGCCCGTTGTCATCCATGGGGCGGAAGCGGTTACGATCCCGTGCCATGATCCCCGACCTGCATAGTTTCAACGATATCCACACCCACGGCCGCACTGGTCCGGGTGTGGTATGCTCTATAGAGCCCGACGAGCCTATGGACGGCGTGCCGGGCTCCGCCTGGTATTCGGTAGGCATACATCCCTGGAGCACCGGACACGAAGTGCCTGAGGAACTTTTCGCGCGTCTTGAGGCCATGGTGGCCGACGGACGTGTTGTCGCTGTCGGGGAGGCCGGTCTCGATGCATTGCGCGGCGGACCGGCACAGCGTCAGGAAGCTGTATTCATGCGTCAGGCCGCGATTGCCGAAAAAACGGGAAAACCATTGGTCGTGCATTGTGTGCGCCGCTACGGGCGTCTTATGGAGCTTCACAAGGCATTTGCACCGCGTCAGCTGTGGATTGTCCATGGTTTTCGCGGCAAGCCCGAGCTTGCACGGCAGCTTTCCGCCGCCGGCATAGGCATATCGCTCGGTAAACCCGACCCCGCCGTAGAGGCCGTCGTGCCACCGTCGCTGCTCTTCCGCGAGACAGACGGCCGGTGAGGCGGGTTTGGGTTAGTGGTGATTAAAGGTTAAGGGTTAAAGGTTAGTGAAGGGTGAAAGGTTATGGGTTAGTGGTTAGTGAAGAATTAAAGGTTGGTGGGGGCTAAAGGTGGTCTGCCCGATCAAACCCTCCAACCCTTTTCACCCTTTTCACCTTTTTCACCCTTTTCACCTTTTTCACCCTTTTCACCCTTTTCACCCTTCACTAACCACTAACCACTAACCCATAACCCCTAACCCACCCAACCCTTAACCACTGTTAAAAACTTGCGGGGCTCGTGCCTTTTTGCTATTTTTGTATTTAATTGGCTCGTAAGCAATATGAATGGAAACGCGATATACAGCCCCGAGGAAGACGACCGCATGATCGAGGCGGCCTTCCGCGACCTTATGGATTGTTATCTCCGCAGCAATCACCGCAAGAAAGTGGAGATAATAGAGCGTGCCTACCGCTTTGCCAAGGAAGCCCATCATGGCATCCGGCGACGCAGCGGCGAGCCCTATATCATGCATCCTATCGCCGTGGCCAAGATAGTGCTTCAGGAAATAGGCCTCGGCTCGACGTCGATATGCGCCGCGCTGCTCCATGATGTAGTCGAAGACACCGAGTACAGCGTCGAAGACATAGAGCAGAACTTCGGGCCGAAGATAGCGCAGCTTGTCGAGGGTCTGACCAAGATCTCGGGCGGCATTTTCGGCGACCGTGCGTCGGTGCAGGCCGAGAATTTCCGCAAGCTACTGCTCACCATGAGCGAGGACATACGCGTTGTGCTCATCAAGATGGCCGACCGTCTGCACAACATGCGTACCCTCGGCTCCATGGCGCCCAACAAGCGCTACAAGATCGCCGGCGAGACTCTCTATATCTATGCGCCTCTGGCCCACAGGCTCGGTCTTTTCGCCATAAAGACAGAGCTTGAGGATCTGAGCTTCAAGCACGAACATCCCGACATCTACGCTGACATTCAGAAAAAAATCGAGGCCACGCGCCCCCACCGTACAGCCGTATATACCGATTTTTCGCTTCCCATCAAGGCCAAACTCGATGAACTCGGCATAAAATATGAGGCAAAGGCGCGTCTCAAATCCATATATTCCATCTATAACAAGATGGAAAACAAACACTTGCCTTTCGAGGAGGTCTATGATCTCTATGCTATGCGTATCGTCTTCGAGTGCGACGACCAGAGCAAGGAAAAAAACATGTGCTGGAGCATCTATTCTGCCATCACCGATCTCTATCAGCTTCACCCCAACCGTACCCGCGATTGGGTGGTGACGCCCAAGGCAAATGGCTATCAGGCGCTCCATCTGACTGTTATGGGCCCTGACGGCAACTGGATAGAGGTGCAGATCCGCAGTCGCCGCATGGACGAGATTGCTGAAAAAGGCTTTGCCGCCCACTGGAAATACAAGATCGGCGAAGGCGACGAAGAGTCGGAACTGAACGCATGGTTAAAAACCATCAAGGACATTCTCGACAATCCCGAGCCGAGTGCCATCGACTTTCTGAGTACGCTGAAACTAAATCTGTTCTCATCGGAGATAGTAGTGTTCACTCCTGCGGGAGAGCCTGTGACGCTTCCCGCCGGATCGACCGTGCTCGACCTTGCGTTCGCTCTCCACACCGAGATAGGCATGCATTGCATAGCCGCCAAGGTCAACCATAAACTCGTGCCTCTCCAGCATGAGCTGCACAGCGGCGACCAGGCCGAAGTGCTTACTTCCAAGACGCAGATGCCCCAGCCGGAATGGGAAAACCATATGGTGACAGCCAAAGGCCGCACACGCCTGCGCCAGGCCCTGCGCCGTTCAGCCCAGCCCCTTATAGCCGCAGGCAATGAGATGCTTGTCTCCTGGCTGGCTGCCCATGATATTCCCGATACCAACATGGTCATCACCAAGCTGCAGGGTATATTCCATGTCGGCAACCGCGATGAGATGTGCCGCCAGCTGGCCGCGCAGGAGATAATGCTCGGTGAATTTCTGGTCAAGCCTCTGCGCAAGGCTGCCGCTCAGCCCAAACAGTCGTCGGGACTTTTCTCCAAGTTGCTTAATTTCGGCAAAAAGACGGAAACCACGCCCTCGCTTCCGGCCCCACTGACCGAACCGATAAATCCACGGCAGATATACCGTCTTTCGACAAAGGACGGTAATCCGAACTTCAAGCTCGCTCCCTGCTGCAATCCTATCCCCGGCGACGATGTGATGGGCTATATCGACGACGACGGCCTCGTGGAGATCCATTCGCTCGACTGTCCGCGCGCCCAGGTGCTCAAGGCCGGTTTCGGCTCGCGGATAGTGGCTACGGAATGGGACAAGGTTGACGACCGCTTTTCTGCCCACGTACATATCGAGGGCATAGACCGCCACGGAATCCTTCAGGAACTGACATATCTCATTTCTCAGACTCTCGGCATAGACCTGCGCAAACTCGACATAGAGGCCAGCGGCGAGGTTTTCTCCTGCGACCTCTGGGTGCGTGTGCGCGATGTCGAGGTGGTCGAGCGTCTCTGCGCAAGCGTCAAGAATGTGCAGGGCGTCCGTTCGGCCACAAGAATCCACTGATACGACTATGAAAAAGACGACGCTCAGGCATATCCTCATAGCTTTGGCCGCGACCATAGTGATAGTATATTTCTATCCGCATCCCGAGTCCAACCGCTTCAACTACGAGGCCGGCCGCCCGTGGAACTACGCCAAGCTCATAGCGCCTTTCGACATACCCGTCCATCCCGATTCCGCTACAATCGAAGCCGCCCGCGATACTCTCGACAAGCATTTCGTGCCGATCTATGAGCTCAATCAGCTCATGATAGACACTATCGTCGGACGTCTGCCCGAAGCACCGGGCACCAATCTCAGACACCGCCTCGGCTCCGAACTGCGCAAGGTGTACGCTTCTGGTGTGGTCGACATGAGTACCAAGGATGAGATCGATGCCGGGCGCCTCCCTCATGTCCGTCTGCTCGAGAAGAACATTCTGTCGGAAATGAGCACTTCGGGTTTCAGTTCGCCGCGCGATGTCTATATCTACCTCGATTCCGTGATCACCGATCCCGATCTTCACTCGTATTTTACCCGCGCAAACCTTCAGAATCTGTTGCGTCCGAACTACACACGAAACGAGGAGGAATGCCGCCGTCATTACGAATACGACTATCTCACCCTCACCGCCGACCGCGGCATAATTCTTCAGGGTCAGACGATCATCGACAAGGGGGCCGTGATAACGAGTCAGGATTTCACCAATCTGCAGACCTACGAGACCATGATGTCGCAGCTCAGCAGCCGTGAGAACCAGAGCAAATATCTCATGCTTCTCGGCCAGTTCCTCTATGTGGCCGTACTCATGAGCCTGCTACTTGTCTATTTCTACTTCTTCAGTCCCGAAGTGTACGGCAACCTGCGTGCCATGTCGTTCATGTTCATTCTGGTGACGGTCTTTTTCCTTTTGTCTGTCGGTCTGAACTACTTCATCGCCCAGGGCATATATATCGCGCCGATGATGATAGTGCCGATTTTGGTACTGGTGTTCTTCGACGGCCGTACGGCTATCTTTGTTTCGTACGTCCTAACGCTCATATGCGCCGGTGTCACGGCTTTTGCCCTTGAGTTCATATTCCTCCAGTTCTGCGCCTCGACGGTTACTGTCTATAGCCTGCGCGAACTCAGCCGCCGTTCGCAGTTGCTGCGTACCTCGGGCGTCGTGGCGATTGCCTATATCGTCGCTTATTTCGCACTCGAGCTGCTGATGAACGGCTCTCTCGAGGCCTTCACATGGCGTATGGTGATATTCCTCGTTGTCAATGCTGCCCTCACATCGATGGCCTATGTGCTCATGTTCGCCGCCGAGCGTCTCTTCGGCTTCATATCGGTGGTGACGCTCGTGGAGCTGGCCGATATAAACAATCCGCTGCTGCTTCGCCTCTCCAACGAATGTCCCGGCACGTTCAACCATTCCATAGCCGTCAGCAATCTCGCATCCGACGCCGCACAGCGTATAGGCGCCAACGTGCAGCTCGTGCGTGCGGGCGCTCTCTATCACGACATCGGCAAACTCGCCAATCCTGCGTTCTTTACCGAGAACCAGCACGGCGTGAACCCCCACGACGCCCTGCCTTGCGAGCGTAGTGCCTCGATTGTGGTAAATCATGTGACAGACGGACTCCGGCTTGCCGACAAGGCAGGACTGCCGCAGGTCATCAAGGACTTCATACGCGAACACCACGGTGCCGGCATGGCCAAATATTTCTATATCACCTGCTGTCGGGAGCATCCGGGCGAGGAAATCGATAAGACGCCATTCACCTATCCCGGGCCTAACCCGCAGACACGCGAGACGTCGGTACTTATGATGGCCGATTCAGTCGAGGCTGCCAGCAGGTCGCTGAAGGAGCATACCCGCGAGGCTATCACCGATCTGGTCAACAAGATTGTCGACAGTCAGATCGCCGACGGCCTCCACAACGAATCGACGCTCTCTTTCCGCGATGTGGCGATGATCAAGGAGGCATTCATCAAGCGTCTGATGACCATATATCATTCGCGTATCGCCTATCCGCCTTCACCAAAGGAGGAAAATCCTGCATGACATCGCGCCGGGGCCATATGATGCTGCGCATGCTTGCGGCGGTGATTGCCGTCGTGGCGCTTGCCTCATGCTCGCCGCGCAAAAATACGGCCGCCTCGCGAAAGTATCAGGAATTTATCACAAGATACAACATACACTACAACGGCGAGACGCATTTCGACGAGACTCTCGCCGATATGGAGAGCAAATACGAGGACGACTTCTCGCGTCTTCTCTTCGTGCACCCCGTAGAGGCAAAAACCGACGAATCGGCGCCCCAGCCGTCGGGCGATTTCACACGCTCCATCGAGAAGGCTCAGAAGGCTATCCAGGTGCGTTCAATCAAAAAAAAACCGGCTAAGAAGGCCGGAAAGAGCCGCGATCCCAAATACCGGGAATGGATGAAGCGCGAGGAATACAATCCGTTCCTGCACAATTCGTGGATGCTTCTTGCAGGCAGCCAGTACTACAACGGTGATTTTCTCGGCGCGGCCTCGACCTATTTCTACATCGGCAAGCACTTCAGCTGGCTTCCGGCCACTGTCACCGAAGCCCGGCTCATGCAGGCGATGAGCTATATAGCGCTCGGATGGCAGTTTGAGGCGGAAATGATTCTGACACGTATCAAGGATACCGAACTTACCTCGGGGCGCCTGCGCTCGCTCTACGACCGCGCATATGCCGATTATTATATCCACGCCAATGATTATGCCTCCGCCGTACCATATCTCGAACGGGCTGTGCGGGCGGCCAAGGGAGCGCAGAAAACGCGTCTGAATTTTCTTCTCGGGCAACTCTATGAGCGCATGGGCGACCGCGCGCGTGCCTACAAGGCTTTCGGCGCCGCCGGAGGGGCTTCGTCGGCTTCTTACCGCACTAAATTCAACGCCCGCATAAAGCAGAGCGAGGTCTTCGACGGTGCTGATATAAGTGCTGAAGTCAAGGCCTTGCAACGCATGACCCGCTACGACCGGAACAAGGAGTATCTCGACCAGATATATTACGCCATAGGCAATCTCTACCTTTCACGCGGCGATACGGCCAAGGCAATCGAAAACTATGTGCTTGCCAACGAAAAATCCACGCGCAACGGCATAGACAAGGCCATGAACCAGCTCCGTCTCGGCGCACTCTATTTCGACCGGCGCGACTATGATCTGGCCCAGCCCTGCTATTCCGAGGCCGTTCCGGTACTGCCGAAGACTTATCCGGGCTACGATTCGCTCAAGCGCCGCAGTGATGTGCTCGACGAGCTTGCCGTCTACTCCCAGAATGTGAAACTTCAGGATTCGCTCCTGCGTCTTGCCGCGATGACGCCCGAACAGCAGCTCGCCGTGGTAGAGAAGATTATCGAGGAATTGAAAAAGAAAGAAAAAGAGGAAGCCGAACAGGCCCGGCGCGAGGAGTATCTTGCAAACCAGCAGGGGCAGCCCGGCAGTCTTCAGGACAATACCACGCAGCAGTTCAACCTCAATACCGACAATTCGTGGTATTTTTACAATACGTCGGTGAAAAATGCAGGGCGCACCGATTTCCAGAAGCGTTGGGGCTCGCGCAAGCTTGAAGACGACTGGCGTCGGCGCAATAAGACCACTTTCAATACCGACGATTTCGAGAGTGCCGATGCCGAGGACGTTTCCGCCGACAGCACGGCTGTGGCCGATGGCGTTCCGGAGGAGACCGAGGCCAAAGAGGGCGAGACCGACAAGGCCAACGATCCTCACTATCCGGAGTATTATCTGGCGCAGATTCCGAAGACGGATGCCGAGAAAACCACTGCGGGCGAAGTAATTCAGGAAGGATTATACAACATGGGCCTCATTCTCAAGGATAAACTTGAGGACTATCCCGCCGCGCGCTCCGAATTCGACCGCCTTCTCGAGCAATATCCCGACAATATTTACCGTCTGGAGACCTACTATAACCTCTATCTAATGTATATGCGCCAGGGGCAGACGGCGCTTGCCGAGCGTTATCGCCGTCTTATTCTCGACGATTTTCCCGACTCTAAGTACGGCATGGCACTCCGAGATCCCGATTATATCGAGAACCTGCGCCGCATGGACGATGTGCAGCTCGGGATGTATGAGAAAGCCTACGAGGCATATCTGGCCGACCGCAACACCGAGGTGCATGCAGCCTACGAGAAGATGAATACAGACTATCCTATGAGCAAGCTCATGCCGAAATTCATGTTTCTCGACGCGCTCGCATATGTCACCGACCGCGAGCCGGAAAAATTCAATGCCGTGCTCCGCGACATGCTTGAGCGCTATCCCGATACGGATCTCACACCGATCGCCTCGGCGTGGCTCAAAGGAATGGCACAGGGCCGTAAACTGCAGCAGGGCGGCTCCAATATGCGCACAATGCTCTGGGACTTGCGCCTGAGCAACGACAGCACCCTCATCGATTCGGGCGATGCGGCTCAGTTCACCCTCAACCCCGAGCAGAAACAGCTTCTGATCTTTACTTTTGCTACCGACGAAGTGTCGGCGCCGCAACTCCTCTTCGAGATAGCGCGCCATAACTTCCGTTCGTTTGTAGTCAAGGATTTTGATCTCGAAACAATGAATTTCGGTCGTCTCGGCATGATCATAGTGCGGGGATTCGACAATATGGAGGAGCTTAATCACTACCGCAAGGTCATGGCATCTTCCTCCGAGTTCCGTCTGCCCGCCGGAGTGCGTCCTATTGCCATCAGCGACGATGATTTCCGTGTGCTTCTCGAGCAGGGCCGCAGTTTCGACGAATATTTCCGCTATCGCGAGGAGCAGAACTATATCGACACTCAGGCCGATCTCCTGTTGCCCGAGGATATCGAGACCCTCCCCGAGGCCGAGGCTGCCGCGCCGGCTCAGGAATCAGCCATATCCGATCAGGCTGACGAGCCTGACCGCGTTCCCGAGGCCGCGCCTGTATCACCCGCCGCGCCCGTGCAGCCGACTGCCGCACCTCAGCCCAAACCCACATCAAAACCCGCCGCACCCAAACCGGCGCCCGCACCCGTCCTCCCCGGCTCCGAAGGCGACGACGACCCCCTCCTCAACGATTTCTGAGTTATTTACTCCATAGATGGCCTCAATGTCTTCCAGACAACGCAAGTCGTTATTGGTGCGTATCAAGTCATATCAGATATTCAGGACTCATTTCAATAATTTTCGTTCGTTATTGTCATTATCCAGTATGCTCATCTGATGAATTGCGATTTGATTTAGTTTGATTATTCGCTCCGGCTGGGAAATGCCCTGTTCAATGAATATGGCATTTAAGTTCTCCATATTTGACAGGCATATTAATTCATTAACAGAAGCGTAGTCACGGATATTACCTTTCAAATCCGGGTATTTATCATGCCATTGCTTCGCGGTAAGACCAAACATCGCTACATTCAGTACATCGGCTTCATTTGCATAAATTATATTAGCTTGCGCTTTGGTTATTTCTGACGGAATAAGGTTTTGCTTTAT
>CAJKRG010000034.1 GCA_905202215.1 uncultured Porphyromonadaceae bacterium
TCCATCTCCGACTTTTTGGCCTGTGTTTTCACATATGTTATTAAACAACCTCTAAGAGTAGCCACACTGTTTGTGCTGCCGTTATATATGGGTCTGGCTTATAATGGGCTTTTGTCCGGCTTCTGCTTTCGTTCTTTTGCTTTGAAATTTACATATTTTAAGCAAAAAAACAGCTTGTTTTGGATAACTTGCTGATTGTCAATCTCATTCGGATTAATAATTTATTGTTAAAACTTTCTTAATTATTTAACATGAAAGTTTTTTACGAAATTTTTTTGTTTTATTGCGAAAAAAGAAGTAATTTAACGCCCTGAAATCATATCACGAATAAAAACCTAAATACCCAATTATCACAAAAGTCCATGGAACGCTTGAAATACATTAAAGCCACAGTCGTGGCCCGTCTGTATGCGGGCGTATCTCCAGGGGATATGTGTACTATACCTCATGTAGCTTAATACCATAGATTTAGCTTTTGATATTTTAAGACCATCCTTCTATAACAGGCAGAAAAACATCACGAAACAACACACAATTCGAAATTAGTATTTAACACCAGTTTTATGAAAATTCCTAAATTTTTAATCGGACTGATGCTGACTGCGGCTTCGGGCCTATTTATAGTTTCTTGCGGCGACAGCAAGGACGAGCCGGATCCCGGGCCTAATGCCGGTATCAAGATCGAGCTTACGCTTCCGTCCACAGTCGAACTGACCAAGGACGAACCGTGCACTCTTTCGATGGGCGCAGGCAGCGTAATCTATACCACCGACATTATCCAGCTTCAGGGTAGCGACGGCAAACTCATCGACTGCCAGATAACGGCGGTCAATTCCGACTCTTTCACTTTCGCCATTCCCGCAGGTACAGCCGACGGCAGCTATCGAGTATATATCAAACGAGGCTCAGAGCGCAAGCAGCTCGGAACGATGAATCTTAAATTCCTGGCTGAAAAATGGCAACTTCAGGAGGGTACTACCGTTTTCGGTACTGTCAGCACCGACCAGGGCCCTGTGGCCAACGTTGTGATCAGCGACGGCGTCGATTTTGCCGTCACTAACGCCGAAGGCCGCTACGAACTCAAATCGAAGAAGGCATATAAATATGTGTTCATGTCGGTTCCATCGGGTTATGAGCCCAAGACCGCCGGTATCCTTCCGATCAATTACTTCCCTCTGACCGCAGCAGCCACCACACCCGAAAATGTCGACTTCAAGCTTACCAAGGTCGATCAGAGCAGCTACCGCGTGCTTTTCTTCGGCGACATGCATCTTGCCAACCGCAACGACGATCTGAAGCAGTTCGCCAAATTCGCCTCCGATGTGAATACAAACGGCAAGAAAGGCCGCACTTACGCCATCACCCTCGGCGACATGACCTGGGACATATACTGGTATGACAATAACTTCCAGTTCGCCCAGTATCTCGATCTGATGAACAGTTCGTTTAAGAATCTCATGGTATACCACACCATCGGCAACCATGACAACGACTACAAGGCAAAGAACAATTTCGACGCCAAGAACGATTTTATTCTTTCGATCGCCCCGAACTACTATTCTTTCAATATAGGCGACGTACACTATGTGGTACTCGACAATATCGATTGCAGCACTTACGACGGCACTACTTCACGCGACTACAAGCAGAAAGTATTCATTCCTCAGCTCCAGTGGCTTGCCAAAGATCTGAGTTATGTCGACAAGTCGACTCCTGTCATACTCACCATGCATGCACCTCTCTTCTACGCCAACGGTGCGACTACCTTCAAGAATGAACTCGAGAATGTGGCAGAGCTTCTGCCCATTCTGAAAGACTATAAAGTGCACTACGTGACCGGCCACACCCACAAGAGCTATAACGTGACCTCCGCCCACAGTGTGCTTAAGGATTATCCCGATTTCATGGAGCATAACCAGACGGCGGTCTGCGGAGACTGGTGGTGGAGCGGCAAGCTTACTCCGGGCGCTCTCACCGCACACGACGGTTCTCCCGCCGGATATTCCATATGGGATATCACCGGCAAGGATTTCAAATGGATCTATAAAGGCACCGGTCTTGACGAGAACATACAGTTCCGCACCTACGACCTCAACAATGTGAAATTCACCCAGGACGACATACCCGGTATCTCAGGCGACGCCGTGGCTTCATGGCAGCGTTACTGCGATGCATACAAAGGAGCCCCTGACAATAAGGTGCTCATCAACCTGTGGAACTATGATCCTGAATGGACTGTCACCGTCACCACTGAAACAGGCCAGACTCTCGAGGCCAAGCCCGTTATGGCATACGATCCTCTTCATATCGAGGCCATGAGCAAGAAGCGCTTCCAGAGCACCAAGACTTCGGCTCCCAACTTTATTACCCAGAACTGGTGTCACTTCTTCGAGGTTACCGCACCCGATGCAGACACCGACCTTACGATTACCGTAAAAGACCGCTTCGGCCGCACTTTCACCGAAAAGATGGCGCGTCCCAAGGCCTTCAATACCGCAGCGTATACCTGGTAACAGCGGGAATTATGAATTATGAATTAAGAATTATGAATTGACGGGTCATCGGCGGGCAACCGCAGGCTGTACATTCAATTCATAATTCATAATCCATAATTCATCATCACTTGAAATTATTTTCCAATCACACATTTCTATATTCTATGAAACTATTCACAAGACTGATGCTCGTGCTTGCGATACTCCTGTCGACAACTTCGGCAGCGTTTGCACGCGAGGTGAAAGGCAACGTCGTGGATACCTCCGACGAGCCTCTGATCGGTGTCTCTGTGACCGCCGGGCAAAGCAAGACCGGTGTCTCCACCGACATCGACGGCAATTTCACCATTACCGTTCCCAATGGCCCTGTGACTCTCAAGTTCTCGTATGTCGGCTATACAGAAAAGACTGTCAATGTAGCCGCAGACCAGAGCGAAGTAAAAGTTGTCCTTGAGGAAAGTTCCACAATGCTCGAAGAGACCGTTGTCATCGGCTACGGTACTCAGAAGAAAGTAAACCTTACCGGAGCCGTGGCCACTGTCGACGGCGCCAAATTCGAAGACCGTACGGGCGGATCTGTCACCAACATGCTCCAGGGTGCTGTCGCCGGTCTTAATGTAAGCGTGACCAACGGTCGTCCCGGCACATCGGGCGATCTCAACATCCGCGGTACAACCTCTATCAACTCGGCCGGTCCTCTCGTGCTTATCGACGGTTCGGTAGGTGAGATCAACGACCTCAATCCCAACGATATCGATAACATATCTGTGATCAAGGACGCGTCGGCAGCCGCAGTCTACGGTGCCCGTGCGGCCTTCGGTGTCGTGCTTATCACCACCAAGAGCGGTCAGGAAAAAGACGGCAAGGCAACCGTGCGCTACAGCGGCCGCTTCGGCTGGACAAAGCCGACCACTTCCACCGAATACGAAACCCGCGGCTACTGGTCGGTATATACCGTCAACGAATTCTTCATGGCTGATTCCGGTCAGCCCTACTGGAAATATTCCGACTACGACATGCAGCAGCTTCTTGCGCGTGTCAACGACAAGACCGAGCACCCCGACCGTCCCTGGGTTGTGGAGGAAAACCGCAACGGACGCAACCAGTGGTACTACTATGCAAACCACGACTGGTATCACTCGCTCTTCCGCGACACCCGTCCGCAGCAGCAGCACAATATCTCGGTTTCGGGCGGCAACAAGGCCGTGAAATACTTCGTGTCGGGCGGTTTCGACCGTCAGGAAGGTATGCTCAAGGTAATTCCCGACGTATACAAGAAGTACAATATGCGCAGCAAGATCGACTTCAACATCAACAAGTGGATCACAATGAGCAACAATACTTCGTTCTTCGGCTCCACCTACGACTATCAAGGCCGTTCAAGCGTCGACGCCACTCTCGGCTATGTAGGTCGTCACGCCCTTGCCTGTGTGCCCCTGATGAACCCCGACGGCTCGCAGATACGCGAGACTCCCTATGCAAGCTATGCTGTCGGCAACAGCCGTCACTCGCAGATTATCGACGGCAAACACCCGAATGTCGACAAAAAGACCGACTTCACCACTACTTTCCGTCTCAACATCAATCCTATCAAGCAGCTCACCGTTACAGCTGACTTCACATACCGTTTCTATCAGACCCGCAACCAGAACCGCGGCAACAACGTATACTGGCGTCAGGTGCCCGACGAGGAACTGCGCATATGGGATTCGGGTGCCGGTCTCAACGACCTCCGCGAGAGCATAAATACCCGCAATTACTATGCTGTCAACGCTTTCGCAACATATAAGGAGACATTCGCCGAAAACCATAACTTCCAGATCATGGCCGGTTACAACTACGAGCGTCTCAACATCGTGAACCGCGGCATGTCGGCCGAAAATCTCATTTCGGAAGATCTTACCGACTTCAACCTTGTAGGTGTGAACAGCAACGGCGACAAGATTTCCGACGTCACCGGCAGCCAGAACCAGTATGCCCTCGAAGGTATCTTCGGCCGTATCAACTATGACTTCAAAGGCAAATACCTCCTCGAACTCTCGGGCCGCTACGACGGCACCTCGCGTTTCGGCAAGGGTCACCGCTGGGGCTTCTTCCCCTCGGGTTCTGTCGGCTGGCGCTTCTCCGAAGAAGAATTCTTCGCCTCTCTGCGTCCTCTCTTCAGCAACGCCAAGCTCCGTCTCTCTTACGGCGAACTCGGCAACCAGAATGTATCGTCCTATTATACCTTCCTCCGTCTTATCACAAGCCATAAGTTCGACAGCTTCACTTTCGACGGAGCCAACAAGGCAGCCTATACATCGCTCGGCGCACCTATCGCGTCCGACATGACATGGGAGACTTCCAAGCAGTGGGACCTCGGTCTCGACTTCTCCATGCTTAACAACCGTCTCTCGTTCACCGGTGACCTCTATATCCGCGATACCAAAAACATGCTCACCGACGGTATCGCACTTCCTTCGGTATACGGCGCCGATCCCCCACAGATGAATACCGCCGACCTCCGCACCAAGGGCTACGAGGCTGCAATCTCCTGGAACGACAACTTCCAGCTCTTCGGCCATCCCTTCACATACAGCGTCGGCTTCAACATTTCAGACTACCGCTCCGAAATCACCCGCTACGACAACCCGACCAAGTCTTTTGCAAAGGACTACTACGTAGGCAAGCGTATCGGCGAAATCTGGGGCTACAAGGTAGACGGCTACTTCAAGACCACCGAAGAAGCTCAGGAATATGCCAAGCAGGTTGACCTCGGCTATGTCACCAAACGTGTGACCGGCGGCTGGCAGGCCGGCGACCTCAAGTATCTCGACCTTGACGGCGACAATAAGATCGGTGTAGGCGGCAATACCGTCGACGATCCCGGTGACCGCACCGTCCTCGGTAATTCGCTCGCTTCGCTTCAGTATGGTATCAACGCCTCGATCCGCTACTTCGGTTTCGATGTCAGCGCCTTCTTCCAGGGCACCGGCAACCACTACTGGTATCCCACCGGTCAGTGCATGCCTTTCTGGGGCGCTTACTCCTACTCTTATGTCTCGTTCCTCCGCAGCGACTTCCGCGATCTCGTGTGGAGCGAAGACAATCCGGACGCTTACTTCCCCCGTCCTATGGCATATGCGGCTACCTCGGGTACGCTCAGCTTTGTCAACGACCGTTATCTCCAGAATCTCCGCTATCTCCGCTTCAAGAATCTGACCGTAGGCTATACCGTGCCTCAGAAGTGGACCAAGAAAGCCTATATCGAGAAACTTCGCGTATATTTCACCGGCGAAAACCTCTGCTACTGGTCGCCTCTGAAGAAAAACACCAAGTGGCTCGACCCCGAAAGTGCATACAGCCGTTCCGAACAGAACAACAACCTTGCATACACTTTCCCCAAAACCTATATGATAGGTGTGGACATCACTTTCTAATCTCTTAAGCCATCTCTACAATGAAAAAAGCAATATTAGGTCTTTCGGTAGCTCTGCTGGCCCTCACATCGTGTGAGGACGCCATCGACCTCACCCCTCAGGACCGCGTGTCGGAGTCGGACTATTTCAAGACTGCCGCCGACCTGGAGATGTTCTCCAACCCGTTGTACAATAACCTGCTCGACAAGGAGCCCGAACGCGAGAAGAGCGACTTCTATCTCACGCAGACCCTTTCCGACGTAATGCTCGGCGGTCAGAAACGCGTGACTCCCACCTCGGCCGGTTCGGGCGGCTGGAGCTGGGCTCAGCTTCGTCGTATCAACAGTCTTCTCGACCGCGCCGACCGTTGTCCCGACGCAGCTGCGGTAGCCAAATATACCGGTGTGACACGTTTCTTCCGCGCATACTTCTATTTCGAGAAGGTGCAGCGTTTCGGCGATGTGCCCTGGTATGAGCATGAACTCGGTTCCGCCGACGGGGCTCTCTTCAACCCCCGCGATTCGCGCGAGCTGGTGATGTCGAAGGTTGTCGAAGATCTTGACTACGCCATCGCCAATTGCCCTGCAAAGGCAGCCGAACCCAACAATCCCTATCGTGTGACCCGTGGCGCGGCGCTGGCTCTCAAGGCCCGCGTATGTCTCTTCGAAGGTACTTTCCGCAAGTATCACAATATTTCGCTCGAAGGTCATGACTACAACTGGTATCTCGAACAGGCTGCCGACGCCGCCAAAAAGCTTATGGACAGCAAGGAATATAAGCTTTACAGCACCGGCAAGCCCGCCGAAGACTACCTCAGCCTCTTTACATTCGACGATGCCAATACCGACGAGTATATTCTCGCAATCCGCTTCGGCTCGGCCACAGGCGCTTTCCACGAAGCCGCCTCTTCGACCCTCCAGCCTACCGGCGGTACTCCCGGCTTCCCCCGCAAGCTTGTCTACCAGTATCTGATGAAGGACGGCAGCCGTTATACCGATCAGGCCGGCTATGCCACAAAGAGCTTCGTCGACCTGGTGAAAGACCGCGACCCGCGTCTGGCCCAGACTATCCGCACCACCGGCTATCACCGTATCGGCCGCACCGACATTCTCGCTCCCGATTTCTCTGCATCGACCACAGGCTTCCAGCCCATCAAGTTCGTGCAGGGCCCCGACGGAGCCGGCGGTCAGCTCGACAACAAGCGCTCGACCTGCGATATGCCCGTGCTCCGCTATGGTGAGGCGCTCCTTGCCTATGCCGAGGCCAAGGCCGAGGCCGGAACTCTCACGCAGAGCGACCTCGACATCTCCATCAATCTTCTCCGCGACCGCGCAGGCATGCCTCACATGAGTCTCGCGCAGGCAAATGCAAATCCCGATCCATTCCTCGAAGATCCTGACTTCGGCTACACCAACGTCACCGGCTCCAACAAGGGTGTGATTCTCGAAATCCGCCGCGAGCGTGCCGTCGAGTTCGTAATGGAAGGCCAGCGCATGTCCGACCTTCTCCGCTGGCGTGCCGGCTACTGCCTCGACCAGGATATCTACGGCATGTATTTCCCCGGTCCCGGCGAATATGACCTCACAGGCGACGGTGTGCCCGATCTTTATCTCTATACCTCATCGCAGGCCAAACCCAGCGTGAAGAACGCCCAGGTATATCAGATAGGTTCCGAGCTCATTCTTTCAAACGGCAATTCAGGCTATACCTACTATCACAAGTCGCAGCCCCGCAACGGCTGGAATGATTACCGCGACTACTACTACGGTATTCCTATCGATGACATTTCGCTCAACCCCAATCTTATCCAGAATCCCGGCTGGGATGACATCAAGCGTTCCGGAAATTAATTTATCCTCTTTGATAACTGAATCATGAAGAAATTAAATATCTATATATTCGCGCTTCTCGGCATTCTCGGCTGCACACTGGCAGCATGCGATGACGACGACGTAACGATTGCAAAGGCCGTACTCGCCAGCGCGCCCAGCCTTACGTTCGAGGGTCTCTCGGCCCAGCCCCAGTCTATTCTGGTGTATGCCGACGCCGACTGGTATTCCGAGGCTCCCGACTATGTTACGATTTCTCCCGCAACCGGCCACGGAGGCACTACGGAGGTGACCATCAGCATGGCCGACAATCTCCGTGACGGCGCTCTCGACAATCCCCGTCAGATCGACGTCCTTTTCCGCGGCACCACAAAGAAGAGTATCGCTACAGTGACCCTCTTCCAGCTCGGCGACAACTACCGCGGTATTGCCGACTACTCCATCTTCGAGATGGCCTCGACACCTGACAAGACCGCTATGGTAATGCCCGGAATTACGGTAGTGGACAATTTCGTGAAAGGTCAACTTGTGACAGACGGAACCGACTTCGCTTATGCCACGGGCTTCCCCGAGGGTATGGTTCCGGGCGCAGTCGGAACCCTTCAGGGTCATAAGGCCTCCGATGAAGCCGGTTACCCGTATGTCGAAGGAGAATTCTTTATCGCTTCGGGAACCGCCGAGGTCGCCCACGGCGAACCTGCCGATATTACCGACGCTCTTGACTCATATTCTCCCGACGCGATGAAGTTTGTTTCCGTGACGGGCCATGTCGACGGCAATGCGCTTTATGTGGACGGTCAGACATCAAGTGTGATTGCAGCTGATGCTGTCGAAGGTGTTGTCTTCAGTGATCTTGCAAACCATAATGTGAAGGTTTGCGGTTACTTCGCCGGAAAGGCCGGCAAGACGCTCCGTCTGCTTGCCACTTCGATAGAAGACCTCGGCATGTATCAGGTAGTATACTGGAGCGAAGACTGGGAATGGCTCGAACCCTGGTCGGTTGCCTCCGGTGCCGGCGACCATGTCGGAACCGATGATATGGGTGCTTCCGCTCCGGCTCTGACTTCTGTCAAGACCATGGTCGATGGAAAGGAAATCTCATGTTTCGAATACATCGAATCGCGCGGTTATAAGTTTGTCTATGACAAGAATGATAACAAGCGCACCTACCTCCAGCGCAATTACCTCAAATTCGGTAAGACCGGTAACCATAGCGGTATAATACTGCCGTCGATTACCACCGTGCCCGAAGGTGAGAATGTCGTCATCACATTCGACTGGGCTGTGATGCGTCAGGGATCCGGCAAGATCGATCCTGTGACACTTTATGTCGAGGTTCAGAACGGCGATGATGTCAAGAGATTCGATATTCCGCCGACAGGCTGGGAAGACGGTCATAAGCTGGAGTGGATCAAAGCTACGGCAGACCTTTCAGGCATTAAGATCGATAAGGATACCAAAATTACCATTTCGCAGAACGAATGGGAAGTCGGCACCGCCAACCGCTGGATGCTCGACAATATCAAGATTCTTCCCAAGGAATAAACCCTGTTAAATACTAATCCTGAAAAGGGTGCGCCGAGTTCGCTCGACGCACCCTTTTTTTGATTTCAGTTACTTCCGTTTATCTATAAAACCTATCTTCGCCCCAGGAAGACACATTGCGGTCTATATAGATCATGATGGCCTTATATGCTGATTCGTGTTTTACAATATGTTCGTGAAATGATCGTTGCCATGCGAAATCTATGCCGGATTTGCGCGCTTCTATCGTTACAGCTCGTTTTATATTTCCTATAAATCGTGACAGTAATGAATTGTGATGAAAATCGGTCGTTTTTCTTAAGCGATGCGAACTATGGAGGCAGCCATAGTTCGGTTGTTTCAGACGGCTCTGTTCCCCCCTGATATCAAGCAGACAATGAAAGTGATTTGGCATTATAACATAATTTATCATGCATATATCCTCGTAACTATCCGGCGCTTTTCTAAGCCAGTAGTCCAAGATGGCGCCCAAAGGACTGAGATGCATCTCCATATCGTCGATATGCCCCAGTGATGTCTGCATGTTGCTTGTGCAGACAGTTACGAAATATAAACCATCGTTATATCCATGCCAGTTCGCCCGGAATTGATGTCGATCGCCCATTGCAGAGAAGAGTTTTAAATCAAGGTCAGTAGGGGTGCGCGTTCGGCGCGCCTGGGGCGGCGATGTGTTTTTGTGGGGGTAGGCCCGGATTGTCGATGTCGTAGCTATTTTAGCAGGTGGAAGAGGCGGTCGCAGCCGTTCTGGAGGAGGTCGAGGACGAGCTCGAAGCCTTCGGCGCCTTCGTAGTAGGGGTCGGGGATGTGGTCGTATCGCATGGCCATGTCAACGAATTCGGTCATCGGCACTATCTTGTCGAGAGCGTCGGCCGTCGGGGCGAGGCGGCGTAGATTGGCCTCATTGTCGGCGTCCATGGGTATTATAAGATCGAAATCATCGAAATCGGCCTCACAGACCTGACGGCAGCGGTGAGTGAGTTCGAGTCCGCGGCGTCGGGCATGTATACGCATGCGGTTGTCGGGAAGCTGTCCTATGTGGTAGCGTCCTGTTCCGGCCGAGTCGATTGTCCAGCGGGCGCTGTCGCCTGCTTCGTCGACGATGGCGCGCAGCACACCCTCGGCCGCCGGAGATCGGCATATGTTGCCGAGGCATACGAAAAGAACCGATATTCTGTCGTTGCCCCGCAATTGTTCGGCGAGGCGCTTTGTCTTGTCTTTCATAACTCTTGTCGCTGATATGTTCTGAGCCGTAAAAGTAGTGAAAAAATATCGAAAAAAGGCCGGACGCCTTTTGATGGGCGCCCGGCCAGGGTATTGACTCTATGAGTAACCTTCGGTAAAAGGGTTACTTTCTGATGGTGTTAAGGGGAGCGTTGCTCTTGTTCAGAGGCACAGCGATTGTGCCGGTGAGAGTGCCCCAGAGGTGTTCTACAGTTACCGGAACGATGAGGTAAGCGTTGGCCTGGAGAGGTGCGCCGTTGTTCTGGAATGTGAGGACACCGGTAGTGTTGTCGACGTTGGCAGTCATGTTGAGCTGTGCGAGGGTGCGCACGTTCTGAGTGCCTTCGGCGTTGTCGGCTACCTTGATGTCGTTGCCGAATTCGGCGCCTTCAACTCCATAGAAGTCGTAGTAGTCGGCTGCGTAGGGTTCGTCAGCGGTGGGTTCTTCAGCTACGAGGTTGCCGTAGGCGTCGGTGAGGCTGTAAGCCTTGGCGATGTTGATGGACTGTTCGCGAGAGTTGTCGGTGATCTGAGTGCCGGCTACTGTATTCAGGGTGAGAATCTTCACGATCTGGAGGTTGACGGTGCCGAATACGTAGTTGTTCTTCGAGAGACCGTTGATGTTCGACGACCAGTCGATCTTGATGGTCTTGCCGTTGGATACAATCTGCTTGCCGGCGGCGTCATTCTTGATGGTGTAGTAGATCTCGTCGAGGTTAGCCTGGTTGGCGGCAGTGAAGTTCCAGTGCGAGTAGCCGCTCTGGAGTATCAGAGCCTCGCCGAGGTAGCCTGCCTGACCCTTCTGGTAGTCGATGTCGTACTGACCGCAGGGGAGCATACCGGTTGTGTAGGGTTTGTAGCGGCCTTCGAGGATGTTGGTCATGTATGCGGCCTTCTGGGTGCCGTCATAAGGTATCTGCATGGGCACGGGGTAAACCTTCATGGTGTTGTCAGCCCACTTGAGGTTGTCGGTCTTGCCGAGTGCGGTAGCGCCTACGGTTGTGGTGACATCCCATTTGAGCTTGATGACAACATTGGGATGGAGGCCTGTGGGATCTGTGAAGGTAATGGTCTTGGTGAAGGTAGCATTGTTGGTTCCGACTTTGAGGACACCAAGCTGATCCTTGGTTACAGACCATGTCATCACGGGAGTGGAAGCGTCGAGGTTGGCAGCTACGATGTTGGGTGTCAGAGTGCCGTTCTGATCGTTTGCAGGAGCAATGACAGGAGTAGAGTTACCATAGATCTTGGTGAAGTCTTCCTTAGACATACCCTTGCCGCCGTTGAGGTATTCGAGCACGCGTTCTGCCATGGCTTTCCAGCCGAAGTCGTACGAAGCACCGCCGCAAGGTGTGCCGGTGACAGCGATTGCAGGCCATTCGATAGTAACATCTTCCATCTTTTCAGCAGTGAAGAGCACCTTGAAGTATTTCTGCTCGATTACGTTGCCGTTGACAACATCGACGAGAGTAGCGGCGATGATAGGCTGGCGACCGATGATAGTCTGGTTGTCTTCCTGCCCCGAGGATGTAACGGGAACAAGAGTAGAACCGTTTTCACCTTCAAGCTTCACATAAGCCTGCTGGTTGGTCTTGTCTTCGGTGGGAGCATAAGCGGCTTTGGCTGCGTGGAATTTGATATCCATGCCGTAAGCCTGGAGAGCTTCGCGGGTAAGGTTCTTGTGCGCAGTGGGGTTAGAGAACAGAGCGCAGCCTTCTACGAGTTTGTAGAGATCGTAAGATTCGTTGTAAACGAGGTTCTTGGCAACCATTGCGCCGGTAGCCGAAGCATAGAGTGCGGTCGAGTCGTTGAGGTGGCTGTTTACATCAGCAGAGTTGTAAGCGCCGTCAACGAACTTGAGTTCGGGCTGGAAGTATGTTTCAGCGAGACGGGTGAATTCGGAGTAAACGGCAGTGTTGGCCTCACCATCGAAGAGGTGCTTTGCAGCCACGGGAACCTTGAGCGATACAGTGTAGATCTGGTTGCCGGCGAGGTTGAGTGATTTGGTGTTGCTTTTGCCGAGTTTCACGTTGAGGACACCGTTGTCGTTAATGTCTGCAGAAGCGACATTGATGACTTCGTCGAGCTGTTCGCCGGCACGCGATGTAGCGATGCGGGTAACGAAAGCGAGGTCGTTGATGTCGATGTCTTCGTTCTTGAGAGTGCCGGGGTTGAGGCGGTAGTCGGCTTCGGTAGCGTTATTGGTAACGATGAACTGGCTGTTTGCGCCGGTAGCGTTGACCCATTCGCCATTCTTGAGCACTTTCTTGGTGTACTGAGCCGAGAGGAACTCGATGGTGGGGATACCGTCTACGTAGAGGCTTGGCATCAGAGTCACCGAGGTGAGGCGCTTCGAGAGAATACCTGCGAGTGTATTGACAGCGTTCGATACTTCTGACGAAATCGTTGCGGAGATGGTCTTGAGCTCGCCTTTGATGTCGTTGATGGAAGATGTGTTGGCGCTTACCGACGACTGGAGAGTGGAGAGCTCGCCGCTGATCTCATCGATTTTAT
This sequence comes from uncultured Porphyromonadaceae bacterium, assembly GCA_905202215.1. GTDB lineage: Bacteria > Bacteroidota > Bacteroidia > Bacteroidales > Muribaculaceae > CAG-873. Next base: position 13,003 of record CAJKRG010000034.1, read on the forward strand.
CGAGTTTGGCCTTGATGCCGTCTACACCGCCGAGTTTCTCGGTGAGGTCTTTTTTGAGTTGTTCGAGAGCGAGAAGCTGGGTCTTAATGCCCTGGATTGCGGTAGCGTTCTCGGAAATTTTGTTAGCCTGATCACCGATAGTCTTGTTGATTTCGGTGAGGTCGATATTGCTGAGGTTGGTCTCGATGGCTTTGATCTTACCGTCGAGTTCGGCAAGGAGTTTAGCATTGGCGGCATTGGCGCTTGTATTGGCGTCGATGAGCGGTTTGAGCTGGTTGATGACCTCCTGGATAGCCTCTGCCTTGGCTGTCGCGGCAGCCGATTTGGCGAGCTCGGCGGCAGCGGCGGCTTCCTGTGCGGCCTTGTCGGCGGCATCCTGGGCATTGGCGGCAGCTGTGAGCGCGCGCTGGGCTGCATCCTGAGCAGCGGAGGCGGTAGACTGCGCTGTCTCGAGAGCCGTTTGCAGTGCGGCGATTTGTTTGCTCAATCCGTCTGCATTGGTGTTGATTTCGGTGATGTCGTCATCGTAATCCTTGCATGAAGTGAACGACAGCGGCATCGAAGCACACACGGCAGAAAGAAGTGCGATTTTCAGAAACCTTTTGTTCATAAAATAGCTTGTTTAATTAATTAATGTGGATTCTCTATGATTGGTATCGGACGGGAGAGATTTTCCTCACCGCAAAATACAGCACCACAAAGGTACAGCTAAAGCGGTGAAAGATAAGGGCTTTAATGTTGCTGTGTTGCTTCACTGTTGTTGCGAATTGCGCTTTTCCTCAAGGCTGCGGGCAAGAACAGAGAAAAAATCCTTTTTGAGAACGAGCGAAATTCTCATGAGCAAGTCGGTATCGACGCTGTTTTTCTGGAATAGACGGTATACGTTGGAGCGGTCGATACAAAGCTTACGTGCGAACCATGTTATGGTTCGTTCCTGAGCCATCAGTTCTTCTTTGACAAGCTCTCCGATCGGTTTCATAATCGATGGGGTGTTGATGTCACCACCTGACTTCCCTGCGATGGTGCGGACATAAAAAAAGCGTGGAAGTCTGATTCCGTTGCCTGTCCTTCAACCTGAGGCCTTCGCATTGCCTGTATAGGAGAACAAGCAACGCAGAAGCCCACGCCGTTATATTGACTCCGGAAGCGGCGCTTCCGAAGCGATATAACATACCCGGGCATCTACCGTTGCCTTTTCCTGCCTATACATTGAAAGTTGCGAAGTTTCAGGTTGACAAGAACAAAGCGCGAGTAAACGCTCTCTTATTTGCCCCCGGTATTTCTCCGGGGCAAAACCCACCCGCCATCGGCTTGCGGCCATCCGGCGACAGATTTCAGGTACAAATGTCGCTATTATTTTTCAAATCGGCAACTTGAACGGTCATGATTCGCGACATTTACCTCAGATATGAAGCCGGATGACATCAAGGGCATTCTGCGATAAAAAAAGAGCGGGTTGTGCTTGGCATAACCCGCTCTCAGATGGTGTGTCAGATTAGTTTAGCAGACGCCGAGACCCATCATGGCGTTGGCGACTTTCATGAATCCGGCGATGTTGGCGCCCTTCATGTAGTTGATGTATCCGTCGGGCTCAACGCCGTACTGCAGGCACTGGCCGTGGATATCGGTCATGATGGCGTGGAGTTTCTGGTCGACTTCTTCGGCGCTCCACTGCAGGTGCATGGCGTTCTGGCTCATTTCGAGGCCGGAAGTTGCCACGCCGCCGGCGTTGACTGCCTTGCCGGGAGCATAGACAGTGCGGCTTTCGATGAATGCGTCGATGGCTTCGGGAGTACATCCCATGTTCGATACTTCGGCAACCATTCCGACACCGTTGGCGATAAGAGCCTTGGCGTCGTCGCCGTTAAGTTCGTTCTGGGTGGCGCAGGGGAGTGCGATATCCACTTTCTGCTCCCAGGGCTTGCGGCCTGCGAAGAATGTCGAGCCGGGGAAGCGCTCTGCATAGGGAGCCACAACGTCGTTGCCCGATGCGCGGAGTTCGAGCATGTAGTCGATCTTCTCGGCGTCGAGACCGGCAGGATCATATACATATCCGTCGGGACCGGATATTGTCACAACCTTTGCGCCGAGTTCGGTTGCCTTGAGGGCTGCGCCCCATGCCACGTTTCCGAAACCGGAGATGGCGATGGTCTTGCCTTCGATTGTGTCGTTACGCTGGCTGAGCATGTTCTGTACGAAATAGAGCGCGCCGAAGCCGGTAGCCTCGGGACGTATGCGGCTGCCGCCGAATTCGAGGGCTTTGCCGGTGAATGTTCCGTCGTGCTGGTTTACGAGACGCTTGTACATGCCGTACATGTAGCCTACCTCGCGGCCGCCTACGCCGATATCGCCTGCGGGCACGTCGCGGTCGGGACCGAGATTCTTCCATAGACCGAGCATGAATGCCTGGCAGAAGCGCATGATCTCACGGTCGCTTTTGCCGCGGGGCGAGAAGTCGCTGCCGCCTTTGGCGCCGCCCATGGGAAGGGTGGTGAGGGCATTTTTGAATGTCTGCTCGAAGCCGAGGAATTTAAGGATAGAGAGATTGACAGATGCATGGAAACGGATACCGCCTTTGTACGGGCCGATGGCGTTGTTGAACTGTACGCGATAGCCGATATTGTTCTGTACTTCGCCTTTGTCGTCGAGCCAGGTCACACGGAAGGTGACGATACGGTCGGGCTCGACCATACGCTCGATGATTTTATTGCGTTCGAATTCGGGATGCTGGTTGTAGACGTCCTGAACCGACATGAGCACTTCGCGGACGGCCTGAAGGTACTCTTTTTCGCCGGGATGTTTGGCCTCGAGGGAGGCCATGATGTTGTTAATGTCCATAACTTTGATAGTTAAAGATTGTGTGTTTGGTATAGGTTTTTCGTGTTTCAGTTAGTCACTGGCAAAGATAGCAACATTTCCAGCGAAAAAACAATAATAATCCTTAAAAAAATTCCATGCCTGCACGGTATGCGGGCATGGAATGTGCTTATGGGCTGAGACACCCTCTGAAAATAGTTCAGCGGAGCAGGATTTTGGCCGTGGTGTGATGACCGTTGGCCAGCGTGGCTTCGACGATGTAGAAACCGGCGGGAAGTGCCGACAGGTCGTATGTGTCGCTGGCGGCAAGAGTCCCGGCGGGAGTGTAGACGGCTACGGTGTCGACGGTATTGTCGCCGGCGGCGACGATGTGAAGCTGTCGGCCCTCGACCCAGATGGCGGCGGCGCGCTCTTCGGCCTCGATGGCTCCGACACCGCTTAGGTCAACGTTACCGATGGTGACTACACGGCCATAGGCGGCGTAGTTGCCTATCGGGGTCTGAGCCTGGGTCGAGCCTGTCTCGGCAATGACCATATAGAGACCGTCGGCAAGCGCTGCGGAGGGCCGATAGGAGAAGGGGAGGGTCTGTTCGGTTCCGGCCTCGAAGCTGTTGGAGAATTTCGCATATGCTATTTCTCCCCCGCTGTTGGTGAGCTGGCGCACGCGTATGTAGAGATTCTGTCGTACCGTTCTGAGCGCCTTGTATGTCAGCGAACCCTGTACCGACTGGCCCTGCATGAGCCTGTCGGGCAGCGTGAACGAAACCATTTCGGCTACGAGAGCCGTCGACGGGCGTACTTCGGCAGTGGCGGGTTCTCCGTAAGGCAACACAGGTGTCTCGGAGTAGTCATCGGCGATCTGGTAGAGTTCGATGCGGTATGTGCCGGGGTCGAAAGGTATGTATCGGCTGAATGTGGCGGTCTGCGTGCGGCTGTCGGTGAATGTCAGGTTCACCTGAATCAGAGGCGAAGCGGTGCCGGTGGCCTCGTTGACAAAGCGGGCCAGAACTCGTGCGGTGCCGGGAGTGGCGGCGTTGCGGAGGTTTATTATGCCATAGAATGTATCGCCTTGGCTCAGAGTTCCGTCTTCCGATCCCGAACGCCATACCATGTCGGAGGCGGCGCGGACTACAGGTCCGGAAGCGGCCGGAAGCACGGTGACGGTGGTGCGCCCCGTCTCGCTGTCGTCGAAAGGATATTCTCCGTTGCTGTTCTTGACAAGGGTGGTGAGATAGTAGCTGCCCGCGGGCACATCGGAGCCGACAGGCATCAGAAGCTCGACAGCTTCCGTCGACTGGTCGTAAACGGTCTTGCTGACAGTGGCGTCAAACGTTACCGCGCTGTCGTCGGTCTTTGTGAGGCGGAGGGTGATGTCGGAGATAACGAAGTCGGTGCTGCGGTTTTCGACCGTAAATCTTACCAGAGAGTGTCCTCCGGCATAGAGGTCGCCGTCGGTGGTTATGGCTTCGCGGAGCACGCAGTCGGGTGCGGGCACGTGTTTGGCGGCTATCGATATATAGCCGTGCGACACTATCACGTCGGCATAGGCGGGTAGGCCTTTGGGATGGCGCAGAAGTTTATAGGTGTCATCGCCGGTGGCCTTGTAGCCAAGGCGCACACGGTAGGAGCCGTCGGCCACGCCGCTGACAGTAGATTTCACTGTCCGCGGATTGAAGAGAAGAGAACCGGCATAGCCCTTGGCGAAGCCCGGCACGGTCACATCGTCGCCGCCGAGAGTGGCGACGATATTGCCCTCGGCATCGGTGAGCACAGCCTCTACGTGGCCTGTGAACGGCTCGACGTCGATGTTCTCGAGATAGGTCATTACATTGAATGTGTCGCCGAAGGGGCCGTCGAAGCTCAGACGCACGCCGCCGTAGACGGAATGGTCGCGTGCCGCTCCCGGGCGTGCGGGCTGAATGCCGGTCACCATATCCTGGTTGAGGTTATAACCGCCGGCACCGCCTCCTTCGCCGAGCGACGACGGATCGAGGTGGTTGATCATGAAGTAGCCGTTGCTGCGGCCGTACCAGCCCCAGTTGATATGGACGTATTCGGCTGAGTCGTAGCCGTCGATGACGAAGGCGTGTCCGCCTGTGCCGGCATCGCTGGTGCCGCCGTAGAATACGGGCCGTCCGGCCTCGAGTTCGGTCTTGATGATGGTCATCCACTCTGAGGTGGAGTAGTATGTGCGGTTGTGGCTTCGCACGGCGGCGTCATAGCCGAAGTAGTTGCGCAGGGCGTAGGGCACGAGCATGTCGTATGTGCCGCTGCCGGCCGCCTCATACTGCATTTCGAGTGCCACGCCCATCTGTGCCGCCAGAGTGGAGTAGGCCTTGGCCTGGGCATCGGTAGGCGAGGCCGGAACAGCTGCCGGCATATTGGCCCAGTCGTAGACCGTGGCGCCGAAGTCGGCCGTGAGCGTGTTTTTCGACAGCGGATCGGTATATGTCTTGCTGCCCGAGCCCTGACTCGGCCAGGAATAGAGGCGCATGATCTGAGTCGCGGCGCAGGCTACACAGCCGGTGTAGAAGTTTGTGGTCTTTCCGTCGGTGGTGTAGGTCGGCGTCATGAGGTTGAAGGGAGTGTCCTGGCCCCATTCGATTTCACCGAGCAGAGGAGCCACCACGACCGCGGGTGTGCGCTGTATGGGTGTGGCGGTGTTTTCGTCGGGAAGAGCGCTTACGGCGGCGTAGGCCTTTTCGTAGAGTCCGAGAAGGTCGCGCAGACCTTCGGGGGCGTTGTCGAGGCTTATGGTTCCGCTGTCGCTGTAGCCGAGGACGGAGCCCAGACGGTCGTCGCCTGCTACGACTACGTAGCCGCCTGCAGGGGCATTATATATGTAGTAGGGCAGGGTGGCGCTGGGGTCGGCTTTCGCGCCGGGAGCCTTTTTGAGAGGGCTGCCTGCCGTGGCGGGCGAAACCGCCTGCATGAAGTCGGCGGCTATGGCCTCGACCTCGGCCGGTCCGATGTTTTTCGCGGATCCGGCCGCCGGAAGCGCTACGGCTATCAGAAACGGTAAGAATCTTTTCATGAATATTAATACGTATAAAAAGGGTGAAAGGTGAAGGCGACAGAATCGCCTTTCACTTCTCACCCTTTATGGTAAAATCAGAGAGCTATTTTGGCGACCTTGGCACCGGCCTTGACAATCACGAGGCCAGAGGCGTTGACGCTGAGACTCGTTGTCCCTTCGGCAACAGGCTGAGCTGTTACGAGGCGTCCGGCGATGTCGTATATCTCGACTGTGGTAGCGGCGGGAGTGGTGACGGTGATGACGCCGTGGCCGCTCTTGGCAATGGTGACTGCCTCGGCGCTGTCGGCAACGTTTCCGATACCCGATGTACCCGAGATAGTTACGGCGTCGCTCGCGGGCGAGCTGATACCGCTGACGGCACCGGCGGAAACGGTGCGGCTGTTGGCAACGACTACAAGTTTGTATTCAACACCTTGTGCGAACTCAACCTTGCCGATATACGATGTGGCTTCGGTGTCGGCCTGCAGATAGGTGGTGGTGTTGACGAATCCTGCGGGTTTCAGCTGCTTCACTTCGATGTTGTCGATGAAAATCTTATTGTTTGTGGCGCTGCTGATCTTGATTTTTGTGGCAGCGGTACCTCCGTTGAGATTGACTGTATAGTCGGCGAATCCGAGCTGATCGATTGTCACTTTGACGGGCCCCGATTCGTTGTCTTCGGCATCGACAAGAGTGAAGTTCACTTCGTCGCCGGTCTTGAATGAACCTACGTTGTTGGCGCACATGTTGATGACAACTTTGATTTTGCCGTCGTTACCGGAGAGGTCAAGAGCAGGGGTCACAAGATAGGCATCGCTACCATAAGGTGTGATTCCGATGGCTCCATTGATGCAGGCCATGTTATATCCTGTCCAGCCGGGCTCGTTGAGAGCGGCCAGATGGCGGTCGTAGATATATTCAATCGAGGTCATAGAGCCAGAAGTGAATACATTGAAGTCTTCGACGAGGACATTGGCTTCGGCGGCTTCGGCGAGGGTTTCTTCTTTAAACACGGTCACGGTGTAGCTCTCGGCTTTGCGAACGGCATCCCATGTGGCGGTGAAATTGCCCTCCTCATCGCATGAGGCGATCTTGACCACGGGGGCTGCGAGTTCGCTGATATATTCCACGACCTCGATTTCTTCGGAGTTGCCGGAGACGCCGGTCTCGTTGGCGGCGCGGACTACGAAGTAGTATGTTGTGGCGGCGTCGAGTCCTTCGACCTTGTAGCTGGTTGTGGTGCATTCCTGATTTTCAATGAACATCACCTTGTCGCCAGCTGCATTGTAGCTGTAGATGTCGATGAAGTATTTGGTTGCACCGGTTACGGCTTCCCATGTGGCGGTAAACGATGTTCCGTCGGCATTGGTGGGCTGGTTTACAGCCGGAGCGGCGAGGAAGTCAGGCGACTGGGCTGCCTTTATGCTCTTGACGAACATACCGTCGGCGAGCCACATGGGCTCAAGAGTGATGCTGTTGCTGTAGGACGACGAGGAGGTCGGCTGTACGAAAAATTCGACAGTTTCCCAATCGGTGCTTTCCACTATCACCTGCTGAGTGCTGCTGTAGCCCCATTTGAGCTGTACGATGCCGGCCGCGGCATTGTTGAGTTTTACCACTGCGGTGATTTTGATCGCGCCGCCGGTGGTAGTAACACCCGAAACGGAGCTTTTCTTAAGCGAACCGCCGTCGGCGATGTAGAGCGAGCCGCCGGCCTGGCCGGTTTTGTTAGTAACGATGCTCCATCCGGTGAACCCTGTGAAATCGAAGCTGTACTTGAAAAGTTCGGGTGCATCTTCGCTGCCCTTGGTGAGGGTGGAGAAGTCGGCCTCGGCGAGGACGGTTTCGGCGGCAGAGGCTGCCGAGAGGGACAGCACGAGAGCCGCTGCAAGAGAGAGTGAGCGTAAAAGTTTTTTCATTCTGTGCGTTTTTGTTGTTTCTGATTGGTCTGTAGCTATTGGAAACTGACCCCGAAAGGTCTTAACGACGCAAAGTTATGCAAAATTCGCCATAAATAAAACATTTTGGTCGCTGAGATGGTCGAAAATCCACGAAAAGTGCAAAAGATAACGTGGAAAATGCAACAAAGCGAAAGCGCCCTTGATGTTTTTGGCTGCTTTCGCTTTGTTGAGACGGAAGTCTCCGCAATACAGAGGATTATTTGGCGAGTGACTGCATTTCGACGAGGCGGCGGTAGAAACCGGCGGCACCAGGGGCGAGGAGCTGCTCGTGCGTGCCGGCTTCGACGATGCGGCCTTCGTGGAGCACGCAGATGAGGTCGGCGTTTCGGACGGTCGACAGGCGGTGGGCGATGATGAGTGTCGTACGGTCGGCCATTAGACGGTCGAGCGCCTGCTGTACGAGGGTCTCGCTTTCACTGTCGAGTGCCGATGTGGCTTCGTCGAGTATGAGCAGGGAGGGGTTTTTGAGGATTGCACGTGCTATCGAGAGTCGCTGGCGCTGTCCGCCTGAAAGACGGCAGCCGCGGTCGCCGACAATGGTATCGTAGCCTTCGTCGGTTGCCATGATGAATTCGTCGGCGTTGGCTATGCGGGCGGCGGCGCGAACGTCTTCGAGTGTGGCGTTTTCGACTCCGAAGGCTATATTGTTGAATATGGTGTCGTTGAACAGAATCGCCTCCTGATTGACATTTCCCATCAGCGAGCGGAGTTCGTGCACGCGGAGATCGCGTATGTCTGTTCCGTCGATGGTTATGCGTCCGGCGGTCGGGTCGTAGAAACGCGGTATGAGGTCGGCCATGGTCGATTTGCCCGAACCGGACTGCCCTACGAGGGCGACAGTGGCGCCTGGGGCGATGTCGAGGTTTATGTCGCGGAGCACGTCGACGTTGCCGTCGTAGCTGAAGCTGACGTTCTCGAAGCGTACACCCGCGCCTTTGGCCGGCAGGGCTTTCGGTGCGGCCGGATCGGCGATAGGATTGCGGGCGTTGAGGATCTTGTCGACGCGTTCCATCGAGGCGAGGCCTTTCTGTATCGAATATGTGGCTTTTGAGAGGTCTTTGGCAGGGTTGATGATATTGTAGAAAATCACCATATAATATATGAAGCGCGAGGCGTCGAGGCTTGAATGGCCCGAGAGAATGAGGCTGCCGCCGAACCATAGGATTATGGCTACGGCCACGGTGCCGAGAAATTCGCTCATCGGGTGGGCGAGGGCCTGACGCCTTGCCACGCGGTTCGAGAGGTGGTAGAATACCTGATTTTCGCCGTGGAAGCGTGTGCGCATTTTGTCTTCGGCGTTGAAAGCCTTGACTATACGCAGGCCGCCGAGGGTTTCCTCGATGGTAGACATGAGGACGCCCCACTGCGTCTGGCCCTCGAACGATGTACGCTTCAGCTTCTTGCTTACTTTGCCCATGATATAGCCCGCTATGGGGAGCAGCACGAAGACAAAGAGCGTCAGCTGCCATGATATGGCGAACATTGTCGCGAGGCACACTATGATCATCACCGGGTTCTTGAAGAGCATGTCGAGCGACGACATGATCGAGAATTCGATCTCGGCGACGTCGCCGCTCATTCGGGCCATGACGTCGCCCTTGCGCTCGCTTGTGAAGAATCCGATGGGGAGCACGGTGATTTTATCGTACATGTAGTTGCGCAGGTCGCGGACAATGCCCGAACGCAGCGGCACCATGAAGTATGAGCTGAGATATGATGTGCCGGTCTTGAGACCTGTCATCACCACCAGTGCGGCCGCCAGCAGTGCCAGAGTGTTGTCGGGGCCGAAACGGACTATTGACTCCTGGACGTAGTAGTAGAAATTGTTTACGGCAACGTCGTTGATATGGCTCCAGTCCCAGGGCATGTAGGTGTAGGTGCCTTCGTTGATTTTGAAGAGCATCTGAAGGATAGGTATGATCAGCGCGAAGGAGAAAAGCGTGAGGATAGCTGCCAGGACGTTGAAGAATATATTGAGTGCCAGGTATTTCTTGTAGGGAGGCACAAAACGCCGGAGTACGGCTATGAAATCTTTCATATTACTGTCGGTGGATTGTCGGGTAGTTGAGACGGCTGCATGCGCAGACGCAGGCCGTCGGGATAGAGATTGTTTGCGCGGCGGCCTATGTTTTTGGCGAAACCGAGCGCGGCGCCGTGCCATGTCGGGGTTATGAAGCCGCGCGGCGTTCCGTCGGGAATTTCCTGTATAGCCTCGCCGCGCAGGTAGCTCATGGCGTCGCGGTAGGACAGTTCGATTGCGGGAAAGGCGTCGTGTCGCAGCACTGTGCTCATGGCAAGCTCGTGGGCCGGAATGATGTCGCGTCCTTTCGGCTCGCCGAGAGGCAGCCCGATACGGATTATGCCTTTCACCTCGGCAAGCCTTGCGGCGATGGCGGCGTGTCGTTTCGATATCAGGCTGTTGCCGGATACCGTATAGCCGTCGGGCCTGTCGATGACGGCCCGGGCGAATTCCGCCATTCCCGGCGAGGCTTTCGCGGGCACGGGTGCGCGTCGGGGTGCTGCGTCGGTTTCGTCGGCGCTTTTGCGGAGGGCGGCCAGAAAAAGGCCCTCACCTTCTACGCGGCCCGGCAGAAAGCGCAGGCCGCACTCCCCTTTGACGGCACCGGGGAAGAGGGCGGTGTCGATGTCGAGGATTTCGGCGCCGAGCGCACCGGCCATGAAACGGACTATGTCTTCGTCCTCACGGCGGTTGAACGTGCATGTGCTGTATATGAATATTCCGCCGGGCTTCAGAGCGGGCCAGAGGGCGGCAACAATGTCTTTCTGCAGTTGCGCGCAGCTTTCGACAAGCCCGGGGGTCCACTGGGCCACGGCTTCGGACTCTTTGCGCATCATTCCTTCGCCGGAGCATGGTGCGTCGGCGGCTATGATGTCGAATGCGCCGGTGAGTTTCGCCAGACGCTGGGCCGGCCCGCAGAGCACGGCGACGTCGGGAGATCCGTGTTTGGCTATGTTTTCGGCAAGAATGGCCGCACGGCGCCTGTCGGCTTCGTTTGCCACGACGAAGGCGCGGTTGCTGAGGGCATCGATAGCGCCGATGGTCTTTCCGCCCGGAGCGGCACAGGCATCGAGGTAGCAGAGAGTCTCTTTCTCGCCGAGATAGCGGTCGGCAAGGTGTGCGGCGAGAGTGCCGACGGCCATCGACGAGGCATCCTGCACATAGTAGGCGCCCTGATGCCACGACGGGTCGGCGGCGAAGAGCGGACGCTCTGGGAGGTAAAAGCCGCGTGGTTCCCAGGGAACGGTGCGGGCTGTCGGCGGCACGGCTGCGCTCTTGGCGGTGTTGACGCGTACGGAAACCGACGGAGCCTCCGAGGTCAGACAGCGGATCAGACCTGAGGCCGTCTCTGTTCCGACAGCCTCCTGAAGCATGGCTATGAATTGTTCGGGAAGATCTCTTTCCATAGAAATGCAAAGTTACGCAAAATCTTCGGCACTTTCCACGAAATTGCCCGGCCCCCGTTAAAGAAACACACATGTTTTTTTAGCTGTGAGCATTATATATCGGTGTAAATATGTATATTTGTGATATTCAAATAACAATGTTATGGCAAGAATCATCGTACAGGATACCTCGGTCAATGTTATAAAGGTAAATGGTGAAGACTATATTTGTCTGACAGATATGTTACAGGCTAAAGACGGTGATTTTTTTATAACCGACTGGCTGCGTAACCGCAATACGCTTGAATACATCGGTATCTGGGAGAAAGTGTATAATCCTGATTTTAATTATGGCGAATTCGCCATAATTAGAAATCACTCCGGACTCAATAGCTTCAAAATAAGTGTAAAGGAATTTGTGGCGAGAACCAATGCGATAAGTATTCAGGCAAAAGCCGGTAGATATGGCGGAACGTACGCCCATAAAGACATTGCCTTTGAGTTTGCGATGTGGATAAGTCCTGAGTTCAAAATATATATTGTAAAGGAATTTCAACGACTGAAGACCGCGGAGCAACAATTGTTAGGTTGGTCGGCGAAGCGCGAGCTTTCGAAGATCAATTACCGTATTCATACCGATGCAATAAAACATAATCTTATACCGGAAGAGGTTACATTGTCACAGGCGGGGGTGATTTATGCCAACGAGGCCGATGTGATTAATGTGGCGATGTTCGGTGTGACAGCGAAGCAATGGCGCGACGTTCATCCCGGTCTGAAAGGGAATATAAGGGATTATGCCTCGATCAATGAACTTATATGTCTGTCGAATATGGAAAATCTGAATGCGGTGTTCATCGAGCAGGGGATGTCGCAGAACGATCGGCTTGTGAAGTTGAATCAAATAGCCATTCATCAGATGAGTGTTTTGGAGAGTGATCACAACGATGATAGAAAATTACTGAAATAGTCAATTGGTGGATTGCTGCGTGCTTTGAAGAAAGATATGTTTTTTTTCACTAATTTTGCAGAGAAATGGGACGATTGATGGCCATAGACTTCGGACGCAAGCGTTGCGGCATTGCCGTGACAGATACTTTGCGCATTGTCGCCAACGGTCTTACGACGGTCGCGACGGCCTCGTTGCCTGCTTTCGTGGCCGATTACTGCCGGCGCGAGCCGGTCGACGCCATTGTTGTCGGCGAGCCCCGCGACATGAAGGGCAATCCGTCGGAGTCGCAGCGTTTTATCGGCCCGGCGCTGGCCCGTCTGAAGAAGGAGCTTCCGGATATGCGGGTCATACCCTTCGACGAGCGCTTCACATCGGTGCTCGCTCACCGGGCCATGCTCGACGGCGGTCTCCCGAAGATGGCGCGCCGCGACAAGGCTCTTGTCGACGAGATTTCGGCCACAATACTGTTAAATGATTATCTGCAAAGCCAAAATATATGAAACTACCCGTGTATTGCTACGGTCACCCCGTGCTCCGCGAAGTATCGAAGCCTGTCGAACAGCCGTTCGAAGGTCTTAAGGAACTTGTAGACCTCATGTTCGAGGCCATGTATGAATCCGAGGGCGTCGGCCTGGCGGCCCCGCAGATCGGCAAGAACATAAAGCTTGTGGTGATCGACGCCGACCCTGTCGCCGAGTCTTTCCCCGAATGTGCCGGCCGCAAGCTTGTGCTCGTCAACCCCGAGGTCGAAGTGCTCGACGGCGATGCCATATCGCGTTCGGAGGGCTGTCTTAGTCTGCCGGGTATATCCGAGAAGGTACCGCGTGTGGAGCATATCCGCCTTCGCTGGCTCGATGAGGATTTCAAGCCTCATGAGGAGGAAATCAGCGGATTCCTTGCCCGTATTGTGCAGCATGAATGCGACCATCTGGACGGCCGGGTGTTTATCGACCACATTTCCGGCATCCGCAAACAGCTGATCAAGCGCAAGCTGTCGGACATTGTCGCCGGAAAAGTCCGTGTTGACTATCCCGTGCGCTTCGCTCCGCGTAAAAAATAGACTTCTACAAACGATTATCATATGATGACGCCGATATTTTTTGAGATATCGGCGTTTTTAATTATTTTTGTGGCGCAGACCGCCTTGAAGCCCCCGGTCTGGGGATAGAGAGGTGGGTTGCAGATACATAAGAAAGCGTTTATCCGCGCTGGTTCTTGATAACCGGAAATTCTCGCAAAATTTCATATCAAAGTCAAGGATTGAGCAACGGTAGATGCCCGTGGATATGTAATAAACAGTGCCGGCACGGATCTGTATGGATCCGATGTCGGGTGCTATCGTTGCATATATAAGCGTGGGCTTCTGCGTTGCCGTCCGACTTTGATAGGGCAATGCGAGAAGCCTCCGGTTGTAGGACGGTAACCGATACAGATTCCTACGCTTTTTTTATTCCTCTGAATAGCCGGTCGAGAGGAGTCCGTGCGGCTGCTTACACACAATGAACCAATCTATTACTGGAAGTCCCGGTGGTCCGGCCGGACTTTCGAAGCGCATTCTTGCGGCGCTTGTTCTTTGCATCCTGGGCCTGTCGGCGCAGGCTCATAGAATCACGGACAGGATTTTTCCTCTTGATAGCCCATTTACCTTTACTTACGACGGAATCAACTACGAGGGCTATATAGGAGTCAACGGCGACGGAGAGGCTGATTGCAGCCTTTCTGTGACGGAGGGTGATTATTCGGGCGACCTGTCATTTCCGGAATTTATATGGCTTCTTGCTCCTAATCCCCGGTATAGTGAGGAGTACAATCCTGATGTTCCCGAAACGGAATGGGTCGAAGCTTATGTAAGGTATCTCTGCGATTTTTCGGGGAATGAAAATATTACTTCTATAACTCTTCCTCCACATATTTATGATGCGGGTATGACTATGTCGTTCGACGGTTGTTCTAATCTCAGGAGCGTGAGCATGACGATGACACGGAATTTTCGTATTATGCCGTCGTTCCGTAACTGTACGAGTCTTAGTTCTGTGTCGGTTTATAGAAATGACCTGATTGACGGTCCTGACGGCGAAATGACTCCTTTTTCATATTCTTGCGGCGATTTCACAGGATGTACAAGTCTTGGGAGCATTGAATTTCCGGAGGGAATGGATTATATAGGTGATTTTTCAGGCTGTACCAGTCTGGAATTTGTCAGATTCTCTGACGGTATCAGAAGTATCGATCTGAGTGCGTTTGACAATTGTCCCTCGCTGACAAGTATAGGACTTCCTTCAACAGTAGACCACATAAATTTCATATGCACAAGCTGGGATCGCGGCACTTATGACCCCCTCCTCGAAAAAGATTCTTTCGGAGGTTTTTCTATAGATCCGGCCAATCCCAATCCATATTTCTATCAGGAGGGCGGAGCTTTGATAAAGGTAGCGGAGTGTGTCGGAGATACAGTACACGCTATAGACCCTGTCCTTGTCAGGGTGTATCCTTGTTTTTCACACGATCTTGTGAAGTGCGAGCCATACGGTACGCTTAATAGCTACTATTACAAGGTGCCGTCTGTTGTAAAGAAGATTGCGGACAGGGCTTTATGGAATGTCGGCTTCTCAAATCTGTGGATCGGCGACAATGTGGAGGAAGTGGGATGGCTTGCCTTTGAGCCTCGCTATTTTTCTTCTCGTTCATTGGTCATTGTGGGTGAGAATGTCAGAAAACTTAAATTCCCGTCTTTTTACGCTCCCGACGAACTGATTTTCCTCGGGCCGACACCTCCCGAGGGCGCGGACATAAATGGAAAAGAAAGTACGATTTTCAACGGCACTGTCAACTATGTGTTTCCTGATGCTCTTGAGGCTTATAAAGCCCTCGACGATACGGGTGCGAAAGATATCCGTCCGATAGACCGCTGGACCGATCTGGCATGTGACTATCGTGTCGATTATGAGACGGGCAAGGCCGCTGTGGAAGATGTGAGGTCGCCCTGGAGCACTGACGAAATAAATTTCAAGGAGTCTGTCGTATTGTTCGGACATGAGTTTCCCGTGACTTCCTGTGCCTCGTATCTCAATGCCGAATCTGTTTACTTTCATAAGAATTTCGAGAAAATCGAGATCGACGGCGGCGGAAATGTCGGAGCTATCAATGTTGATCCCGCCAATAGATATTTCCGGAGTTTCGACGGCGTGCTTTATTATGTAGGCGACGGTACGTATGACAGGCCGGAGGCTCTGTATGCATGGCCCAACCGCAAGGCCGGCGATTGTGTGATCCGCGAGGGTACACGATATGCGCGCCTCGACGGCGCTGCGAAGATCAGCTCGCTTGACATTCCGGCTTCTCTCGACAGTATCTATATGGGCGGTACGATCTGTGATTCTCTTGAGCATATCAATTTTCCGAGTCTTGACAAGTGGTTCCGTCTCAAAGGCCAGCATCCGGCTTATCAGGATAACCGGGGCAGTCGCTCCGGAATTACTTATGCGTGTGGATATGAGCCTGTAGAGCGTGTTCTGATTCCTGCCGGAGATGATATGCGTCCGGGCCTGTTCTATCGCTGCACGACACTTGTGGAGGCCGTCTACAACGGTGTCGGCGCTGGCAGCCGTGTGGCTGACTTCGCTTTCGCTTATTGTTCTAACCTCAGGAAGGTGTCGCTTGGCGATGGCCTTGAGGAGATCGGGAATTCGGCTTTCAGATACTGCGGTGCTCTCGAAAGCATGAAGTTGCCTCACTCCGTGAGACGTCTCGGAAAGGAAGCATTCTATGGCGATACGGTTTTGAGTGTGCTGTCTCTGTCGCCTGCAATCAGGCGGCTTGAGGGCTCTACGGCAGGTTTATGCCGCAATTTGCGCACTTTTATTGTTCCTGAGGGCGTCGATAGTATCGGACGGTATGAAATATCGGGCACCGATATGAAACTTGAGCTTATAAGCCTTCCTTCGACCCTTAAGTCGCTTGGAGAGCCGGGCCGGGGAGTCAACTATCCGGCCTTCCCGAATATAAAAGAAGGCGTCGAGGTATATTGCTGGGCCTCCGTGCCTCCGGCTGCTGAATTTGAAAAATTGGCCGGTGTCACGGTGCATGTGCCTGTAGGCTCGACTCCGCTTTATGCCGAGGCGGCCGGATGGAACACTGCCGATGAGATTGTCGATGATCTTTTGGTTGAGAATACCGCCGATTCCGGTGAAGATGCTATTGTGATCAGAGTCCCGGCTGCTGCCGGTGATCCGGCGCTTGAACCGACGCGATATGAGGTAGATCTGTATATATTGTCAGATGACGGTACGAAGACATTCGTACGCAGGTATGAATTCGATAATCTGGGCTACCCCATGTCGCGGGCGGCGGCCGCCGAAACCGACGGTGTAACACTAAGTATTGACGGCCTCGCGAGCGGTACGACATATTGCTATGAACTCCGCGGATATACGGATAATAATGATCTCGTACTGTCGCGCGACGGTGAGGCGGCTACCCGCGTCACCACCGGTATCGATGCTGTTGTTGCCGAAACGGGTCTCATATATTCCGACGGTAAACTTTATCTGCCATCTGATATGGTCGGAGCGCGTGCGGCTTTCTATTCGACGGATGGGCGTCTGGTACTCGAAACAGTCTGCGAAACAACTGCGATAGATCTGCATTCGATGTTAGCCCCCGGCATCTATGTATATAAGATCGCAGCATTTGGCGGCAAAGTCAAAATAGATTGATTTGTAGTTTCTTAGAACCGTTTTTCCGTGTTTCGGCATCGGAAAAACGGTTTTTCGTGTAGAAAATCGCTCCGCGAATTAAACTTTTTTTCACAAATATTGTCATATTTATACACCGCTGTTTTATTTAGCGGTTGTTAGATCTGACAGATATGGATACGAAAAAAGATATAGAACGCCGCGAGGGGCCTGTTTCGGTGGACGCCGGAGCGACTGCGCACAGGCGGCATGTATTTGTCTGGGTGGCTGTGGCGCTTGCCATAATTGCCTGGATTATATTGATGTGGAGTAACGGCTATGTCGCTTTAGGAGTCGCTGTGGCTGCATGTGCGGCTGGTTTCTGGGGCGCTTCCGACAGCGGTCGTGGCATGAAGCGGCTCGCCATAGCGGCTATTATTGCTGCTATGGTGCTGATTGTTGTTCTGGCTGCGTTTCTTATAGTTATTAAGATTGGCCTTAGTTAGTCCAGCAGATCGGGACGTAGCCGTCGGGTGCGTTCGAGCGACTGCTCGTGGCGCCATTCCTCAATTTTGGCCTGATGGCCCGACAGAAGTATGTCGGGCACGCACCAGCCATTGTATTCAGCCGGACGGGTATAGATAGGGGGTTCGAGAAGATTGTCCTGAAAGGAATCCGATAAGGCGCTCTGTTCGTCGCCTATGGCGCCGGGAATCAGTCGGACAATGGCATCCGTGATTATCGCAGCGGGCAGTTCTCCGCCGGTGAGTACATAGTCTCCGATGGATATTTCTTTGGTTACCAGGTGTTCGCGTATGCGATAGTCTATCCCTTTGTAGTGACCGCACAATATTATGATATTGTCGAGCATCGAGAGGCTGTTGGCCATGCGTTGGTTGAGCACTTCGCCGTCGGGGGCCGTAAAAATCACTTCGTCGTAATTTCTTTCCGCTTTCAGGGCTGAGATGCAACGGTCTACCGGCTCTATCTGTATCACCATGCCTGCGTCGCCGCCGAATGGATAGTCGTCCACTTTCCGGTAGCGGTTGGTGGTGTAGTCGCGCAGATTGTGCACCTTTATTTCGCAAAGGCCCTTGTCTTGCGCCCGTTTCAGAATCGAGCAGTTGAGCGGAGATTCGAGCATCTCCGGAAGTACCGTTATTATATCTATTCGCATCTTTTTTATATTTTTGCTGCCTGAATACTCTGCAAAATTAATCAAAATTGCCGACCTCCGAAAACCATTGGTGGCAATTGCAAGTTAAATAGTCAGATATATATTATCATTGATGAAACCTTCCGTTATATTGTCGGCCTTATCGGCCTTTCTTCTTGCTGCCTGTTCGGCATCTGACTGGCATCAGGCCTACGACAGCGATGTCTGCAACGAACTTGCCACGAAAATTGACAGCCGTCAGCCTCTGACGCAGCAGGACTATGCTTCCATGATCGCACAGAACGAGGATATACTTAAATATATTATAGAGCGCAGCCGCACGATCAGCGAAATGCCCGACAGTGTCCGTTCCGGAGCGTGGCGCGATCTTCTTGCCGATCCTGAATATCTCGAGCGCTTCAGCTATATGTTTACTCTCGGTTCTTCGCTTTATCAGGCCGACGCCGACGGGCTCCTTGACAAAGAGAATGCCGACCATTATGCCGAGCTCGACCGTTATAACGCCGATCTCGCCTCCATCACCGACCGGAATTGAAAACAAATGTGAAAATATTTTCTCTCAAACAGGCGCTCATCTGAGTCGCCTGTTTTTTTATTTTATGAATCTTTGTTTTCGCCATAAATACTATAAAATTTTCCGGAAAGTTGGTTGAAATGTAAATGGAAGTTAAATCGATGTTATAAAACACATTTTTTGGTCAAAAAATTTGGTGG
>CAJKRG010000035.1 GCA_905202215.1 uncultured Porphyromonadaceae bacterium
GATCAAAAAGATACAGAAAGAAAAAGTCCGGTCAGCGGCCGGACTTTTCTGATATGTAGGATTGGGTGAGTTTATTCTTCTTCAGATGGTAGAGGAATCCGTTTCAAGGTCATTACCTGTTTGCCTTTGCGGTCAAGCAGAAGTACGGTCTTGTCTTTTTTACCTGCAATGGCTGTAGTGGCTTCCTCGAGGGCGACGAGCATGGCGGTTTCCTGTGCTGTCTTTGGGCATGCCATGCGTGTGACGCCCATGTTGCTG
Source organism: uncultured Porphyromonadaceae bacterium (assembly GCA_905202215.1). Taxonomy (GTDB): domain Bacteria; phylum Bacteroidota; class Bacteroidia; order Bacteroidales; family Muribaculaceae; genus CAG-873. The sequence goes on from CAJKRG010000035.1 coordinate 259, forward strand.
AAGTCTATTGCATTTGTGCGCGTCGGATCTATATAGATGTCACCGTTGAAGTAGTTGCATCCGGTATTACCATGGGTCTTCAATTCTGCAATGTCGATAAATATATTGCATTCTTCATCGTCTATCGTTTTTCCGTCGATTGAAGTCACCTGCCAGTTGCCATTGAGAAATTCCATGTTATGACGTCGCAGTGTCAGTGCTGTTTTCCCTTTGTTGTTTTTTAGATATAGATAAGTGTCCTGGCCAAGTCTATATGATTCGGCTGTGAGACGTGACTCATCATTTAGGCAGGCGGCCACGGCATCTGCAAACGGAACGTCCGCACAGTATTTCATGGTCGAAATCGTGTGACCGAAAGTCATGACACCATCTGAACGGAGAACATAGTCGCCGTTGATGATATTGCAGCCGTCGGATGCGAAGAATCTTCCTGTAGACGGTTGAAAATTGATGTATGGCACATTTTCCTCTACATTTATTTTGGTATCTCCTACCGCGGTAATCTGCCATTGTCCGCCTCCGAGTTCTTCATCGTCCGGACGTTCGCCTTTAGGGCTCTGAGGTGTGCTTTTATTTGTGGAGTCGGAATTCTTTTTCTTTTTGTTTTTCTTGGGTGCTTTTACGGCTACCGAGCTTATGGAGCCGGAGTCGTCTGTTTTTTCTGTCGGACGGAATATGGAGCATGAGGACAGAAGCAATATTGCTGCCAGGGCAGCGCTTAGGGTGCTTTTTTTCATATGTCGTTATAAGTTGTTATATTTGAGAAACGCTGAATGCGGCCCTATTGTTGCCTTGTGAAAACAGCATCATTATGTAAAGATAGATATTTTTTTTCGAATCTCTTTGCAGGTTGTGTGAAAAAGGCTAAATTTGCTATAACCGCCACTAATCGACGGCGAATCTATGGAAAAACTTGAAATCAGTGAAATATTCAATGCGGCAGCGGTTCTGAAGAATGTTGCCCGCAAGACAGCCATTATTCCGGCACCAAAGATCAATCCTGAATCAGAGGTGTTTCTTAAAACCGAGAATCTTCAGCTCACGGGTTCGTTCAAACTCCGCGGGGCATATTACAAGATCTCTCAGCTGACCGACGAGGAAAAGGCCCGTGGCGTGATTGCCTGCTCGGCCGGTAATCATGCACAAGGCGTTGCTCTCGGAGCTACTCATAACGGCATAAAATCTCTTATATGTCTGCCTGCGGGCGCTCCTATTTCGAAAGTGGAGGCTACCAAAGGTTATGGAGCGGAAGTATGTCTTGTGCCGGGTGTATATGATGATGCCTATGCCAAGGCTGTCGAACTTCAGAAAGAATTCGGCTATAGTTTCGTGCATCCTTTCGATGATCCGAAGGTAATAGCCGGTCAGGGAACCATCGGTCTTGAAATTCTCGAACAGATGCCGGATGTGCAGGCCGTGATCGTGCCTATAGGCGGGGGCGGACTTATCTCTGGCGTGGCTTTCGCCATCAAAACGCTTCGCCCGGATGTGAAGGTCTACGGTGTACAGAGCAGCGGCGCACCCTCCATGGCCGCTTCGCTCAAAGAAGGGAAGTTGTGTCATCTTAACGATGTATCGACCATTGCCGACGGTATAGCCGTGAAAGAACCGGGTGTGAATACGTTCGAGATGTGCAACAAATATGTCGACGAGGTCGTGACTGTTAGCGACGACGAGATAGCGGCTGCGATTCTCGCTCTGATCGAGCAGCAGAAGCTTGTGGCGGAAGGCGCAGGTGCCGTAGCTGTGGCGGCGGCTATGTTCAACAAGGTGCCGGTCAAAGGTCTCAAAACAGTCTGCCTGGTATCCGGAGGCAATATCGATGTGAATACTCTGAGCCGTGTGATAACACGCGGTCTGAACAAGAGCGGCCGCAACTATACTTTCATCATAGATCTTCCCGACAAACCAGGACAACTTTCCGGTGTATGTAATGTTATCGGCGAAAGCGGAGGAAATATCCTTTCTGTCACACACGAGCGTATCAACTCCAGCTCGGCAATAAACGGATGCACCATACGTCTGGAACTTGAGACACGCGACAATAACCATATCGATGAAATCCGGCAGGCACTCGGTGCGTCCGGTTATAAAGTCCTGAATTAACATCACTCAAAATATTCCCACATGAAAATATCAGCGCTTTTACTTGCGGGCCTTGTCGCAGTTCCGGCTTTCGCACAGGAACCTGCGGATACGTCGTTCGTATTCACCGATATCATCAGCCTTCCGACAACTTCTGTAAAAGATCAGAATAAATCGGGTACATGCTGGTGCTTCGCCGGAACATCGTTCTTTGAAGATGAAATACGCCGTCTTGGTGGCGATTCGCTCGATATCTCGGAGATGTTTACCGTACGCCACTGTTATACCGACAAAGCCGACAAATATGTCAGGATGTACGGGCAGGCCAATTTCGCTGCTGGCGGTTCTCTGATGGACGTACCCTATGTATGGAAACGTTATGGTGCTGTACCTGAAGAGGTGTACCGCGGACTCGAGTATGGAGAGGACAAGCATGTGCATGGCGAGCTTGATGCGGTTCTGTCGGCATATGTGAACGCTATTGTGAAAAAGCCGAATAAAAAGCTTTCCAAAGCCTGGAAGAAAGGTATAGAAGGAGTCCTCGACGCTTATCTGGGAGAGCTTCCGGAGACATTCGAGTATAAGGGCAAAACGTATACTCCGCAGAGCTATGCGGCAAGTCTGCCGATCAAACTCGAAGACTATGTCGCGCTTACTTCTTTCACTCATCATCCTTTCTACGAGCAGTTCGTCTTCGAGGTCCCCGACAACTGGCTTTACGGGCAGTACTACAATCTGCCTCTGGATGAATTCAAGGCGGTTGTCGACAATGCGCTTGAGAATGGTTTTCCTCTCGTATGGGCCGCAGATGTGAGCGAAGGAGGTTTCAAGTGGACCGACGGAGTAGCTCTTATGCCCAAAGCCAAGAATGAAGCGGATATGGACGGCACAGAGCTGGCCAGATGGGTGAAACTCTCAGATAAGGAACGGGCCGGTAAGCAATACGATTTCAAGGCTCCTGTCGAGGAGATGGAGGTGACTCAGGAACTGCGACAGGAGATGTTCGACAATCAGGAGACTACCGACGATCACGGTATGGAAATAGTAGGAGTCGCCAAAGACCAGAAAGGCAACCGCTATTACAAGGTCAAGAACTCATGGGATACCAATCAGATCTACGACGGTTTCTTCTATGTGTCGGAGCCTTATTTCAAGGCCAAGACGGTCAATATCCTTGTTCATAAGGACGCTCTTCCCAAGGATATCGCCAAGAAGCTTAAGCTGAAATGAAGAAACTGATTGTATTTCTCGGTGTTCTGGGCGTGCTCCTTACGGCGTGCCGGACATCGGAAGCAAACTATCGTGCAGCCTACGAGAAGACGATGGAGGCGAGAAAAGCCGAACAATCTATCGACTCGACTGTATATGGCGGTGTGCGCCGACAGGCCAATACCCGCAGTGTCGAAGTGCGGCCGGGAGTGAACGCCGATGTGCGCACCCAACATGTGCGTGTGACAGAGGACGGAGGTAGCGTTAATGAGAATCTGCTCCGCTACAATGTTGTGGTCGGTCAGTTTAAGCAGAAATTCAATGCGCTTTCCTTCCGCGGGCGTCTTGCTGCGGCCGGTTATCCGGGAGCGTTTGTAGTAGAGACGGCCGAACCGTATTACTATATTCTGCTTGGTTCTTACGGTACATTGTCCGAGGCATACGATGCGATGGAAGATTTTGCATCCAAACCTGCGGTAGCGATTAAAGAACCGCTGCCGTTCATACTCCGGGCAAGCGGACGATAGAAAGTTCAGTATCTATAAAATTGCCGCGCTGTGACAGAAGATAATCACGGCGCGGCAAATTTTTATGTCTTAGAGAGCGTTTGAATTTAACTTTATGAAATCTTTAGAGGCCTTTCCGGCCTGTTTTAAGCTTTCATTCAGTCATTATGGAGCTCCATAATTCCTTCATTCAATCTCAAAACAGTCTCGGAAATCTTCTCTAAATCTTAACATAATTCAATTTCAAACACTCTTTTAGGGATTATTAAAAAAACGGAACGTGCTTTTGGAGGGCACGTTCCGCCTGAAATTTATAATCGAAGATTGATTATTTCGAGAGTTTTTCCTTGAGAGCTGCGAGAGCTTCGAGGTCACCGAGAGTTGTGCGCTCGATAGGAGTTGTAGCTGCGGGAGCTTCTTCTACCTGCTTCTTGGGAGCTGCGGCACGCTTCTGCTTGCGCTCTGCCTGTTTTTCGCTGCGGGCCTCATCTTCGAAAATGCGGCTGTGCGAGAGGATAATGCGCTTGCTGTCCTTGTTGAATTCGATAACCTTGAAGTTGAGTTTTTCGTCAACCTTGGCCTGGCTGCCGTCTTCTTTCACAAGGTGCTTGGGAGTTGCGAAGCCTTCTACGCCGTAGGGGAGGGCAACGACAGCGCCCTTGTCGAGCATTTCGATGATAGTGCCTTCGTGAACAGAACCAACAGTGAAGATGGTTTCAAATACATCCCAGGGATTTTCTTCGAGCTGCTTGTGGCCGAGGCTGAGGCGACGGTTGTCCTTGTCGATCTGGAGAACTTCCACTTCGATTTCGGCACCGACCTGAGTGAATTCGCTGGGGTGTTTGATTTTCTTTGTCCAGGAGAGGTCGCTGATATGTATAAGACCGTCGACGCCTTCTTCGATTTCAACGAATACACCGAAGTTGGTGAAGTTGCGCACACGGGCGGTGTGGCGGCTGCCGATAGGATATTTGGTCTCGATGTTTTCCCAGGGATCGCTCTTGAGCTGTTTGATACCGAGGCTCATCTTGCGCTCTGCACGATCGAGAGTGAGGATAACGGCTTCGATTTCGTCGCCGATCTTCAGGAATTCCTGAGCGCTGCGGAGGTGCTGGCTCCACGACATTTCGCTTACGTGGATAAGACCTTCTACGCCGGGAGCGACTTCGAGGAATGCTCCGTAGTCAGCCATAACGACAACTTTACCCTTGACTTTGTCGCCGACTTTGAGGTTGGCATCGAGGGCATCCCAGGGATGGGGATGGAGCTGCTTGAGACCGAGAGCGATACGCTTCTTGTCGTTGTCGAAGTCGAGGATAACGACGTTGAGCTTCTGGTCGAGCTGAACCACTTCGCTGGGGTGGCTTACGCGGCCCCACGAAAGGTCGGTGATATGGATAAGGCCGTCGACACCGCCGAGGTCGATGAATACACCGTAGGAGGTGATGTTCTTGACAGTACCTTCGAGTACCTGGCCTTTTTCGAGCTTGCTGATGATTTCGCGTTTCTGCTGTTCGAGCTCTGCTTCGATGAGAGCTTTGTGCGAAACGACAACATTACGGAATTCTTCGTTGATTTTGACAACCTTGAATTCCATTGTCTTGCCGACAAATACATCGTAGTCGCGGATGGGCTTGACGTCGATCTGCGAGCCGGGGAGGAAGGCCTCGATGCCGAAAACATCGACAATCATGCCGCCTTTAGTACGGCATTTGATGAAGCCTTTGATGATTTCGTTGTTTTCGAGGGCGGCGTTGATGCGTTCCCAGGAGCGTGAAGCACGTGCTTTCTTGTGCGAAAGGATAAGCTGGCCTTTCTTGTCTTCCTGGTTTTCGATGAACACTTCCACCTTGTCGCCGACTTTGAGGTCGGGATTGTAGCGGAATTCGCTCATGGGGATGATACCGTCCGATTTGTAGTCGATGTTAACCACAGCCTCACGCTTGTTGAGGGCGATGATGGTACCTTCGATTACTTCTTTGTCCTTTACGGAGTTGAGAGATTCCTCGTAGGCGTTGGTGAGTTCTGCGCGAGATTTCTCACCTGCGGTTTCGCCGTTTTCATAGGCTTCCCAGTCGAAATCTTCAATGGGTGAATTTTTCAATTCTGTCATTAATGTGTTAATAAAAAGGGTTAATTAAAAACTTGCCCGGGCAAAGCGGCCCTAAGCGGCTGCAAAGATACAGCTTTTTTTTCGATATTTCAAACACTTGCGTGAGTGAAACGGTAAATTATTTCATGAATACGAGGTAGACAGCGGCAATGAGACAGCCGAAAGCCGCGAAGTGATTCCACTGCAGACTCTCTCCTTTGAAGAACAGGATGGTGAAGACTGTGAAAATGACAAGGGTTATCGCCTCCTGAAGCACTTTGAGCTGAAGCAGGGAAAATGCTCCTCCGTTGTCGCGGAAGCCGAGACGGTTTGCGGGTACCTGAAAGCAATATTCGGCCAGGGCAATACCCCATGAGAGCAATATCACGGCATAAAGAGGCGTATTGCTTGAAAGCACCTTCATCTGCTGCAGTTTGAGGTGGCCGTACCATGCGAAGGTCATGAATACGTTGGCTATTACCAGCAGCGCCACCGTTATGATCGCGTTTTTCATTTTCGGCCGCAAAATTACGCAGAATCAAGATATAACTCTTGAATTTAACCAATATTAAGATTTGCTTCGGTTGTTGAATTGAAAAAAAGCTTAACTTTGCACCCGACATTTTAAGATCGAAGAAGAGCTCCGGCGGGTGTCTCCCGGCGAGAGTTTCTTTCTTTTATTGTGTGTATTATAAATTAATTCAGATACTTTAGATCAGACTACAAATGGCAATTACCTATATGACCAAAGAAGGATATGACCGCAAGATGGAGGAAATATCCTATCTCGAGACAGTGAAACGCCCTGAAATCAGCCGTGCTATCGCCGAGGCCCGCGACAAGGGCGATCTTTCCGAAAATGCTGAATACGATGCCGCCAAGGAAGCACAGGGTCTTCTTGAAATGAAGATAGCCCAGCTCAAGGATCTCGTGGCCAACGCCCGCATCATCGACGAAAGCAAACTGTCGACCGACGAAGTCCAGCTGCTCAACCGCGTAAAGATCCGCAATGTCGATACCGGCAGCGAGGCCGAATATACTATCGTGGCCGATTCCGAGGCCGACATGAAGGCCCGCAAAATCGCCGTGAGCACTCCTATTGCCCGCGGTCTTATGGGCCATAAGAAGGGTGAAGTGGTGGAGATCACCATTCCAGCCGGAACCGTACGTTTCGAAATCGTAGAAATCTCGCTCTGATGGCAAGCATTTTCTCTAAAATAATCGCCGGCGAGATTCCCTCGTACCGCGTGGCCGAGGACGACAAGCATTATGCTTTCCTCGACATCAATCCTTTGTCGGAAGGCCACACTCTGGTGGTGCCAAAGCGCGAGGTCGATTATATTTTCGATCTCACGGATGAAGAATATGCCGACTTGCAGCTGTTTGCAAAGCGTGTGGCAGCCGCTATCGAGAAAACTGTGCCATGCAAACGTATAGGTGTGGCTGTCATAGGACTTGAGGTTCCTCATGCCCATATACATCTTGTGCCTATCAGCATCGAAGCTGACATGGATTTCCGCCGTGATAAACTCAAACTTTCGCCCGAACGCATGGCTGAAATCGCAGCGGGCATAGCTGCAAATTTCAAATGATTATGAAAAAGCTAACATTCGGCGCCCTTGCGCTCGCCGCTATCGCTGCCGCTTCCTGCTCGGGGCCTAAAGGCTGGAGTGTGGAAGGAACGATTCAGGAGCCCTCCGTAGAGAAAATCGCGCTCGAAGGATATAACAATGGCCTGTGGTATACTGTAGACAGTCTCGCCGTCGGCAAAAACGGCAAGTTCTCATATCGCTCCGAAGTACCGGCGCACTATGCCGAGATTTTTCGCCTGACTGCACCAGGAGCCAATGGCGGGAGCATTTATTTTCCTGTTGATTCCTGCGACAAGGTGACAGTCGAAGCCTATGGCAGCCACTTCGGTTCGGGGTATGTGCTCGGAGGCTCCGAGCTCGCCCGCACTATCGGCCGTATTGACAGCCTTGTGGCTGCGTCTAATGTTGATGACCCCGAACTTCGTCGGTCTCTTGTGAATTATATCACTTCGGATACTACAGGTACTATCGCCTATTATATAGTAGGAAAATCTGTAGGAGGCAAACAGATATTCGATCCTGCCGACGAATTCGGCAATCGTGTATACGGTGCCGCCGCGCAGATCTTTGCAAGCTTCGCTCCCGAAGATCCGCGTGGCAAAGCTCTGCGAGCCCAGTTCTTCGCTGGCCGTCAGGCTCTCGGCAAAATGCCTGAGATGCCCGGAACAGTCCTCGAAGCCGACGAGACCGGTTATATCGACATCACTAACTACGACGACCGCGGTGTGAAGCATTCGATATCCGATCTCGTGAAGGACGGTAAACTTATAGTACTAAGCTTCACCGCATATGGCACTGAGGCCTCAGTGCCTTACAATGCTATTCTCAACGATATCTACACCAAAAACCACGACAAGGGTCTTGAGATATTCCAGATAGCTTTCGACGACGACGAGCAGGCCTGGAAGACCGTTGCCCGCAACCTGCCGTGGATTACCGTATGGAACTCGCCGTCTGATGGAGTCGCCGCACTTACCAACTATAATGTCGGAGCATTCCCCGTTACCTTCATTATCAACCGCAAGGGCGAAATCGTGGCTCGTGTCTCCGATCCGACCAAGCTCGCCGCTGAAGTCGCTAAATACCTCTGATAATATAATCTGAGAATCATAACACGACCTCGGACGTCATCGCCCGAGGTCGTGTTGTAAGAATATGGCAGAAGACAGAATTTGCGTTTATCCGCAAAATTTTTCTTCGTGAAGAGGCTCTGCAGAAATCAGCCGCTGCAAAACAATGAAGCTGCAAAATGAGTTAAATTGATCTGAGGGCTTGCAGATTGAGAAAAAAGGCGTAAATTTGCACAACATAAACAAAGTAACAATTCGTAAATTTCAAAACAGACACTAACCATGGCTTACGTAATCACTGACAGCTGTGTGGCTTGCGGCACCTGTCTGCCCGAATGCCCCGTTGAAGCTATCTCCGAAGGCACAATCTATGTAATCGATCCCGATACCTGCATTGACTGCGGTACCTGCGCATCGGTTTGCCCCAACGACGCAATCAATCCCGGCGAATAATCTTTCGGGGAAAAAGCTAAAACCGACACCGTCATGCCGAACAAAGGCGCGACGGTGTCGGTTTTTTATGTATGACTTTGAAAACAAAACGTAATCTTTACGGCTTTCTTGCTATTGTAGGTTTGTTGTCTGTTTTTGCCAGAGGTTTTCAACTCGCCTGTGGCGGAGATATCGACGGCTGGCATATTACATTTCAGTTGCTCGCCACGCTTGTCTTCGGTGCTTTGTGGTACAGATTCCGCCGGCTCTATAACGACGAACAATTCTATCGCCGCTATCGCGATAACTACGACGTATAGAAAACGCACCCGGAAGAACAGCTTCTTCGGGCGCGTTGATATAGCCTGTGTAGGTTGTTGGACGACCTTTAGTCCTGAAGATAGTAGGTGATATAAGTTACTACGCGCACAGTCTTGATGTCGGGGGTGTATTGGTCGCGGTCGTTGATCGAGAATTGTCCCTGAGAAGCTGTCTTGATCTTGCCGAGCTTGCTGTGTGAGTCGTCTGCGAATTTATCGGCGGCTTCGCGGGCGTTGGCGGTCGCTTCGGCTATCATCTCGGGCTTGATACTGTTGAGATCGGTGTATTCATATGATGTCTGGTAGTTGTAGTCGCCTGCAACGATGGCAATACCCTGCTGTAGAAGACTTGTCTGTTTTTCCATGAGAGCGCGTACGTCATCAATTTTATCGGAGGTTACTACAACTACATTTGTTACCTGATAGCGGTATATCACATTCTGGTTGCCGTAGCGGTCGGCGGCGTTGTCGTATACCTGGGGCGGATTTACGGATATTTCGGCATCTGTAATTCCATTCGATTTCAGAAAGGAGAGGATTGCCGAATTGGTGGTCTGTATACGGTTATAAATGGTCGAGAGGTCATTGCCCATTTCTTTTGTCACGATAGGCCATGTGACCTTGTTGGCGCGTACTTCTTTTTCGCATAAGCCCCGGACGGTGACTACGCGGTCGCGGTTGGTGAAATTGTCGATTCCGGCTTTTAGAGCGAAACCAAGAATTACGATTGCCAGGCCGATAATGGCGGAAGGGATAAGGTTTTTCATATAATGAAGGTTTAAAAAGTCATTTAAAAATATAAAACAAGCGCGGCAACGATTTTGTTGTTGTCCGATACCGATTGTGCATGACGGTCGCCTGTATAGAAGAACTGCTCATAGTTGATACGGAAATCGCAGTGCAGATCACCTTTGATGTACGAGGCCGTTGTGCCTACGGTGAGGCGCGTATGGGCCTCATAGTTGTCGATAAGAGCACCGTTTTCGTCGCGCAATCCGTCGCTTGCATCGGTTATGCCGTCGACTCGTCCCTGGAAAGACCATCGGTTGACAATCTTCGATTTTACGGGGAATCCATAATCTATTTCGAAATTATAGCCATGCGAGGGTTTGTATGAGTCGCCTGTATAGGTGCGGTAGCAGTATTCCGCCTCGATGAACCACGAGCTGTTCTGAAAAGTGATGGAGGCGTCGGCCTGGTTGATACGGACGCCCTGCAGACCAGGTTTCCGCGACATGAAACAGATCTGCGGCATAAGTCCGCCTTTAGTGTAGTTGGCTTTGATGGAATAGGTGAGCGAGCTGTTCCAGCCGGTATGGTCTGTCATATCTGTACCGTTGAATGCTCCTCCTTCGACATAAAGATGTGTTTTCGGGATTGTATATCCCAGTTTTACACCTACGGCGCGGAGGTTGCCGAAGTATTTGCAGACGGCAGGCCGGTTTGCGAAGTGATATAGTGCGGGCGCACGGCTTGCACCTATGCTGAATGGCACTCGGCTCTGACCTGCTGTTATCTTAAGAGCTTTAACAGGTGTGACACCGACGTATGCGTCGAGAATTTTTATTTTTCCACGGTCGCATAGATCCACCTGAAAGAAATATTCGGCAACCGGCAGAATTTTGCCGCCTGCGGTCAGTCGGGCGTTGCGCACCAGAAAACGGCTGTCGCCTGTGACTGTCGAGTGTTCGAACATAGTGCGGAAAGTTCCGTGGAACTTGGGAATATACGACGACGGAATGCTGAATGTCTTTACAGTTGTCGTATCGGCGGCTTTCAGAATCGATACTGAAAGAAATACAAATAATAAAATCAGTAACTTACGCATATTTTTATTTGGCGTATAGGCACACTGACGGAGTTTGTGTCCGTCAGTCGCGCGTGCCGTCTGGGTGTTAATAGTCGTAGATCAGTTCGAAATCGTCGAGATAGAGCACCGAACCGTTGCCGCCGGTAAAATAGTCGCCGTATTTGCTGGCTGAGCAAGTGATAAGAATATATTTCGGTACTCTTGAGGTCGATTTATATTTCAGTTCAAATTCAAAAGGAGTCCACTGATCTATGGTCTGCCCATGCTGCATGCTGCCGTAGGCTATCACTTCGTCACCTTCTGGATCGAAGAGCTGTCGGTTGGCCGGGTTGGTGCGGATCTCGAACGGTTCGGGCGAATCTATGAGAGCGATCCATACAATACATGTATCCGGACGGCCGATAAGCCAGTTCATTTCGTTTGAGGATTTGTCGATCGTCACGGATTTATATTTGAACATGCCCTGTAGTTTTGTGGGCCGTTCGGCGAACGGACGTCCGAAGCTTAGAATTCCGTTTGTTCCGTCGGTACGGACGTATGTTCCGGCAAAAAGGTTTCCGGCCGCAAGCTTTCCTACGATTCCGATTCCTACAAAGCGTGTTTCGAGCATGGCGGCCCAGCCCGAACCAGACGGAGTGTCGTCTGTGGGCACTGAGTTCGAGTTGCCGAGAGTTGTAGCGCCCTTGTTTCCGGTTCCCCAATATGGCTGGCCGTTCTCAGCCCAGGGACACCATACTTTTCCATCGAGCCACCACTGGTCGAAGTCGGCATTCGGCGGCTGTACGGCAGATCCTGTGGTGAATGTCACTTCGTCGCCCAGATCGGTGTCGGAGTATGTGCGGGCCACATAGCCTGTGTTTGGCGACAGATGGTCTATACGGCCGGTGAAACTTCCGCCGTCCTGAGTGATGGACGAGGCTGGAAGACGCGTCCACTCTGTCTGTGTGGCAAGGCGGTATTCGATACCGTTGTCACGTCCGGCTTCGGCCTGCCCGTGTACCCATGCAACGCATGTCCATGCATCAACACTGATTGTACGCACGGCGACATCCACAGTCTCCACATATATTGTCCAGGAGTATTTGCGGCCATATTGGTCGACATTGATGTTGAAAGGCTTGCGGGCATCGAACTTGCTGCCGGGGGCTATCGACGGCGAATATTCGGCTCCGACAGGCCCGAGTTTAGCCCTGACGATCTCAAGGGCCGAAAGATCGGCCGATTCTCGCACGTATACAACCACACGTCGCCCAGGTACGTCAATGACCGTCTGCCCCATCTGCCCGGCGACTTCAAAATATCGCTCTATGGTCTGGTTGCCGATGATGCGCCAGTTCCAGTCCTGATACAGGCGTAGTGTGACGTTAAGAGGTGACGAAAGATCTATGGGGTCGAGTAGCGGGTTATTGACAATCGATGCACCGGGAGTGATCGAATAGGCTGAGATCCGCACGTTCTGTATATCGATCTGTTCGGGAAAGGCTATGGTGGCCGTCCGGGTCGCGCTGTCAAGGAGTGTGCCGCCATCCTGGCCGAAAGCTTCGAGGCTTATGAAGTTGGCCTGAATGCGGGCATAGGGAATATCGTTGTGTATGCAGGAGCAAAGCAGCAGCGCTACAGCAGCCATGCACAGCCGTATGATTTTTGAAGCCTTCATATTACTACCATCAGGCCGAAGTTGATGTTGAAAAGATTGAAACGGAAGTTTGCTCCCGATGTATTGCGGGAGCCTTCGTCAATACCGTCCGTGCTCTGGTGCTCGTGGCGGTAGTGCAGCCCGAATACGCCGAACGAGACATTGAACGACACATAATCCTGAATGAACACGCACAGCCCCGGGCTGAAATTGAGCGACGCGTTGGTCACGATAGTTCGGGTGTCACGAGGTTCAGAATTATAAATGCGTTTGAAACGTGACGATCCGCTGCCGAAAGCGAGATCGACTTCATTAAAAATGCCGAAGCGTCCGTTGTGGTCGAGGCCTACATAGTTGCGGTAGAACGCCGATACTGCGAGGCTCTGCTGATAGTAGCTTACATCGCGTATGGAGAAGTTTAGATCGTCGTCGAAGTCCATAGACAGTCCTCCGAGATCGGCCACACCGCGGCTATAGTTGAATTTGAGTCCTACGGCCTGGTTGCTGCGGATAAAATACTGCATATAGGGCTTTACGGAATATATCTTGCCCTTGAAGTTGAAGTCTTTGAGAATCGACAGCACGCTGATGTCTTCGGTCTGGAGTTCGCCGTATGAAGCCGTGATTCCGAATCCCCATTTCCCTTTCGGGATGAAAATATAGTTGAAAAGGCCGCGGTCGAATCGGCCGAAATTACGTTCAGGAAGGATAATGCTTACGGTATCGCCGTTGATCACCACCTGTTCGAGTGTCTCTTCGTGGATTGGAGCGTCTTCCTTACGCACAATGCTCTGGGCCGACAGCGTGGCTGAAAAAGCAGCTGTCGCGGCGAGAACCAATATGATAAATCTCAGGGCTTTCATGGCTTAAATATAGAATGTCACCCCGAAAGTGATTGAAAACAGATTGATTTTGAAGTTTGCGCTCTGGCTGTGGAAGTTCGATACATAGATCTGGTCGGTGAGAGCGGTGTGGTGGCTGTAATTGAAGCCGAGCACTCCGACATTCACCTCGATAGCCGAATAATTGTTCAGAAAGACGGCCAGACCTGGCGCCAGGCCTATGTTGAAATCGAAGTTGCGCTGATATGTTCCTGTTATATCGTCGCCGGATCCACTTACGATTTTCGACTGGCCGCCGCCGAGTTGTAGCTGAACTTCGTTAAAAATGCCGAAACGCGTGCTTTTTCCGAGGCTGAGATAGCTGCGGAAAAGAGCAGTGCCGTGATAGCTGTGGCTGATGCTATAGAGATTGTCGATATTATATGACGTCTCCGAATCGAGGACTATATCGGCCGAATTGAGGCGTGTGCGCTGACGCGAATATGAGAAACGGCCACCGGCGGCGAGATTATCCTTAAAGCAGAACATCAGCATAGGGCTTACCTTGAACGTATAAGTGTCGCCGCTGAGGTTCTCTATTATCAGGAATTGATATTTGTCCTGGTCGGACTGGGAGTAGTTGACGCTCACCCCTGTGATCCATGCTCCTTTCGGGACGAAAGAGACCTGTTCAAGCTTGCGCTTGAAAGTCTCCTGTCCGCGGACCGTGGTCGTGCAGAGCAGGCATGCGGCTAAGATTGCAAGATATATGATCGTAGATCGGATTCTCATCGTAGACAGTTGAAAAAGACGTGACAACAAAAGTACTAAAAGCTCAGATATCCACCAAATCCATTGGGCTGGAACGGTCTGGATCGGAGAAAACACGGCATTTCGGTTTTCCTGCATTTTGATCGGCTATGGCCCTGCAACGTTCGTGGAGTGTGACATTGCTTTCGATGATTGCCTGTAGACGTGGCCATTCGGCAAGATCGTGGAGTGTGTCGCGGTAGAAAGTGGATGCTATTTCAGTACATCCGGTACGGGTATTATCGCAAAGAGCCGTATAGAAATCCTGAATATCGACATAATGGTTGCCGTGTACATTCGTTTTGCAGCAGGCGGCCTCATAGAGAGGGCCGAGATCCGTGTAAGGACCTACGAGAGCAATCGAACTGTTGTATACATTCGCTTGTTTTCGTATTTTGTCGCGTAATATCTCAAGCGCCCTGGCCAGATTTACGATCCCGAAACTCCATCCGGCGCGTTCGATACTGTCGCATAATTCGTTGTAAATGGTTCCTACTTCGCTCCGTACGGTCTCCGAATTAAGATATTGCTTGAATTCCGTCTCAATCCGTATGCGTATGTCCGGATGCAATGCCTCTGTAATGTTTGTCTGCGACGACGGCGAGCCAAGTAGCGAAGGAGGCAGATCTCGGCTTATCAGGTGCATTGCTTCGGTTTCGATCATTCTCGAGACACGTGCGAATGCTCCTGAACCCATCATGATATCATTGTATATCTTGTTGGCTATTTTCCCTGGGGCAGGGGTGTCATCACGTAGCAAGGCTGCGTTTATCAGTCTTGACAATTCTCCGTGCGAGTATGATTTAGAGGGAGTGGAATCCATGTGATGATGTTGTTTAACTGCAAAATTAGCAAAAAAATTGTATATTTGCCACATGTATCGTACAGTCCGCATAATACGCATAATAATTTCGCTGATCGCTATGGCTGTTCCAACCTGGGCGCTGATAGCCGGTTACGACAGCGTTTTTGTGCGTATGCAGATACTTACCGCATTGCTTTCCGGGGCTGCCGTCTGCCTGGTCTTCTGGGCTGTGGTAGCCTTGATATATGGCCGTATCTATTGTTCGACAGTCTGTCCGCTGGGTACTCTGATGGATTGCGTCTCGGCTTTTTCAAGAGTCGTACGCCGTAAGAAAAGCGACTACAGGCATTGTGAGCCGGCATCGCGCACGCGTGTGGTGTTCCTTATAATAGCGTTCGCACTCATGCTTACCGGATCTGCCGCCGTCCCGGCTCTTATAGATCCATATACCGGTTATGCGCGTATGATCCAGCAATTTATCATAGTGCCGCTTCATTTAGACGATGCGGTACTGTTTTCGCTGTCAGCCATGGGGATTGCCTCTCTCACTGTAATTGTGGTTGTGGGATTTGCATGGCGTAAGGGGCGGCGTCTTTGCAATACGTTCTGTCCGGTCGGCACTCTTTTGGGCGTCGCTTCACGTCAGGCCGTGCTGCATTTCGATATAAATACAGACCTGTGCATAAACTGCGGGGAATGCGAGCGTGTATGCAAGAGTGAATGTATCAATCTCATAGACCATACGGTCGACAGTTCGCGCTGTGTGGTGTGTTTCAACTGTACGTCGGTATGTCCTAACGGAGCGATCACTTATCGCTCAGGCCGACACAGGCTCGGAACACCATTGATGCAGCCCAAGAGCTGATTTTTGTCTGAAAAGTTCCGACAGACAAACATGCTGCGATTTTTGCCGGAAAATTGTTGTATCTTTGTAGTTCGTACAAATTATACAAGAAATTTTCTATGGAATTTCGCTTAAACTCGCAGTATCAGCCTACAGGCGATCAGCCGCAGGCCATACGTCAGCTCGCCGATGGTGTGGAAGCCGGACGTGATGCCCAGGTCTTACTTGGCGTTACAGGTTCGGGCAAGACCTTCACTATGGCCAATGTGATCAAGGAGGTGCAGCGCCCGACTCTTATCCTGAGTCATAACAAGACTCTTGCGGCACAGCTCTACAGTGAGTTCAAGCAATTCTTTCCGGAGAACGCGGTGCAGTATTTTGTGTCGTACTACGATTACTATCAGCCGGAAGCCTATATTCCGTCGGTCGACAAGTATATCGAGAAAGACCTGATGATAAACGACGAGATCGACCGTCTGCGTCTTGCCACCACATCGGCCCTCCTTTCTGGGCGTCGCGATGTGATTGTGGTGTCGTCGGTTTCGTGTCTGTACGGCATGGGAAATCCTGAGGATTTTCATGAAAATGTGGTGACGGTCACACGCGGAATGAATATTACCCGTAACCAGTTCCTTCGCAAGCTTGTGGCGGCTCTTTACTGTCGGAGCGAGGTCGAATTCGGCCGCGGCACTTTCCGAGTGAAAGGCGATACTGTCGATATCCGTCTTGCCTATGAAGATATAATAGTGCGAGTGGTGTTCTGGGGCGATGAAGTGGAGTCGATAATCACCGTTCATCCCGACGACAACGCTCATCTCGGTACCCACGACCGTTTCAATATCTATCCCGCCAATCTTTTCGTGACGTCACCGCAGCGGCAGGCAGCGGCAGTTGCGCAGATTCAGCTTGATCTCGGACGTCAGGTTGCCTTTTTTACAGGTGAGGGACGCGATCTGGAGGCGCAGCGTATCGAAGAGCGCGTGACCTATGACGTCGAGATGATAAAGGAACTTGGGTATTGTTCGGGCATAGAGAACTATTCGCGTTATTTCGACGGCCGGCGCGAGGGTGAGCGGCCCTTCTGTCTGCTTGACTATTTCCCGAAAGACTTCCTTACGATAATCGATGAAAGCCATGTGACGGTGCCGCAGATCCGGGCTATGTATGGAGGCGACCGTTCACGAAAGGGCAATCTGGTGGAATATGGCTTCCGTCTGCCTGCCGCACTCGACAACCGGCCTCTCAAATTCGAAGAGTTCGAGAGTATGACTAATCAGGTGATATATGTGTCGGCTACTCCCGCCGACTATGAGCTTGAACGCGTCGAGGGTGTCGTCACCGAGCAGGTGATACGTCCCACCGGACTTCTCGACCCTCTGATTCGCGTAAAACCGTCGATGAACCAGATCGACGATCTCCTTGAAGAGATTCAGCTTCGCATAGAGCGCGACGAACGTACTCTTGTGACTACGCTGACGAAGCGTATGGCCGAAGAACTCAACGAATATTTCCTCAAACTCAAGATAAAGACAGCATATATACACAGCGATGTCGATACTCTCGACCGTATAAAAATTCTCGACGGTCTGCGCGCCGGCGAATATGATGTCCTCATCGGCGTCAATCTGCTGCGAGAGGGCCTCGATCTTCCCGAAGTGTCGCTTGTCGCTATTCTCGACGCCGATAAGGAAGGTTTCCTGCGTAGTCACCGTTCGCTTACGCAGACAGTGGGCCGTGCGGCCCGAAATCTCAACGGCGAGGTGATAATGTATGCCGACAAGATTACTGACTCCATGCAGCAGACGATAGACGAGACCGAACGGCGTCGAGCGCTTCAGCTCAAGTATAATGAGGAACACGGAATAACTCCGCAGGCCATTGTCAAGGCCCGCAATGCCATCGTTGGTCTTGAAAAGGAGGAGGTAGATATGGATGCTACCGCTACGGCCCTTGGCTCTGTGCGGCCGCAGAAGCAGCTCAATGCCAAGGAAAAACGCGAAAAAGCCAAGAAAACGCCCTTGCCTTACGCAAACGAATTCAGTACGTCGGTAGATATAGCCGCAGATCCTGTAGTGGCTTATATGAGTGCCGACGAAATGCAGCGATCCATCAACCGTCTGCGCGGCCAGATGCTTCAGGCGGCAAAAGACATGGAGTTCATGACCGCCGCACGGCTGCGCGATGAGATTATCAAACTTGAACTGCGCCTGCAATCCATGGAGCAAAAGAAATGAAAGAAATAGACTACAATACCCTCAGGCCTACCGACTGGCTGCCGACGTCGGTCAAAGAGATGAAAGCGCTTGGCTGGGACGGCGTCGATGTTGTGCTGTTTTCAGGCGACGCATATGTCGATCATCCGGCTTTCGGCGCGGCTGTCATCGGAAGGACTCTTCAGGCGGCCGGCTATCGGGTGGCTATCGTGCCACAGCCGAACTGGCAGGACGATCTGCGCGATTTCCGTAAATTCGGTATGCCGAGGCTTTTTTTCGGTATAAGTCCGGGGGCTATGGACTCTATGGTGAATCATTATACGGCCAACCGTCGCCGACGCTCCGACGATGCATATACGCCCGGCGGCCGCCACGGCGCACGTCCCGATTATCCTTCGGTGGTGTATTCTAAAATATTGCGAGAGCTTTATCCTGATGCGCCTATTGTCATCGGTGGCATAGAGGCGTCCTTGCGGCGTCTGTCGCACTACGACTACTGGCAGGACCGATTGCGCCCATCGATACTGGTGGATACTGCCGCCGATATGCTGCTATACGGCATGGGCGAGAAAACTGTGGTCGATCTGGCGCGTCGACTCGACGTCGGTCAGAAAATCGGTGATATCATAGATATGCCACAGAGCGTTGTCCTCCGACCGATATCCGAAATGCCTGCAGCCGATGCCGATAACATCATTCTGGCTTCGTTCGAGAAATGTCTGTCGGACAAGCGTTCGCAGGCAGCCAATTTCAAACATATCGAGCAGCAGAGCAACCGCTTTGACGGGGGCGCCACTTTGTGGCAGATCACAGGACGACAGGTGGTGAGGGTAAATCCCATGCTTCCGGCCATGACGCAGGGAGAAATCGACGCGTCGTTCGATCTGCCGTATACACGTCTTCCTCATCCGCGTTACAAAGGGAAAACTATTCCGGCATATGAGATGATACGTCATTCCGTCAATCTGCATCGCGGCTGTTTCGGAGGGTGTGCGTTCTGTACTATTTCAGCACATCAGGGCAAGTTCATAGCTTCGCGTTCGAAGGAATCCATACTGCGGGAGGTGCGTCAGGTGACACGTATGCCGGATTTCAAAGGTTACATAAGCGACCTCGGAGGCCCTTCGGCCAATATGTATGCCATGGGAGGACGCGACAAGGAAAAATGCCGCCGTTGTCTGCGTCCGTCGTGTCTGCATCCATCTCCTTGCGCCAATCTCAATACAGATCATAGCCCCCTGTTAGACATCTATCATGCCGTAGATGCGCTGCCCGGAGTGAAAAAGAGTTTCATCGGCAGTGGCGTGCGCTATGATCTGTCGATGCATCAGACGGGAGATGCGGAAATAGACCGCACCAATGCCCGCTACAACCGCGAGCTTATAGAGCATCATGTCTCGGGGCGGCTGAAAGTCGCGCCGGAGCATACTTCAGATGCTGTGCTGCGTCTCATGCGTAAGCCGCCGTTCAGTCTATTTCATGAGTTCAAGCGCCTGTTCGACAATACGAATCGCGCATGTGGTCTTAACCAGCAGCTGATTCCGTATTTTATATCATCGCATCCGGGTTGCCGTGCGGAGGATATGGCCGAACTTGCCGCGGCCACAAAAGAACTGAATTTCCATCTTGAGCAGGTGCAGGATTTCACTCCTACTCCGATGACGGTCGCCACGGAAATATATTATACCGGTTATCATCCGTATACCGGCGAAAAAGTCTACACTGCGACATCGCCCGAGCAAAAGCTTGAGCAGCGTAAATTCTTCTTCTGGTATGATCCCGCCTATCGGGTGGATATAATGCGCTCGCTTCGCAAGATCGGACGTACAGATCTGATCGACAAGCTCTTCAATAAGTCGCGTTTCAGGAATTGAGTGGATACTCGGCTATTCTTTTTCGGATATTTTTTCTTGCCGAGAGCAGAGCCGGAGAAAGATCGGCGCGGTCCATCAGTTCTATTTCGGTTTCCAATTCTGCCAGAAGTTCCGGGTAGAACCGACATTGTGCAAAAGCCTGCTTCAGGCATAATGCCCGTATTCCGCACGGTTCTGTCGAATTTATACGGGAGAGACAGAAATCGAGATAATCCAGACGGATATCATCTTTACCGATGGTCTGATGTTCAAGGAGGGTCAGCAGTAGCCGCCGTTTGCCTTCATGCCCGACGGTCAGAACAAGATCGATCAGATCGTTGCGTTTAGGGCGTAGCCATGCCATATCTGTAGGCGCGAAGTGTGTAAACACCCACAGGGCATTATATGCGGTTCTGTCGTCAGGCGCATTTATCAGTGAAAACAATTCCGCTTTCATCCTGTCGTTGGTCTCTCCGCTGCACAAAGCGCATATCTGTCGGATATGGTGAGTTCCGATTCTCCCGCTGATGGTTTCAGAGATACTCATATATAAGGTTCAAGCCCATATCCAGGTGGCTTTCTTCCAAATGTATTCGAGAGGCCCGTGGTTGTGGCGGCCGACCCAGATGCGGCAGAAAGCATATTGAATCAGGAAGATGGCTATGCCCAACAGGAGGCTTGCGCTGATGCACATGTGTGCATGGAGGCCCCAGTTGTAGAATATGGCCGAGCCGATGATGCCCTGTGTCACATAGTTTGTCATGCTCATTTTGCCGTAGGGTATGAGCAGACTTAGTGCGGCAGACAGACGTCTTGTGCAGTAGAATCCGAAGATTATTCCCGACACCAGGATTGCCATGAAGGCGAGATTGGCGAGCGACGGGATGATTATCTTGAGCTGAGAGAGCACCACGGGATCCGATACGTAATCGGCCATCATGTTAGAGATGCCATAGAGTGGGAAGAATGCGACCAGCGCCCATGCCAGTACGCGGCCCCATAGCGCCAGATGTGATTTGGCAAAGAGACCGCGGCGTCCGATGAGCATACCCGTCATGAACAGACCTGCGGTCTGGAACACGCGTCCGTGGTCCCACGCCCACCCGAGCGAGAAAAGCTGACCATGGAAAGCATTCCCTTTGAGTGTTTCCCAGAATGAGCCTGCATCCTGGAGGTCGTGTGTCATCTGCCAGTGGGCCATCCAGTCGAATGAGGTCGGTTCGAAACCCGGCTGCACGAACGACCTTATTATATTGTAGATGCATATAGGCTGAAGCATGCATATGGCGGCGAGGGTTATGAGCGTGCGGTCGCTGAGACGGCAAGTGAGCACCAAAACGAACCCTACCAGTGAATATAGCACCAGAATTTCTCCGGTGAAGAAAGCGGCGTTGAAGCATCCGATGATGAAGAGAAGGATAAGACGCCAGCAGAAGCGAAGACGGAAGTCGTTGCCGCGCATGCGCTGGTTGTCGTGCTGCACGAAGAAACTGAAACCGAACAGCAAGGCGAAAATGGCATAGGCTTTGCCACCGAATGCAAAAAACAAACCGTCCCATACCGCTTTATCGAGGAAGTTAAGCCATACGGGCAGTGTTGCGGTGTCGGGATATTGGTAGAAATTGAAATGCTCTATAGAATGGAGCAGAATGATTGCCAGCACGGCGAATCCACGCAAGGCATCGGCGACATCGACACGAGGATGTTTTTTCAGTTCTGTTGTCATTTCAGCAGTTGTTCGGGTGGTGATATTAGGTAAAGATGTTTTTTCGCGCGGGTCACGGCGGTATAGAGCCAGCGGTATAGTGTCATACCGAGGGCATCGGCCGGAATGTAACTCAGGTCTACGAATACATTTGTCCACTGTCCGCCCTGAGCCTTATGGCAGGTTACTGCATAGGCGTATTTTACCTGGAGGGCTGTCCAGTAGGGATCGGTGCGCAACTGAGCATAGCGGGCGTCTACGGGCATCGTGCCGAACCGCTCGTCATCGGCCATTATTCCGTAGTATAGCTTTTCCCAGCCGTCGCGGGGCATTACCGCATATTCAGCCGAAATGGTGTCGAGCATTATCTTGGCGTCGAACCGTATGGGCTCGGTGTCGTCAGGCGCATCGGCCGGAGGCGGGAAAGAGAGCGTGACGTCGGCGAAGCGCATGCCATAGCGGTTTTCGGTGCCGAGTACCTTCTCGACAGTCACGATGTCGCCGTTGGCCACAAAATCGACACCACGCGGCTTCTTTCCGGAAAAGTAATGATTGCGGGCCACGATAAGCAGGTCGCCGCGTGTCAGTTCTTCTTCGCGGTAGAGAACGGAACCTCGAAGACCGGCGTTGTATTCTGCGGCACGCCGGTTGCTGCGTGTTATGAAGATGGTTTCGGCGAGACCGTCGCGGTCATAGGCGCCGGTCACGATTTCAGGCAGATCCTCTCCTTCGACGACGGTAACGTCGGGTAGTCCGGATGTACGCAGTCGCGGAACCGGCAGTTCGTCTCCGTTGGGAAGACCGGTGATTTTCGACATTACCTTGCGGAGTCTTGTGGCATTGAAAAGAATGCCCGAATCGGCTGCCTGGCGCGCCGTCTCCGTAAGGGTGGCGTGGCTTACTTTTATGCCGAGCCGGCGTAGTGTTTCGGGATTCATGGCAGGCGACCGCTCCTGCCCGACAGGCGGGAGCTGGGCTGTATCGCCCATGAGAATCAACCGGCATCCTACGCCCGAGTATACGTATTGTACGAGATCTTCGAGAAGGCTGTATCCGCGTTCGTCGGCGGTGCCGATCATCGATGCTTCGTCGACAATGAAGACGGCGTTACGCAACTTGTTCTCGGCCGGAACCGGCGGTCCGGCCTGAGTCTGGTCGGCGCCGAACGCATGGCGGTATATCTTGCGGTGGATTGTAAAGGCGGGATGATTGTGCGAATTGGCTGAAAATACTTTTGCCGCACGGCCGGTAGGAGCGAGGAGTATGGCTTTGCGTCCGTGTGACTCAAGAACACGGACGAGTGCGCCTGTGAGCGACGTCTTGCCTGTGCCTGCATATCCGTTGAGGATAAAAGCCATATCCTTGTCCGGAGGCGCCATGACAAAACGACTCATGGCGGCTACTACGGCTACCTGCTGATCGTTGGCGGTATACGGAAGTGCGGTGAGCACTTCTGCTGCAAAAGTTTTCGCGTCCATTCTACAAAGGTACATAAAAATCACGATTTTTATGTACCTTTGCGGTCGCAATACGGATAAGGGAATCCGGTGAGAGACCGGAACAGTACCCGCTGCTGTGAGTTCCGACCTAAGTTTCCGCATTAAGTCACTGATTAATATCGGGAAGGCGTGGAAAACAGGAACAAGTCAGAAGACCTGCCGTATGCAGCTTCGCCATCATGCCCGCGGGATTATGGGCCGATGAGGAGGAAATTTAGTCTTCAGGCTGATCTCCCCGCTGTGAATGTATGATCGGGCGATGCTTACATTGTAATTCATTAATCCAACAATAAGCATTACCAAGCAATGAAATTACTAAAGAAAACAATTCTCTGTCTTATCGCCGCCGGTGCGATGGGATTGTTCTCGGCGTGCTCCGAGGATGACCCGAAAACTATAATGAGCGAGGGTGAGAAAACTACGGACACCGAAGGTGTCGTGGGTGGCGTGACCGGCTTCTATCTGCTCAACGAGGGCAACATGGGTTCAAACAAATGCACTCTCGACTACTATGACTATGCCACTGCGACATATTACCGTAATATATATGCGGAAAACAATCCTGAACAGGCTCTCGAACTTGGCGACATGGGCAATGATATAGCCTGCTACAAGGGTCGTCTCTATATCGTGGTCAATGGCAGCCATAAGGTTGAAGTGCTCGATGCCGCGACAGCCAAACGTATCGGCCAGGTCGATATCAATTCGCCACGCTACATCGTTTTCGAAGGTGACAACGCCTATGTGAGCAGTTATGTCGGCGGAGAGGGTGATAATGGATCTGTGGTCCGGTTTGATATCGGAAGCCTTGCGGTGACCGGTAAGGTATCTGCCGGTCTTCAGCCGGAAGAACTTGCGATCGACGGCGATAAACTTTATGTGGCCAACTCGACCCTGATTACGACAGGCGAATATGACAATACGATTTCGGTGATCGATTACAAGAACATGACCAAGACCGGCAGTATCACCGTAGACATCAACATGCATCATCTGAGTATCGATCCCTACGGACATATGTGGGTAAGTTCGCGCGGAAACTACGCGGATGTTCCCGCCAATCTCTATCGTCTCGAACGCGGGGCTGACGGTGTGTTCGGTAATCCTGTGGCCGTTAACCGTGCGGTATCCAACATGGCTATCGCCGACGACCATATCTACTATTACGCGACCGAGTATGATGCCAGCTGGAATGCCACCTATGCCTACGGCAAACTTGGGCCGATCGCAGACGGCGGATTCGCGTATGACGGTTCGTTTATTTCCGACGGAGCGGCCAAAGACGTTCAGACACCATATTGTATCGCGGTTCATCCGGCAAACGGATATGTGCTCCTGACCGATGCCAGAAACTACACTTCGTCGGGCAAAGTCTATTGCTTCGGTACCGACGGTCTGCTTAAATGGAGCGCCACAACCGGAGATATCCCCGGGCATATAGCTTTTGTAGAAAAATAGGCCGTAATATTGAAATTTTTAAGAGAGTCGTATGCTATGTCATGCGGCTCTCTTCGTTTTTATGGCTTGAAAATCTGTTTTTGAAGAATGGCAGCATGACATTTGTACATTCAAAATGCATTTTTATGGCTTTCTGTGCCGTTGTTTCGATTTAATTTATTACATTTGTGTCGATTAATAACCAAGTTTCTTACAATATGAAAAAGTTTTTTACTCTGCTTGTTTCTGCTTTATGCGTCTATGGCGCCCAGGCGGCTCAATCGGTGTTCTCGGCGGATTTCGCTACAGTGAGCGCCGAGGATTTCGCAGCCTGGAAAGTCGAAGACGTCAACGATGATGGAAAAACATGGACCTACTCTGAAACAGCTTCTCCATCGCATGTGTATTATACTTATCATGGCAGCAATGCCGGTGATGACTGGCTGATTTCTCCTGCGATCACGATTCCGGCCAGCGGTGTCTATATCCTCAGCTATGAATTCAAGGGCAGTTCCTATGGAGAAGCCTTTGAGGTGTGGACTGGAACTTCGGCGAGCGTCGAGGGAATGAAGACGAAAGTTGCCGAGCATTCGAACGTCGGTGAGTCTCAACAGAGCAATATGGTGTTTATCGATGCTGAGGCCGGTGCGATGCATCTTGCTTTTCACTGTGTGTCGGCGCCCGATAAATACCGTCTGTACATCAATTCTGTCAATCTTCTGAACGGAGCCAATCCGGTCGATCTTTGTGTGAGTGAGATAATATCTCCTGTTACAGGCGAAGGACTCGGTAATGAGACTGTGAAAGTGAAGGTGTCGAATGTCGGGCGTGTGTCTGTCGACTCATACGATGTGGCTTTCACTGTAAACGGAGGCGAGCCTGTCGTTGAACATGTGACGGCTCCCTTGGCCGTCGGCGAGAGTGTCGAACATACGTTTGCCGCTAAGGCTGATCTTTCTCTCGGTCGTTACACTCATGTAGTGGCGTCGTGGACAGAGCATCCGGATGATGTGAATCCCGGCAATGACCGGATTGAGACAAAAGTCAAACATATCGCTCCGGCCGCAGTACCTTATCGTATGGGATTTGAGGCGGATGATGATACCTCGATGATGTCTTATCTCAATCTTAACGATGATGACGGAGCCTGGCATATCGTTATGAATGACTGGTTTGTCAGCTTTTCCCGTACAGGCAATTACTGTCTCGGCTATAACTATAATAAACAGAATGCAGCTGACGACTGGGCTTTTCTCGAGCCAATAGAAATGGAGGCTGGCCATTATGTACTCAAATTCTGGTATTCGGCTACCGAAAACCACAAGGAACGTATGAAGGTTTTCTTCGGAAACGAACCCAAGCCTGAGGCAATGACGAATCTCATAGCCGAATATGATCCTATGACCAACGAGCATTATGCGGAATCTATCAATATATTCGAGGTAAAGGAAGGCGGTCAGATCTATATTGGATTCTACTGTTTCAGCGATGCCAATGAGAACTGGATTGTCATAGATGACCTTTCTATCGATAAGGTGGATGCCAACTGGTTCGATATTGCAGTGGGTGATTTAACACAGCCTAAATCGTATTTCCGCAGCGGAAGCAATACGGATATAGCATTTACTCTTCATAATGTAGGAGCTCGGAATGCCGATGTCACTGTCAATGCTTATCTCGACGACAAATTGATAAAGACAGAAAAGTATGCGGTACATGGCCAGCAGATTCTTCCGGTGACTATGTCTAAGTCTCTTGAAGGAATTGATGTAGGTAAACATACTGTCAAGGTTGAGGCTATATGCGATGGCGACGGCGAGGCGTCCAACAATGTAATAGAAAAGACTGTTACGGTAGTAGGCGATGCCGTGGCATTATGGGATTTTGAAAATGGTTCTCTGCCATCGGATCTTACATTGCGCAAGGAAGATTCCGCCGTCAATCATCCTGATTCCGGTGAGGAATTCAATGAAGATGGTTTTGGTATATATCAGCTCTCGACACATCCTGTACTCGGCACCCATGCGCTTGCGGTGAACACATGGTTTACGGATAATACCCAGGCTGACCGTTGGGTTGTACTCCCGCAGATGACTGTAACCGGGGATGACGCACACTTTGTCTGGAATTCGAATTCAACCAACAATAATTTCCGTGAGAAGTATGAGGTTGGTGTATCGACGACTTCAGATGTCTGGTATTTATATAAGACAGAATATACTGTAAACTCTGAAGATGTTTTCGTACAGACTCATGGTATTGATCTGGGCAAATATAAGGATCAGAATATTTATATAGGCGTGAATGTGAAGTCGGCTGCCGGTGAAGCATTGCTTCTTGACAATCTGGGTGTTTATGGAGATATCAGACTGGCGTCTTCGGGTATCGACAATATCTCGGATGCCTCGGACTGCCGTATAGCCGTTGATGGTGACGTGCTGAAGGTATATGGTGCCGAATCCGAATCAATCTCTGTATATGGTCTTGACGGAGCGCTTCTCGTCAGTGTTGCCGGTGATTGTGCCGATATATCCGGTCTGGCATCCGGCCTTTATGTGGCGCGTATCATGACTTCTAATGGAACAGTGGCATTGAAGTTCGTGAAATAATTCTTCACTACCATAAAAAACAGATGGCTCTCCATTCGGAAGCCATCTGTTTTTTGTTGTTTTATGATTATACTATCTCTTTGAAGAACGATCGGTCGACTCCGCAGACAGGGCATGTATAGTCTTCCGGAAGTTCGTCCTCTACTTCCGCTATGTAGTGGCATACCTGGCATTCATATCTTCTGATATTTCTTGAGTCGGCGGGCTTGCTTTCAGCCTGATAGGTGGGCGCATTTTTAGGCGCTTTGCCTTTGATGACCCGGTGATAGTAGGCATATGTCATGGGTGTGCCGGATCCTTCGATTGTATCAATCAGTCTCGCAAGAACAAGGACGTGCGTGCCGCAGTCGGTGCACTGTTCTGCCTCGAGAATGAGACGTCCGGCAAAGATACCGTTTACGCACGGCACATGACTGTGGACCTCGAATCCGAAATCGGCGTATTTGTCGGTGTCGCGTCCTGTGAAGAATCCGAATTTACCTATGATTTCAGGCTGAGTCTCTTCGGCGACTATGGATAGAGAGAAGCGACGGTTTTCGCGGATAGCTTCAAGGGTATAGTTGTCTTTGTTCACCGATATGACCAAAAGCGGATTTTCGCTTGTCACCTGAAAGCAGGTGTTTATCACACATCCGACAGGTCGGCCGCCCTTGAATGCTCCGACGATATAGAGGCCGTAGGTCAGTTGATATAAAACTTTTAGATCCATAACGAGGGCGTTTTTATTTCATAACACACCGGAGAGTTAATAGTTCTTCGCCTCAATTTCGAAGAAGCTGCGTGAATGTTTGCATACAGGGCATATTTCGGGAGCTTTTTTACCGATGACGATATGGCCGCAATTCCGGCAGATCCATACGGCGTCGTTATCGCGAGAGAAAACGATACCCTCTTCGATATTGGCGAGCAGACGGCGGTAGCGCTCTTCATGATGACGTTCGATGGCGGCTACCGCACGGAAACGCCATGCGATTTCAGCGAATCCTTCTTCCTCGGCTTCCTTGGCCATGCGCTCGTACATATCGGTCCATTCGAAATTTTCGCCTTCGGCGGCATCCCGGAGATTTATCATTGTGTCGGGTATTTCGCCGCCATGAAGATATTTGAACCATAGTTTGGCGTGTTCTTTTTCGTTGTTTGCAGTCTCTTCGAAGAGGGCCGCGATCTGTTCGTAGCCGTCGCGACGTGCTTTAGATGCGTAGTAGCTGTATTTGTTTCGAGCCTGAGATTCGCCTGCGAAGGCTTCCATGAGATTGCGTTCTGTTTTAGTTCCTTTGAGATCTTTCATTTTGTCGATTGGTGTTTTATTGGTCGTTATTTACAATTAGGGCATAAACCTTTGAAGTATACGTCGATGCTGTCGATCGTAAATCCTTTTGTAGCCGATTTTTCTAAGTAAGGTGGAATTTCCATGTCATAGATACAGCCGCAATGGCGGCATATGAAATGACTGTGTGGAGGCTGGGGCGCAAGGTCGTAGTGGCGGTTGCCACTTTCGATTTCAAGTTCTCTCACAAGACCACATTCGACAAGCACATGAAGCGAATTATAGACAGTGGTCTTCGAGAGACTCGGATAAGAGGGTGCGAGATCCATATAAATCTCGTCGGCGGTGGGATGCATCCTTTTGTTGGCGATGTGCGATAATATCGCTAACCGCTGTACGGACGGTCTGATGCCGGCTTTATGCATCATTTCTGTCAATCTGCTGTCTGATAAAAGAATATGATCATTCATGCTGAATTAACAATCTTGTAACTATTACAAAATTAATATTAAATACAATATAAACCAAATTTATTTTAAAAAAAATAGCGGCGGTAGTTGCCGACGCTATATCAAGTAGTTGGTATATATTATTTTACATATTCGACTGTAGGTAGTCTTTGAGGGTGAAGTCCGTTTTATACGGGCCTTGACCCGGAATTCGTTCTTCGACAGAGGTGATGGTAGCTCGTTGGGAGCATACGGAATGGATGAAATCGAGGATGGCACCTGAATGGTTGTTCATAGGAGTGATTGCGACAGAGTGGTCGGCTCCGAGTATTTTCCAGAAAGTGTTCGGTATGTTCAAGGCTGTCAGACTTTCGGCTATTGATTCGGAGCCCCATAGACCGAATGTGCCCATGGTTGCTCGGTTGAAAGGAACGGTGGAGTCGGCATCTCCATGGAAGAGCAGCATGGGAGCGGGGGTGCGTCTCCATCGCGGGGTGCCGTCCGAGAATATGGCTCCGGCCATTGATATGACTCCGGCATAGTTGAAGCCGGCAGGAATAGATCCGATCGATGCGTTTCTGTTGCAAATCTCGTATTCGGCCTGGAGGGCTGTAATCGCACCGGCGCTTGAGCCACATGCGAAAATCTGATTCTGGTTAATGTCCCATTCGTCTGCATGTGATATGATATAGGCCGTTGCTCTGGTGTAATCGAGCACCGCCGTCTGGATTGCGCCGGTTAGGGCTTCGGCAAATTCTTCCGGTCCGTCGATGTCGGCCGGTTCGAGACGGCTGAGCATGGTACGGTAGTCGGCGGACACAACGGTGATACCGTTGTCCGCAAGAAAACGGAACATAGGCAGATATCTGGAATCGTCGCGTTGGCCGTGTCTGAAGCTGCCGCCGAAGGCAAAGATAAGAGCCGGGGTTTTGTCTGTTGTGTCTGTACCTTTATAGACATCAACACGCAATGTGTCGGAGCCGGCAATGTCGTAGATGTATGTACGCTTTTCGGCGGCTGTTGCTGTGACTGCTATGCATGAAGCGAGTAAAGCGCTGAGGAGAATTTTTGGAAGTCTCATAGATTACTTGTTTTTAGTCCTTCAAATTGGTTGACTCCGGCTCCGAAGAGCGCGAAATCATATATTATAGGATCGGCCGGATTAAATTCGCGAAGACGGAGTGTGAGTTCTTCTGTGGCGCGGCGATCGTTCTGTGCTCGGTTTAGAAGTCCGAGAGCTCTGGCTGTATTGCCCGAATGGACATCGAGAGGAATAAAGAGCTGTGAAGGTTTAAGAGCTTTCCACATGCCGAGATCTACAATGCCGTCGTCTCGAACGAGCCATCTCAGAGCCATGTTCAGGCGTTTGAGAGCCGAAGTGTCGGGCTTTGCGGGAATGCATCGGTTGGGACCGTCGAGAGGGTAGAGGGAGTTGGCTTCCGAGAGAAGATTATTTATGCCTTCCGCAATTTTCCATGCTGGAGCCTCATCGGCCGGCGCTCCTATTGCAGCCGCAAAATCTTCGAGCGAACCGTAGCGCGAATAAAGCAGCCGCAGGGTGCGCAGATAGTGTCGGAGGTGCCGTCCGAAGAATGTGCGGTGTATGTTTCCTTCTCCGATAGCCTCGATGTCGCCTTCGATAACGAAATGATAGGGATCGTTGTGGAGTATGGTGAGCATGCGGTCGGCATTACGCAGTATCATGCTTCTCTTGCCCCATGCTATTGATGATACAAGGAGTGAAGCGATCTCTGCGTCGCGTTGATCGGTAAAACGTCGTGCGAACTGGACAGGATCGTCTGTAATGAAATCTTCGGTGTTATAGCGCGATGCGAGGGCATCGAGCAACTCCTTTACCGGTTCAAGATCAGAAATTTTCATTGTCGGGATGTTAAGACGAAAAAAAACCGACCGGGTGTGATACTCGATCGGCTGTGTTGTCTTTGGGTGCCCAGTGGGATTCGAACCCACGACCTTCGGAACCACAATCCGACGCTCTAACCAGCTGAACTATGGGCACCATCTGTAAAGGCACTGCAAAGGTAGTGCCTTTTTCTGAAACATGCAATACCTTTGCTGAAAAAAATTGTGCCGGCAGTAAAAAATAAGAGGGTGTTTCATAATATCTGTTAAATCACAGGTTGGTGTATTTTTGC
>CAJKRG010000036.1 GCA_905202215.1 uncultured Porphyromonadaceae bacterium
GCCATCTCCGACTTTTTGGCCTGTGCTTTCACATATGTTATTAAACAACCTCTTAATAGCCCAGCGAGCGTACGTAGTCGGAGGGATTGACACCGAATTCTTCCTTGAAACATTGGCGGAAGTAGGGTGTGGAGTTTATACCGACCTTAAAAGACACCTCAGAGACGGTGAATTTACCCTGCGCCAGCAACTGCTCGGCAACCTGCATGCGCACTTTACGTATATACTCGTTGGGAGAAAGACCCGTCAGAGCCTTCACCTTGCGGTAGAGCGTGGCACGCGACATGCACATCGTGTCCGAAAGGAACGCCACGTCCACATTTTCCGACGATATATGCTCACTGACTGCATTGTGGAGTCTGTCGAGGAAATCGCGGTCAAGAGCGCTCATTTCAGGTGATTTAGCCTCTGGCACAACCTGTTCGGGGGCAAGCGCAGGTTCCTCCGATGCCGGAGTGGCCGACAGTTTCATAACCGGAGCGGCTGTATTCGCCATATTTTCACGCGACCTCAATATGTTGTTGACGCGACTTATAAGGAGGTGGGTACTGAACGGTTTTGTCAAGTATGAATCCGCACCAGCAGTATAACCGTCTTCACGGTCAAGTTCACTATCCTTGGCTGTAAGTACAATGACAGGTATATGACTGGTCTGTATATCAGCCTTAAGCTGACGTGTCATCTCAAGTCCGTCCATCACAGGCATCATTATGTCGGTGATGATTATATCGGGCTGCACGATATGGGCTATTTCAAGACCCTCCTGGCCATTGGACGCCAATTTCACCTCGAATAGATCAGTAAACGACTCGCTGATATACTCACGCAGATCCTCATTATCCTCCACAACAAGCACCACAGGCATACGGCGATCCGTCATACGAGCCGCCTCCATCTCAACATCGCGTTCAGGCGCCGGAAGAACCGCCGCACCGTTGTCGTCGGGGTGTATGGCCTCGGGATAGCTTTCGTCAGCCCAAAGACGTAACGTGAACGTCGTGCCTTCGTTGAGCTTGGAGTCTACGGAGATAGAACCATGATGCAGCTCCACCAGATTTTTGACAAGCGCGAGTCCGATACCTGTACCCGAAGCCTGATGACTGCCTTTCTCCTGATAGTAGCGGTCGAAGATATGCGGCAGAGCCTCGGCTGATATGCCGTAACCCGTGTCGCCGACACTTATCTCCACGTATTCGCGTCCGCCCTCATCGCCTTTGCGGCAACGGATATTAATTGAGCCTTTGGGAGTATATTTCAGCGCGTTCGATATAAGATTGTCGAGAATCATGCCTACGGCCTCCTTGTCGTACGGCATTACGATACTTTCCGGATTGGCCGATATATTGATTTTGATTTTCGAGCCACTTATAAGCTCTTTATATTTCAAGGCAGTCTCATAGACCGTCGACACGATATTGCCCGTCATGATGCACAGACGCTTGTTGGCTGTCTCGCTCTTGCGGAAATCGAGGATCTGATTTACGAGCGAGAGCAGCTTCTGGGCATTACGGTTGATGACCGTTATACGCCGCCTCTCGCTTTCAGAAAGGCCGTCGCCGCGCAGACTGTCTTCGAGCGGCCCGACTATGAGCGTAAGAGGCGTACGGAGTTCATGGGTCACATTGGTATAGAAACGCAGGCGTTCGTCGGCAAGCTCCTTGTCCTGAATACGCTGTTTCTTTTCTATCTGATAGAGCGATTCGGCTTTGAGCCGTTTCTGATACAGGTATAACAGAATCAAGATGATACCGGCGGCAAGCAGAAAGTATATGAGTTTGGCCCACCACGTAAGGGGAAGGGGCGGATCAACCGTAATCCTCACCGAAGTGATGTTGCCGCTCCATGCCTGATTGCGCATGCGCGTATCTACCTCGAACACATATGATCCCGGAGGCAGATTGCGGTATACGGCACGGTTGGAGCCGGTCGAGAACCAGCCTTCGTCGAAACCTTCGAGACGGAAACGATATTCGACACGCTGAGCAAGACTATAATCTGCGATATTTGCGGTAATCGACACCGTATTCTGGTCGGCCTTCAGCCGGATACGCTTTCCGGCCTCAAGCTGGCCGAAAGTAGCGAAATCAGTCACCTCCTCACCCGGACCATAGACCTCGAACTGTGTTATGATGGCTTTGGGCGCATCACGAACGGCAAGCACATCGCGCGGATTGAAGCGGCACAGACCGTTGAGCGCACCGAAATAAATCCGACCGAGACTGTCGAGAGCCACACTCGAACTCATGAACGAGCCGGGGGGCGTATTGTCGAGATGATCGTAACTCGATATATTTCCGTCGGACACGATGGATATTCCCTTGTTCGTGCTCACCCAGATATTGCCGTCATTATCCTGAGTGACAGCACTCACAAAACTGCTGGCAAGACCGTCGGCATGGCGGTAGTTGACATAGGTGGTATCGGCCGGATTGGTGAAACGGACAAGCCCCTCACCTGTAGCCGCCCACAGCGAGCCGGCCCTGTCGATAAACAGATCGTTAACGGTATTGGACGGGAAACCCGAATCGACATTGAACATCCTGATAAAATTCATATCTCTGTCGAACAGCAAAAGACCACTGCCGAAAGTACCGACCCAACGCTGCCCGTAACGGTCGATAACGATGTCGCGGGCCATATCGACAGTATGCGATTTCAGGAGACGACGTGTCCGCGCATCGATTCCGTAGATACCCGTGCCTCCGGCGACAAAAACGGTATCGCCGAACTGATTTATGGCCCGGACATCCTCGTTCACAAGACTGTCGAGAGTAACAGCCGAAAAGGTATTGCGGTTTCTGTCATAGAAGAACAGACCGCCGTTGAAGGCCCCGAACCACAGATTGCCTTGATCATCGCAAAGCGAAGCCTGTATATGATTGCCCCGGGGAGATCCGGCAATATTGCGGTAGACAGCCTCGCGGCGGTCGCCGTCGAAAACATTGATACCGCCTCCGTCGGTTCCTATCCATACCTTGCCGTCGTGGTCGACGGCCACACTTCCGACAGTACGATGCGACAGCGATGACAAGGGAGGAGCGTCACCCTTTTTGCTGTCTTCACTGTCAAAAAGCGAGAACAGAGGCTGCTGAGCACCTACAAACACGATTCCCGAGCCCCATTGTCCGAGCCATATATTACCGAATGAATCGGTCTGCATAGTATGAAAGGTTGCATTGCTCAGCTGCTGTATTCCGCGAGAGAATTCAAGCTCGGGAGGACGGGCCACGGCCTCTGAAGTAAAACCTCGCGTAAGATCGAGTTGAAACACACCGTTGAATTCCGTAGCCACCCAATAGACCGAGTTTCCCATAGGCTTTATGTCGTAGACCATAGCCTTCGAAAGCGGCCCGTCGGCCATATTGATGAAATTCTTGGTTTCAGGATCAAACAGGGCGATGCCGCTGTCGGTGCCGACGAGCACTTTTCCAGACTTGGTAGGCACGATACAGTACACCATAGTACCCGGCAAAGAATCGGCGTGCGCGGGTGCCGCGCTGTAATTGCGCGCACGGCGATCTTTAAGCGACATCTCCATGAAACCGCTCTTGTGTCCGATATAGATATTGTCGCCGTCGCCACTGTCGGCCACAGTCCAGATATTACACCACGGCATACCGGTCACATTCGTAGGATTGAAATGCTCGAAAGTTCCGTCGGAAGGATCGAACAGATCGACACCCCACCAGAATGTCGCCACAAGCAGCTTGCCTGTCGACGAGGCCACTATACGCGTCACATCGTCGGTGACAAGCGACGTCGGATCGGTCCGGTCATGACGTATGCGCCGTATCGTTCCTTTGCTATAGTCGAAAGCGTTGATACCCGCACGCTGCGTGCCGATCCACATCACCGAGTCGACCGGATCATCAAGCAGAGTATTGAGTTCGTTTCCGCTCAAACCGGTTTCGGAGTCAGTCTCACTTTTATATATAGGTATGAAACGGCCGCCGTCGAAAATATTGAGACCATCCTCAGTGGCAACCCACATTACTCCACGCTTGTCCTGAACTATGCTTACAACATAGCTGTTGGACAGACCGTGTTCAAGCCCGAGTGAAGTGACAGTAGCCGGTGAAGGAAGCGCAACCGCGACTAACGCCGACATCAGTGCGTAAAAGACGCATACTGTAATTGCTATTACGTTTTTCATAGTTTTATTGAAACGGTTTTCAAATATAGTCGTAAATAGTTCAAAATACAACCATCAACCGATTTTTGAATCAATTGTGATTTCTTAATGAGTCAAAACAGACCGAAAAATATCGTTTTTCACTATAATTTCGCAATCGGTAATGCGCACGTGTGGCGCAAGCCGTTTGCAAGACCATGAAAAGCCTTCTCTCTCCCGTAATCCCGACAGAGCGCTCTTTGTAGCGGCAAGCGGACTCGACCGCGATCTCAGACCAATCAAAATCTGGAAATATTAACCATAACCTTAAATAACAATTTATGACCTACAAGCATGCATGTATGACGGGTGCCCTGGCGCTCTCGCTTCTCGCTGTCTCGTCGTGTTCCGACGACAAGTGGGAAATCGTAGACAACGCTGACCCCAACTTTGCAGTGACCTCCGAGCACGTTATGACCGATCTCGGCCGCGATGTGCACTTCGCAGGAAAAATTTCCGATGCCGACGGCATAGCCTCCATTACGCTGAGCTGCCCGGCCCTGAGCATTAACAAAACCATCGACCTCATCGAGATTTATGGTGCTCCCAAAACCGAATACGACCTCGACTATAGCGTGCGCATGCGCAACGACATAGTCGGCGACAGCTTCGATGTCGACATCACCGTTACCGACGTAGCCGGCAACACCGTCAAAAAGACCGTGCTCGTGACTCTCGACGGCGACTTCTCGGCTCCCGTCTTCGAGACTTCGCCCGACAAGGAAGTGACCGTGCTCTTCAAGGAGAACCCCACTTTCAACCTCAGCTTCTCCGTTCGCGACAACCGCGAAATCGACTATGTAACTGTCGATGTCGAAGGCGTCGACGGCTTCCCCGTAACCGTGCAGGGCAACGGCCAGAACCGCGTAGAGTTTGCCCGCAAGCTCGAACTCCCCACCGCCATCGCCGACTACAACCTCACCGTAACCGCCTACGACAAGGCTGCCCAGGAAGGCGAAGTACGCTCTACCGTAGTCAACTCCGTAATCAAGGTATCGGAACTCCCCGACTGGAGCGTGATCTACCTTGCCGACGTAGCCACCGCAGCCGAACTCAACAGCGATGTCTTCGGCGTACCTATGGCCATGGACCACGTGGGCGAATACAAATACCGCGTACGCTACTACAACGAGAAAGCCGGCACACAGATCTGCTTCATACCTCAGAAGACCGACTTCGGCCCCGTATGCTTCGGTCCCGATCCCGCCGATCCCACCAAGCTCGGTGACGATCCCGAAAGTGTAGGCCGCGTAACCCTCGACAAGGCAGGGGTATACTACCTCATCAACGTCAACACCTTCGAACGCACCGTCACTCTCGACACCTACGCTGTAAGCGAGGCCATCAACCCCGTATCGCATCTCCGCTACGGTCAGAACGACCTCTGGACATGGAGCGACAACTGGAATCAGGACGATCCCTGGATGCAGGAATGGTACTTTGGCCCGGCAGGAGGCCCCGGCGACATCAAAGTCCGCATGGAGCAGGATCCGGCCAACCCCAATATCTTCATCGTTTCCGACTGGAAACGCTCCGAAGGCAAGGAACGCTTCATTCTTCACAACTGGCACAGTCACGGATGGTGGAACTACACCACATGGCGTGTCGACGAAGGCTCTGACCCGAGCAAATGCGTCTACTACGGAATACTTTGGCCGGATAACGTCAAGTTCGCCTCCAATAAAGACTACTTCGACTGGAAATACAGCCAGAGTATGACTGCAGATGAATTCAAGTTCATGTATCCCAATGCCGGAGGTGCGTTCAGCGAATCACGATGGGGCTCAGAAGACTATCGCAAGAACTTCATAGGCGACAACTGGATCGATGTCCAGATACCCGCCGACGGCAGCTACCGACTGATATTTGACGCACACGCCGAGCGCATCAAAATGATTCCCAACTAACGCGCCGGGGATGACAAACTAACCATAAACCACGTTTCAACTATTTTATGAAAAAACAAATATTATTTCTGTGCGCGGCTCTGATCGGCCTCGTGGCCATGGCACAGAACCTGACGGTGAAGGGTACTGTGATATCCGCAACCGATAACGAACCTCTGATAGGCGCTTCGGTGACTCTCAAAGGTGCCCAGAACGGTGCCGTCACCGATTTCGACGGCAATTACACCATATCGGGTGTTCCCGCCAATGCAGTTCTCGAATTCTCCTATGTAGGCTTCAAGACCACTGCCATAAATGTCGATGGCCGCACGACTATCGACGTAGCCCTCGAAGAAAACACTTCTGTACTCGACGAAGTGGTAGTTGTAGGTTACGGTGTTGTAAAACGCTCCGACCTTACCAGCTCCATCACAACCGTCAAGGGCGATGCAATCACCGAAGTTACCACAGGTAACGCCATGGATGCCCTCCAGGGCAAAGTGAGCGGTGTCCAGATTGCCAGCGGCGGCGGCCCCGGTACTACTCCTAAGGTCATCATCCGCGGTATCACCTCGGTCAACGGCTCGAGCCCTCTCTACGTAGTCGACGGTGTGCCTCTGAACAGCAGCAACATCAACTTCCTCAACAACAACGACATCGAAAGCATGGAAGTGCTCAAGGATGCTTCCGCTTCCGCTATCTACGGTACCCGCGCTTCCAATGGTGTCATCATTATCACCACAAAGAAAGGTTCCGCAGGCAAAACCAATGTCGAATTCTCGGCTTCGGTAGGTTTCCAGCACATCGACAAGCCTAAGATGGCATGGGCCGATGAATACGAAAAGGTATTCAAGCAGCGCTATACCAACGACGGCCGCGTTGCTCCCTGGAACAGCCCCTACGAGAACTACGGAGCTGTAGACGGCACCGACTGGTGGAAAGAAGTTGTCAACGACATGGCCCTTATCCAGAACTATTCACTGGGTGTGCGCGGCGGCAACGACAAATTCGTCTATAGCTTCTCGCTCGGCTACTTCCGCAACAACTCGCAGTTCGACTATGGCTACTGGGACAAAGTGAACGTACGCCTCAACACCGAATACAACTTCACTTCCTGGCTGAAGGCCGGTCTCGACATCGCTCCCAGCTATGAGAACTGGGACAACACCCCCAACCTCTTCTCCGCTGCCATGTCGATGGACCCTACCACTCCCGTATTCCGCCCCGAAAGCGAATGGGATGCAGCAAACCCGATGAACAACTACCAGCGCTCCTACAACAACCAGGAGTGGAACCCCGCAGGCTCGCTCGCACGTATGGACAACTCCAGCCGCAAGCTCAGCGTGCTCATGAACCCCTTCATCCAGATACAGCCCATCAAGCAGCTTGTGCTCCGCACTCAGTTCGGCGCCAACGCATGGTATCAGCGCAACGACTTCTATAACTACGCATTCCACATCGACGCTCTCGAGCAGAACGAAAAGAACTCCGTAGGCCGCAACTACTCCGACGGTCTCAACTGGACATGGAACAACACCATCACCTACATGGACACTTTCGCCGAAAAGCACAACCTCACCGTAATGGCCGGTTTCACCGCCGAACGCTACGCCGACTGGTGGGCCAACGCATCGCGCCAGGACGTGCCCGGCTCCAGCGACCTGCTCCATGAAATATCGGCTGCCACCGGCGACCAGTTCGCCTCCGGTAACGTTTCCTACCAGACACTCGCATCGTTCCTCGGTCGTGTGAACTACAACTACAACAACCGCTACTACCTCACCGCCTCTATCCGTTCCGACGGTTCGAGCCGCTTCCCCAAAGGCAGCAAATTCGGTACATTCCCCTCGGTATCGGCCGCATGGCGCCTTAGCGAGGAAGCCTTCATGGAAGACACCCGCAACTGGCTCAACAACGCCAAGATCCGCCTCGGCTGGGGTCGCGTAGGTAACCAGGCTATCGCCAACGGCGCATACATGACCACCCTCAACAACGGTGTCAACTACGTATTCGGCTCCACCCCGACCCGCTACCCCTCTACCATCGTAGGCTCCGTGGGCAACCCCAACCTTAAATGGGAGACCGTAGAAGACATCGACTTCGGTATCGATCTGTCGCTCTTCAACAGCAAACTCAACGTGACATTCGACCTCTACCAGAAGACTTCGCACGACATGCTCTACGGCAAGCAGAGCCTCCTGCTCCTCGGCGTGCCTACATGGCAGGGCGCCATCACCCAGAACATCGGCAAAATGCGCGCCCGCGGCTGGGAATTCTCCGTCAACTACACCGACCAGGTCGGCGACTTCCGCTACGACATCGGGCTGCAGCTCTCCGGCGTGAAGAACAAAGCCATCAAGTTCACCGGCGACGGCCCGATCTGGACCGGCGGCAACCAGCTTGCCGAAAGCATCATCAAGAACGAGGACGGCACCGAAATCTCGCGCTTCTTCGGCTACCAGACAGCCGGCATCTTCCAGAACTGGGAACAGGTCTACAATCACACCGACGAAACTGGCAAGATGATCCAGCCCGACGCACAGCCCGGCGACCTTATCTTCGTAGACCGTAACCACGACGGCCAGCTCAACGAAGCCGACAAGACATATATCGGCAATCCCTACCCCGACCTGCAGATGGGCCTCAACCTCAGCTTCTGGTATAAGAACTTCGACCTCACCGCCAACTTCTTCGGCACTTTCGGCAACGATATCTTCAACCTGCAGCGTCGCCGCTACTCGGGCGCAGGCGGTCAGAACGTGTTCCGCGGCACTCTCGGCAAGACATGGAGTGAAGACAACACCGGCGCCGAATATCCCCGTCTGAGCTACAACGACCTCAACCAGAACTACAGCCGTGTGAGCGACTTCTTCGTAGAAGACGGTTCCTACTTCCGCTGCAAGCTTCTGACCCTTGGCTACACTCTGCCCAAAACCATCACCAAGAAATTCGATCTCCGCGTCTATGCTTCCGCACAGAACGTGTTCACCATCACCAGCTACACCGGCATGGACCCCGAACGCCCCTTCTACGACGGCGGCGTAATCGAAACGGGCATCGACTACAACAACTATCCTTCGCCCCGTACATTCCTCCTCGGTCTTGACATCAAATTCTAATCTCACGAACTAATGAAAAAACACATCATATTAGGCGCTGCCGCACTTGCACTGGGTCTTACCATGGCCTCCTGCGACGACTTCCTCACCGAGGACGTACACGGCAGTCAGAACCTCGACACATATTTCGCCGACGAAGAAGAAGTAAACGACTTTATCGGCGGGTGCTACTTCGAAATAGCAAAAGATGACTGGTGGCAGATCTACAACGCCTGGCTGCAGGCCGACATGACCACCGACGACCTCTGGGACGGCAACACAACCCAGGGCGACGGCTATCAGGACGTGACCTACTTCATGCCCACCGCTCCGCAGAACGGTGCCCTCTCCAACTTCTGGGGCGCACGCTACCAAGGCATTTACACCTGCAATACCGCCATCGCACGCATTCCCGGCGCATCGATGGACGAGACACTCCGCAACCGCCGCATCGCCGAGGCCCGCTTCCTCCGCGCTTTCTTCTACTTTGACCTCGTACGCTACTTCGGCGGCGTGCCTCTGATCACCGAGCCTATAACCAACGGCGAAGGCATCACCCGCTCCTCTGTCGACGAAGTATACGACTTCGTTGAAAAGGAACTCGGCGAAATCGCCGAAATCCTGCCCCAGCGCAGCGAATGGCCTGCAACCGACCTCGGACGCGCCACCCGCGGCGCAGCCCTGACGCTTCTCGGCAAGACTCAGGTATACCGCGGCAAATATGCCGACGCCAAGATTACCCTCAAGAAAGTGATCGATGAAGGCGAATACCAGCTCTGTCCCGATTTCGGAGATGTATGGAGTGTGGAACACAACAACAGCGTCGAGTCGATCTTCGAGGTACAGACGATGTTCAGCAACCAGTATAACCTGGGCGGCTCGCTCACAACCATCACCGGCTGCCGTAACGGCATTGGCGACGGCTGGGCCTGGGGCACACCCTCGGCCGACCTCGAGAACGCCTATATCGCCGCCGGCGATACCGAGCGTCTCCGCTGGACCATCATCAAGACCGGCTGCAAGGAAATCCCCGGCGAGGACAATTTCGCCGCCTTCATCGAAAACAATGCCACCGTATTCACCCAGGGTGTGAAAGACCAGAAGTTCCTCGACTATAAGGAAGCCTTCGGCTGGGGTGACGACGTATACGAAGAAGGCTACGTGATCGATCCTTCCCAGCACAAGAGCGCACGTATCATCCGCAAATACTTCATTCCGACACAATACCGTCAGGAAGTATTCAACAAGCAGAAAACCCAGCTTAATCACCGCATCCTCCGCTATGCCGACGTGCTCCTGCTCTACGCCGAGGCCTGCAACGCCACCAACGACGATCCCTCCGCACGCACCGCCCTCAACGAGGTCCGCAACCGCGTAGGCCTTGCCGACGTTACATCGAGCGGCGAAACCCTCCGCGACGCCATCCGCCTCGAACGCCGTCTCGAACTCGCCTTCGAGCAGAACCGCCTCTTCGACATCCGCCGCTGGGATGCCGGCAACGGCAAGAAAGTGATCGAAAACATCATGGGCCCCAACGGTTCGTTCGTAACATACAACCTCGGCCCCAACGCCGACATGTACGAAAAATACAACCAGGGCCAGTCGAGCGACAAGGGCACACGCTTCACCGCTCCCCGCGACCTTCTCTACCCCATTCCCTCCGACGAAATCCAGCGCTCCAACGGCGCCCTCGTCCAGAATCCGGGCTATTGATAGTTAAAAAATGTAGGGTCGGGGCTTCGGAAACCTGTTTTCGTTAATTCCTGGCCCTACCGCTTAAATTTACTTAAACGCTTTTCCGATAGGTATTTTATTAGTACCTTTGTAAGGGATAATTACCAAAATGATTATCCCTTACATTTTAAAATTTTTCTCTCCATATTTTTATAAGCCATGAAATTTATCAAGTACATCCTTCCCGCAATGGTGGCCGTCGGCATGTTTGCCTCTTGCTCGGACGAACCCACCGGCGAATCGACCAAGCGCCCCACCGGCTCCGGCGGCGACGAACCCGAAAAGCCCGAAGAACCCACCAATCCGAGCGACATAGTGTCGCCCGTACCCGATTTCTCGTGCAACACACAGAAAACAGCCATCGACGCAAGCAAGAAACTCCAGACCATGGAGGGCTTCGGCGCCTCCGACTGCTGGCTGCCCAACCAGATAGGCAAATACTGGCGCAACAACCGTCTGCAGCTCGCACGCTGGCTCTTCTCCAGCAACATAAGTTCGGCCGGACAGCCCGCCGGCATCGGCCTGTCGATGTGGCGCGTGAACCTCGGCGCCGGCACTGCCGAGCAGGGCGATGCCGGAGGCATCGATGCCAACAATCGCGCCGAGAGCTATCTGGTGAACGGTGTATACGACTGGAACAAATGCGAAGGCCAGCGCTACTTCATGCAGCAGGCCAAGAACAACGGTGTTGAATCGTTCGTACTCTTCAGCAACTCGCCTCTGGTACAGTTCACCAAAAACGGCAAAGGCTACTCCGAGAGCGGCGCCCACGCCAACCTCAAGGACGACTGCTACGATGACTTCGCCGAGTACATGGCCAATGTCGCCGACCACTTCAACGGAGAAGGCTACAATGTGACCCATATTTCTCCTGTCAACGAGCCTCAGTACAACTGGGACGGCCACAATCAGGAAGGCAGCGGCTGGAAAAACAGTCAGGTCGCACAGCTTGTGAAAGAACTCGACAAATC
Organism: uncultured Porphyromonadaceae bacterium; assembly: GCA_905202215.1. Taxonomy (GTDB): domain Bacteria; phylum Bacteroidota; class Bacteroidia; order Bacteroidales; family Muribaculaceae; genus CAG-873. The sequence continues at coordinate 11,861 of CAJKRG010000036.1, forward strand.
CCTCGCCGACAAGAACTCGACGACAAAGATCCTCATTCCTGAAGCCGCCGCATGGGGCTACCTCTATGAAGGCAACACCAATGACCGAGCAAACCAGATCGAGGCATTCTGGGGCAATGGATCGGCCCACTATGTCGGCGACCTTCCCCATGTAGACAACGTTGCCGGCGGTCACAGCTACTGGACATTCGACAACTGGAACGACATGCGCAACGTGCGCAAGAAAGTGGCCGACAAGGCCGCGACCAAGGGCCTCCGCATATGGCAGACCGAATGGTCAATGCTTGACAACTGCCCCTCGGAACTCGGTGGTAACTACGACAACATCTCCGAGTTCGACATTGCCCTCTACATGTCAAAAATCATACACAACGATCTCACTGTAGCCGGCTGCTCTTCGTGGAGCTACTGGACAGCCATGTCGGTTGAGCGCTGGAGCCAGAAAAACCGCTTCGAGCTTATCAAGACCACTCCTGCCGGCGGCAATTACAGCGACGACTTCACAGCCGAAGGCACCATCGAAGCCACACCCAACCTCTGGGTACTGGGCAACTACAGTCTCTTCGTGCGTCCGGGCTACTTCCGCGTAGACCTCAGCGGAGCCGACAGCAAGGACTTCTGCGGCACCGCCTATGTATCGCCAGACGGCAAGACCGTTGTAGCTGTCTACACCAACGCCGACAAGAACAAGGGCGTGATGCTCGACAACACCATCAACGGTGCCGGCACCCTCAAGACAGTGACCCGTTACACCACTACCGCAAAGAAAGAACTCCTCGGCGAAAAATTCAATCCGGCCGACAAAGTTTTCGTCGAACCTAACAGTGTCTCGACCGTCGTATATACATTCGAATAATGTTTAAAAGACTTTTCATGCTGGCAGTCGCCCTTGCGGCGACTGCCACTTTCATTCAGGCACAGGTGTCGTTCGGCGACGCACGTCGTTTCAACGACGGCTGGCTGTTCTCCCTCGCGGACGATTCGGCAGCCGTCGTTCCCGCATACAACGACTCGACATGGCGCCGTCTCGACCTACCGCACGACTGGAGTATAGAACAGCCCGCCTCGCCCTATCTTGCGAGCTGCACAGGCTACCTGCCCGGCGGTATCGGCTGGTACCGCAAGCATTTCACTGTCAGCGATAGTGCCGACAGACACTACATCTATTTCGAAGGTGTCTATAACCGCAGCGAGGTATATCTCAACGGCCATCTGCTCGGTAAGCGTCCGAATGGCTATGCCTCCTTCCTCTACGATATGACGCCATATCTGAAAGAAGGCGACAATGTGATCGCGGTACGCGTGGATCATAGCCGCTATGCTGATTCGCGCTGGTATACTGGTTCGGGTATCTACCGCGATGTCTATATGGTAGCGGCTCCTGACACCCATATCGCACAGTGGGGCGTCGGCTACAAAGCCGTAAAAATCACAGCCAGCCGTGCCGACATCGATGTTGATGTCGCCATCGAAAATCCCGTCAAGGGTCTGACGATCAAGGCAGAAGTTTTAGACGCATCCGGCAAGACGATAGCAACGTCGACACGCAAAAACGCTACGGCAGATAATGTGCTCCATCTCAAACTTGCAAAGCCTGAACGCTGGAGCCTTGAAAGACCCTATCTCTACACCCTGCGCACCGAACTCCTGCAGGACGGCAAGAAAATAGACGGTTCAAGCACAAAAATGGGCGTACGTACTCTCGAATTCACTCCCGACAACGGTTTTGCTCTCAACGGAAAAAACACGAAGGTCAAGGGAGTGTGCCTGCACCACGACGCCGGTGTGCTTGGCGCGGCCGTGCCACGCCAGGTATGGGAGCGCAGACTCAGAAACCTCAAGGGCATAGGCGTCAACGCCATACGCATGAGTCACAATCCGCAGGCACCCATGGTATATGAGATCTGCGACAGCCTCGGACTCCTGGTGATGGACGAGGCCTCCGACGAATGGGAGTTTCCCAAACGCAAATGGATCAAGGGCTGGAATGTAGGCGAACCGTCATTCGACGGCACGTATGATTTCTTTGAGGAATGGATCGAGCGCGACGTTACCGATATGGTACGCCGCGACCGCAACCACCCCTCGGTCTTCCTCTGGAGTATAGGCAATGAAGTCGATTATCCCAACGACCCCTATTCACATCCGATTCTCGACGGTGCCGAGATAAGCCAACCGATGTACGGAGGCTATAAACCCGATGCTCCCGATGCCATGCGCATAGGCAAGATCGCCAAACGGCTTGCCGCATGCGTCCGCGCCGTCGACGACTCGCGGCCCGTCACCGGTGCACTCGCGGGTGTTGTCATGTCGAACGAAACGGAATATCCCGAAGCCGTAGACGTCGTTGGCTACAACTACACCGAAGACCGCTATGACATGGATCACGCCAAATATCCCGACCGCGTCATCTATGGAAGTGAAAACCGTTCAGACTATGAGGCATGGCGCGCCGTGGCCGACAAGGATTTCATCTTCGGCCAATTCATATGGACCGGTACAGACTATCTCGGCGAATCGGGCCGCTGGCCCTCGCGCGGACTCTATACCGGCCTGCTCGACTTCGGCAGTTTCACCAAACCACGCGGTCACTTCCGGGCCTCCCTGTGGAGCGACGAACCTGTGGCATACATCGGCACATACCCTGTGCCGCGTCGTGGCAACTGGCTCTCCATAGATGCCTGGGACATCTGGAATTATGAACCGGGCCAGAATATCCGCGTTGTATGCTATACGAATGCACCACAGGCCCGTCTTCTTCTCAACGGCAAAGAAATCGGCTCCATGAAGCCCTACGATGAGAAAACCGGAATAATCTACTGGGATATACCATTTGCCCCCGGCAGACTGACCGTCGAAGGATGCGACACAGACGGCAAAGTTGTGTCTGACTATACCATAGCCACATCGGGACGCCCGTACGCCTTGCGCGTGACATCCGACACGAATACAATCACCGCCGGCCATCCCATAGCGCATCTTACTGTCGAAGTGCTCGACGAGGAAGGCAACATTGTGAAACTCGCCGACAACGAAATCCGCTGTCACGTCGACGGGCCGGCCCGTCTTCTCGGTCTGGAAGGCAGCGACAATTCCGACATGAGCGACTACACCGACAACCGCCAGCGCGCCTATCACGGACGTCTCCTCGCATACATAGAATCGACCGGCGTAGAAGGCCCGGTGAAAGTGTCGTTTTCCTCGCCACTCCTGAAAGGCACTCAAATAATCCTTAACAAATAACCATATGCACATAAAACACATCTTCGTCCTCCCCCTCGCAGCTCTCGCTTTGGGTGGATGTGCCTCCTCGGCCTCCGCTCCCGACCCCGACGAACTTGACGGTTACCTGTTCACATACTTCCACGGCAACCGCGTCGACGAAGAGCAGATATGCTATGCCATAAGCGACGACGGATTCAATTTCAAGGCACTCAACGACAATCTGCCGGTGATCCAGTCGTCGGAAATCAGCTCGACCGGCGGCGTCCGCGACCCTCATATCATGCGTCGCCACGACAACAAGGGTTTCTATATGGTCGTAACCGACATGACATCGAGCAAAGGCTGGGATTCCAACCGCGCGATGGTGCTCATGAAATCGCCCGATCTGGTAAACTGGGAATCTACCGTCATCAATATCCAGGACCGCTATGAAGGCCATGAAGACCTAAAACGCGTATGGGCGCCCCAGACCATCTACGATCCTGAAGCCGACAAATATATGGTCTACTGGTCGATGCAGCACGGCGACGGTCCCGACATAATCTACTATGCCTACGCAAACGATGACTTCACCGATTTCGAAGGCGAGCCCAAGCCTCTGTTCCTGCCTGAAAACGGAAAATCGTGTATCGACGGCGATATAGTCTACAAAGACGGTCTTTTCCACCTCTTCTACAAGACCGAAGGCCACGGCAACGGTATCAAAAAAGCCACTACCGAATCGCTCACATCGGGCAAATGGACCGAAGGCGACGACTATAAGCAACAGACCGAAGACGCCGTGGAAGGCTCTGGCATATTCAAGCTCATAGGTTCGGACAAATACATACTCATGTACGATGTATATATGAAGGGCCGCTATGAATTCTGCGAGACCACAGACCTCGAAAACTTCAAGGTCATCGACGACAGCATAAGCATGGATTTCCATCCGCGTCACGGATCGGTGATACCCGTTACCCGCGCAGAAAAGCAGCGCCTCCTCGAAAAATGGCCTTCCGACGGCCTCAACGGACACAAAAACGCCAATCCCGTCCTCCCAGACTGGCATGCCGACCCCGAAGTGCTTCGTTCGGCCAACACCGGCAAGTACTACATATACTCAACCACCGACGGAACTCCAGGATGGGGCGGAACTGCGTTCTCATGCTTCTCGTCGGACAATCTGACCGACTGGACCGACGAGGGCGTTATTCTCGACCTCGCCACCGAACAGGTACCATGGGCCGACGGCAACGCATGGGCTCCGGCCATTGAGGAAAAGATGATCGACGGTAAGTATAAATACTTCTTCTACTACAGCGGCAATCCTGTTGCCGGCGGCGGCAAGCAGATAGGCGTAGCCACGGCCGACAGCCCCACAGGGCCTTTCACCGATCTCGGTCATGCCATCGTTACCGAATCGCCGACAGGAAACGGCCAGCAGATCGATGTCGACGTCTTCACCGATCCCGTGAGCGGCAAAAGCTATCTTTACTGGGGCAACGGCTACATGGCCGGCGCCGAACTCAAGCCCTCCATGACCGAAATCGACCCCGTCACAATCACCGTCATGACTCCCGAGGGAGGAACACTCGAGACATATGCCTACCGCGAAGCTCCGTATGCATTCTTCAAAGACGGCAAATACTACTTCATGTGGTCGGTAGATGACACCGGTTCACCCAACTACCATGTGGCCTACGGCACATCGGACTCTCCCCTCGGCAAAATCACAGTCGCCGAAGAGCCCGTAGTGCTCCGGCAGGATCCTGTCAACGGCATCTTCGGCCCGGCACACAACTCCGTGGTCGAGCTTCCGGACGGTTCCTGGCGCATAGTATACCACCGTATCAACCCCGCCTACAAGCATAAAGATCCGGGAGTGCACCGTCAGGTATGCATAGATGAAATGACATTTGCCGAAGACGGCACCATTAATCCGGTAGTGCCTACAAGATAAATTATTAACGAAAGTTAAATTTCGGACAGCTGTTAAACCTTGTTCTTTTTCTGATGTCTAAAAAGCAGTAATAAGACAGACAAGGGCCAAGCCCGAAACGACTTTCATACAACTAACTTTTTGAAGAAGTCCCGACTCGTGAAGAATCGGGGCTTTTTTTCCACTCTGCGCTTGCATATTAGAAGTGCTCTGCATACCTTTGTAGAAAGAAACCAAGTCAATCAAAATGAAAAACCTTATCGCGCGTTCCCTCTCAGGTATTGTCTATGTGGCACTGATAGTAGGCGCAATCCTTTGCGGCAACACATATTTCACAATTCTGATGGCGGTTTTCATACTGCTGGGGATGCTTGAATTCCAGAAAATAGTCATGCGTGGCAAATCCGGTGCCAACAAAGCGGGCCGAGCACTCGACATTCTCGGAGCACTCGGCCTCTGCTGCCTTCCGGCTGTAAGCGAATACAATTTCGACGGAGCTCTCGCACTCATCTGCTATCTGATGATCTACCCTGTATTCCGATTTATAGCCGCCCTCTACGACAAGTCGGAATCTGCATTACGCGACACAGCCATGTCAGTTCTATCCGTAAGCTATCTGGGTCTAGGCATAGGTCTGTTCAACACCGGATATATATTTGTCACCACCGAAAGCAAGACTCTCGCCCTGGTAATGTTCGTCATGATATGGCTAAACGATACAGGGGCTTTCTGTGTCGGATCGCTCATTGGGCGGCGCCGTCTTTTCGAACGCCTGTCACCAAAAAAATCATGGGAAGGATTTTTTGGAGGACTGGCATTCTGTGTACTTGCCGGTTATCTTTGCGGCACATGGCTTAATCTGCCTGTATTCAACACGGCCGAATGGATGCTCTATGGTCTGATGGTATGTATTTTCTCTACTCTCGGCGATCTTTTCGAGTCATTCATCAAGCGAACACACGGCATAAAGGATTCGGGCCATCTCATACCCGGCCACGGCGGAATCCTCGACCGCATCGACTCTCTCCTGTTTGTAGCGCCAGCGACTTTTATTTTCCTTCTTCTATCCGATCTTTTCTGATATAAGACTTATAAACATTCAAAGTCCCCGTAAAAACAGAGGTTTTTTACGGGGACTTTGAATGTTTGACAGTAATATACGACTGATATCAGTCTTTGATCAAGTCTTTGCCGGTCATTTCAGCGGGCTGTTCGAGACCCATGATGTGGAGGAGCGAGGGTGCTACATCGGCAAGGATACCGTCTTCGGTCTTGGCGTCCTTGTTTTCGGTAACGTAGACAAAAGGCACGGGGTTGAGCGAGTGGGCTGTATTTGGAGTGCCGTCGGCGTTTACAGCGTTGTCGGCATTACCGTGGTCAGCAATGATTATCACCTCGTAGCCGTGAGCCTTGGCGGCCTCTACGGTGTCGTGGAGGCAGGTGTCGAGCGTCTCGACAGCCTTCTGGATGGCAGGATAAATGCCGGTGTGACCTACCATGTCGCCGTTGGCGTAGTTCACCACGATATAATCGTATTTCTCGGTATCGATAGCCTCGACGAGTTTGTCTTTCACCTCATAGGCGCTCATTTCGGGCTTGAGATCGTAGGTAGCGACTTTGGGAGATGGAACCAGTGTGCGATCCTCGCCTTCGAAAGCGGCCTCACGGCCACCGTTGAAGAAGAAAGTGACATGAGCGTATTTCTCGGTCTCGGCGATATGAAGCTGCTTCTTGCCGAGCTTCGAAAGATATTCGGCAAGTGTATTCTGAACGTCTTCCTTGTTGAAAAGGATATGTACGCCCTTGAACGACGAATCGTAGGGAGTCATGCAGTAGTACTGCAGGCCCGGTATGGTCTTCATGCCTTCCTCGGGCATATCGTGCTGTGTGAGAACTTCGGTAAGCTCCTTGGCACGGTCGTTGCGGTAGTTGAAGAAAATCACACAGTCATCGGGCTTGATGGTGCCGTCGACAGTTGCGTTGTTGATAGGCTTGATGAACTCGTCGGTCACATCGTTGTCGTAGCTTGCCTGCATGGCAGCCACCATATCGGTAGCCTGTTCGCCCTTGCCGTCGACAAGAAGATCGTAGGCTTCCTTCACGCGGTTCCAGCGATGGTCGCGGTCCATAGCATAGAAACGGCCGATGATCGAAGCGATGACCCCGGCGCTTTCTGCGCAGTGAGCCTCGACGTCGCGGATAAAGCCGATTCCGCTGCGGGGGTCGGTGTCGCGTCCGTCCATAAAGCAATGGAGATACACCTTCTTGAGACCGTAATGCTTTGCGATATCGCAGAGCGCGAAAATATGGTCGAGCGAAGAGTGGACGCCGCCGGTCGAAGTAAGGCCCATGAAATGCATTGCCTGACCGGTGCGGGCGCAATATTCGAATGCGCTCTTCACCTCGGGATTCTCAAGAATCGAGCCGTCGGCGATGGCGCGGTTGATCTTCACGAGGTCCTGATATACGATACGACCGGCACCGATGTTGAGGTGACCGACCTCCGAGTTACCCATCTGTCCGTCGGGAAGACCGACGAATTCGCCGCTGGCCTGAAGTTCGGAGTGAGGATATGTCTTGAGAAGATAGTCCCAGTAAGGTGTGGGAGTGCTGTAGATGGCATTGGCATGGTCGTGCTTACCGACACCCCAGCCATCGAGAATGATAAGAAGTGCTTTATGTGCCATATATGGTGTTGTTTTATGTTTATTAGTTTATTTTCCTTCCATGTCTTTCTCGCGTTCGCGGCGCAGACGTTCGCGACGTTTGAGATTGAAATGAAGCAGAACAAGGATGACGACGGTGATGCCGATCGTTCCGAAATAATAGAGGGCGGAAGTATGTCCGGCGGCATATTCGGGATAACCGATATATGCCATTACGGCCAGATAGACGGCCAAGACCAGGGGAAGGACTGTAGAACGCTTAACTTGCATTTGCAGAATGGCGGAATGGCGAAGCGAGGCCGTCGAAGCGCCCGTCGCGCAGGTGAAGATAAAGCCTCAGGCACGCCCATGCGTCGAGTGCCGCATAGGATTGCTGGGCGGGCGTCAGCACGTCGGCCTCCCAGTTGGTGAGACGCTGGGTCTTTGATATGCGTTCGCCGAAGACTATGCCGTATATTTTCTGAAGCGAAATATCGGTTATGTCGAATTTCTTTACATATTCCTGAAGATCTATAAACCCTTTAGGATCTATGTCGCCCGAACGCCGGAGCACATTGAAATCGTCGTGAACCGACAACCCGATCTTGGTGATATCGGGATTCTCGAGAAAATCCTTAAGCTGCGCGCAAATTCCGATTTTATTAAGACGGAAGAGGAAGCAGCGCTCCATAGTGGCTATCTGCATTAGAGCGACCTTATGCACACATCCCTTTCGGAACGAGGGGCGTGTTTCGGTGTCGAAACCGACTATTGTCTCATTACCGAGCGCGCGCAAGGCGGCATGAGCCTCGGCTGCAGAATCGATAAGAGATATCGCTGCCGGATAAGTGATAACCGGCATCTGCGACAATGCATCCTTGCTGATATTTATCTCGAATCGGTCCATGAGAGTCTAATGTCCTGCAAAGTTACTCAATAAGGGGGAGACGGCGAGAAGTTTAACTTTTTTTAGTCATTGACGGTATCTCTATCAGCTCCGTCATCGGGAAATGCCGGTTCAGATAGCGTTTAAGAAAACCGAGAGTATCTTCGGCGATTACAGTATCCGAATCGAAATGATGGTTGAACACCACAGCCTTGAGATCGATGCCACGTGCCTTGACAGCCTCAAGCGAAAGGACAGTATGGTTTATGGATCCGAGCCGTGCGTTGGACACAAGCATCATCGGGAGTTTACGTGACGCTACATAATCGATGGTGAAAGTTTCGTCATCGACAGGCACCATCAGCCCCCCTGCTCCTTCTATCAGCACTATGTCGTAGTTCTCAAGCAGCTTTTCCGTAGCCTTATCCACAAGTGTCAGGTCTATCTCCCGGCCATCGATACGGGCCGCGAGCTGAGCGGATGCAGGATATGAGAATATGATAGGTGCCGTAGTGCCGTCAAGATCTTCAGGCAGCATACCGACTCCGCACAGACGACGGTGAGCCACAATATCTTCCGATTCTCCGACACATCCTGTCTGTATAAATTTCTGGGTAGCGACACTATAGCCGCTGTCCATAAAACGCCGCGCCAGAAATGCAGTCGCGTATGTCTTTCCGGCATCTGTATCGATGCCGCTCACAAAAATTGCCTGTTTCATTTTTTTCTAAGCAGAAAAAGTGTCGGTCGATAGGATATTCTATATTTTCCGTCAAGATCGCACGGAAAAGCCTCTATTGCCTGTCGCATTGCCGCCGGACCGACCCCTCGGCCAAGCGAGTTCACACCAGTGGCTTTTAGGTGACGGAAAACATCGGCGGCAGTGTCGAATTCCATTTCCACCTCATATGTATCCGCCGCAAGACATTCGAAAGACTCCGGAGTGACAGCCTGCCATTCCTCAGGTTGGAGCAACGGAAGACCGCGGCCTGTGGCAGCCTCGACAGCCGAAAGATTGCCTGCCACATATGTGCCGACCAACAGAAGCCCTCCGGGCATAAGAATTCTCGCACATTCCTCCATAAAGCGGGATGGCGAATTAAACCACTGCACCGTCGAAGCGCTCGCAATGAGATCGGCCGATTCCGACGGAGTGCGCATGAGCTGTAGCTCAGCGTCTGTTTTCCGGAATATACGGTGCGCACCTGTAACAGGCGCCTCCGACGCCAGATCCCACATTTCAAGAGTCCCGAATCGACCCGCAAACGCGTCAAGAACACGCGAGAGTTTGCCCGTACCTGATCCAATCTCTATCGTGCGCGAACCCCGTCTGCAGATATGAGCGGGAACATCATGACGCTCCATAAGCTGACGCATGCGCTCCACCAGGCCGTCCTGTACCGTAGCATTAGTGTCGTACGATACAACGCCAGCAGCAAAACGGTCGCACGTCAGATCCTTGTCGAGCACGAAGCGGTCGAGTATAGTCTGAAAATCCGGCAGATGCGCTCCATCGACCAATATCCGAGGCGTATCCTCCCATGCACGCCATTGGTTTGAGGCCGGGAAAATGGCATCATCACGGCTGATGACGGCACGGTCGAAGCGGCTGTCGAGCACAGGAGCAAAAAAATCGCGTGGCAGAAACTCTTCGAGTTCGGCCTTCAGTTCGGAAATATCACGCCGGGGCATTGCTGCGGCAAAACGGGCATAAGCCTCGCGCGAGCCGGCCACACGCCGATAGAATTTGACAAGATTCCGTTCGTCAAGCCCGTCGAGTGTTCCCTGAAAGATAGCCGGAGGGATACCTCTGAGAGCATCAACAGGCGCCAGTGTGCCGTTGACAGCCAGTCGCAACGTGACACGTGCCGCAATCGGCGCCGAAGCCGCAGCTGCAGCATAGACACCCAGCGACCAGGCCACGATGCATATTTCGTCGTAGGGGGCTGTACAATTCCAGTCGAGTATGAAATCGCGGTAATCCCACACAACCATTATATCATAGCCATGACGGTGCAGCCTTTCGAAAGGTGTGCTGTCCATGGCCCATCCGGCAAAAATCACTATCAGCCGGCGATTATCATTTTTATCTATAAACTTACACTGCATTGCGGGACTACAAGTAATCAACGAATGCCGTCACCACCCCGACAACAGCCATAGCTGCCAGCAATATGCCTATGATACGATTTATCAGTTTGAGCGAGCGCATGTTGATACGGCGTCCGAGATGGGCCACCAATGCCGTTATCCCGTACCACCACAACAATGCTCCGCCAAAAATAGAGGCATAGGCTATTATATAATGATGGATGGCATATTCGGGCTGAATGAGCGTAAACTGCGCGAAAAGGCCTATGATAAAGAAAAGTATCAGCGGATTGGAAAAGGTCAGAAGAAAGCCGGTGGCGATATCGCTCCAATAATTCGGAGCATTGACTGTTCCGGCCGTCTTAAGCGCGCGAGTCGGATTCTTTCGGAAAAGATATATGCCGAACACAGCAAGCACAATGCTGCCTATAACCTGTATCGCGAACTGGTGGGAGTCGATAAAATCTGTAATGAAGCTAAGACAGAAACCTGTGAGCAGGCAATATGCGAGATCGCTCAAAGCCGCGCCTATACCGGTGAAAAACGCCGGCCAGCGACCTTTGCTTAGGGTACGCTGAATGACGAGCATACCGATCGGCCCCATAGGCGCCGAGATAAGCGCGCCGACACCGAGTCCTCGCGGCAATATGTATAAAATCTGCTCCATTTCGTAAACGTGATTGCAAAAATACACAAACCGCAGCAATTTCCGGCTCTGTCGGGTCGGAAATATTAATCTTTTTACTAAATTTGCGCCCCATGAAACGCTCTGTCCTCATCTCAATCCGCTTTTTCATCATATTTGCAGCCGCGATGACACTGGTCAGCGCAGGCAGCCGTTCCGCAGTAAAAGAGGGTGAACTGCGCACTTCCCGCTATGTATATACCGGAGGGGTAGCCGACGGTAAACAGCACGGATTCGGCATATGCCGTTATACCAACGGCAATATATACTGCGGTTACTGGAATATGGGATACAAAGAAGGCCTCGGCCGCATGGAGTTTGCCGACGGCAGCATGGATTTCGGAATCTGGCGTCAAGGCATACTCAACGCTCCCAAAGGCCGTAAATTCACAGTCGGGAAACGTTGCTACGGCATTGACGCCGCCAAATATCAGAAAAATATCGACTGGACATCGCTTTCGCTCAAGGCCCGTGCCGACGGAACTGTAGTACCGTCGGGCAAAGGAGCCGGATATCTTCAGCCCGTGCTTTTCGCACTTATAAAAAGTACAGAAGGTGTCACTGTAAAGGATCCGTATTTCAAGCGAAACTTCGAAGGAGCGAAAAAAGCCGGAATCATACGAGGCGCATATCATTTTCTTGGAGTAAATTCTCCTGTAGACGAGCAGGTGAAATTTTTTATAGAAAATACACCACTCGAAAAAGGCGATCTGCCACCGGTGCTCGATCTTGAGATCAGCAAAAAGACCATGCGGCAGCAACATGCCAAGATATGCCGCATGGCTCTGCAATGGCTAAAAGCCATCGAGGCTCATTACGGTGTAAAGCCGATTATCTACACCTATGAAAATTACTATAAGGATTATCTCAAAGGACACGGATTCGACGAATATGACTTCTGGATCGCACGCTATGGAGCCGAACCCTCGGCAAGACGCTGGGAGATCTGGCAACTCACCGACAAAGGAGTGTGTACAGGTATAAACCACAAGGTAGACATCGATCTTTTCAGAGGCTCATATCGCGACCTCAAAAAATACGTGAAAACCAAAGGTATAAGACAATGATTTCGACAATTCTCATGACCATAGCAGCCGCAGCACCCGTTTTGATTCTCACAAACCTAATACTGCGACGCTCCGCAGACGAACCACAAAAATGGCTGATCGGATCGGCGATAGCCGGAGTTCTGGCTGCCATGTTGGCGACAGCCGCGGTCACACTCACTCTGCCCGACTTCGAGGTCGAGTCGTTCGGAGGTACCTTGGTCGACGCATTCTGCCGAGCCGCCATTCCCGAAGAATGCTTCAAACTGCTGTTGCTCTTCATTGTGGCCAAATGCTGCGAAAGCTTCAACGAGATATTCGACGGAATCACATATGCCGTATGCCTTGCAATGGGTTTCGCCTTCTTCGAAAATGTAACTTATCTTATCACCTCAGACAACGGATGGTTTTTCACAGGTGTTCTCCGTGCGCTCGTGTCGGTACCGGCTCACTACTTTTTCGCCATCATCATGGGTGCATTCTTCTCGCTCGCATGGTTCGACACACGCAACCGCACACTGAACTCGTTTCTGGCGCTCACACTTCCGGTGTGCGCCCACGGAATTTTTGATGCACTATTTCTGGAAAGCCCGATTGTCGAATACGGCAGTGCCGTGCTCATCGTTGTTTCCGTCCTTTTCTTTAAGAAACTACGACTTTATGCCTCTACGCTCGTCAGCCGCCGTCTGAGTATGGAATTAAACTGACAGGAAGACAGACGAACGCCCTCTAAATCACTATAGACTCATCAGCCGGTCGGCTTCCTCTGCTGTAAGATGAATGACGGCCCCGTGTTTCGGTGACGAAAAACCTACTGTTTTCATCGGCCCTTCGTTGAAACGGCCAAGCGGCGTAAATGTCTTGAAATCCGAAGTTTCGACGAAACCGAAATTATGAGGCTGAATACTGTATATATCGTACATCAATACCCATTTATCCTCACCGATACGCTTCCATACATTAGGAGCCTCGCAAGCCCCGGTTTCAGTATCGATCCAATCCTCACGATATTCCCAGCCTCCGTCGGGACGGTCTGACACAGACTGTTTTATACCCGGCGTACCGTCGTGTGCCACATAGTGAAGATAGTATTTTCCATCATGGTAGCTTATGTCGCCGTCAATGGCCGAACATGCACTGTCAGGATAAGTATAGAGAAGCTGCGGTTCTGTTTCGATGGTATCGTAATCGTCGTTTACATATACATAGTATAATTTATTCGGCTCGCGACGATGGCGCATGGTCAGATAAATCATGAGTTTCCCCTTTTCACGATCGTAGACAGTCTCGGGAGCCCAGGCACACCCTATGTCGCTCCATTCAGGATATATAGAGTCGAAATTAACGTTCGTGCGTTTCCAGTTGATTAGATCGGTCGATTTCATCAGCACCAGACCACGGTTATTGCCCCAGTCGTATTCTTCGAACGGTCGTTCCCACTCGGTATCGCGATATCCTTCTTTCTGTGCGAAAATATGCAGATCGGTCATCGCGAGATAGAAAGCTCCGTCGGGACCCCGGTAAATATGCGGATCGCGGATACCTTTCTGGCATGCTATAGTATCGCCGGCGATCATGGGCTTGCCTCCGTTCAAGGCTGTGAAAGTATAGCCGTCGCGGCTTACAGCCATATGAAGGCTATGAGTATCGTCGCTGTGATAGACCATAAGATAAGCGGCCATATCGTCTTCAGAAGGAGCCGATGTAGCGGCGCCGCACGCCGAAAGGGCAATGCAGAGCAACGAAGGCAGAAGTGTTCGATAATTCATGATATTGCTTGGTTTCAGATTGTCGGTGTACAAATATACACTATATTTTTCAAAATACAAACTCACACATCTTCCAGCGGTTCCATATGAATGGTGATGATAGCCGACTGCCCGAAACGCTCTTTCAGACGCCGCTCGGCTTCAGACGCCAAGGCATGAGCCTGACACAGAGTCATACTGCCGTCCATCTTCGCATGAAGATCAATAGCCACTGTATTACCTATACGGCGTGTGCGAAGACGATGCATGGCATCGATGCCATACACAGACAATACTATGCCGCATATCTCCTCTTCGTCGGCCTCCGGCAGCGAAGCTTCAAGGAGTTCGCCGATACTTGGCTTCATGATATCGTAACCTGATTTCATTATAAAGAAACTTACCACAATGGCCGCAAGAGGATCAAGTATACGCCAGCGTACGTCAAGAAACATCGCTCCGGCCACACCTATGAGAGTGCCGAGCGACGAGATGGCATCGCTGCGATGATGCCAGGCATTGGCGACGACGGCGGGAGAGTTCAGCTTCCTTCCACGCACGACCGTATATCGGTAGAGCCATTCCTTCGACAATATGGACACAAGAGCTATCACAAGCGCGAGCACCCCCGGCCTCGGCAAAGTCCGACCATTAATACAATCCATACACAGACGCGCGCCATTTACAAACAGTGCCACCCCGGCTACAATAAGAATAAAGCCTATCACCATCGTGGCAAAAGTCTCGAATTTGCCGTGCCCATAGTCATGCCCGCGATCCAAAGGTTTGCCCGATATCCTGACGAAGACAAGAACTATCACGTCGGTCACGAAGTCGGAAAGCGAATGCACCGCATCGGCTACCATAGCCGAGCTATGCCCGACAATGCCTGCGATAAACTTCAGCACGATAAGCACAGCGTTGACCGCCGAGCCTACGAGTGTGACCTTATATATGCTTTTCTCTCTCGATTCCATAACACGCGACACAAAGATAACACTGTAAAACGATTAAAAACAACATGACATACAAAAATATTTTGCCGACAGATTTTTTTTTTGTACTTTTGTGGGCTGAATTTCCGCAATAGGCTCGAAAAAGCAAGGGCGATGTCATTACATTCTCCTTCGCCTCAGCGGGTTAACTTATATTTTACAATACAAAATGTACGTAATCGTAGAAATCCAGGGTCAGCAGTTCAAGGCCGAAAAAGATCGGTTCCTGTATGTACACTACCTTGGTGAAGCAGTGAAAGAAGGCGACAGCGTAGAGTTCGACCGCGTGCTCCTCGCCGATGTAGACGGTGCCGTTAAGGTAGGCGCACCCACAGTCGAAGGCGCAAAGGTTGTCTGCGAAGTTGCAACTCCCCTCGTGAAGGGCGACAAAGTAATCGTATTCAAGAAGAAACGTCGCAAAGGCTACCGCCGCAAAAACGGTCATCGCCAGTATTTCACCAAAATCGTGATTAAAGACATCATTGCCTAACCCCAGCTTAAAACCAATAAACCACTATGGCACATAAAAAAGGCGTCGGTAGTTCTAAGAACGGCCGCGAATCTGAAAGCAAACGTCTGGGCGTGAAAATCTTCGGTGGCCAGTTTGCCAAAGCCGGCAACATCATCAAGCGCCAGCGCGGCACCGTACACCACCCGGGCCTCAACGTAGGCATGGGCAAAGACCACACTCTCTACGCCCTCGTGAACGGCACCGTACAGTTCACCGAAGGCCGCAACGGTCGCAAGTTCATCAACGTAACTCCCGTAGGCGAAGCATAAGTCTTCTGCCGTCAGGCAAAACAACCTCATACAGCGAACTGCTCGGCGCACCTTTCGAGGCCGCTGTGCAGTTCGCTGTCGTATATAAATCCGCACAATCTGCCATTGCAATGAAAAAAATATTCCTGATCGCCGCAAGTTCGCTTTGTGCACTCGCTTCGTTCGCATGGAGCCAGAAAGGGCACGACACAGTGGCATACATAGCCGAATGCCATCTCACTCCGGCTGCCGCCGATTCAGTCGCAGCCATTCTCGAGGGCAAATCGCCCGTATACTGGGCCAATTGGCTCGATAACGCCAGCCACACTCCCGACTATGCCTACACCAAAACATGGCACTATAAGAACATAAATGAAGGTGTGGACTATGATGACGCACCCCTCAATCCCGATGGTGATGCCGTACGCGCCATCCGCGAGCAGATTGCCATTCTCGCCGACAGCATATCCACCCGCTCCCAGAAACAGTTGGCCATGAAGATCCTTATCCATGTGGTCGGCGATCTTCACCAGCCAATGCATCTCGGCCGCGAAACCGACAAAGGTGCAAATTATGTGAAAGTGCGCTTCTTCGGGCGCGATGCTAATCTACACTCCGTGTGGGACGGATCAATCATGAACAGCGGCCATGCATGGACATACACCGAATGGCAAAATCAGCTCGACCGCCTGCCGGACGATAAAGCGAAAGCCGAGGCCGCAGGCAATGTAGATGACTGGGGGCGCCAGACTTACGAAATCGCAAAAGCCGTCTACGACTATTTTCCCGCCGGATCGAAGATTTCGTACGACCAGGTGGCCTACTGGACACCCGTAATCGAGCAGCAGGTACTCCGCGGCGGCCTCCGTCTCGCCCGCATCCTCAACGCCCTCTACGATCCCGAATCGACCGACAAACCAGCCGATTTCTAACTTTAGTGTTTTTTAAGTGTGGGATTGGTGTTTTTTCACTACTTTTGCAATTCAATTAACTGACTAATCAAAGAAATAATCGACAGATATGGCACAGCAAGACGATGTCTTTAAAAAAATCGTATCTCACGCTAAAGAATACGGTTTCGTCTTTCCTTCAAGCGAAATATACGACGGTCTGTCGGCCGTCTATGACTACGGCCAGAACGGCGTAGAACTCAAAAACAACATCAAACGCTACTGGTGGGACGCCATGACCCTCCTGCACGACAACATCGTCGGCATAGACTCCGCGATTTTCATGCACCCCACCATCTGGAAGGCTTCGGGCCATGTCGACGCATTCAACGATCCTCTGATCGACAACCGCGACTCTAAAAAACGCTACCGTGCCGACGTCCTTATCGAGGACCATCTGGCTAAAATAGACGACAAGATATCCAAGGAAGTAGCCAAGGCAGCCAAGCGTTTCGGCGATTCCTTCGACGAAGCCCAGTTCCGCGCCACCAATGCCCGTGTACTTGAACATCAGGCCCATCGCGACGCCCTTCACACCCGCTTCTCCGAGGCCATGAACGCCAACGATCTCGAAGGCCTCCGTCAGATCATAATCGACGAAGAAATCGTCTGCCCGATTTCGGGTACCAAGAACTGGACTGAAGTGCGTCAGTTCAACCTCATGTTCAAGACCGAGATGGGTTCTACCGCCGACGGCTCCATGACAGTATATCTGCGTCCCGAGACCGCACAGGGTATATTCGTCAATTATCTTAATGTACAGAAAACAGGCCGCATGCGCATTCCTTTCGGTATTGCCCAGATCGGCAAAGCATTCCGCAACGAGATTGTGGCCCGTCAGTTCATTTTCCGTATGCGTGAGTTCGAGCAGATGGAAATGCAGTTCTTCG
>CAJKRG010000037.1 GCA_905202215.1 uncultured Porphyromonadaceae bacterium
CGTGAAGACCGTCAAGAGCGCCAAGAAGATCGTCGACCGCAAGGAGCCTGTCGTATGGGACATCCTCGAGTATGTGATGAAAGGTCATCCCGTGCTGCTCAACCGAGCCCCGACCCTTCACCGTCTCGGTATCCAGGCATTCCAGCCCAAGCTCATCGAAGGCAAGGCAATCCAGCTCCACCCGCTCGCATGTACGGCGTTCAACGCCGACTTCGACGGCGACCAGATGGCCGTCCATCTTCCTCTCGGCAACGAAGCCGTGCTCGAGGCTCAGATGCTCATGCTCGGCTCGCACAATATCCTTAACCCTGCCAACGGCGCACCTATCACTGTGCCTTCGCAGGACATGGTTCTCGGTCTGTACTACATCACCAAGCTCCGCCGCGGCGACAAGGGTGAAGGTCACACATTCTATGGTCCTGAAGAAGCCACTATCGCCTACAACGAGGGCCGCGTTACTCTCCACGCCCCCATCAACGTGATGGTTGACGATGTGGACGAAAACGGCAATCCGATCCGTCATCTTGTGAAAGACACATCTGTCGGTCGCGTGATGGTGAACGAGTATGTGCCCAAGGAAATCGGCTACATCAACAAGATTCTTTCGAAAAAATCGCTCCGCGACGTCATCTCCGCCGTTATCAAGCGTTGCGGTATTCCCCGTTCGGCCAAGTTCCTCGATGATGTGAAGAACCTCGGCTACCGCATGGCATTCCAGGGCGGTCTGTCGTTCAACCTCGGTGATGTGCTTATCCCCGAAGAGAAAGAGCAGATCGTATCCGACGGTTACAAGCAGGTGGAAGAGGTGATGGAAAACTATCAGATGGGCTTCATTTCCGATAAGGAACGCTATCAGCAGATCATCGATATCTGGACACAGGTCAACGCACGCCTTACCAATATCCTCATGAAGCAGATGGCCGAGGCAAATCAGGGCTTCAACGCCATCTATATGATGCTCGATTCGGGTGCCCGTGGTTCCAAGGACCAGATCCGTCAGCTCGCCGGCATGCGTGGTCTTATGGCCAAGCCTCAGAAAGCCGGTGCCGAAGGCGGCCAGATCATCGAGAACCCGATTCTCGCGAACTTCAAGGAAGGTCTTTCGGTGCTCGAATACTTCATCTCTACTCACGGTGCCCGTAAGGGTCTTGCCGACACGGCCCTCAAGACTGCAGACGCCGGTTATCTTACTCGCCGTCTGGTCGATGTCGCCCACGACGTCATCATCAACGAAGAAGACTGCGGCACTCTCCGAGGCCTTGTCTGCACCGCCATCAAGAACAACGATGAGGTTGTCGCCTCGCTCGGCGAGCGTATCCTCGGCCGTGTGTCCGTTCACGATATTATCGACCCCCAGACCGGCGAGCTTATCGTGGCTGCCGGCGAGGAAATCAAAGATGCCGCTGCCGACCGTATCGACGCATCTCCTATCGAAAGTGTCGAGATCCGTTCTGTCCTCACCTGCGAGAGCAAACGCGGTGTCTGCGCCAAGTGCTACGGCCGCGACCTCTCCAAGAGCCGCATGGTGCAGAAAGGCGAAGCTGTCGGCGTGATCGCCGCACAGTCGATCGGTGAGCCGGGTACACAGCTTACCCTCCGTACATTCCACGTCGGTGGTGTGGCAACGAATATCTCGGCCGTGTCGAAACTCACCTCGAAGTATAACGGTAAACTCGAAATCGAGGAACTCCGTACTGTCGACAGCGAGGACGGCACAAAGGTTGTCGTAGGCCGTCTTGCTGAAATGCGAATCATCGACAATACTACAGGCATGGCCCTGATGTCGGCAAGCATTCCTTACGGTTCGAAGCTGTTCTTCAACAACGGCGACGAGATCACCAGCGGCGATGTTATCTGCGAATGGGACCCCTTCAACGCCGTTATCGTTGCCGAGGCTGCCGGTAAGATCCACTATGTAGACCTTATCGAGAACGTTACATACCGTGTTGATTCCGACGGTTCGCATCAGACTGAAGACCGCGTGATCATCGAAAGCCGCGACCGCCAGCATGTGCCCTCCGTCGAGATCCTCGGTGCCGCAGGCGAAACACTTGCCACATATTCGCTTCCTGTGGGCGCCCACCTTATCCATAAGGAAGGTGAGGAAATCAAGCCCGGCGAGACCTTCGCCAAGATTACCCGAGCCACCGGCGGCGCCGGTGACATCACGGGCGGTCTCCCCCGTGTGACCGAGCTCTTCGAGGCTCGCAACCCGTCGAATCCCGCAATCGTGTCGGAAGTCGACGGTCAGGTCAAGTTCGGCAAAGTCAAGCGCGGTAACCGCGAAATCACCGTTGTGCCCAAGTTCGGCGAGCCCAAGAAATATCTCGTGCCTCTGTCGAAGCAGATCCTCGTGCAGGAAAACGACTTCGTGCGTGCCGGCACACCTTTGTCCGACGGTGCCATCACTCCGGCCGATATCCTCAACATAATGGGTCCGACAGCTGTTCAGGAATACATTGTCAACGAGGTTCAGGACGTATACCGCATGCAGGGTGTGAAGATCAACGACAAGCATTTCGAGGTGATCGTACGCCAGATGATGCGCAAGGTGAAGATCCTCGATGCAGGCGATACCAACTTCCTCGAGGAGCAGATCGTCGACAAGCGCGACTTCATGGACGAAAACGACCGTATCTGGGGCAAGAAGGTGGTCGAAGACGCCGGCGACAGCGAAACACTGCAGCAGGGTCAGATCATCACCGCGCGCCGTCTGCGCGACGAAAACTCGCTGCTCAAACAGCGTGATCTCCGTCAGGTTGTTGTCCGCGACGCTCAGCCCGCTACCTCCGAGCAGATTCTTCAGGGTATCACCCGCAGCGCCCTCCAGACTTCGAGCTTCATCTCGGCCGCTTCCTTCCAGGAAACAACCAAGGTGCTCAACGAAGCCGCTATCCAGGGCAAGAGCGATACTCTCGAGGGCATGAAGGAGAACGTGATCTGCGGCCACCTCATACCTGCCGGTACCGGTCTGCGCGAATACGAGAGCATTGTCGTAGGCAGCACCGAAGACGATACCGATATTCTCAACGAATATGTCGGCGCGGCTCCCGCCGTGATGGACGTAGAAGTAGTCAACGACTGATTATAATTTCTAATCCTATACAATCAGGTGCCGGACGGTCTCAAAGCCGCCCGGCGCTTTATTTATGTCGGTATTAGAAAAAAAGAATCAAATGCAGGCGCGTGAGCGGACTGCATTTGATTCTGTCGCGAAAGATTATAATGGAGAGATATTATCTGGTGGAATATTTCTTTACGGCAATAATGATGAAGCCGGCATCGATCAGCTCGATGCCGCGGGAATATTTGTCGGCGACGGACACTGGGGTCGCTTTGTTTCCTTTCTGAAGAGTATGGCTTGTGTTTGGTCTGAGGCGTTTATTGTTGCCCATGAAGAGAGATAAGCCGTCGGGTTCTCTGCTCAGGCATGAGGTCGGTGTATAAAAAAAGCGTGAGAACCATACCTTACAGCCCGTTCTACACTCTGAGGCCCTGGAATTGCCCATCGCAGTCGAACGGACAGTGCAGAAGCCTCACGCAGAATATGTGTATATACGCCATAAAGCGGCGCTCTCGCGTCGGTCTGTGGTGAAGATTTACATATCCACATAAGGACATCTACCGCTGTCTCATTTCTGACTGCAATTAGAAATTTTCCAGGTTTCAGAGTGTCAGAAAAGAGCGTCGAGTAAACGCCTTTTTACTAATGTTGTCGCATCCCTCCCGCTTAGCCCGTGACCGGACTTCTGCCTGGCGGTCTGCAGTCGCAAAGATACTAAACAGTTTCTGAATTTTATATACAATCGCGCAGAAAAAACGCCCGGAGCTGGTTTCACTCCGGGCGTTTTCTGTTATATCGGGAATATGGTTATTATTCAAATTCGATGAGAACGGCGTCGGTGCCGACAACTTCGTCGGGACGGACGAATATGCGCTTTACAACCTGATCTTTTTCGGCTGTTACATCGTTTTCCATCTTCATTGCCTCGTATACGAGGAGAACCTGGCCTTTCTTGACGGCGTCGCCCGGAGCTACGTCGACCGATATGATACGGCCGCCCATAGGAGCTTTCAGAGTGGGGCCGGTAATGGGAGCTTGTTCCTCTTTTACCTCTTCTTTCACTTCTGCTACGGGAGCTTCGGCTGCTTTCTTGGCGTTGTATTCATCAGCGCGGAGTTTGCGGAGGAAGCCGTTGGCCACATTTGGCAGAAGTTCAAGCAGAAGTTCCTCCTCGCGGTTGGCTGCCAGAGGTACGTTGCCGTATTCGGGGAGCGTCGGGTTGGCCGGTTTTTTGTACGAACTTACATCATAGGGCTTCTCGACAGGGCTGCCGGTGATTTTTTCGCGGAAAGCGGGATCCACGGGTACCGGAGTGTGGCCATATTCGCCTTTTACGAGCGAAATGAACTGGTTCGAGGGGTTGGAATAGTCGGGATTGCCTTTCTTGCGGTCGAGAGCCACGCTGACGGCCTGTGAGCCTACGATCTGGCTGGTCGGAGTCACCAGAGGCACAAGGCCTGCATCGCGGCGAACCATGGGGATAAGCTTCATGGCGTCTTCGAGGAGGTCGTCGGCACCGAGAGCCTTGAGCTGGGCTACCATGTTGGAGTACATGCCGCCGGGAACTTCGGCGTTCTTGACGATTTCGTTGGGCTTGGGGAAGCCGAAATATGCTTCGATTGCGTGACAGGCGTCGAGGAGTTCCTCTTCGTTGAGGGCCTTGGCGGCTGCGATGGCGCGGTCGAACTGAGCGTCGATTTCGGCGGGAAGGGTGTCGTGAAGAGGATCGAAGTCGCGCTGCATGTGATCTTTGTGGAGGTCGAATGCGGCCAAAGAGCGACGTGCGGCAAGAAGGTTCTTGCGGATTTCGCCTACGGCTTCCATGTTGGCTTCCACCTCAACGCCAAGTTTCTTGGCAAAGATGTATATAAGTTCGATAGCGGGTGCTGCCGAACCACCTCCGAACCACCATATGTTGGTGTCGAGAATGTCGACGCCGTTGATGATGGCCATTACGCTTGAGGCAAGACCGTAGCCGGGAGTACAGTGGGTGTGGAAGTCGACGGGCACCTTGAGGGCCGCTTTGAGCTTGGAGATAATCGAGGCGGCACGGAGCGGATTTACAAGTCCGGCCATGTCTTTGAGGGTGATTATCTTTGCGCCGAGGCGTTCCATCTCGACGGCTTTTTCGACGAAGTATTCGTCGGTGAATATCTTTTCGGGTTCAGCGGCCTTCTTGCCGAAGAGGCGGCCGAAGAAACCGGGCTTGGGACCTTCCTCGGTCTTGGGATCGACGGTGTAGCATACGGCGCCGTCGGCGATACCGCCAAGCTCGTTGATGAGGCGGATGGATTCGCGCACATTGTCGATGTCGTTGAGGGCATCGAAGATACGCATCACATTCAGACCGTTGGCGATAGCTTCTTTATAGAAACCTTCGAGCACATAGTCGGGGTAGGGCACATAGCCGAAGAGGTTTCTGCCACGCGAGAGAGCCGAAAGCAGCGATTTTCCCTTCATGGCCTTCGAGATGATGCGCAGACGATCCCAGGGCGATTCGCCGAGATAGCGCATTACGGAGTCGGGAACTGCGCCGCCCCATACTTCCATGATGTAGAAACCGGCGTTCTCGTAGTAGGGAAGCAGCTTGTCGATTTCAGCCTGGCTCAGACGTGTTGCGAAGAGCGATTGCTGTCCGTCGCGAAGTGTCAGGTCGCGGATTTTCAGTTTGCGTTGTGCCATATTGTTTTTAATTATTTAATATGTTGGCTATTTACGATCAATGTTAGTTGATAGTTGCCCTTAGGATAAATGTGTATGCAAATATAGGGTCAATTTCCGAATTAAAGAAATAATTCCGCATTAATTTAATCAGAAAAGTCAAATGTCAGCGAGGAGTTCGGTGAATTATATATATCTTAGATCATTATATGTTGGTGTTCTCTAAAACAAGATCAAACTTACTATTGTTTTGAGCTGGCGCCGAGGTCAGAACTTCAATATGGTTGCTTTTTGAGTTTGGTTCAAAATTGTGATTCCGAGTTCGCCGAAAGTCCCAAAAGTGAAAGCTGTATTTTTTATTGGCGGATTGCGGGAAAATGCTTAACTTTGCCGTGTCTATTAGCCCGAATGGTGGAATGGTAGACACGAGGGACTTAAAATCCCTTGGCCATTAGGCTGTGTGGGTTCGAGTCCCACTTCGGGTACTTTTTTAAGACTTTGAATTATGGATTTTGAATTGTTCATTCTTGATTCATAATTCTTTTTTTATTCAGCACTATTATGGTAGAAAAGACATCAGACGGTGTTAAGCACGTCGATTTCACTCCTTGCGGAGTGTGCTCCAAACGTATCAATTTCGAGATAGACGCCGAGGGCAAACTGCATAATGTCGGATTTACCGGCGGTTGCCCGGGCAATACTCACGGCGTGGCTATTCTCTGTGAAGGTGCGGATGCTGCCGAAACCGTAGCGCGTCTGCGCGGCATCGACTGCCGCGGCCGCGGTACCTCATGCCCCGATCAATTGGCTCAGGCCATCGAAATCGGTTTGTTGGGCTGACTGGAGCACCGTTTATTGTTTAAATTCGGTAAACGGAACTACTCGTCAGCCTGATTGTCTGTCTGCCTAATGTATCAAAAGGGCTTGCGGTATTTGTCGGCGCCTTCGCGGGTTTCGTCGAGTATGCTGAGATAGGAGGCGTAGCGGCTCTGGGCTATGCGTTGTTGGTCGAGAGCTTCGAGTACGGCGCAACCGGGCTCATGGGTGTGAGTGCAGTTTCCGAAGCGGCATTCCTCCGACAGTCTGAATATTTCAGGGAAATAATGTCCTACTTCTTCGGTCGCGAATTCGACAGTGCCGAAGCCGCGTACTCCGGGTGTGTCGATGATTTCGCCTCCGCCGGGCAGATCGAACATCTCGGAGAATGTGGTGGTGTGCATGCCGGTGTCGTGTGCGGCCGATATTTCGCCGGTACGCAGGTCGAGGCCGGGTATGAGTGCATTGATGAGTGTGGTCTTGCCAACACCTGAGTTACCCGACATTAGACTTGTCTTTCCCGAAAGGATTTCGCGAAGACTGTCCATGCCTTCGCCTGTGGATGCCGATACCCCGACAGCCTTATATCCTATCGACCTGTAAAGGCCGAGAACGGCCTCGAGCAGTTCGCGGTCTTCGGGATCGGAGAGAAGGTCGATCTTGTTGATGACCAGCACTGCCGGTACATTGTATGCCTCGGCTGTAGCCAGGAAGCGGTCTATGAATGTGAGAGGAGTGGAAGGGTGCGCAAGAGTAGCCACAAGCACGGCGCAATCGAGGTTGGCGGCTATGATATGGGCCGCTTTCGAGAGGTTTGTCGAACGCCTTATTATATAATTGCGCCGTGGCAGCACTGCTGTGATGAAAGCCACGCCGTCCTGACCTGGTGCGCCGGTATCGACGCGGTCGCCTACGGCCACCGGATTGGTGGTCCGAAGGCCCTTTATCCTGAAATTGCCTTTGACCTTGCAAGGCACCTCGGCGCCTGAATCAAGACGCACTATATATTGAGAGCCGGTGTTGCGTATGACTGTTCCTTCCATAGTTCTGCAAAAGTAGTGAAAGTATAGATAAAAAAGCCCCGCGAACAGCCTTAAAAAACAGTCGGATCCGAAATTTCAGTTATATACGGATAAAAATTAACACAAAAGACCGTGATTATTTGGTGTTTTGGAAAAAAAGTCGTTACTTTGCACTCTGTTTTGTGGCCCATCCTTAAAAGGTGTCCGGAAAAGATGCAGCCGGGTGCCGATATGAGAATGTGATGACGGCTGCAACCACTTGACGCATAAAAGATAAAAAAGAACGATAAACCATTAACAGCCATGTCAAAGATTTGTCAGATCACCGGCAAAAAAGCGATTGTGGGTAATAACGTTTCGCACTCGAAACGTCGCACCAAACGCAAATTTAATGTGAATCTCTTCACCAAGAAGTTCTATTGGGTAGAACGCGACTCATGGATCAGCCTCACCATTTCGGCTGCCGGACTCCGCACCATCAACAAGCTCGGTCTCAACGAAGCCCTCAAGCAGGCTTGCGAGAGCGGCTATGTAAAAGAGAATGACATCTATTACCTCTAACCTCAAATAATTGACAGAAAATGGCAAAGAAAGCAAAAGGCAATCGCGTACAGGTGATTCTTGAATGCACTGAGCACAAGGCCAGCGGTATGCCCGGTACATCGCGATACATCACTACCAAAAACCGCAAAAACACCACCGAGAGACTCGAGCTTAAGAAATACAACCCCATTCTTAAGCGTATGACCATCCACAAAGAAATAAAATAAGAATCTAAGATATGGCAAAGAAAACCGTTGCATCGCTTCAGAAAGGCGAAGGCCGTACCTACAGCAAGGTCATCAAGATGGTGAAGTCGCCCAAGACAGGCGCTTACATCTTCAAGGAAGAAATGGTTCCTAACGACGCCGTCAAGGAAGCCCTCAAATAATTCATTCTCCCTACAGAATCAAAAGCGGAGCGTCCCATCACAGGGTTGCTCCGCTTTTGGTTTATCGTGTCGCTCGTTTCAGCGTGGAATGAGCGGAAAAACCATGGATGGCTCGAATCCGCGCGAGATGGCATAACGCGCTATAGATGTGCGTGCGGCATGGTCGAGCGGAGCAGTATATGTGCGTGCTTTTTTTGCGATTATGGCCCGGAGCGCGGCGATATAGTCGTGTTCGCTGATCTGGCCGATAGCGTCGCGGATAGTTTCGGCGCTTATGCGTTTGCGCCGCAGTTCGATTTCGATTTTTCGCCGGCCCCAGTGCTGATTGCGGAATTTCTGCCGTGCAAAAGCCAGGGCATAGCGCCGGTCATCGATCAGTCGTTGTGCTTGCAGAGTGGCGAGCACGTCTGCGATATCACCGGTTGTAAGCCCTTTGGCTCGCAGTTTGGCGGATATTTCCGCACTACAATATTCGGCCTTATTGCAGAGTGTTGTAGCGTAGTTGTAGGCTTGTTCGGATGTCATGGACGTGTGGCGATGGCGTAGCGAATATTGCCGCGGAAATCACGGAGAATTTCGATGTCGGTATAGCCCTCACCGGCGAGCAATTGCTGCATCTGAGGACCGAAATTCTGGTTTATCTCGAAGAAAAGGCTGCCGCCGGGCACAAGGGCTTTCATGGCGTAGGCCGCAATGGCCCGGTAGAAGCGTAGCGGGTCGCTGTCGGGCACGAAGAGTGCCGAGAGCGGCTCGTAGTCGAGCACACGGGCATCCATGTCGGCGCGTTCGCTATCGGTGACATATGGCGGATTGCTTACTATTATATCGTAGCATGGCACGACCGGCGGTTCTGCCGACAGTATGTCCTCGTGTTCGAAATTAATCCGTACTTTGAGATTGGCTGCATTTTCGCGGGCCACAGCGAGAGCTGCCTCGGAAATATCCACAGCATCTATTCTGGCAAAAGGCAGTGCGCGGGCAAGCGATATGGCTATACAGCCCGACCCGGTACCGATATCGAGCACGTGCAGATCGCTGCGGCTGCCGTAGCGATCGGTTATCATGTCGACGAGTCCGGCTGTCTCGGGACGCGGTATCAGCACGGCTGGAGTCACCGTGTAGCTGTTGCCCATGAACAATGCACGGCCAACGGCATACTGCACCGGTTCGCCGTTTTCTATTTTCGTGGCCACGGTGTCGAGCTTCGCTTGCATGAAGGGTGACAGTTTTCGGTCGCCGTCGGCGAAGAGGGTAGTGCGGCTGTAGCCGCCTACGTCCTCCATCACAATTGAAGCGGCGCTGTCGGCTTCGCCTTTTGGGAGCGTTTTAGCCAGGACCTCACGCAGTTGACGGTAATATTGTCCGATTGTTATCATTGACGATCGTCGTTTATCGACTCGTATCCGAAAGCTTCATCGTCCGATATGGTGTCTTCGATATCGCCGTCTTCGTCGTCAGCCTCGTAATCGGCATCATCCCAGTCTATATCATCTCCCCATGCCTCGGGCGAAATACTGCGGAGGTCTTCTGCTTCCTGCTCTTCCTCTTCGGGCGAAGGCTTGTATTCGAATATGAATTCGTCTTCTTCGCGTACGCGGTGATGGCCGTCGAGGGGGCGATGTATTATATCTGTGTTGTCAATACGGTTGTTTTCGTCGGTAATGGCGCGCCAAAGCATATCTTTGAGTTCTGTAATGCCCTGACCCGTAACAGCCGATATGAATACGGCGGGAATCCCTTCCGGGAGGGTCTTGGCTATTTCCTCGCGCAGTTCGTCGTCGAGAAGATCGCTTTTGGATATGGCTAGTACGCGCTGTTTGTCCATCAGCTGGGGGTTGAACTGTTCGAGTTCGCGGAGGAGAATGCTGTATTCGGCGGCAATGTCGTCGGCATCGGCCGGCACCATGAATAGAAGAACGGCATTACGCTCGATATGGCGCAGGAATCGCAGACCGAGGCCCTTGCCTTCGCTTGCGCCTTCGATGATTCCAGGGATGTCGGCCATGACGAACGACCGGTTGTCGCGGTACGACACAATACCGAGTTGCGGTTCCATCGTCGTGAAGGGATAGTCGGCGATTTTGGGTTCTGCAGCAGAAACAGCCGAGAGCAGTGTTGACTTGCCCGCATTTGGAAAGCCGACAAGACCGACATCGGCAAGCATTTTCAGCTCAAGGATTACCGAACGCTCTATGGCCGGTTCGCCGGGCTGCGCATAGCGGGGAGTACGGTTTGTCGCGCTCTTGAAGTGCCAGTTTCCGAGGCCGCCGCGTCCACCGCGCAATAACTTCACTTCCTGACCGTCATCGGTTACTTCGCACAGGAATTCGCCTGTCTCGGCGTCGAATACGACAGTACCACAAGGTACTTCGACGATCACATCGTCACCGTCCTTGCCGAAACTGCGTCCTCCCGAACCGCTCTGTCCGTTGCCTGCGAAGATATGACGGCGGTATTTGAGGGGAAGAAGAGTCCACATGTTACGGTTGCCCTTGAGGATTATGTGACCGCCGCGGCCACCGTCGCCGCCGTCAGGCCCACCCTTGGGTACATATTTGGCGCGATAGAAATGGCGCGAGCCAGCGCCGCCCTTGCCTGAACGGCAAAGTATCTTTACGTAATCTATGAAATTGGAATCAGCCATTTTGCTAAGTAATAAGTCAGAAGTAATGAGTAAAAAGAGCTTCGTGGCGATTTCAGGAGGTGAAGGATTTGTGATGTTTCATCAGCTCTGCCGCCTGTCTGAAATCGAGCGGTGATCCTACGTCGATCCATGTGCCCTTGATGGGGAAGTAGCTTGTACGCGCTCCCTGGCGTATTGCCGTGTCGATGAGGTCGGTGGCATCGCATTTCACCCCTTTGCGCAACTGACGCAGGATTCTGTTCGAGAAGATATATATGCCTGCATTGGCGTAATAGGAATACGATGGTTTTTCTTCTATACCGGTGAAGAGGGCCTGATTGTCGGGGTCGAGTGTGAGGATGGCGTAGGGTACGGATACCTGATAGGGAACGACCGCAACCGTGATGTCGGCTTTGTTATCGCGATGGTGAAGATACATGTCTTCGAACGATATGGTGGTAAGCAGATCGGAATTCATCACCAGAGTGTCGCCGTCGTTTTCGGCCGCGCCGGTAAGGGCGACCGATCCGATGGTGCCGCAGGGAGTGTCTTCGCAGACACATTGTACCTGCACACCGGCTACGGGTTTCCGGAAGTGGCGTTCGATCTGTTCCGCGAGGTAGCGCGTTGTCACGAAGATACTGTCGATACCACATGCTGCGAGAGCCTCGATATTGTAGTCTATGATGGCCTTACCTTCGATTTCAAGGAGAGGCTTGGGTGTCTTTTCGGTCATCGGGCGCAGTCGCTCGCCTTTTCCTCCGGCCATAAGTACGGCTTTGAGAGGCAGACGCGTGCGGCGGCTCGACAGATCGAGAATATCGGCCAGACGGCCGTAGGCGTCAAGAACAGGAATCATGGTGATGCCCGCACTGCGAAACTCGCGCAGGTCGGTGGGATCGATGGCGCCGACACGTACGCTGCGGAAAGACCGGCAAGCCGCATCCGCGGCATGACCGTCGAGTGGCAATCCGGCAATGAGGGCGCGGCGTATATCGCCGTCGGTGAGGGTTCCGGTCACTTTTCCGTCTTTGTCAAGCACGAAGAGTGTCATCGAACCGCCGGGAAGCGCGTTGAGCGCTCTGACGGCATCGAGTATGCTTGCGTTGGCCTCTATAGTGTGTTTCGTAGTCATAGTCAAGTCAATTATAGAAACATTTTGCGGGCCATTATGGTTTCGGCGATAAGCCAGTCGAGTTCATTGTCGAGATCCACACTTCGATCCGCAGGCATGACAGAAGGGACACGTCGCGGAAAAGCGCCCATCGGCATACGACGGATAGACTCGGGGCGTATGACATAGACCGCCCCGTTGTATACCCATGCTTTGGGTACGTCCTGACGGCGTGTGTACTGTCCCTCACCCTTGCTTATGTGTAGGGTGCCGTCGGATGATGTTTCGAAAATATTGTAGTATGGGTTGTCGTGCGCCTCCGTCACTGTTACGGCCATATCGACATCGGGTCCGAAGGCAGCCATACAGTCGAGAATATCGTCTGTTGTACGGAATGGAGATGTAGGCTGCAGGAGCACAACACAGTCGTATGCTATTCCGTTGGCGTCGGCCCAGTCCATCGCGTCGAGTATTACCTCACGGCTCCCGGCCGTATCGGTTGCAAGCATGGCCGGACGCATGTATGGCACATCAAGCCCCAGCTTCCGTACGGTAGCGGCTATCTCGGCATCGTCGGTCGAAAGCAGAATCGTACCGCCAGTTGTCTTTCGGGCTTCGATGGCGGCGTCGACAGTGTAGGCTATGAGCGGTCGCCCGCATAGTTCTTTGATGTTTTTGCGTGGTATTCCTTTGCTCCCTCCGCGGGCCGGAATAATATATAGTGGGGTCATGGAATATTGTAGAATTTTTTTTGTGGCGCCGGCAGGGAGCGCATGAATCTTACTATTACATTGTGCATCAGGCCGAGAGTGTCGTGCTTGTAATACGGATTTTGTCTCTTTGCCGCAATCGAAATCATCGGTTCCGACATAGCAACGGCTATTGCCTGCATTATTTCATCGCTACTGTTACCGCAGTGTATCACCGACGGCCCGCATGCACGTCCACGCTGACGTATGCCGATGTCGACGGTCGGAATACCGGCTGAAGGGACCTCGACAATGCCGCTCGACGAGTTGCCGATCACGACAGAAGCTACCTTCAGCAGCGACTGATAGCGGAGCATGCCAAGCGAAGGTACCACACGCGCCCTGTGTTTGTGCGAGGCTGCGAACTGTTCGAGCAAAGGAATAGTCGACTGTCCTCCCGCATCATTGTTGGGATAGGTGATGATACATTTTAACTCAGGGAAACCGTCAAGAGCCGTGAGCATTTCTTCGACCTGGCGGACGGGAGTGGCCGAGCTGTCGTTGGTTGCAGGATGATAGGTTATCACCGCCACTTTCCCGTTGAGATTCATGTCGAGAAAGTCCTCAAGATTCTCTTTTGACAGAGGGGGGATGTTCAATGCATTCCATACGCCGATTGCGCCGGTATTTACCACCGAGTCCGGTTGCTCACCCATCTGGATCACGCGTCGGCGGTATTCCTCGGTTTCGGTGAGGTGGAGTGATGACAGCTTTGTGATAGCATGTCGTATGCTGTCGTCGATGGCGCCTTCGCTTACGGCACCTCCTGCTATGTGTATTATAGGGATACGCATTATGGCGGCCGCCGATGCCACAGCGAGCATTTCATATCTGTCGCCGAGCAACAGCACGGCATCGGGTTCGATGGCGCTGAAAGCCTCGGCCATACCGGCCATGCACATTGCCGAAGCACGCACTCGGGAGGCCTCGTCATCGCCATCGACATTCATAGGCACACGTGCAGTCACCTCGAAGCCGGCATCGCTTATCTCGTCGACCGTCATTCCGAAGTGCTCGTTAAGATGCATGTTGGTAGCTACGACCGCCGTTTCGAGACTGTCGTCGTCGCGTAGCGACTTGGCCAAAGGCATCAGAAGCCCCCAGTCAGCCCGTGTGCTTGTGACAATGCATATCTTCATAATTGCAAAATTAACAAAAAATCCTTTTGTGGAGGCAATCCGCCTCGCACAAAAGGATATAATGAAGTAAATGAATCAGAAAGAATCAGCTCAAAGCTTTTTCGCGGCTCCGACGAGAGAGTCGGCACAGCCGTAGTAGAGATACCAGTCTCCTTTATAATAGGCGAGGCCTTCGATGAATACTGTTCCGGCAGGATACTGTCCGCTTTTTTCGAAATCGCTCTCGGGTATGAAGAACGGTTTGTCAAGTCGTGTTATGAGCTTCGTCGGATCTGCGCTGTCGAATAGGGCCTGTCCTCCGCAATATGTATTGGCGGTATATTCAGGATCGCGGCGTTCGTCGGCTGCGTTTTTTCCGTTGTATAGCAACAGGATTCCACGGTCAGTCATGACGGCAGGAGGCCCGCATTCGGTCAGCGAGCTGTCGAATTTGCCTTCGCGAGGAGTCATCACTTTGAGGAGATCGCCGTTCTCATCAAGGAGCGGTGTCCAGTTGATGAGATCGTCGGAAGTAGCGACATTGACAAATTCCTCCCCCCAGTACATCATATACTTTCCGTCGATTTCGGATATTACCTGCCGGTCGCCGTCAAGTCGGGTGATTATAGATGCGGATTTGGATGCCATGTCGGCGAAACGCCCGTTGTATGCTTTGGCAAAAGCGGGACCGTGTTTGGTCCAGTTATGAAGGTCTTTTGATGTGGCTACGGCAAGACGGGGAACCTGACGGTTCCATTGGGTATACATCATCACATATGTCCCGTCGGCGGTCATGGCTACGCGGGGGTCCTCGCAGCCGCCGGGTACTTCGTGTTCGCTTTCGCTGTCATTTCCAGGATAGAGTACAGGGGCCGGCTCATATATGAAATTCACGCCGTCAGTTGAAGCTGCATACCCTATTCGAGAAGTTCGGCTTCCGATTCCCTGAGCTGAATTGTCTTCAGAACGGTAGAGAACGATTATGCTGTCGTTTTTTACAGTGGCCGCCGGATTGAAGACATCGCTTTCCATCCACTTCACGGCTTCGCCGCGCATGGGACATTCGAAAGTTACGGTTGTATCCGGTGCGAGAACCGGCGAGTCGCTGATGCGTTCGAAGTTGAGCCACGCCCATTCTTCGGGCGACGGTACGGATTCGGTTTTGGCGCATGAGGTCATCGATATAGCCGCAACCGCAAAAAGAAAGTAATTGCTGATTTTCATGGAGTTTGTATTTACTCCACAAAAGTATGACATTTAGCCGGGAAAAATGTGTCCGATTCTGCCAAATTTGCCTGTTTGGCCTTTCATTAAGATTTGATTATTGGTTTTCGGCAGCGAGGGGGTCGTATAGAGGGCTCATGCCTTTGTCGGCAGCGAGTTTTATAAGGTAGGCAAAGGCGGCGTCCCGATTGTCGTCTATTTCGCAATCTTTGATGGCCTGTTTCAGATTTTTTGCGAAGTAACCTACTTCCGGACCTTGACTGAGACCGAACAGAGCCATTATTTCTGTTCCGTCGACGGGATTTTTACGGTTCCGTTCGAAATCTTTGGCATTTGTAGCGCGGAATTTTTCTTCTACGAGATCGAAATTTGCCAGATAGCGGGCCTTGCGGGCGCTGTCTTTGCTTGTTATGTCAGCACGTGCGAGTATCATGAGATCATCGAGATCTTCTTCGGCATAGTGAATCAGACGACGGACTGCGCTGTCGGTCACTTCGTCTTCAACGAGAGCTATGGGGCGCATGTGGAGTTCCACAAGTTTTGCCACATATCGCATTTCGGCTCCGAGGGGAAACTTCATGCGGCGGAAGATGGTTTTCACCATTTTTGCTCCTATGAAGTTATGATTATGAAAGGTCCAGCCCCGCGCGGGATCGTAGTGTTTGGTCACTGGCTTACCTATGTCGTGGAGCAGTGCGGCCCAGCGGAGGTAGATGTTGTCGGATGATTCGGCCACACTGTCGAGTACTATCATGGTGTGGTAGAAGTTGTCTTTATGTGCGTGTCCGTCGACAAGATCGATGCCTCGCATGCGGGCAAGTTCCGGTAATATCAGACGGAGCAGCCCGCTGTCGAGCAGCAATTTCCAGCCTATGGACGGGCGGGACGCGCCCATGATCTTGAAAAGTTCGTCCTTTATTCGCTCTTTGGTGATTATCTCGATGCGTCCGGCGTTGCGCCGTATAGCCTCGAAAGTATCGGGATGGATCTTGAAATCGAGCTGGGTGGCAAAACGTATGGCACGCATCATGCGCAGGGGATCGTCGCTGAATGTGATGTCGGGATCGAGAGGGGTCCGGATAATACGTCGTTCTATGTCACCCAGACCGTTGTAGCGGTCGATGACCTCACCGAAATCTTCGGTATTGACGCGGACGGCGAGAGCGTTGATTGTGAAATCGCGGCGGGCGAGGTCTTCTTCAAGAGTACCGTCCTCGACTATGGGATTGCGCGAGTCTCGGCGGTATGACTCACGGCGTGCGCCGACAAATTCCAGTTCGAGATCGCCGTGTTTTACCTGTGCAGTCCCGTAGGTGCGGTATACTGCAAGGGATGTGTGGCGCCCAAGGGCGGCGGCAACTGCTTCGGCAAGTTCTATCCCCGAACCCACGGTGACGAAATCAATGTCTTTCGACGGACGCCCTATGATGAGGTCGCGGACATAACCGCCGACGGCATAGCATTCACGGCCAAGTCCGTCGGCGAGTTCGCCTATAGTTCTGAATATTTTTTTCTTAAGTGATTCTGAAAGGTTCATCTGTTGTGTGGTTCAGTCGAGGAGTACAATTTGCTCGGCAGCTGTTGTGACGCGTTCTGCCGGAGCCTCCTCGCCAACTATATAAGTGTTCTCGATTCCTACGGCACCCATGCCCGGAATGACGAATTTCGGTTCAAGAGCTATTACATTACCGGCTTCGAGAATATCGCGCGAACGCGGTGCTATGACCGGGGCCTCGTTGATCTCGATTCCCAGACCATGGCCTACGAATCCGGCATGGCTGCGGTGTCCCATGAACGAGTCGGCCATGCCGGCTTCCTCTGCCATGGAGAGCGCTTTTTTATATAGGTCGGCTGCCGCTACACCAGGCCTCATCATGGCTGCCAGAGTCTTGCAGATTTCGATTGACAGCTGATTGGCCTTTACGGCTTCTTCACGGGCTTCGTTCGCAACAAAACATCTTGTCATATCGGTCATATAACCGGTATAGTCGCCGTTGACATCGACCATCACCGGTATTCCCGGCTTTATGACTGTGCCGTTGGCTCCGACGGGCAGCGACGGATCGAGTCCTTCGCCTCCCATGGCGAAATCATATGGCGACGGCGTGTCGGCATTTTCGCCCGTAAGAACATTGCCCATAAACAGTTCCATGTCGTCACCGCCGACACGGAATATGCCGAGGCATCCTTCAAGACGCGAGGCGCGCTCTATTTCTATCTGAAATTCAATGTCGGTCATGCCCTCCTGATAGAGGTGCGGAATCCGTTCGTATACGAGGGAATGCTTTATGCCGGATGTCCTGATTAATTTCTGCTCGAATTTTGTCTTTACCGCGCGTGCGCGGCGCATTACAGGCGATAGATTGTCTTCGGGAGCCTGCATATGGAAGGCTTTGGCGAGCCGCATGCTTTCGGAATAGCATACGGAATCAAGTTCGATGGCAATGCCGGCGGGAATGGCGATGCCTTCTTCTTCCAGTCGTGAAGGTATCTCCTCGGGCTTGCGGATCATATGCACTCCCCGACCTGTCAGGTGATTGGGCTGACGGACAAAATATCGCGGGCCGTCGAGGCGCGTATCGAGATATATGTAGCCACGGTATATGCGACCGGTGAGATAGTAGATATTGGCGAGGTTTCGCACGATTGCAGCCTCAAGCCCGGCGGCACGCATGCCTTCATAGACGCGTGTCAGACGGAGTGTCTGCTCGTCGTGACCGAGCAGATTTATTTCTGTTGGAACTTTCAGGGAATGCATGACAGCAGTTCTTCTATATTGTCTATTTTATACTCATAGTCCTTCACATCCCGGCCGAAACCATATGTGGCCCATGCAAAAGGTACACCTGCCGCATGGGCGCTATGGCAATCGCCGGCGGTATCGCCGATGTATAGGGGACTTATGAGATTATAACGCTCGACGAGATACTTAATGTTCACATCTTTTTCGTTTCCCGTGCTCCCGAAAGAAAGCGTATCTGTGAAAAATCCCTCAAGGCCATTGAAGCGTATAAAGGTCGGGAGTCCGTCGGCCTGACAATTGCTGACCATGAAGAGGCGTGCGCCGCGGGCCGCAAGTGCGTGCAGAGTTGCTTTTACACCGTTATATAGACGACCGCCGATGACCGGCATCATGATGCGTTCGTTTTCATCGAGTCGTCTCATGAACAGGCTCCTGTCGGTCGAATCTCCGATCAGACAGGAATAGATATGATCGAGAGGCTTCCCCATAAGGGTTTCGAGGCGTACTCTGGTCACAGGTGAGGCCGGCACATTGCAGTCGGCTATCGTGCGGTTCCAGACTGCACAATAACTGTCGACGGCATCCCAAAGGGTACCGTCCATGTCGAAAAGATAGCTGTCGAAGGAAGGCATATCACTCATTCGGAACATACACTACACCGATGCGTTCGATACCCGTCAGCGTATCCGACCGCATGATATGGCGGACTTTTACTGCGCGGTGCTCGGCAAGAGGAAATGGACCTGGCACGGTATCGAGTACTTCCATCGACAGCCCCATGCCGCGGCCTCTCCACCGGCCCATCGCATCGGCAAGTTCTATATTGAGAGTATCGGCGCGGCGGGTGGAGTCGGTGTCGGCATACGATATCTCAAGCCACAGATTGCGGTAGAGATAGTCCTTTCCGTGTCGTACGGATATGAGCATGGTACCACGGCTGACCAGACTGTCGCGCAGGGTATCGGGTACAAATTCGAGATGGTCGGTATAGAGCCAGCCTTCGCCGGGGAGATCGGTGAAGGCACTGAAGCGATTGTCGTCGCCGTCGCCGCGACCGACGAGACCGTTGCAGGCGGTGAGAATCGACACCGCCGCCAGTATTGCCGGAAGTGTAGCTTTCATTCTCATTCGCCTTGCTGTTTCTTCGGCCCCTGCTGGCCTCCTTTCGGTTTCTTTGGCCTGCGGGCTTTGTTAGACGGCTGCTCCTGCTGAGGCTTCTGGGGTTGCGTTGCTGCTTTCTCCTGCTCCTGAGCGCCTTCTGGTTTGGGTTTCTTCTTGTTTTTGCGTTTTTTCTTTTTGTTGTCGAAACGCGT
This sequence comes from uncultured Porphyromonadaceae bacterium, assembly GCA_905202215.1. Classification (GTDB taxonomy): domain Bacteria; phylum Bacteroidota; class Bacteroidia; order Bacteroidales; family Muribaculaceae; genus CAG-873. The sequence goes on from CAJKRG010000037.1 coordinate 19,379, forward strand.
CAGTTCGTCATCGCCAAGGATATCGCCGAAAGCCCCTTTTTCTTTGGGCTTTACGTCGGCTTCGCGCATGAGCGTGAGAGGCTTTTCACCGGCCTTGTTCATAGCAATGATCTCGAACACGCGGTCGGTGTCGATGGTCACCAGGTTTGCCGCAAGCGATTTGTCGGTCGAGTATGTTACCAGACGGTTGAAGATGTCGCTCTTGAAGTGGAAATATGTCGCGTCAGCGGTTTCGAGTCTCACTTCGCGCGGAGGCATTTTTTTCGAAGCCTCGACATAGGTGTCGACTTCGAAGTTGAGACAGCATTTCAGCTTGGCACACTGTCCTGCAAGTTTCTGCGGGTTGAGCGATATGTCCTGATAGCGGGCGGCGCTGGTGGCTACCGACACGAAATTGGTCATCCATTGGGAGCAACACAGAGGACGGCCGCAGGGACCGATACCGCCGATGCGGCCGGCTTCCTGGCGTGCGCCGATCTGCTTCATTTCGATACGTACCTTGAAAGTCTCGGCAAGGATCTTGATGAGCTGGCGGAAGTCGACGCGTTCGTCGGCTATGTAATAGAAGATGGCTTTATTGCCGTCGCCCTGATATTCGACGTCGCCTATCTTCATGTTGAGTTTGAGATCGTCGGCAATACGGCGGGCGCGGATCATTGTGTCGTGTTCGCGTGCACGGGCCTCGTCGAATTTTTCGATATCGGCTGGTTTGGCCTTGCGGAAAACACGCTTTATTTCGCTTCCCTGGGTGCCAGAACGGACTCCGGCACGCCTCATGCTTAACTCGACGAGCTTACCTGTAAGTGTGACTGTGCCGATGTCGTGACCGGGCGAGGCTTCCACGGCCACGACATCGCCGATTTCGAGCGGAAGATGGGCGCTGTTGCGGTAGAAGCCTTTACGGGTGTTCTTGAACTGAACTTCAACCAGATCGCTGTCGGCATAGCCTCCCGGAATGTCTTCGAGCCAGTTGAAACTGTGCAACTTGCCGCGCTGGCAGCCGCCGCAGCATTTTTTCTTCGGCGTGTTGGCGGCCTCGGGACGCGTGGCCTCGGCGTTTGTTTCGGGCGACTGAGCTTCGTTGTCGCGGAGTCTGTCGTCTCCGTGCTTGTCTTCGTTGCTCATGACTTATTTGGCAAAACTTACCGAGCGGGTTTCGCGGATTACGGTAATCTTCACCTGGCCCGGATATGTCATTTCGTCCTGAATGCGGCGTGCAATCTCTCCCGAGAGTTTTTCGGTTTCGGCATCGTCTATCTTGTCGGCGCCGACGATCACGCGGAGTTCGCGGCCTGCCTGGATGGCGTAGGTCTTCACTACGCCGGGATAGGAGAGTGCGAGCTGTTCGAGGTCGTTGAGACGCTTGATGTAGGCCTCGACGATTTCGCGGCGGGCGCCCGGACGGGCGCCTGAAATGGCGTCGCATACCTGCACGATGGGTGCGAGAAGCGAAGTCTGTTCCACTTCGTCGTGGTGGGCGCCGATGGCGTTGCAGATTTCCGGTTTTTCCTTATATTTTTCGGCAAGTTTCATGCCGAGGAGTGCATGGGGGAGTTCGGGTTCTTCGTCGGGCACTTTGCCGATGTCGTGCAGAAGGCCGGCACGGCGTGCTTTCTTGGGATTCAGCCCCAGTTCGGAGGCCATTACGGCGCAGAGGTTGGCTGTCTCGCGTGAGTGCTGGAGCAGATTCTGGCCGTAGCTCGAACGGTATTTCATCTTGCCGACGAGGCGGATAAGTTCGGGATGCAGTCCGTGGATACCGAGGTCGATGCAGGTGCGCTGACCGGTCTCGATGATTTCCTGTTCGATCTGTTTGCGTACTTTGGCTACAACCTCCTCGATGCGGGCCGGGTGAATACGGCCGTCGGCAACGAGCTGATGGAGGGCCAGACGGGCGATCTCGCGGCGCACGGGATCGAAGCCGGAAAGCACGATGGCCTCGGGGGTGTCGTCGACAATGATTTCAATGCCGGTGGCTGCTTCAAGCGCACGGATATTGCGGCCTTCGCGACCGATGATACGTCCCTTGATTTCGTCGGAATCGATATGGAAGACTGTCACTGAGTTCTCGATGGCCGTTTCGGTGGCGACGCGCTGTATGCTCTGCACCACAATGCGTTTGGCCTCTTTGTTCGCGGTCATCTTGGCATCGTCCATGATGTCGTTGATGTAGGAAGCCGCCGCGGTCTTGGCTTCGTCCTTGAGGCTTTCGATGAGTTTTTCCTTTGCCTCGGCCGACGAGAGGCCCGAGATATGCTCGAGCATGTCCTGTGCCTGACGGTGCAGTTCGTCGAGCTGGGTCTGACGTGCCGAGAGGGCGGTCTGCTGATTTTCGATGTTCTGACGGAGGCTGTCGAGCTCGTTGCGTGTGCGCTGGTTCTCGCTTTGCTGCTGGTTGAGCTGAAGTTCGCGCTGCTTCTGCTTTGCCTCGGCCGACTGTATTTTGGCAAGGCGCGCATTGGCGGCTTTTTCGGCTTCGGCGCTTATCTTGAGAGCTTCCTCGCGTCCTTCAAGCGCTTTGTTGCGTTTGATGTCTTCGGCCTCGCGGTGAGCATCCTCGATGATGAGCTTGGCTCGTGTGCCGGCCATTTTACGCTGAGCAATCAGAGTGGCCACTACCGCTATTGCGGCTGCCACGACTGCTACTGCGATGAAATACAAAAAGTCCATTGTTATTGTTGGGTTCTTGTAATAAAAACAAAAAGGCGCCCGAATCACACCGTCGGACGGAAGTCCGATGGGCGACAGGCGCGGTTAACAACACTCGGGTTGCGAGTGAACCGACGTTCACGACCGGTGCGACGCGAGAATGTGCGCTTTTCCGGCAGCCATGCTATGGTACGATGGCCGCCATGCTGTCAGTCTGTGCCTTCGAGGAGGGCATCGAGGCGCTCTTCGAAGTCTGCAAGCATGCGGGCCTGGGAATTTATCATATTGGTCTGACGGTAAAGCATTGTGGCGTAGTATAAAGCCACTTTGGCAAGCGCTACTGGCTGAGGATCGGCCGAAGCGCCGTAGCTCAGACGGTCAACGTTCTCGTTTATACGCTTTATCACCAGACGGTAGAACGACTCTTCGCTCTCCGACACCGGAAGCCTGAAGGGCTCTACTCCGGCTATTTTGATTGTTATCCTGTGTTCTCTATTATCGTCCATCGGCGGCTGCTGGGTGCTTTCAGATATCTCGGGTCAGATCGGCAATGCATGCGTCGATATCCCGCACCAATTCGGCGACAAGGGCTCGGGCTCTTTTCACATCCTCGGGCGTTGCGGCCACTGCCGCCGATACCCTCATGTGTTCTTTTTCCAGTAGCAGACGTTCTATCTGGGCATCGCGCGCCCTTAGGGTTGCCCTGAGTTCTTCAAGCTCTGAGGCCAGTTCCTGATTGCGGCGGCGCAGACTTTCGAAACGGGTCACAAGCAGTTCGCTTTTGTGGCCTAATCGTGTCAGTTGCTCGGCGAGATCCTTTGCCATTCTCTCCAAATTTTCACAAAAGTAGCGATTATTTTCATAACCGCAAAAATATTTTGCCTCTCGAGTGCGCTTGAACAAATAAATTCTTTCAGGCGCAGTCTTGACATATCCTTGTAAAATTGAAGACTTAAATAGAAAAGCCCGGAGCGTCGGGAGTATGGCGACGGGCCGGGCTGTGTGTGAAGAGGGTCGGACTCAGACGTTGAAGCGGAAGTGCATGATGTCGCCGTCCTGCACGACATACTCCTTGCCTTCAACAGCCATTTTTCCGGCTTCGCGGACGGCGGTCTCGCCACCGAGATTCACATAGTCGTCGTATTTTATCACTTCGGCACGGATAAAGCCTTTCTCGAAGTCGGTATGGATGATGCCGGCGCATTTCGGCGCTTTCGAGCCGCGGATAAATGTCCATGCGCGTACTTCGTCGGGGCCTGCGGTGAAGTAGGTCTGCAGATCGAGAAGCTGGTATGCCGCGCGGATAAGACGCGATACGCCTGATTCTGTCAGGCCGATCTCGGCCAGAAACTCCTGACGCTCTTCCCATGTGTCGAGTTCGGCTATCTCGCTTTCGGTGCGGGCGGCAAGCACGAGCAACTCGGCTCCCTCGTCCTTGATGGCCTCGCGTACGGCGTCGACATATGCGTTGCCGTTGGCGGCGGCTTCGTCGTCTACGTTGCATACATATAGCACGGGTTTGGACGTGAGCAGGAAGAGCTCGCGGGCGAACTTCTCTTCATCGACGGTGTCGAAGCTCACCGAGCGTGCCGGAAGACCTTTGTCGAGAGCTTCCTTGATACGGCTCAATACGCCGTACTGCATCTTGGCTACTTTGTCGCCGCCTGTCTGGGCCTGTTTCATTGTCTTGGCTATGCGCGCCTCGACGGTCTCGAGATCTTTGAGCTGAAGTTCGAAGTCGATGATTTCTTTGTCGCGCACGGGGTTTACGGAACCGTCGACGTGGGTTATGTTGTCGTCATCGAAGCAGCGGAGCACATGTATTATGGCATCCGTCTCGCGGATATTGGCAAGGAATTTGTTGCCGAGGCCTTCGCCCTTGGAGGCACCCTTGACGAGGCCGGCTATGTCGACGATCTCGACAGTGGCAGGCACGATGGAGCGCGGATTGCACATTTCGACGAGTTTGGTGAGGCGGTCATCGGGTACGGTGATGACGCCCACATTAGGCTCTATGGTGCAGAAAGGAAAGTTGGCCGACTGGGCCTTGGCATTGGAGAGACAGTTAAAAAGTGTCGACTTGCCCACATTGGGCAGTCCCACGATTCCACATTGCAATGACATGTTATTTAAGCTATTAGGCTGACAGGCTGACAGGCTGGCAAGCTTTTGCCTGATGACGCACCGTGGCCTATTGTGATATTTTTTTAATTAGTAATTGAAGAAGTTTCATTGCCGAAAGACGCGGGGTGTTAGCCTGAACAAATTCTTCGTCAGAGATATAGCCTAAGTCTCTGGCGATCAAAAGCTGAACTTCGACTTCAGCTAACGAGCCACGTGCTACGAACAAGAACTGGAGAAAATCTCTGGATGTATTTCTTGCACTGCCCTCTGCTATATTGGATTCAACTGAAACCACCGCTCTTCTGAGCTGGCTGGAAAGAGCGAAGCGCTCCTCCTGAGGAAATCGTTGGGTAACACGATAAACCTCAAGAGTCAGTAGGTGTGCTTGCTGCCACACTAATAGCTCCTTAAAATCTTTTCTCATAATTGTCAGTTCCAAAAGCATGTCAGCCTAACCGCCTGTCAGCCTGTCAGCTCAACAGTTTGCGGTAGCGCTTGCGGGGGAGCTCTTTGCCGCCGTTGAGGCGTTTTTTGTATTCTTCGTAGTCGGAGTAGGAGCCTTCGAAGAACACTACTTCGCCGTCACCCTCGAACGACAGGATATGGGTGCAGATACGGTCGAGGAACCAGCGGTCGTGGCTTACCACCACGGCGCATCCGGCGAAATCGTCGAGGCCTTCCTCGAGTGCGCGGAGAGTGTTGACGTCGATGTCGTTGGTCGGCTCGTCGAGCAGCAGCACGTTCCCTTCCTCCTTGAGTGCCATGGCGAGGTGCAGGCGGTTGCGTTCACCGCCCGAGAGCACGCCGATTTTCTTTTCCTGGTCGGCGCCGGTGAAGTTGAAGCGCGAGAGGTATGCGCGGGCGTTGACGTCGCGGCCTCCCATGCGGAAACTCTCCACACCCTGGGAGATCACCTCGTAGACGCTCTTTTCGGGCAAGAGGTCGTGGTGGGTCTGGTCTACATATGCCACCTTTACGGTTTCGCCTACATCGAACGAACCCGCGTCGGGTGCTTCCTGACCCATGATGAGACGGAAGAGGGTAGTCTTGCCGGCGCCGTTGGGGCCGATCACGCCTACGATACCGGCCGGCGGCAGTGCGAACGAAAGGTCCTTGAACAGCACCTTGTTGCCGAAAGCCTTGGCAAGATGCGAGGCTTCGATCACCTTGTTGCCCAGACGCGGACCGTTGGGAATGAAGATTTCGAGACGTTCCTCGCGCTGGCGCTGGTCTTCGTTGAGCATTTTGTCGTAGCTGTTCAGACGTGCCTTGCCCTTGGCCTGACGTGCCTTCGGGGCCATGCGTACCCATTCGAGTTCTCGTTCGAGAGTCTTGCGGCGCTTTGAGGCCTGCTTTTCCTCCTGTTCGAGGCGTTTGGTCTTCTGTTCGAGCCACGACGAGTAGTTGCCCTTCCAGGGTATGCCCTCGCCGCGGTCAAGTTCGAGAATCCAGCCGGCCACGTGGTCGAGGAAGTAGCGGTCGTGGGTAATGGCTATAACGGTGCCCTGATATTGGTTGAGGTGCTGTTCGAGCCAGTCGATCGACTCGGCGTCGAGGTGGTTGGTCGGTTCGTCGAGCAGCAGCACGTCGGGCTGTTGCAGCAGCAGACGGCAGAGAGCCACGCGGCGACGTTCACCACCCGAAAGGGTGTTCACCTTCTGGTCGTCGGGCGGGCACTGGAGGGCATCCATGGCGCGCTCGAGTTTCGAGTCGATGTTCCATGCGTCGGCGGCGTCGAGCTTATCCTGAAGGTCGGCCTGACGTGCTATCAGGGCATCCATCTTGTCGGGATCCTCGAGCACATCGGGGTCGCCGAAGGCCTCGTTCACCTTGTCGAACTCGGCTAGAAGATCCATAATGGGCTGCACGCCTTCGCGCACCACCTCGATCACGGTCTTGTCGGGGTCGAGCTTCGGGTCCTGCTCCAGATAGCCCACGCTATAGCCGGGAGCCCATACCACTTCGCCCTGATAGTCCTTGTCGATTCCGGCGATGATTTTGAGCAACGACGATTTACCGCTGCCGTTCAGACCGATAATGCCGATTTTGGCACCATAGAAAAAGGAGAGATAGATGTTTTTCAACACCTGCTTCTGGGGCGGGTAGATCTTGCTCACGCCCACCATCGAGAATATTACTTTCTTGTCGTCAGCCATATATTATATTCTTAAGTTTCGCAAGTCTTCAACTTGCTCACAGTGAAAGGTGGACGGTGAAGATAATAGTTCGTGTAGTATATTCTATTTTATTCACTCAGGCACAGCCTGAATTTCACTTTTTACCGTATTCACTTCAACTTGAGCTTGCGAAAGTTGATTTATTTAGCGAATTTTCAGACCACAAAGATACAAAAAATCCGCCAATAATCAATTTTAGGCTGACAGGCTGTTGGCGGCTATACTACTGAGATCGATGAGAAACCTCCGCAGGAGGTTGATTATGCATAGCCCGGCATGCCATTGCGCATGCCGGGTCATTTGGCACCATCGAAAAAGCCTCCGCAGGAGGCTGATTACCTCCCGCGGAGGCGGGTCATTAATACCGTCTTGCGGAGTTTTGTCGTTAAATCATGATCTTTTTAGACCGGGAACCTACATGAACGATGTAAATGCCTTTGGCGAGTCGGATTTCATCGCCACGATACTCAGGCATATTTATAATCATTCGACCGTCAATAGAAAATACCGATACAGGCATATTCTCAGCCCCGTCAATAATCAGTGCGCCTGCCGTGACTGTGATTTCGCATTTATGATCTACGGTCATTTCGTCGATACCGGAAGTTCCCTCTATAAAGAAAAATTCCTTCCATTGGGCGGCTACCTGATAATCGTCGACGCTTTCAGCCGAAACATTGAGCGTGCACTCCCATTTGTTGATGTCATCGAGAGCCTGATTGCCGCATGTAGGAGGCACGGTGGCAAGTGTTGTAAACGATGTCAGGCCGGTGCAGTCGGAAAATGCTTCTTCCCCTATACTTTTTACATGTGTCCCCGAGGAGTACGATTTCATGGCAGAGCAACCCGAGAAAGCCCATTTGCCGATTTTAGTCACGCCGTCGCCGCAGCTGAACGATTGAAGATTCGAACAGCCATAGAACTCATTGTCGTAGATTTCAGTCTCCGCGTCGGTAATCGTCACAGCCCGCAATGACGAATTCCGGTAGAATGGAGAATAGCCTTTGGATGAAGTCGTAGAATAATTCAGTTTTCTGCCGATATAAACCTCATCGAGCGGGCAGTCTGCAAATATCGGTTTTCGGTCATTAGAACCTAATTCAAGAATGTTGTAGGCCATTGTTCCTTCATCACTTTGCATTATCGTTACATCGCTTAGCGACGTGCAGCCGCTGAATGCATAGTCTTCTATCAAGGCAACATTGGAGGGGATGCTTATCTCGGAAAGTGCGCTGCAACCGGAGAAAACATATTTGGGTAGAATAGGTATTCTTTTGCCAATAGAGATCTTCTCTAACTCATTACAGCCGCTAAACGCATACTGACCCAATCCGCTGATGTTGTCCGACAGTATCAGCTGTTTAAGTTTTTTGTTATTCTGAAAAGCATAATTGCCAATGGCTGTAACATCTTTGCCAATCTCTAATTTTTCGCTCATATTACAATCGGCGAAAGCATAATCGTCAATATAACCTTTATTGTTGATAATTGCGGTGCCCATTAACGTGCAATATCTGAATGCTGATGGCATTATGCTTCCTGTACTACTTATAGTGACTGAAGAAAGGTTATCGCAAGAATAGAATGACTCGGTTCCTATCAAACCCTTGTTGTCCAATTTAGCAGAAATCAAAGCGTCGCAGTCGTAGAATGCCGACTCTCCGATGTTGCCTGCATTGCTTATTTTCAGACTGTTGACAGACTGATTCTTATAAAATGCGTAAGGATTTACATTCAGCACTTTTAGATGTACACCTTTGTTGGTAACAATACTATCGATTTTCAAGTCACTTGAAGTCGAATTGTAATTGCAATCAACTATATCGCAAGTGCGGTCAGATGGACTTACCGGTACATAAACTACGTTATCAACTTCAAATCGCGAGTTTAAAAATGGATATACTGTTTGATTACTAAGTTTATATTGATCATTAGCGACATAATTAATTGAAGCGCTTACATGGTTGGCCCCTGCTGGAGGGGTGTTGGCAAGCCAAAATGCTTTTTTTATAGAGCCTCTTTCAAAAGCATACATACTGATATAAGTTAGCCCGGTACCGAACGTTATTGAAGCCAGTCTGGAGCAACCGGAGAAAGCATACGCATCAATCGAGGTGACTCTATTTGGAATTGTTATCGAAGTCAGGCTGGAGCAGCCGTAGAAAGTCTGGGATCCAATCGAGGTGACACTATTCGGAAGTGTTATCGAAGTCAGTCTGGAACAGTCGTAGAAAGTGTAGTTTCCAATCGAGGTGACACTATTTGGAATTGTTATCGAAGTCAGTTCGGAGCATTTTTCGAAAGCGTAGTTTCCAATCGAGGTGACACTGTTTGGAATTGTTATCGAAGTCAGGCTGGAGCAGCCGTAGAAAGTCGAGGATCCAATCGAGGTGACACTATTTGGAAGTGTTATCGAAGTCAGTTCGGAGCATTTTTCGAAAGCGGAGTGTCCAATCGAGGTGACACTGTATTTTACATTGTCTTTAGTTACTGAAGTGGGGATTATAATATCACCACTATAGGAATTATCCGGTGTCCATCCACATGTAACGGAGACCTCTTTAGTTGATTCGTCTATTATATTATAGTAGACACCATCAACCTTGAAATCGTAGGCAGAAGCTGTGATGAATGCCAGCAGCATCGCTGTCAGTACTCCTATTTTTTGAATGATTGGTTTCATTTTAGACTTATTCTTGAGAGTTTAATAAGTTCAATTATTTCAGTTAATACAGCTGCATCCACATTTCCTTCAATCAAATGATTACCTGACTTATTCAATACAATGGTTCGGTATTTTTGATCTAACCGAATGATTACAAGGTTAATAAATGTG
>CAJKRG010000038.1 GCA_905202215.1 uncultured Porphyromonadaceae bacterium
CGAAGAGATAAAGACACTCTGAATTTTTGGAGGCGAAGCCTTTGATACCTCCATGACTGATATTATGATTTGATCTGAAAACGGGCGTTTTTTAACAATAGCACCGGTTTGGTGTCTTTTTGTTAACTTGCCCGTCATTCATCGGTCACATAGCCACCGCTATGCTCCCTCTTCATAACGTGCAATTTAAGCTAAAATACACCAACCTGTAGTTTAACGGATATTATGAAACACCCTCTAAATAAAAAAGAGCGGCCTTGCGACTGCTCTTTCCGACCGGGCAAAACCGATCCCTAAAATCGTTGCTTACGCGCTCGAAGTATTTCTTTCAAGGGGAAACTACCCTTTGTGGATGCAAAGATAGCAAACATTTTAGGATTCCACAAAAATTAAACACTACATTTCATCGAAAAGTTTTTTATTTACTGCGTTTTACCACAAAAGTGCGTTGTGATAAATGACTATTTATGACTTTTCATAACCTCCGTGACAAAAAGGAATATACTTTATTCGTCGTCGGTCATCTGGTGGAGGGCTACTGAGTCGTCGTGGTGTTCGGAGGGCGTTTCGCCGTCCTCGCGGCTTGTGATGTAGAGATCGTAGTAGGCCAGGATAAGAGTGGTGAGAGGGAGCGCTATGATCAGGCCGATGAAGCCTAAGAGGGTGCCCCACACCGAGAGCGAGAACAGGATGATGGCAGGGTTGAGGCCCATTGCCTTACCCATGATTTTCGGTGTCAGCACCAGGTCTTGAATGCACTGCACGATGATATAAACCGCCATGCACGACCACCACACATGCCAGAAGTCGGCGTCCGTGTCGGCCGAATAGACAAGGCAGACCAGTGTCGTGGGCACAAGCGATATGAGCTGGAGGTAGGGCACCATATTGAGCACACCGATGAAGAGTCCGAGCACTATGGCCATCGGAAGGTGTATGATACTGAAACCGATGCAAAACATTATGCCGACCAGAAAGGCCACCAGGGCCTGACCGCGGAAATAGTGGTTCATCGAGTTTTTCACGTCGTTGGCTATGCGGAATGTCGTCGGGCGGTATTTGGGAGGCACCAGACGCTTGAATCCCTTGAGCAGCCGCTCGTAGTCGAGCATGATGAAAACAACATACAGCAGCACCACGAACCAGTTGAATATTCCCATCACCAGATTATAGCCGCCCGTTATGAAGGTGCCTATGGTGTCGAATATTGTGCGCAGATCCTGGTTGGTCAGTTCGTGTGATATGCGGTTGAAGTCTATGTTGGTGCGCAGGTAGTCGTGGAGCCAGTCGGGTATGAAGGCGATCTGCGCGCCCGCCGCCGCATATCCGCTCACGAACTGTGCCACCTGATGCACCTCGTCCATCATCGACGGAACTATGAAGACGCTTATGGCCGAAATCACCAGTACGCTCTCGAACAGGGTCATCAGAATCGGCAGCCAGCGTTTTTTTACTCTGAGCAGCCGTTTGTTGTACTGCACGAACGGTTCGAGCAGATAGGCTATCAGCCACGCCACAAGAAAGGGCAGCAGAACGGATTTCAGGATGCCTATGAGCCATACGGCGCCGAGAATGGCCGCGAGGGTGAGAACCATACGTACCACACGGTCGAATGTATAGGGTCGCGATGGCTGTGGAGCGGGAGATATAGTGTTTTCTGACATTTTGGGTCGGTGGAAATCAATATTTTTTTCAAAGTTAAGGAAAAATCGGTAATTTTGTGGCAAAATTTGGAAAAAGTAATATTGAAAATGACAGAAACAATCAAGCAGACGCTCAACGACAAGGCGTGGGCGCGCTGGCTGGCACTGATCCTTGTGGCGTCGATGATGTTCTTCGCATACATGTTCGTCGACGTGATGGCTCCTCTGAAGAGCATGCTCGATCCCCAGCTCGGCTGGAATTCGACGGCATACGGCACATACCGCTCCGCCGAATATATCCTCAACGTATGCGGCTTCCTCATTATCGCCGGTTTCATTCTCGATAAGACCGGCATACGCTTCACCGGCCTTCTCTCGGCCTCCCTCATGCTTGTGGGCGCCCTCATCAAGCTATATGGTATCAGCGACCTGATGGTCGGCACCGGTCTCGAGACATGGCTCAATTCCTGGTGGACCTCGATGCCCGCAAGCGCCAAGATGGCTTCGCTCGGTTTCATGATTTTTGGCTGCGGATGCGAAATGGCCGGTACTACCGTCTCCAAGGCTATCGCCAAGTGGTTTAAAGGCAAGGAAATGGCACTCGCCATGGGTCTTGAGATGGCCATTGCCCGTGTTGGCGTGTTCGCCATATTCTCGATTTCGCCGCTGATCGCCGATTCCTTCGGCACCGTCGTGGCCCCGGTGGCATTCTGTACAGTCCTTCTGTTCATAGGCCTCATATCCTATTCGGTCTTCTCGGTCATGGATACGCGTCTCGACCGACAGCTCGGCAAGGACAAGGCCGACGGCGAGGCCTCCGACGAGGAATTCAAGGCTTCCGATATCAAGAATATCTTCTCGAGCCATATTTTCTGGGTTGTGGCCCTTCTCTGCGTGCTTTACTATTCGGCAATTTTCCCCTTCCAGGCCTACGGAGCCGAAATGCTCCAGTGTAACATCGGCGACATATCGGCCCAGGAAGCATCCAATATTTTCCGCTGGTTCCCCATCGGCGCGGCTGTGGTCACTGTTTTCCTCGGAAACTTCCTCGACCGTCGCGGCAAGGGTGCGACCATGCTTATCTATGGCGCCCTGCTTCTGATCGCGTGTCATCTGATCTTCGCCTTCCTTCTGCCTGCCACACACAGCAAGGTTCTCGCATATTGCACCATCGTCGTGCTCGGCATTTCCTTTGCCCTTGTCCCGGCAGCCCTCTGGCCTTCGGTGCCTAAGATCATCGAGGAAAAGGTGCTCGGCAGCGCATACTGTCTCATCTTCTGGGTGCAGAACATCGGTCTCTGCCTCGTGCCCCTTCTCATCGGCTATGTGCTCGATTCCGTGAACGCCTCGAATGCCCTTGTGCAGAGCGAAATGGCACAGCTCGAGCAGTGGAAGGCTCTCGGCGAGGAACCCGCCGAAGGTTTCTTTATCCACTATGACTATACCATTCCGATGATCATTTTCGCCGGTTTCGGTGTTCTCGCTCTTCTTCTGGCCATATATCTCAAGGCTCTCGACAAGAAGAAACACTACGGTCTCGAAGAGCCCAACATCAAGCCCAATACCGAGGCTCTCGAAGCCGAAACCGAATCGGCAGAAGAATAATTGGCTCACTCATTGCACAAAAAAAAGCGGACCGGCATGGCTGTCGGTTCGCTTTTTACGTGTAGTGTAGCGTTATTTAAGGAGATCCTTTACTTTGTCGGCACCTTTCTGTGCGGCGTCGGCAGTGGCTTCCTTGGCTTTGTCGGCGGCGTCGGATGCGGCATCCTTGGCCTGGTTATAGGTGTCGGCGGCAGCTTCCTTCACACCCTCGACGGCATTGGAGGCGGCAGAGCCGACGCTGTCGGTAGCGGCCGAAGCGGCGTCTTTTGCCTGGTCCAGTTTATCGCCGGCAACATCCTTTACCTTGCCCAGAGCGGTGTTCACGGCGTCGAAAGTACCGCTCAGTGCAGGAGCCTTTTCTTTTACGATAGGTTCGATCTGGTCGAGATATTTCTTGGCTTCGTCGATTTTACCTTCGTCAACGAGTTTCTTTGCATAGTCTTTGGCCTGGTCTACATACACCTTGAGGCTGTCGGGATTAGTGCAGTTCTCGATTTTTGTCTTCATTTCTGATGCCGAAACATCTCGGGTCGACTTAGAGCCGCAGGAAGTGGCTGCAAGAGCAAGAGCCAGAACGGCTGTCAAAACTAACTTTTTCATTTTTGTGTAATTTTCGTAGTTACTCATTCTGAAACATGCGGCTTGCGTGAAAAGTTGGATTTCGTCGCGTTAATATATGTTAACACATGCCTGCGGACGGCAAGGAGTCTATCCGATCGCAGGGCACAAAAAAAGCGGCGTTCCCCCGAGGGAGAACGCCACTCCTTTTGATATCTTAGAAATAGAAATTCATGCTCTTGGGATAGTAGAGCATGGCCGACCCTACCTGCTGTGCCACGCTGTCGCCAAGAGAATTGGCCACGATAGCCAGTGCGAAACGCAACGACGAACTCGGGCCGTTGGCCGTGATGAGAGTGTCGAGTGTCATCACGGGAACATCGCGCATGACGGCGCCATGTTTCTTGCAGTCAGCCTCGAAGCCCGGATAGCAGGTGGCTTCGCGGCCGTCGAGAATGCCGAGCGGAGCCAGAACAACGGCCGGCGATGCGCAGATTGCCGCGATCTTGCCCTTGTGTACTTTCAGAAGATCGCCAAGGGCCTCGAATTCATGAAGATGGGTGGCGCCGGGCATACCGCCGGGCAGTATCAGCCATTCCGATCCTGCAAAGTCGGCTTCCTTGAAGGTGAGGTCGGCTTCTACGGGGATTCCGTGTGCTCCTGCGACTTTTTTGGAGTCGGTGATAGATACGGTTTTGATGTCCATGCCGGCGCGGCGTAATACGTCGACTACGGTGAGAGCCTCGATTTCTTCGAAACCTTCGGCAAGGAAAATAAATGAACGGTGCATGGTCGGTTTTCTTTGAAAATGGATAGACTAAATGATTTTAGGTTATGGGGAAAAGGTGTTTGCGCAAGGCGGCTGCCTGTTCCTCCTACTTAGATACAAACGGGCCAATAGGCGGTTTTGTTCGGTGCGCTGACAATTTTTTTAGTAATTTTGGACAAATTTAGATTTAAGGATGAAACGTAAAAATTTTATTCTGCCGCTAATGTCGGCATTTATTTTGACATTTGCAAGTTGTAGCCAAAATTTTATAACAAATAATGGCGAGGCATGGGCTACGACTTACCATATAGTCTATTTCTCGGATCAAGATCTCTCCGATTCAATAAAGGCGGTGATCGACTTGGTCGACAACGAACTGTCTATGTTCAACCCCGCTTCGGTGCTGTCGGCTGTCAACGCGGGCGCCACCGATACTGTCGACGTTCATTTCCGCAAGGTGTTCGGCTGCGCCTCCTATGTTTCTGTGATTTCCGGTGGCAGATACGATCCTACGGTAGCGCCTCTTGTCGACATATGGGGCTTCGGGCGCGGATCATCGGCAGTGGATCCTTCCGACTCTCTGGTCTCGGCCGTCCTTGCTTCTGTCGGCATTGCAGAGTGTCGTATCGACGATACAGGGCGCCTTACGCGCAAAAGTGATTCCACCGAGTTCGATTTCTCCTCGCTTGCCAAGGGCTACGGGGTCGACTGTGTGGCGGCGATGCTCGAGCGTAACGGCGTTGCCGACTATATGGTCGAGATCGGTGGCGAGATCCGTGTGCTCGGGCATAGTCCCAGAGGCCGCAAATGGCGCATACAGATAGATGAACCTCTCCCGGGCGCGGCTCACGCCCGTTTTACGGTGCTCGAGCTGGGGCCCGACCCGGTCGCAGTGGCTACAAGCGGCAATTACCGCAACTACAGGGCCGATTCCGACGGAAAAATATTCGGACATACCATCTCTCCCCTCACGGGGCGCCCGGTGCTTACCGAAGTTCTTTCGGCCACGGTGCTCGCGTCGTCGTGCATGCTTGCCGATGCGCTCGCAACAGCCTGTATGACAGGCACCGCACAGCAGGCTGAATCTCTTCTTGAGTTTGCGGGAGCCGACGGCCTGATTATAACCGCAGATAAGGATGGAACGATGACGGCAAAAAAAATCGGCTGTCTCCCGACAACCGAAAATCCTTAACCTTAAATCTAATACCATGAAAAACACAGTGCAAATTAGCAAATGTACTTATAAAACGCACGGAGCGCCCGATGGTTCGCTCTATAAATTCGATTTAACGTATTTTAACTCGTTTTTCGCCGAAAAAATACTAATTTCGAAACCGATAAGAATGCTATTGCAGGAGTTCTGAGCCGTTCCCCGGCTGTAATAACAAGATATATTTATGAGTACAAAGATATTAGTCATCGACGATGAAGAGGCCCTCTGCGAGATTCTGAAATTCAATCTTGAGAAAGAGGGCTACGAAGTCGACTGCGCATATAGTGCCGAAGAGGCTCTGGGAATGGATTTGAAAGACTATTCGCTTTTCTTGGTCGATATCATGATGGACAAGTTGAGCGGATATGACTTCGCCAAGGCCATACGCAACGACGCAGCCACCGAAACCACGCCGATACTTTTCTGCTCGGCGCTCTCCGGCGAGGACTTCGTTGTGAAAGGCCTCAATATCGGCGCCGACGACTATGTGACCAAACCTTTCGTCATCGGCGAGGTGCTTGCACGCGTGCGTGCTGTCCTCCGCCGTTCGGGCGCTACACGCCGCCAGGAAGCCGTCGCCAAAAACGGCTCCATCTACGAAAGCGATATCACCTTCCGCGATCTCCGTATCGACCGCAACGATAAAGTGTGCCTTCTCAACGGCGAGCGTCTGCAGCTCACGCGCACGGAGTTCGATATCCTTCTCTTCTTCCTCACACATCAGAACCGTATCTATTCCAGCGAGGAAATAATACAGAATGTGTGGGGCGATGATGTTGTCGTGACAGAGCGTACAATCGATACTAATATAACCAGGCTTCGTAAAAAACTTGGCTCATACGACAAATATATAGTCACCCGCCAAGGCTTCGGTTATGGATTTAAGGAGAAAGATTAGCTATCAGTGGCAGTTGTTCGTGCCTCTCACACTCACTCTGTGGGTCGTGATAATCGGCATGGGATATCTCCAGTTTCATAACGAGGCCGAGCTGCGTCGCGAGAAGATTCGCGAGCAGCTCGATCTGGTAAACGCACGTGTGATAGCCGCCTACGAGAAAGATTTTAACCCGGATGACTTTCTCGACTTCGTGGCGCGATACTATATCGAGAATCCGCTCTACGACAAGATCCGCATATCACTCTTTACCGACGGTGTGCTCACGAAGGCCTACGGACGCCCGATCACCCTCACCGACGCCGAAAAGGCCGGCGATTATTCCGGTATGGACGCCACGACATCCGACGGCGATTATTTCTACCGGCAGCCTCATCACAGCGCCGACGGCAGGATAGTGGTGTGTACAATTCTGCCATATAACAAAAAGGTAAGCATGGCCGCTACTCCATCGGCCCGGATCATGTATATCGTCATCGCCATCGGCCTTGTGGTCACCATTGTGTCCTTTTTCTCCACTCGTTATTTCGGCCGCAACATCAAGATTCTGCGCACTATCGCCGAGCGTGCCGCTTCCGACCCCAATTTCATTCCGGCCATGGACTATCCTCACGACGAGCTGGGCGATATCAGCCGCCAGATAATCCATATGTACAACGAACGCTCGCAGGCCATGTGCAGCCTGAAGCGGGAGCACAATGTGGCCATGCACGCCATCGAGGAAAAGGCTCGCGCAAAGCGACAGCTCACCAATAATATCAACCATGAGCTCCGCACCCCCATCGGTGTCATAAAGGGCTATCTCGACACTATTCTCGATAATCCCGACATGGACGATGCCTCGCGTACCCACTTCCTCAAAAAAGCCCGCGAGCATGTCAACCGCCTTGTCAATCTTATTGCCGATGTCTCCGCGATAACGCGTCTCGAAGAGGGCGGAAACATGATCAGCACCGAAGAACTCGATTTCCACGATACTGTCTATACCCTTGCAAACGATATCGAGGAATCCGGATCGCTCGGCGAAATGACTTTCAGTTTCGACGTGCCGTTCGACTGCAAGATTCACGGAAACTACAACCTCCTCACCGGCATGATCATCAATCTGGTGAAAAATGCCGCCGCATATTCGAAAGGCACCGAATGCCAGCTCACATGCACGGGAGAAGACGAGAACTTCTATTATTTCCTCTTCCGCGACAACGGTACCGGAGTGGGCGAGGAGCATCTTCCTCATATATTCGAGCGTTTCTACCGTATCGACTCGGGACGTTCGCGAAAGGCCGGCGGCACCGGTCTCGGACTGCCCATCGTGCAGAACACCGTTCTCGCCCATGGCGGCAAGATAACCGTCGAGAACTGTCCCGGCGGAGGCCTCGGCTTCCGTTTCAGCCTCCCCAAGTACAAAGGCCGCTGATCCCGCCTATCTTGCTGTCGCCGGTCTGGGAGCCGATTCCGACGGACGTCCGCCCTTTACCGACGGCCAGCCGTCCGCGCCCCATGTTATTTTGTCGAGATATACCTTGCGGCCCTCTTCCGGGGCTGCTGCGTCAAAACCGTGATATAACATCCAGTAGTCGCCCGCGTCGTCGGTCACGAAATTGGCGTTGTGTCCCGGCCCGATCACTTTGTCGCTCCGTTCCATCATCAGCGAGAATCCGTTTTCGAGCGCAGGATTGCCGTAGCGGTCCTCGTAAGGGCCGAAAAGCTTGCGCGAGCGCGCCATGACCACGCGGTAGGTGCTTCGCTCGCCTTCGCAGCACGTACCGGCCGATCCGATGAGATAATAGTACCCGTCGTGTCTTATTATATTCGTGCCCTCGGTCAGTGTGCCGGCTATCCGGCGCGGTTTCGCGCCGTCGCGCACGCTCAGGCCGTCGTCCGACAGCTCGATACCGTATATTCCTCTGAAACTGCCCCAGAAGAGATATTTGTGGCCGTCTTCCTCTATATAGAAAGGGTCTATGCTGTTCTGTACGCCTATCTCATTGCTGATAAACAGCTTGCCGTGGTCCGTGAAAGGGCCGGCCGGGCTGTCGGATGTAGCTGCGCCCACGCCGCATTCCCATTCGCCGCCCCACCGCGATTTGGAGTAGTAGAGCACATATTCATTTCCGATCTTCTGTATGTCGGGAGCCCAGATATTGCCGTCAGGCACCATCTGCGGACGTGTCTCGTCGGTAAACGCCGTGCCGATAAAAGTCCAGTCAATAAGATCGGCCGAACGGAATATCGGCACGTTACGCGTGTTTTCTGTTGCATACAGATAGTAATAACCGTCGTCGGCCCGTATCACCGTCGGGTCGGGTGCGCTCCGGTCGATTACAGGGTTCGAATATGTGGCGTCGTTTGCCGCGCCTGCTGTGTGGGCGCCCAGTAAAAGGGCCGCCAGAAGGATTTTTGTATAGCTCATGATATTTGCGAAATTTTCATTGCAAAATTACGTATAAACATGAACCCGGGCCTAATCTGTTTTGTTATCATGTTGGAATAATTTGTATCACATTATGCAAAAACGCTGTGTTGTATTTCTTGCCTCGGCTCTGATGGCTGCATGCCACCTGTGGGCCTCTTCTTCTTTGGCCGACATTGCCCGCGCACTGTCGGCCGCGACTTCTTATGCCGACTCATGCACATACGAGGTGCTGTTGCCCTCGCTGCCCGATCCGGTGACATATTCCATATACCTCGCTTCCGTGCCGAAGGAGCAGGGCGATACCCTCGCATTGTGCGATTATCTCATCGACTGGCGCCTTCCCGCGCCATCGGGCATCTCCGCGGGCTTTTCGGCATACACATCCGGGGCCCATTACCGCTTTCGCGACAGCCGCCTCCAGGAGTATCACGCCGAATGGGATCCCGCTCCTTTCGCTCCGTCGGGCGATGTGAGCAGGGGAGTGCAGAATCTCGTCCAGTTTGCCGATCTCCTGCCGGCATATCTCGGCGCACGTTTCGCCGAAATGACCGTCGACACCTCATATATATATAAGGTGACACCCGACAGCATTGTCGCCGGTGTGCATGCCGCGGTCGTCGAAGGTGTCCGCCGTATCGACGGATATGATGCCGCCGAATATACCTATATCCTCGATCCCGTAACATACCTGCCCCGCAAGATCGAGCTTGAGAATAATCCCGGTCAGCTCGGCGAGCAGAGCATAACCGTGCGCTATGCCGCCCGGGCCGCGGCCGCCCCCGAAGCAATCAGCGAGGACATGCTTGCCGACCGCTATCCCGACGCCTTCGGCCGTTATCGCGGCAGTTCGTATTCTCTCGAAAATCTTCCAGGCAATCCCTTGCCACGTATCGTCGCGCCGACAACTACCGGCGAGCGTTATCTTCATGAGAACGGTGAGCGCCTCGCCGCTCCGACGGTCTATGCCTTTGTCGATGCCGGCGTCGGCTCCACTCCCGCGGTGGTCGGCGATATCCGTGGCGCCGCCGACTATCTGCCTTTCAATGTCGATGTAGTGTGGGCTTTCGTAAACCATCGCGCCGACGATATCGAGGCTGTCGTGCCCTCGGTTCGTCCCGGCGAACATCTGCTCATGAATGCCCGCGGAGCCGCCACCGAATGCGGCGTCGGAGCCGATACTCCCGTCCTGATCTTTGTCGGGACCGACGGAATTGTCAGGGATATTCTCCGCGGATACAACCAGGACTTCCGTTCGCTTGTTATTCAGAAAGCAAGTCTAAGTAACTAATATAAAACAGATATGGAAACAGTTTATTTCAAAGGTACACCCGTACATACCTGTGGCGACATTCCTGCCGTGGGCACTGTCGCCCCCGATTTCACACTCGTCGGCAATTCCCTTGAAAATGTGAAGCTCTCCGATTATAAGGGCAAACGCGTGGTACTCAACATATTCCCGAGTCTCGATACGCCTGTGTGCGCCATGTCGGTGCGTAAATTCAATAAGGAGACCGCTGCTCTCGACAATACTCAGGTTGTCTGCATATCGATGGATCTGCCTTTCGCGCAGGGACGTTTCTGCTCTGCCGAGGGTATTGACAGGCTCGTGGTCGCATCTGCCTTCCGCGATGCCGATTTTGCAAAAAATTATGGTCTCGAGATGGTCGACGGCCCGCTTGCCGGACTTCTCGCCCGTGCCGTCATCATAGTCGATGAAAACGGCAAGGTCATCTATTCCGACCTCGTCAGTGAAATCACCGACGAGCCCGACTACAAGGGCGCCGTCTCCGTCCTCCGAAAGTAAGCCCGCATTAGTGCGAAGCCCCTCCTCGGCATCAGCCCCGGAGGGGCTTTTTCAAGGCAGTAGGGGCGCGCGTTCGGCGCGCCTGCGCATCTACGGGCGGTTATCAGTCCTTGAATCTGACATGGCGGAACCGCCTTTGGCGGTTCACTATTCACATAGCCTATGGTTTGGACGTTCGTAGAACGGCCATACCATAGGTTATATATGAAAATTCATCGTCCAACCGCATGGCGGTTGAATATCGGTCGGCAATCATTATTCAACCGCCGTGCGGTTGCAGCCTGATATGTTGCTCCCTGACCTATGGTACGCGGGCTTCGCCCCCGAACCATAGGCTGTGTGAATATTTAACCGCCATACGGCGGTTGCTGTCGTTCCCGCAAGACTCCCCTGGGGCTGTGCCATGATTTAGTCTTTCAAGACAGTAGGGGCGCGCGTTCGGCGCGCCTGCGCATCTACAAGACGCCTCTCCGAGGCTGATGCGTGTGGCTATGGCCTGACCCCGGGCTTCGCCCGGGGGAGGCGTCTCTTCCTCGGCATCAGCCCCGGAGGGGCGTTTCGTGGTGCGTCCTACCCCCCGACGGCAAAAAAATTTCGAAAAAACTTTGCGATAATATTGCAATTTGTAATTTTTGTCGTAATTTTGCGACGCAGACCGTCTCGCGGAAGCCCGGTTATGGGTCATGTGGGAGGGTAATGCCGGATTATGGGCCTTATCGCCCGTCCGATATATACGAAAAGCGTTTACTCGACGCTCTTTCTTGGCTTGTTGAAACCTGGAAAATTTCATGTGCAGTCAGGAATGAGACAGAAGTAGATGACTATGCGGATATGTATTTCACGTCCGTCAGCGCGAGAGCGTTGTCGAGCGTTTTTACACATATTCTGCGTGAGGCTTCTGCTCTGTCCGTTCTACTGCACGGGCAATTCCAGGGCCTCAACAAGCGGAACGGGCAGGAAGTACGGCTCTCACGCTTTTTTTGTTTAAGCCCGTTTATACCGATGTGGGGAGCCCGGAGGTGTTTTCTACCGGTAATTTGTCATTCTGCAGCCTTAATCTTGTTTTTTATCTGAAGCCTGAACCATCGACCGGTTCCGGCCGCACCCGTATTATATGTCTGCCTTAAATTCCGATACTGAACCAAATTATCTCTTAATACTCTTATAACATGCACAAGCTAAAACGTAAAAACTATGTTTCGCCTGAGAGTGTCGTCACTCATGTCGAACTGGAGAGCCCTATCTGCTCCGGTTCCGCCGACTTCGTAGGCGAAGAGGCTTCCGGCGTCAACATCCAGGCACAGGATGTCACCACGCCTACCTTTAATGAAAGCGAAAACAGAAATGCCAACGACTTCAGCGACTCGGCATGGGGCACCGGCCTTTAATGAAAATACAGTCTCCAATCATATACACCAATGATCGATATGAAATTCAATTATAAATGGGCTTTTGTCCTTGCACCGTTTATCATTGCAGGGTGTACCGACAAACTCGACCAGCCTCAGGGCCCGATAGCTTCGAGCGGCGACGATGTCATATTCTCCGTCGACAATACCCCCACCAGCCGCACTATGTATCAGGATCAGTGGGACGAAGGCACTTCGCAGGCTATCTATTGGGGCAACTACGTCACCGGCCAGGATGAATTCATCAACATCTATTGTCCCGATAACCCCGAGCGCGGATTCGCCAAATATAAGATCACACCCAGCACCGCATCGCCCAATGTCGCCGAGACCATTGTGAAGCAAAGCGAGATAGGCGTACAGTGGGGCGCTTCGGGCAAACCATACACATTCTATGCCTTCTATCCTGCCGACAAGGCCGGCACGACCCTCTCGAACGACAATACCATTCGCGCCACCGTCGGTACCGGCCAGAGTCCTCAGGTATATAAATGGAAAGAAAACGATGCCAAAATTTCGACTCTTGCTTCTATCGGGACAGAGGGCTTCAAAGGTTACAACAACGACAACTTCAATTCTACCTCTAATCAGGTTATCGGAAAGCCGAAGACTCTCTACGGTATGCCCGACATGAGTGCAGCTGTCATGGTGGCCCGGCAGACAATGCCGGCCGACAAGTTCGGCGAGGACGTGCCTCTGAGATTCAACGTGCTTGCCGATGTCCTCGACATCACCATCAATGGCCCCGTTACCCCCAATACGCTTGGTGCCAACAAGAATCCTGATGGTACAGGCGGTCAGTCGACCAACTCCATCCAGATTCAGGCCGTGACAATCGAAGTTGTCAATCCGGTTGCCAACACGCCTGTCGACGAATATGAAATCGACGACAGCACGCCTATCTCCGGCAGTTTCGATCTGAATATGTCGCAGGAGGCAGCCGATGCCGGCACTATGGTGGATAAAAACAGCATAAGCGGCAACCCGACTATACAGCTCCAGACATCAATGACCAATGCCGACGGAGGTGTCTACTATCCGACTCTGTTCGTTCGCGGAGACTCGCATGCTTCCGCAGATATCGACCATCTCCGCCTCCGTGCATTCCTCATTCCGGGCCAGGTCACTGGCGATAATCTGAAAAAGATCCGCGTGCACCTCCAGACAAACTGCGGCGACTTCTATCAGATGCTCGAAGATGACGCGAATTTTGTGACCGGTAAGATCTATCCTGTGAAATTCGGCTACTTCGAGACCCGCGGCGTCGACTTCAATCTTGGCTCATGGATCGGACAGCTTGACCCTAACATCTACATTTCAGAGCTTTCGATCCCCGGCGCATGGCATGCGGCTAACAGCGTATATCAGGGTGGAAAGACTCTTAAGGAAATGTACGACGCAGGCGTCCGCGCTTTCGAGGTACACACCAAAAACGGTAGTCGAAAGATGAAATACGGGGATTTCGGTACTGATTTCTCCATGGCGACTGCGACCGAAAACTTCGAGCAGCCTTTTGTAAGAGAGGGTACGACAACCGACCGCGTTATGTCTGATATTAATATAACATCAACCGGTGCTGCAACCGGTATTTTTAATCGCAGACGTCCTGTTTCAGGAACCGCGACAGTTTCCTACTCTGTGTCTCAGCTCGAATATACCGTGCCGAAATTCTGGCTGCGCCTGTTCAGAACCTCCGATACTGCAGATCCCTCAGTGTCTACGCCTCTGTCCACTGCAATCATAGAACTGGCCAAGAACATGAACAAGGACGGTCTGATGTTCCTTGAAGTAGGTATGGACGGTCAGTCATCGCTCTCCGGTGTCGACTACCGGTCGGTTGCTACTGTCACGACAACTTATTCGGTTCGCAATGTGCCGATTTCCGGAACTGAAAGTTTAGGAAGCGGGGATACTCCGACCGGAAACTACTCCTGGTCTACTGATCTTTCGGCTGTAGATTTCACAGGAGCTACGGCTACTACCGAGACAAGCACTGACAACACTGCGGGAACATTTACTCTGACTGGCGGCGAAGCCTGGTCTATTGCAGTACGAAGCTGCCTCGAACGTCTGTCGACAGAAACAAACCCCAGCACCCAAAAGCCAGTCCTTTTCAAAGGCAATCTGTCTCCGACCACGACTATCAGTGACGTGCAGGGTCAGGTGATTGCTAAAATCAACACCAACGACCGCTGGAATGAAGAATCCTTTGCATGGGGAACCGATTGCCCCGCACTATTCTCGCGCTGGATAAGTGGTTCTGCCAATACTCCTCTGACCATCAATCTGAAGTGGAAATCGCCTGTCGCGCCATATGACGGCGGCAATACAGGCGTCCCCGACACCGAACTGCGCTGGTGTTTCTCCGAGATTGACAACATTGATGGTGGCGGTAGCTCAATCCAGCAACGCAAAGATGCCATTGTGGAGATGAATACCATAGCCGCCCAGAACTATGCCGGAGGTCTGCACCGCACATTCTATGAATCTGCTATCGGCGGTTATACCGGCGGCGCCAACAGCCCTACGGCGGCCGACTGTCAGGATTGCGCGCAGCAACTGAATACGTTCGCTCTTTCACGTATCACGAACCCCACCCGACAGGCAGTTCCGCTGGGTCTTGTGTTCATGAACTATGTGATACCGCCCACAGGCGAGGAAAGCACCTATAATTCGGCTGCCCTTATCCGCGCCATCATAAACAACAACAAGGCGTTCATACTCAACCGCAGGAGTAGCCAGGATACCCCGGCTGTCGAGAACAACGTGAACTCTCACTTCAACAACAACACGAACAATCCCCTGAAATAAGCGTAAGGGTGTATCGGTTCGATACATCCTCACTCGAAAAGCGGCAGAGGCGCGCATACGGTGAAAACCTGCGCTCATGAAACGCGTCTCTGCCGCTTTTCTTTCTTTTTTCCGACAATATAAACGGACAAGCCTCATAAACCTATGTCCATGAAATAATGATTACTAAAAAAAACATATCCGCTGCCGAGGCGGACAACTTCCGGAACTTTAATTAAAGCTGAGAAGCCCTCTTCTCGTGTAATAATCAATTATTTTGTCGTCACATCTCTTTTATACTATTTTATAATGAACAAAACCATCTGCATTATCGCCGGGACTCTCGCTCTGACAGCACTGTCTTGCGAGAACTCACTGCCGGGCGAAATGAATCCGGAAGAACAAACAACCATCATCGCAAACACGGCAAGCCCGGAAGCAAACTCGCGCACTGCCATCGATCCGACTTATTATCTCGGAGGCCATGTCGGCATTCTATGGACGCCCGACGATGCCATCGGCGTTTTCGGCGGCACCGTGCGCAACGCCCGCTTCGGCTGCGCGGCAACAGCCCCGACAGGACGCGCCGCATTCTCGGGCAACTGCTCATCGCCTGAATATGCCTACTACCCGTACAGCGCCGACAACGACGGCGCCGACATGACCGCCCTCTCAGGATCGCTCCCGGCGGTTCAGTCCTACGATTCGGCATCGGGACGCCTCGACGGCGATTATAAATACGGGCGTCCGCGCACCGACGCCGACAACGAATTCGATTTCACTCATATCTTCGCTCTGTTCCGCTTCAACATAGAGGCTTCCGGCACACCGCTTTCAGGCGAACGCCTCAAAAGCGTATCGCTCGAACTGCCCGAAGGACGTAAACTCGCCGGAGACTTCACTTTCGATATAACCGACGGCTCATATACATTCAACGGCACCACGTCGAGCACTGTCACGATGGAGTGGGCCGACACTCCGGCTCTCGTCGCCGGCAGCACATTCACGGCCTATATGTCGGCGGCTCCCGATCTGCACGCCGAAGACCCCGTTGTCATAACCGTGCTCACCGACAAGCACAAGGCTACCTTTACCAAGACGATAGCATACGATTTCAGCGCTAATTCCGTCTATACATTCAACCTGCGGCTTAGAAATTTCGCCGGCGACATGAACGTGGAGGAACTCCCCGCCGAGCCTGAAGAAGAGACCGCAAACTGCTATATGGTCACCACGGCCGGCATGCACGATTTCAAGGCAACCGTGATCGGCAACGGACAGAAAGGAATCATACCCGGTGCCGGATTCCACACCGAAGACGCCTCCATATCTCCCGTATCGGCAAAACTGCTCTGGGAAGACGTGAAGGATTTCATATCCTACGTCGAACTCCGCGACGGCCGTGTATATTATAAGACTACAGGCAATGTCGGAAATGCCGTCATCGCCGTATACAGCGGCCCCGACGCAACCGGCGACATCCTCTGGAGCTGGCACATCTGGGGCGTCGGCGACTCCCTCCCCGAAACCTACGCCATCACCACCAAGGAAGGAAGTTCTTTCAATATCATGGACCGAAATATCGGTGCTTTCCCCTCGACCGACGAACAGCGTCTTAAAACCACCCGCACTGCCGAAAACGAAGCTTACGTGCTCAACTGTATGCTCTACCAGTGGGGCCGCAAAGACCCGTTCCCTAATGCCGACACATATTATGTGGACGGTGTCGCACAGAATATCGCCTCCTCTTTCCCTGTGTGGCAGCCCGCTACAACTGCCGACGCTACAATCGGGGCAAGTGTGCTCCGCCCCGGATATATAATCAACAGGGCGACCGACTCAAGCAATTCCCACTGGCTCGGCACCGACTGCCGTCTGCTATGGGGCGATGACGCTCTGGCAGGAGGCTCTGACGGAGGATGGTCGGATGTCAAGACTATCTACGACCCCTCGCCTGTCGGATACCGTGTGGCCAACGGCAGCACTTTCACCGCCTTTATTCCCGTCAATAGAACAAGCTATACATTCAAAGGGGAAATGTCCTTCCGTACTGACGATAACGGCGAAAAAACACCGGTTCTCACCGAGTATATCAACTGTGTTGTCGAGACCGAATACGATGGTACGACCCCGCGCTGGTTCCCTCGTGGAATACACCGCGACCGTATCGGTTTTGCCTACGGAAACTCATCGAGCAATAGCGACAAAATTTTCGGGTACGGTATCTACATGAAGCGGGCCGACGACGATAGCGAAGGCAATTACTACGCCATGAGCGGTGTGCGCTTCCCCAATCCGGACGGCGCGCGCAATCATTTCGCCAAAAGCGGATACTGGTGGACAAGCTCTGCAGCAACCTCCGACATCCGTCGTTGCCATATGGCTCTGCAGCACTTTTACTGGCTCACCAGCTCTAACAATAATAAAGAACCCGACAAAGGGCTGGCTTCCGGAAGAAGCGCCGGGGTCAACGGTACTGTCACCGCCAAAGACTCCTCCTACCCCTGGCAGGCTCAGGCCGTGCGCTGCGTGAAAGAGTAATAAAAAAAGCAGCCCGAATCCCGTCATTTTTTCTTTTTCTTTTCCAACAATAGGGTAGGCTGCTTATTGTGAGTGCGGTTAATACAGGTCTGTGACTGTAATAACCGCACTCTTTATTTTTTTCAAGGCAGTCGCGCGTTCGGCGCGCCCGCGCATCTATGGGCGGTTATCAGTCCTTGAATCTGACATGGCGGAACCGCCTTTGGCGGTTCACTATTCACATAGCCTATGGTTTGGACGTTCGTAGAACGGCCATACCATAGGTTATATATGAAAATTCATCGTCCAACCGCATGGCGGTTGAATATCGGTCGGCAATCATTATTCAACCGCCATTCGGCGGTTCCCGTCGTCCCCGCAAGACTCCCCCGGGGCTGTGCCATGATTTAGTCTTTCAAGGCAGCAGGGGCGCGCGTTCGGCGCGCCCGCACATCTACAAGACGCCTCTCCGAGGCTGATATATGTGTCCTTTGTGTATAGCCACGGGCTTCAGCCCGGGTGATTTAGTGGCTGTCGTTTTCGGGAGCGATGAGCTTGTAGCCCTTGCCGTGGATGTTGATGATCTCGATCGAGGGATCGTCCTTGAGGTGCTTGCGGAGCTTGGTGATGTATACGTCCATCGAGCGGGCGTTGAAGTAGTTGTCGTCGATCCAGATGGTCTTGAGGGCGTAGTTGCGTTCGAGGATCTCGTTGACATGCGCGCACAGGAGGCTGAGCAGTTCCGATTCCTTGGTGGTGAGCTTGGTGATCTTGTCGCCGATGAGGAGCACCTGCTTCTGGGTGTCGAAGGTGAACTTGCCTATCTTGTACATGGTAATCTCCTTGCCCTTCTTGCCCTTGACGCGGCGCAGGATAGCCTCGATACGGAATACGAGCTCTTCCATCGAGAACGGCTTGGTGATATAGTCGTCGGCGCCGATCTTGAAGCCTTCGAGGATATCGTCCTTGAGCGATTTTGCGGTGAGGAAGATGATAGGTATTTCGGAGTTGACGGCACGGATTTCCTGAGCGAGGGTAAGACCGTCTTTCTTGGGCATCATCACGTCGAGAATGCAGATGTCGTACTTTCCTTTGAGGAAAGCCTTGTATCCGGCTTCACCGTCGACAAAGAGGTCGGCGTAGCAGCCTTTGGCCTGGAGATACTCGCGAAGGAGCATGCCGAGGTTTTCGTCGTCTTCGCAGAGAAGAATTTTGATTCTTTCTTCCATAGTCGTTAATTTTTTGAGAGTGGTAGTATTATTATAAATTTCGTTCCTACATTATATTCGCTTTCCACGCGTATGTCGCCACCCAGCTCGCTCACCATCTTGCGCACGTAGGCAAGACCGAGGCCGAAGCCTTTCACATCGTGGCGGTTGCCGGTGGAGACGCGATAGAATTTATCGAATATCTTCTTGAGGTCGTCGCGGCGTATGCCTATGCCGTTGTCCTCGATGGTGATCTGCAGACGCTCCTCCGAGAGATCGCGCGATGTCACCGTGAGCTTGAGCGGGCGTTCCTCGCTGCGGTATTTCACGGCGTTGTCGAGAAGGTTGAAGATCACGTTGGTGAAGTGCATTTCGTCGACGGTCACTATGGCGTCCATGGCGTCGAGCTGGGCGCTGATGGAGCCGCCGTATTTCTCGACCTTGAGCTTGAAGGTGTTGACAATGTTGAAGATGGCGGCGTTGGCGTCGATTTCCTCGAGTTTGAGCGTGGCTTTCTGGCGGTCGAACATCGACATCTGAAGCACTTTTTCGACCTGGAAGCGCAGGCGCTTGGTCTCGTCGGTGATGACCGTGGATATCTGCTGCAGCATCATGGGCGACTTGCGCACGCTCTGGTCGTTGAGCATCTGCGCTGCAAGCGATATCGACGATATCGGCGTCTTGAACTCGTGCGTCATGTTGTTGATGAAATCGTTCTTCATCTCGGTCAGCTTCTTCTGCCTGAACGCCACTATGATGGTGTAGACGAATATGATGAGCAGAATGAAAGTGAACGCGAACGCCGGCACAAGGAAGGATATCGACGAGAAGATATAGTCCGATTTGGTCGGGAAATAGACCTTGAGATAGTTGTGGGGGCCGGCGCCGTCGTTGGGGAAGAGCGTCTGTATGAACATGTTGTCGCGGTCGGAGGCCGCTGTCTGGAAGCCTGCCGATTTATACAGCACCGTTCCCGCGTAGTTTGCCACGGCGAACTCGAAGGGCACCTTCAGCCCGAGGGTGTCGAGCTCCTGACGCAGATAGGTCGACACGCGGGCCGAGTCGGCGCGCTCGCTCACCGGTCGCGTGGAGGCTTTCGACATGATGTTGAGGATCACATCGTCGAGCATGCCCTTCTGATAGAGGTAGCGGTTGCGGTAGTCGTCCTGGAATGCCTTGTAGTGCGCTCCGACCGGGCCGCCGCTGCCCTGTATCTTGGATATTTCGGTGATATCGCCCTTGATGGTGAGGTCGGCTTCGAGGCCGGTCTTGGTCGTGAAGGAGTATTTGATGCCGTCGAGACGGGGCACGGGATCGCCCAGATATTGCGATACCACGGCCGATGTCTCCACCTGACGCACGTCTTCCTCCAGGAAATGGCGCGTCTCGTCCTGCTCCAGATGTGTGGCGACGGCGACGAGGCTCTGGCGTACGCCCTGCGAGAACTGCTCATAGCGGATCTGCACGATGTTTCGCATATAGAAGATCTGAATGCACAGAAGTCCCATGAAGCATAATGCCATCACGATGGTCAATATCCAGATAGTCTGTTTCTTCATATTGTGGTTCCTTCGGGAAAATTCCCGGGGATTTTTAAAATATGTATAATTTGTTAACAAATGGCGAATGTTAAAGTTCGGGCCGGAGATCAGTATTTTAGCACCCGGTTTAACATTTCGCGTCAAAATTAACAAATAAATGTAAAATCCACAAATTTCCCTCTGTTAAAGATAATTAAGAGCGTCTCCGCCTTGCGCAGATCATGCGAAAACCGCCGGAATAAGGTCAGTCCTCCGCGGCGTCGGGGGCAATGCCGCGTGGGAGCGTGAAATGCAGCCATACGAATGCAGCCAGTCCTGCTATGAGCGAGCCGACAACGATGCCGAGTTTGGCATGATCGAGGAGATATGACTGGGCCGGCACCGCTGCATCGAAAGTGAGGGTGGCGATGAACAGCGACACTGTGAAACCGATTCCGCCGAGCATGGATATGGAGGCCATCATGCTCCAGTTGGAGTGGGCCGGCATCGGGGCCAGACCCAGCTTGACCGAAATCCACGAGAACGACAGGATGCCGATGAACTTACCGGCCACGAGGGCGCACATCACCGCCAGCGATATCCCTTCGAAGAGGCTTGCCGGTTCCATATCCATCAGGAAAATACCCGCGTTGGCGAAAGCGAAGAGCGGAACGATGAAAAAGTTGACGATAGGGTGGAGCGAGTCTTCGAGATCCTGAAGCGGCGAAATCACCTTGTCGGAAGCACTTTCGACCTCTTTGAGCCAGTTCATCTGCTCTTTGTCGAGAATCGATTTCCGGGTCAGGTCTTCTTCGTCGTCCTGCGAGAAGTGCGAGATCGACCGGCGTATTATCTTTATATATTTCTTCGGCGCGAATACGGGCGACGCGGGTACGCAGAATGCAACAAGCACACCTGCGATGGTCGGGTGTATGCCCGAGTTGAGGAACAGGAACCAGATGACGCCTCCTATGCCGAGATAGAAGATCTTGCTCTTGATGCGCATTACCGAGCCTAAGAGCAGGAGGCCCAGGAGACCGGCGGCATATACCAGCAGCATGGCGTCGATATGCGACGAGTAGAAAGCCGCGATGACGATTATGCCGCCGATGTCGTCTACTACCGCCAGGGTGGTGAGGAATATCTTGAGCGACATCGGAACGCGCTTGCCGAGCATGGCGAGCACGCCGAGGGAGAACGCTATGTCGGTTGCCATCGGTATCGCCGCCCCGCCGGCATATTCGGTGCCTCGGCTCATCAGATAGAATACGAGCACGGGTACCGCCATGCCTCCGACTGCGCCGATGATGGGCAGCAGCGCCTGTTTGAACGACGAAAGCTCGCCCACAAGCACTTCGCGCTTTATCTCAAGACCTATGGTGAAGAAGAATATTGCCATGAGGGCATCGTTGATAAAGGCCAGCAGCGACATCGGATGGCCGTTGTGGCTGAAGAAATTGAAGTCGCCAAGCTGGAGCCGTACTTCTTGTTCCCAGAACGAGAAATACGTATGGTTCAGCGACGGGATGTTCGCTATGACAAGGGCGAGAACCGTGGCGGCTATAAGAACGTTGCCGCCTGTGGCATGGCGGCGTATGGCCTGCCTGGCAGAGAAAAAAATGCCGGATTCGAATACCGAACGGTCTTCCACTTCCCATTCGGCAGTGGACTTGCGTTTTGACTGACGGGTTTCCATGTTGTTATGTACCTATTAGATAATTTTTTTACAACTACGACTCATGCGACGGAGGTGCAAAATAATTGTATAATTCAATTAACAAACGTAAAAAGGAGTAAGTTTAATATATCTGTCGGTGAAAAATCCTTATATTTGTCGTCATTATGAAAAAACTATATCTTGCATTGTTGTCTGCCGTTGTGGTTCTGTTTCTTCCGGCTTGCAACGATGATGTATTCATAAAACCGCTTGTCGTATCTACGGAGAAAGTTGAAGTGGGTCCGGAAAATAAGTCCGGACGTATCGATGTCTCGGGTAAGGACTGGTTGGTAAAGGATGTGTGGTTCGACGGCGACGAAGGCTACAGCTATGTTTCACCCTCCGGCGACGGTTCGTATCATGTCGAGACCGTCTATACCGATCTCTATGTGCGTCAGTACAGCGATTGCATCGGAATCGAGCTTGTGAACTATTGCGGCAACTCGCCTGCCACTCTGGGCTTCGTCGTGACAGACGGCTATGAATATGAAGACGTGACGGTATCGGTACTCCCGACCGACCCTTTTGTCATCGAAATCGAAGATATATCGTATCAGTTCACTTCGTGGTCGGGCTATCCCGACGAGGATTTTACCGACAACGTCATTACCTACACCTATCCCGAAGGTCTCTCGGAGCCGGTATCGTTTACATTCCCCGATCTCGGGGATATGCCGGAGCTGTATCGCTTCGAGCCACGGCCGGACGCTGGTCTTTTTGCCCGCAGGGTGCTGTCCAGCGGTATTGTCGTTCCGGTGCCGTCTTACACAAGATATACGCCCCCGCATGATTTCTGGTCTCTGACAGGCCGGGAAGCACCGCTGACCACGCAGCGCTCCATGATGATGACGACTTTCGTGCCTCCTATGCCCGCTGCCGTCGATCTGCCTGCCGGACAGCCTCTTGCCGTAAGCCTGTTGTGCGAATACGAGAGTGTCGGGCTGGCCTGCACTATAAAAGCTAAAAATCCGGCGTCGGGCATATCCGAGACAATCGAGTGCGAACTGCGTATGATACACCCCGTCGAATTATCAACAAAGGTCGTCGTAAAACAATGAAACGGATTGCAATGATACTGGCGGCCGCACTGACAGCCGCCGCGGCTTTTGCAGCCGACTCTACGGCCGTGTCGCACCGGCTCGAAGTTTCGGTTCGTGGTGCATACGTCATGCCGTCGAACAGAATCGTCAAGGGCGATAACCGGTATGGATCCTCAACTACCGCGGCATTCGGCGCCGCGGCTGAATATTCCTTCACTTTTTCGCCTAAGTCGCGCTATGGTCGTTACTATCCATATGCCTATCAGGGCATAGGCGTGGGTTGCGTCGGGTTCAGCAGTTCAAAGGTCACCGGAAATCCCGTGAACGTATATGTGCTTCAGGGATCGAGAATTGCCAATCTGTCCGATCGGCTTACTCTTGACTATGAATGGAATTTCGGCATCTCGGCCGGCTGGAAAAAGAACCGCGGGGCCGAGGCATACGACTATACGGAGGTAAATGGCTTCGGCTCGCATGTAAATGCCTATATAGATCTCGGATTCAAGCTCAACTATGCGCTCTCCGAGCGTGTGAGCCTCACTGCCGGCCTAAATCTGTCGCATTTTTCCAACGGAAATACTGACTATCCCAATCCGGGCGTCAACGTGGTGTGGGGCAGAGTAGGCGTATTGTGGAATCTGGGCGATATCCCGCGACTGCGACGCCCCGACTGGAGCGACTACGGACGTCATATGAGTTACGATGTGACTGTCTACGGCGCATGGCGCAAGAATCTCTTCGACTGGAATTACGGCAATGATGTCTTGGGGCCGGAATTGCGTGTCATTCCCGGGCATTTCGCTGTCGGAGGCTTCAATTTCAATCCGTTGTGGCATTTCAATCCTATGTTTTCTGCCGGAGCTTCGCTCGATTTCCAGTACGACGAAGGAGCAAACCTGAGTCCGTACTTCGTTCCGACTACTGTTCCGGAACATCCCAAATTCTATCGTCAGCCATTCAGCCACCGTGTTATGGCCGGACTGAGTGTGCGTGCCGAGCTTCAGATGCCTGTTTTTTCGGTCAACGTCGGCATCGGACACAGCCTGTGGGCGCCCGGAGGCGAAGATCTCCGCGGCTGGTACCAGATGTTTACCCTCAAGACCTTCCTTACCCGCAACCTCTATCTGAGCACCGGCTACCGCCTTGTCCGTTTCCGCAACCCCGGAAACCTCATGCTCGGCCTCGGCTGGCGCTTCAACGCCCGCTGAAATTGGTTGTTTTAAAGCCTTAAGGATCACCATTTCCTTAGCACATCTGCCGGCAGTGCAGATTTCCTGCTGATAGAAGAAATTGCTACCGATATATCCTGCGGCACCTCGCGTGTCGGAGGATTTTTATGGTTTAAGGATAATTAGTTGTAATTTTCGGGCACGGGTGAGTGGCGGTTGCGGAAAAATCACTAAATTTGGAAAAATTTTCCCGTTTGTGATTTGAAGTATCTTGGTGCACACATTGATCATCTGCCCGAAGTGGGCGAAATTCCGCTTAAGGCTAAGGCCATAGGTGCGTCTGCCTTTGCATTCTGCCCTGTGGATCCCAAGCTGTGGCGCTATCCTGCCTACCCTGAAGGCGAGATCGAGCGTTTCCGTGCGGCCTGTTCCGAAGGCGGTTTCTCGCCTGACAGCATACTGCCGCATGCATCGCTGCTGCTCAATCTGTGTTCGCCCGATGCACGCAAGCTCCGGCTCTCGCGCGACAGTCTCGTCGCCCAGATGGAGCGTGTGGCATCCCTCGGTCTCGACCGGCTCAATTTCCACCCCGGATCGCATATGCGGGAACTCGGCGAGGACGAAGCCCTCGATCTCGTGGCGGCTTCGATAAACTATGCCCTCGAGCGCACAGCCGGTGTAACTGCCGTGATCGAGAATATGGCCGGGCAGGGATCCAATCTCGGATATACCTTTGCCCAGCTCGCCCGTATCATCGACGGAGTGGACGATAAAAGCCGTGTGGGTGTATGTATCGACACGTGTCACGCCTTTGCCGCAGGCTACGACATGAGTACCCCTGCGGCATACGAAGACACATGGCGTGAATTTGACGCCGCTGTCGGATTCGGATATCTGCGCGGCATGCATATCAACGACTCGCTCAAGCCGCTTGCCTCGCGTGTCGACCGCCATGCCCCTATTGCCCGCGGTGAACTCGGCTCCGATTTCTTCGGACTTCTGATGGCCGACACGCGCCTCGACGGCATACCTCTCATTCTCGAAACCCCCGATCCGTCGCTATGGAAGATGGAAATTGACTGGCTGCGCGCTGCCGCAAACCGGACAGTATGACACAGAACTTACTTACAGATTCAATAAATACTTACTTACTAACATTTTTATATCTTTATTCATGAAAGACCAACGCGATTTGAGTTTCTGGAAGCTTTGGAACCTCAGTTTCGGCTTTTTCGGCGTCCAGATAGCCTATGCGCTGCAAAGCTCGCAGGTCAGCCGTATCTTCTCGACAATCGGCGCCGATCCCCACGATCTCAGTTATTTCTGGATTCTTCCTCCTCTTATGGGCCTCATCGTGCAGCCCATCGTCGGCTCTGCCAGCGACCGCACATGGAACCGCCTCGGCCGCCGTCTGCCTTATCTGCTCATAGGCGCCGTAGTGGCAATCATAGTGATGTGCCTCCTGCCTAACTCCGGCAGCCTCGGCCTTGCCATATCGCAGGCTATCATCTTCGGTCTGGTAATGCTCAT
Source organism: uncultured Porphyromonadaceae bacterium (assembly GCA_905202215.1). Taxonomy (GTDB): domain Bacteria; phylum Bacteroidota; class Bacteroidia; order Bacteroidales; family Muribaculaceae; genus CAG-873. The sequence goes on from CAJKRG010000038.1 coordinate 25,807, forward strand.
GCTCCTCGACACATCGATCAACATGGCCATGCAGCCTTTCAAAATGCTCGTCGGCGACATGGTCAACGAACGTCAGAAAGGTCTCGCTTACTCCATACAGTCCTTCCTCTGCAACGCCGGATCTGTCGTGGGCTATGTGGCGCCCTTCGTGCTCGCATGGTTCCTGAGCAATACGGCTCCCGCGGGCGAGGTGCCCCCTACTGTCACATGGGCATTCTATCTCGGCGCGTTCATACTCCTTCTCTGTGTCATCTATACTTTTGCCAAGGTCAAGGAAATGCCGCCTGCCGAGTATGCCGCTTTCCATGGCATTGACGTGGCCAAAGAGGATAAAGGCCCGAAAGAAAACATGTTCCGTCTCCTCGTTAAAGCTCCCAAAGTATTCTGGACCGTCGGTCTGGTGCAGTTCTTCTGCTGGGCCGCATTCCTATATATGTGGACATATTCGACCGACGCCGTGGCCTTGCAGGCTTTCGATGCACCTTCGGTACAGGAGGTGACAGGCGTCACTATCGACGGCAAGTCGTATGACGACAAATATTTCTTCGCCGGCAAGCAGCCCGTCATCGAGAACGGCGCGCTCACACTCACACCCGACGGCGAGGCTACCGTTCTCTCGCTTCTTGAGCCGGGTACGGCCTTGACTATGGCACATATTGCCAAACTCGACGACAACACCGGCGAGTATGTGCTCGAACAGACCTCCGAACTCCCCTCGGTCAGCGCTGTCAGCGAACTGACACTTAACTATAAGACCGTGCTCGATCCCTCGACAAAGGCATATCAGGACGCCGGCGACTGGAACGGCAACCTCTTCGCCATCCAGGCGATCGCCGCTGTACTGTGGGCCATCGTGCTTGCGGGCTTCCGTCGCCGCAAGCTTGCCTATTCGGTGAGCCTGCTCATCGGCGCCGCAGGTTTCATATCGGTCTATTTCATTCATAACCAGTATGTGCTCGGCGTAAGCTATGCGCTGATGGGCTGTGCCTGGGCCGCCATGCTTTCCATGCCATTCACCATACTTACCAATGCTCTCAGCGGAGGCAATATCGGCACGTATCTGGGTTTGTTCAACAGCACTATCACCATTCCTCAGATCGTGGCGGCCCTCTGTGGCGGTGCCATACTGCATTGCTTCCCCCCGGCCGCCAATGGCGCTCCGCTGACGGTAGGCATGCTTGTGGTGAGTGGTGTCCTGCTCCTCATCGGTTCTGTAGCCGTGTGGAACATCAAGGAAACCTTCGGCTCACAACATTCTAATAATTAAGGATTATGAATTGCAAATTCTGTTGCATTTTCTCTCCATAATTCATAATTCATCATCCATAATTCATAATTTAAAAGATGGAGTCTCTACGCCAGCTGTATAAGATCGGACTCGGACCGAGCAGTTCGCACACCATGGGGCCGCGCAAGGCGGCCGAACTGTTTGTAGCGCGCACACGCGATCGTGTCGTGCGCTACGAAGTGACGCTCTACGGCGCCCTTGCCGCCACCGGCCGCGGCCACCTTACCGACCAGGCCATTCTGGAAGTTCTCACGGCGGTCGCTCCGTCCGAAATTGTCTGGAAACCCGAAACCGTGCTTCCGTTCCACACCAACGGCATGGTTTTCCGGGCTTTCGGATCAGATGGCGGCGAGTTCGACAGCTGGACGGTCTATTCTGTCGGCGGAGGCGACATTGTCGAGGAAGGACAGCCGCGCAGCTCCGGCCCCGACATATATCCCCTTACCCGTATCACCGATATAATGAAATATTGCGAGGAAAACGGCACAAGCTACTGGGAGTATGTCGACGAATGCGAAGGATCCTCCATCTGGGATTATCTGGCCGAGGTGTGGAGTGTGATGAAAGCGGCTGTCGAACGCGGCATAGAGGCCGAAGGGGTGCTTCCCGGCGGTCTGGGTGTGCGTCGCAAGGCGGTGAGCTACTATGTTCATGCCGAGGGCTATAACAAGTCGCTTAAAAGCCGTGGCCTTGTCTACGCCTATGCCCTCGCGGTGTCCGAAGAAAACGCCGCCGGCGGCCGAATTGTCACGGCGCCTACCTGCGGCTCGTGTGGCGTTGTGCCTGCCGTGCTCTATCATCTTTATACTTCCAAAGGCTTCAGCGAGAAGCGTATCCTCCGCGCCCTTGCGACAGCCGGTCTTTTCGGCAATGTGGTGAAGCAGAACGCCTCTGTCTCAGGGGCCGAGGTCGGCTGCCAGGGAGAGGTCGGAGTGGCTTGCGCAATGGCTGCCGCCGCCGCCTCGCAGCTTTTCGGAGGCACCGTTGCCCAGATCGAATATTCCGCCGAGATGGGGCTTGAACATCACCTCGGTCTCACGTGCGACCCTGTGTGTGGTCTTGTGCAGATTCCGTGTATAGAGCGCAACGCCTATGCAGCCGCCCGTGCTCTCGACGCCAATCTATATGCGGCTTTTTCCGACGGCAAACACCGTGTGACATTCGACCGTATTGTGGAAGTCATGAAGCAGACCGGTCACGACATACCGTCACTCTACAAGGAAACCGCCCTCGGCGGACTTGCAGTAATTAAATAGTTACAAGTTAGAAGTTAGGAGTTAGAAGTTTGGCATCAACGCAACTCCTAACTTCTAACTCCTAACTTCTAATTTTAACTAACGCACGGTTCTCCATCCGAGGAAGCCGGTACGGACTGTAAGGTCGATTTTCGAGCCCGAGCGTATGTGGTTGTAGCGCTCAATGCTGACCGTCTGTTCCATCTGTGTGCTGTCGGGCAGCTGAATGCAGATGTAATAGTCGGTCACCTTGCGCAGGCGTCGTCCGCGCCGTCCGCTGCTCTGGGTGCGTTCTTTCGTGTATTTCTGAACTACAATTCCGTCTTCGTGGTGCTCGTTGGTGCCGGGCAGAAATTGGTTCAGAGCCATTATGCCGGTGAATGCTATGATACCCGTGGCGGCAAGGTGGACAATATATGTCGCTACACCGGTTTCGAGACCTTTGCCGCGGCGTATGATCACGGTGACCGGTATCGTTACGGCGGCTATGAATGCCGCAGCGCTTGCCGGTATCCACCAGGCTACTATGGTATGCTGAAGCAGTACTAAGCCGAACACCAGCACAAGCAGCAGGAGAAAAACTGTAAGGCCGAGCAGAAAGTTTCTCATAATCCGGAAGAAAGGGCACGCAATCCGCGCACCCTCTAATTAGATGTTATTAAACAACCTCTTAGAGGGTGTTTCATAATATCTGTTAAATCACAGGTTGGTGTATTTTTGCTTA
>CAJKRG010000039.1 GCA_905202215.1 uncultured Porphyromonadaceae bacterium
ATTTAAGCAAAAATACACCAACCTGTGCTTTCACATATGTTATTAAACAACCTCTTACTATAAACGCTGCTCCGCAGCTCCTTGCCGCTATGCGGCTACAGCCCAACAGCCCAATGTCATAACATCATAACTTCATAACATCATAACCTCATAACATCATAGCCTCCTATCGGATGGCGACTTTGACGGGGGTCGGATGCTGGTCGGTGACTACGAAGAATACGCCGTAGGGCATGTCGATGTCGGTGTTGTTGTCTACGCTGTCGATGAAGCGCACGAGGCGTCCGGCGCTGTCGTAGACGCGGCAACCGGTCTGCGTGTCGCTGCAGATTATACGCATGATACCGGGGAATGTCTGTATGATGAGCGGCTGTTCGGTCTCCACGCCGCTGATGCCTGCATGATCCACGAAGATCACGTTCGACATCGGCGAACGGACGTCGAGACGTACGCTCTGTACGGAATACGACTCCTTGTCCGATTCGTTGAAGCCTACGATCTCGAGCGACGTATCCTCGGCCACAAGTTCTTCGACGAACTGCGAGCCGTTGACATAGCGTGTGCGTGTCACCACGAAGTAGTCGATCTCCTCATTTTCGGGAGCTGTCCAGTTGGCTGTGTAGCGGTCCGACTGGATATCGGTAGGATCGGTGGCGGTGCATGCCGACAGCACAGGCACGGGCAGACATTCGCCGCGCAGTATCACCGGACGCGAGCCGCCGGCGTAGCTGAGCAGCAGGGTGGTCTCGTGGGTGCCGGTTTCGGTCGGCGTATAGTTGATGCGGAGCCATGTGCCGTCTTCCGAGCATGCCGCCGAAGCGTCGATATTGCTGTCGGCGGCCTTGAACATGGCCGCATGGGCCTTGTCCTGGCCTATTTTATTGTTGGCGTAGACCGTGACGCCTATTTTGCCCTGAAGATTGAGGCCGTGCACGAAGAGGAGCGTCGAGGCCGTGTTGCCGAGGGCTACGGGACCGAACTGCAGCTCCATGTCGCGCGACGGTGCCAGAAGCTCGGGGTCGCCCTGCGGAGGAATCACTATCTCGCCCGGGCTGAATGTCTCGCCGACCTTGCTGCCCCAGAGGTATTCGGCAAGTTCGGGCATGTCGATAAAGGGATTACGGTTGTTCTGGAAGCCGAATACAGCCTCGTTGCGGTCGCGTTCCTTCTGGCTCACGGGATCCTCGCGGTGCCATTTCATGAGCAGATTGACCGACCAGCCGTTGAGCGTCGGGTAGAGATTCTGGCTTACCATATAGGTATATTTCCAGGTCAGATCCTGATAGCAGGTGGCCATGTAGAAATAAGTGCGGGCGAAATCGCCCTTGTACTCGTCGTCGGGCTCGAAGACGAGCGCCGCGCCGCCGCCTTGTCCGGCCACCGGATAGCCCACGGCACAGATTCCGTTGTCGAATTTAAGGGAGGAGTTGCGGTTTACCTTGCCCAGAGGATAGTTGCTCTTGGCGGTGTTGGCCTTCATTTCGGAGGGGTAGAGATGGTTGAGGTCTACGTAGGCACCGACTGTCGTCGATCCGCCCCACCAGCTCTTGGGGAAGGAATGTTCGCGGTTGAGGCCGCTGAACGACGGGGCGTAGAGCGGTATGTCGGAGTACATGTCCCACCACCGGCGCGAGTCGGGGTAGACGTCGGTGGTCTGGAAGTACCGCGGCAGGTCGGAGTATGAGCTGATTCGGGTGAATTTGCTGACAATATTGTAGATGGCGGTTTTGAGTTCGCCTTCTTTTTTGCCGTTGAGCGTGGTGTAGTATCCCGCAGGCGCATCGGCCCATACGAGGACGGCGGCGCAGGCGGCAAGGCAGAATGTGCTGAATCGGTGCGACAGTTTCATCGAAATGACAGGATTAGAAGGGTTTGAAGGGTTTTTGCAAGGTTTAGAAAGTCAAGATAACGGCCGCGCGCGACTCATTATCCTGACTTTCTATGTAACGATCGTAATCCGCTTAAAGTTCAAGCGGAGTGTATGGTAAATTCCAGGCTTCGGCGACGGCTTTGAACACGATCTTGCCGTCGACGATGTTCACGCCCGGACGCAGCCCCGGCTCGGCCTTGCAGGCTTCCACCCAGCCTTTGTCGGCCAGAAGGAGCGCGTAGGGCAGAGTGGCGTTGGTAAGGGCGAGTGTTGAGGTATAGGGCACCGCGCCCGGTATATTGGCCACGGCATAGTGTACGATGCCGTCGACGGTGTATACAGGGTCGGAGTGGGTGGTCGGGTGCGATGTCTCGAAGCAGCCGCCCTGGTCGATGGCTACGTCGACGAGCACTGTGCCGGGACGCATCTGGCCGAGCATGTCGGCGGTGACGAGGTGCGGGGCCTTGGCGCCGGGAATGAGCACGGAGCCTATCACGAGGTCGGTCGTCGGAAGTTCCTGCTCGATGTTGTGGCGCGACGAGTAGAGGGTCTTGACATTGCGGGGCATTGTCTCGGCCACATGGCGCAGGGTCGGCAGAGATATGTCGGTGATGGTCACGTCGGCGCCCAGACCGGCAGCCATGAGGGCCGCGTTGCGTCCCACGACGCCTGCGCCGAGCACGAGTACCTTTGCCGGTTTCACTCCCGGCACGCCGCCGAGCAGAATGCCGCGGCCGCCCTGGGGTTTCTCAAGGAAACGCGCGCCTTCCTGCACCGACATGCGGCCGGCGACCTCGCTCATGGGGATAAGAAGAGGCAGACCGCCCTGGCGCCCTGTGACGGTCTCGTAGGCGATACATGTGGCGCCCGATGCCATCATGGCTTCGGTGAGGGCGAGGTCACATGCGAAGTGGAAGTAGGTGAACAGGAGCTGGCCTTTCTTCACGAGCTTGTATTCAGGCTCGATAGGCTCCTTGACCTTGATGATCATTTCGGCGATGGCATATACCTCGTCGATGGTGGGGAGAATGATGGCGCCGGCCGCGGTATACTCGCTGTCGGCGAAGCCGCTGCCTTCTCCGGCTGTGTGCTGCACATAGACTGTATGGCCGTGGGCCACAAGCTCGCGGACGCCCGCGGGGGTCATGCCCACGCGGTTCTCGTTGTTTTTGATTTCCTTGGGAATTCCGATAATCATGGTGTCAGATAGTGTTTTATGGTTGTCCGCGTCAAAGATATGGATTTTTCCGGGATATAATGGCGTTTTTTTTGCTGTTTTTTTGGCCACAATCAGAAAAAATGCTCCGAATTTGTTTATCAGTAAAAAACGCACTGTGATATGAAACGCGAAGAATTTTTCGAGTATATAGTGAGCGCCGTCGGGCAGTATCTCAACAATCCGTCGGCTTATGACGGCGATCCGCAGATACGTGTCAACCCCGCCGATCTCGCCATCGACATGGTGAACGGAAGTGATCTCCTCAAGGCAATCGAGTATTCCGACGAGGCGGTCGAGGCTGCAGCCGGTGTGGAGGGCGACGCCTCCGAGAGCGCCACAGATTATCAGGCTTCCCGGGACCCCGAGTTCTATCCCCTCCGCAGTCTGATCGCTGTGAGACCCGACGGCACGCGAGAGGTCGACCGTAAGGCTGTCGAAGCCCTCGTCGGCAATTATTTCAGGTAGACCAGCGACAAGACTTCCTCGCCTGTCGGGCCGCAGAAGGCTATTGTCAGTTTCCGGCCTCCCGCATATACTTCCGAGCCTTCTGCCGGCGGGAGAGGAAGCGATATGTCGTGCCGGAAATCGAGGCCCGGCATTCCCGCGCATTTGTAGGCGGCTTCCTTAAGCGTCCAGGCCCGGGCAAGGCCCTGGAGCGAAGCGCCGTATGCGGCCATCTCCGTTTCCGAAAGCACTCTCGGCGCCACCCGCTGCAGCTGGGGACGTTCCTCCTCGATGTCTATGCCGACGGCTCTGCCGAGGCGGTCTATGGCAATCGCCGCCGTCGTGCGCGAGTGACTCACCGATATGCTATCCTGGCGCCCTTCGAGACGCGGGGCGCCCCATTCGTCGTGGGCTATCACGGCCTCATCGCCGAACAGTCCGCGCACCATTTCTCCTACGGCCGCACGTTCGCGCTCGTGCCGCGGCTGTTCGCCTTCCGGCACGGGGGCGAGGTATACCTCTATGCTGTCGTAAACGATAAACGGACGCATTCGTAATCTTATCGCAGAGATCTCAGAAGAATTTCGGCATCGGCGGCAAGGGCCCGCACCGTAGGCGCCATCGAATCGGCCGGCTCCAAAGGCCCGTCTATGGCCGCGGCGCCGCTCACGAAGCATCCGTCGGAGCGATATGCCATGAACTGTACCGGAGTCGGCCCTCCGTCGAGACTCGTCAGCGTGCGGCAGACGAATCCGGCTCCGTTCTCGAACTCCGAGGCCGTTCCGGTGCGTTCGCCGAGATTGAGTATTATGCGTTGCTCGCGGTTGGCGATGGCCTCTTCGGCCTCTTTTCCTGAGGCGAGACGCCGCACGGTCACATGCATCGTCGCCCGGTAGCGCGGATAGGCGATGTCGAGCCAGCCTTCGCGGGGCATTGCCGTGTCGGCGTCGGCCTTGATGTCGAATGCCACGCCCCCTATGCGGGCCGTCACTGTCGAATCGGCGTAAAGTTCCAGTCGCGGATAGGCCGTGCGGCGCGGCACGGTATTGTCGTCATTATGGCCGCAGCCCGCTGCTATGACGACCATAATGACCATGACGGCAATTTCGACGCCTCGTCTCATGCCTGCTCTGGCGGCATGACCATGACGCGCACTTCGGCGATTCGGTGGTCGGTTATTTCGAGAATCAGGAAGCGGCAGCGGCCGTAGACCAGCGGTTCCTTGTCTTTGGGGAAGTCGCCCTTGATGTTGAGCAGCATTCCGGCGAGAGTCTCGGAGTCTTCGGTCACATCCTTGTAGTCTTCCTCGTCGAGGTCGGTTATGCGGAAGAAGTCGGTGAGCGGAGTGCGGCCTTCGAATACGAATGTATTGTCGCGCAGACGCTTGAACGTATGCTCCGGCTCGTCGTATTCGTCGTCGATGTCGCCGACAATCTCTTCGAGAACATCTTCAAGCGTCACCACGCCCTGTGTGCCGCCGAATTCGTCGACCACTATGGCCATATGCAGCTTGAGCTTGCGGAAATCCTCCAGGAGATCGTCGATCATGCGCGATTCAGGCACGAAATATGCCTTGCGGAGCAGATTCTGCCAGCGGAAATCGGCAGGCGCCTCTTTGCCGATATAGGGGAGCAGGTCGCGTGAATAAAGTATGCCCTTGATCTCGTCCTGACTGCCTTCATAGGCCGGCAGACGCGAGTAGCCGCTGTCGAGAACGACCTTCATCACTTCGTCGAAAGTCAGGCTCATGTCGAGGTCGGTGATGTCGACGCGCGGCGTCATGATCTCCGAGGCCGTCGTGTCGCCGAATTTGAGTATGCCTTCAAGCATTTCCTTGTCGTCGCCGCTGGCGCCTTCGGTGATCTCGAGCGCGCGCGAAAGCTCGTCGGTACTGATGTCGTGTGCCTGCTTGGTCACCACGCGGTTCACGAAAGTGCCCGATTTCATCAGCAGACGCGCCGGAGCGCCGAGTGTGCGGTATGCGAACGTCAGCCCGGGAAGCGCGAACTTGGCCCAGGTCACCGGATAGTTGTTGGCATACAGCTTTGGCAGGATTTCGCCGAAAAGCAGGATCAAGAATGTGAGGATTACCGTCTGAAGCACGAAGCTAAGTACCGGACTCATGCCCGCGAATACGGGCCCGAGGGCGAAGTTGCACAGCACTACTATGGTGACGTTCACCAGATTGTTGGCGATCAGTATTGTCGCCAGCAGGCGCTGCGGGTCAGAAAGAAGTTTGCGTATTCCGGCTCCCTTGGGTGTTTCGTCGAGCTCGTCGCACTGCGCTTCGGTGAGGGAAAAATAGGAAATCTCGCTCCCGCTCACGAAACCCGAGAAAAACAGGCACAATACGGCTATGACAAGAGCCACGATCTGGCCCGCTCCGAACGACGGAGCGGCCACGGCGATGTCGAGAAGCATGTTGAAACCGGATAAAAGCGGCTCTGTGGCCGGCAAAGGATCTATGTCCAAAATATCGTTGATTTGGTTAATACTTATGTGATGCTTCGAAAAGCGTCCGCAAACTTACTCAAAATCCCGCTCATATCCAAATTTTCAGTCCCTTCACTCCCCGACATTCACTATCTGCACTACGAAAGCGCCGATATAGAGGGTGCTCAGGGGGTGTCTTTGATTTCGATCACGATCCGGCGACAGGAGACAAGCGCCGGGGTGCCATTGTCCCTGACGCTAAGAATCAGATGCAGTTCCCCTGGAGGAGTGTTGTCCCGTATTTTTATATGGCATTTATCGGATTTGTTGTCGCCGGTGATATTTCCGACGGGAATATTCAGGCCTGCTTCGGGATATACCTCCCAGAGAAAGCTGATATTGTTTTTGTCAGGATCTTTTGTCCGCGAGGCATCCAGATGTATTTCGTCGCCGCCCCCGCCTGTAATTCTCAAAGGTACCGACCGCGAATCGCCGTTTATGTTTATCACCGGTGCATGATTGGCCCGTTTATAGTCGGGAGTCGAGGCCCATATCATACGTGCGGCAAAATCATTCCATATGCAGTCGCTCCATTTTCTGATGCTTTCCGTGCCTTCGGCAGAACTGCCGAACATGTAGTAGTCCATATACTGTGTTTCGTCCATGCCGTTGCGGCTCACCCAGTCCATTGCCGGAATGTTTTTGTGTTTCATGGCATCGAAGCGTCCGCCCCAGCCTCCATAACTCACATTTTCGGGATCGTTGAGCCCGTTGGCGAGGAGATATAGAAAAGATGGCGAATCGCCTTCGAACGCCCATATCCTGTCGGGATAAAAGGCCCCTAAGGGCAGAACCGACTGAATGTTCTCTCTAATCCATTCGTCATCTTTCTGCCATCCGTATACATCGCGGTTCCTTATATAAAAAATATCGGGATAATTTTTTGCTATCCAGGCTCCGGCATCATCCTGACCCAATACGTCGTATACACGCAGTTTTTTCAGAAATGCAGCGGTCTCTTCGTCCGTACGGCTTTGTTCCACTTTCTGTATCGCCTGGGCCAGCGTGTTCATGCCGCCCCAGGCCAGTATCCAGAGCGGGCGCTCGTCGTCGCGGTCAGCCAGCCTGACAATCAGTTCCGACCCCGGCGAATCTTTCCCGTGTCCTGTTCCGGCCATACCGGCTTGCGACTGCCCCCTCATAGTGACGGATTTAAGGAATTCAGGAGTGGGGAATCCTTTGGCATGGCGTTTCAGATTGGCATATGCCTCGCCATAGGCGTCAAGTAAATTCAGTATATGTTCTGTTTTGTCTGCGTCGGTGACCCATACCTGAGAACTTATGATTCCTTCGATGTCGATAAGATCCGAGCTGACCAGAAGGTGGATCAGCGACTGTCGGTCGTCCGGATCCGCTCCTCCGAGATCTGTGGTTATGACGGCGCGGCACTTGTCTTTTCCGTGATCTCTGGCATATATCGGCACATAAATCAGGCATATGATAAGAAAGACTATAAGTTTCATTTTATCATTTCTAAAATATAATGCAAAGATAGCGGTTTTTAATAAACCCTAACGGATTCTGGGACACATTTGGCAGAGGAATTGACATGTGCAGGGGGGGGATGACGATATTTGCATATATAAGAGGTTGTTTAATAACATATGTGAAATCACAGGTTGGTGTATTTTTGCTTAAATTGCACATTATGAAGAGGGAACATAGCGGTGGCTATGTGACCGATGAGTGATGGGCAAGTTAACAAAAAGACGCCAAGACTGCACTAATGTTAAAAACGCCTCATCAAAATCTTCTTAAAAAACACTGTCAGCATGAAAACAAAGGCTTCGCCTCCAAAAATTCGGAGTGTCTTTATCTCTTCGACTCAGTCACATAGCCACCGCTATGCTCCTTCTTCTCAGATATAAATCCATTTCCGACTTTTTGGCCTGTGTTTTCACATATGTTATTAAACAACCTCTAATTTTGACAAACCTTAATCGATATTATTAGAATATGGGAAATCTGAAAATCGCTGTTTGGGGCTTTCTTGTTTCATTGGGAACCGAGTGGGCCATAAAGAACCGTAAGGCCGACTTTATCTACAATATGCTCAAAAAACGCGATTATCCCGGATTCCTGTATATGCTGGACAATGGCGCGACCACGACATGGGAGCACTGGAACGGCGAGCGCAGTCATATCCACAACTGCTACAACAGTCTTGGCGTATGGTTCTATCAGGCTCTCGCCGATATCCGGCCCGACGAATCGGGTGCGGGATATGCACGTGTTGACATCGCCCCGCAGCCTGTCGACGGTATCGAATGGGTGCGTGCTTCGAAAGATACTCCTTTCGGGCCTCTTTCAGTGAGCTGGGAGAAGACTGACGGGGCGTTTTCAGTCGATGTCGGTATTACCGTAGGCTGTACTCCGACAGTTACATTGCCATTCGAGCCTACCGAACTGCGCATAGACGGACGAAAGGTTTCTCCCGAGGCATAATTTATTCTCTTCGCGGGGCGCCATACTGTTGTCTGCCGACCGTAAAATCGCTGAGGAACAAAAAAATCCGCGTCTTTGCCGGAAGGACGCGGATTTTTTTGTAGTATGACGCGCGGTCAGCGGACTGCCACGGTGCGGGCGAAGTCGCCTGCGGCAACGATGTAGAAATTGCCCGAGACGGCGGCTGCCACAGTGTGGGTGCCCTGTGCGAGATGGCCGTTGAACACCGTTGTGCCGTCGATGGCGTAGACGGTCACGTCGAGTCCGTCGGCGTCTTTCACCTCGACCATCAGGCTGCCGTTGCGGCCGAAGGCGTCCCAGCGGTGGTGAAGAGCGTCGGGGTCGGCCAGACCTGTGGTGCGGCTGTCCATCTCGAGGTTGTCGAGGAGGAAGCGTTTGCCTGCGGTCTGGCGCAGACGCATGCGTGCGGTTCCGGTGGCGTTCACAGGCACACTGTACTTCTCATAGGTCTTTGCCTCGATGGCGGCAGTGCCGGCCTCGGTCCATGTCTCGCCGCCGTCGGTGCTGTATTCAACGGCCAGGACGGGAGTCTCGTCGTTGTTCCACTTATGGGCGTAGAACGACACCGTGCCGATTCCCGACGGGCGGTCTTCGTCCATTTCGACGATGGCCTTGCCGCTCTTGCCGCCGCGGAGAGCCTGTTTTCCGTCATATGCCTTGTCGGTCCAGAAGCCGGCATCCGACAGATTCCAGCGGCATGCGGCGCCGAAATATATCTGCGGGTCGTATGAGCCTGCGCCTTCGGGTTCGAATGTCTCGCAGAAATCGGTTTCTGTCGCCGCCGTGCCGGTGACTGTGGCGTCATCGGTCATGTAGCCGCCGTAGACAGCGGTGATCGAGGTGCGGAATGTGCCTGCCTCTTCGCTGTATAGGCGCATGTACAGGCGTGTGTCGTCGGGAGTGAGGGTGAGCGATGTCTGCCAGTCGGCCTTGTCGAGCGATATTTCGAAAGGTGCGGCGACGGAGACGGTGAAATCGCCCTCGACGTTATCGATGTCGACCATGATTTCTTCGGCGGCCGATGGCTCACCGGGTAGTGTCGAGAACGACAGCTCGCCTTCGTAGAGGAAGCTTATTGCGGGTATCGGTTCGGCAGTGGTGAGGCCGACGGCGTCGGAACTCAGCGAGCGCGAGCTTACGGTGTAGGTGTATGCAGTGGAGGCATCGAGGCCGTTTACCTCATAGCTTCCGGCACGGGCGTCGACACGGCGGGGATATCCGTCGATGGAAGTGCCGTCGTGGCGCACGTCGAGAGTATACATGCCGTTGTCGTCGTCGCCGACATAGGCCCAGGTGGCGGTAAACGACTCGGGCGTGATGTCGCGGGCGCCGTTGACGGGCAGACGGTCTACGCAGGTGCCGGTGAGGTCTGCCAGCGCGGCGGTGTTCCCTGTGGTGACGAGCAGCGTGGCGCGGTTATATCCGGCTCTGACGGGTGTGTAGGTGATGGTGACGGTGGTGCCGGCATTGGCTGTGGCGGCGGCTACCGTCGCCGGGCTTACGGTGAAGATGGTGGCATCGGTTTCGAGCAGTACGGGCTGTGTGGCGCCTGTGGTCTTGAGCGTCACGGTTCTGACCGCGCTCATGCCTGCTATCATCTGTCCCATATCGATGGTCGAGCCGTCGAGAGGGCTGTTTATGCTTGCGGCGACATCTGCTTTCGAGCTCCAGCGCTCATTGCTTTTGTCGCCCCATATGTATTCGACCATCTCGGGGTGGTCGATAAAGGGATTGCGGTTTTTCTGACGGGCATAGACGGCGTCGTTGCGTTCCGTCTCCTTTTCGCTGACGGGGTCCTGACGGTGCCATTTGAGCAGAAGCTTGATGGCCCAGGCCGAAAATACCGGAAAATTGTTCTTGGCGAGCATGTCGGATTTCCAGCCGGCTATGCGGTCGTTGTAGCATGCGGCCATGTAGAAGTAGCTGCGGGCGAAATCGCCCTTGTACTGGTCGTCCGGCTCGAAGACGGTGCCCGAATAGCCGTCGAAAGTGCTTGCCCCCAGTTTGCCGAGGGCCTTAATTCCGCCCGACGAAGGCAGCGTCGTGCCGTTGGCGCACTCCCCGAAGGGATAGTTGGAGCGCTGACCGTTTACCTTGCCGTCGGTAGGATAGATATGGAAGGCGTCGCTCACCATGGGCGAGGCGTCGTTGAACCAGCTTTTCGGCAGCGAGTGCTCGCGGTTGTAGCAGTCGCCGACTTTGCTGTATGAGCCGCACTGTTCGCGGCCCGGCGTCCAGCGTTTGGTCGAGTACATGTCCCATATCTTGCCGTTGTCATCGACGTCGGATGTGTGGTAAAGATCCCACAGGCCGCTGTAGCTCACTGTGGTGTGCTGTGTTATGGTGCTGTGCAGCGCTTCGAGCAGGCTCTTTCCGCCGCGGTTCTCGCAGTCGTCGTAGTAGCCTGAGGGTGCTTCGGCCGAAGCTGTCGCTCCGGAAAACAGGAGAGTTGCAAGAAATAGATAAGTGTGTTTCATCATTGTCTGGTCTGGCCTGCGCCTGTTATCAGATATTTATATGTACATATTTCGCGGAGCGCCATCGGTCCGCGTGCATGGAGTTTCTGGGTGGATATGCCGATTTCGGCTCCGAAGCCGAACTGGGCGCCGTCGGTAAAGGCCGTCGATACGTTGGCGTAGACGCATGCGGCGTCTATTGCCCGGAGAAATTCCTCGGTGGCCTCGCGGTTTTCGGCGATTATGCATTCGCTGTGGTGAGATGTGTTGGCGCCTATGAAGCCGATGGCCTCGTCGAGATCGGTGACGGTGCGCACGCTCAGTTTGTAATCGAGCCATTCGCGCCCGAAATCGCTTTCGTCGGCATGGCAGAGATAGGGATATGCGCCTTCGAGGGCGGCATAGGCTTCATCGTCGGCATGGATTTCGACATTCTTCTCGGCCATGCGGTAGCAGATGGCGGGGAGGTCGGCCAGGCGTGCGCGGTCGATCACAAGACAGTCGAGCGCGTTGCATACGCCCGGGCGTCGTGTCTTGGCGTTGTATGCTATGTCGCGGCCTGTGGCTATGTCGCCCGATGAGTGGAAGTAGGTATGGCATACGCCCGCACCGGTCTCTATAACCGGCACGAGAGCGTTTTCGCGAACCCAGTCGATGAGTCGGCGCGAGCCGCGCGGTATTACGAGGTCTACTTCTCCTCTGGCGCGGAGCATGCCGAGGGCGGCGTCGTGACCGGCGTCGAGCAATGTCACCGCATCGGGATTGACGCCGACGGCTTCGAGTGCCCCGCGTATCACTTCGGCGGCTACGGCGTTGGTGCCGGCGGCTTCGTGGCCGCCTTTGAGCAGACACGCGCTTCCGGCCTTGAAGCATAGGGCGAAGACGTCGAAGGCCACGTTCGGACGGGCCTCGAAAATGACGCCGATCACGCCGAATGGTACGGATACTTTGCGGATCAGCAGTCCGTTGGGACGTTTGACGCTATCGAGGGTTATATTGAGGGGCGAGGGGAGGGCGGCTACGGCGCGTATGCCGGCAGCGATGTCGGCAATGCGTTCTTCGGTGAGCAGCAGGCGGTCGTAGCGGGGATCGGCGGTGCCGAGAGCGGCGCAGTCGTCGGCGTTTGCCGCCAGTAGTTCGCCGGTATGCGCCTCTACGGCGTCGGCAACGGCGTTGAGGGTGGCGTCGATGCGCTCGGCGCCGAGTGCGGCGATCTCGCGCGCCGCTATTCGTGATTGTTCAAACATTTTGTTTCCGTAACTTGCAAGGTTAAAGGGTAGCCAGAAATGCCGGGCGCCTCGTTTGTGTGGCGGGAGTATTATATCGGCTTTCGCGGCTCGTTCAACTGATATATAGATAATCGGCGTGAATCAGAGGGCGGCCGCCGGCTTTGCCGAGCATGCCGGAGGCAGTGCGGGCATCGACGCTCACGCGTCCCCAGCCGATGGTGTCGCCGCCGGGTGTGACGACGGTGACGATATCGTCGGCATCGAAATCGCCCTCTACGGCGTCGACGCCTACAGCAAGCAGGCTCACGCCGCCGCGGGGCCGGAGCAGAGCCTCGGCGGCTCCGTCGTTGATGCGCAGGGTGCCTTTGGCGAAAGAACCGCTGTGCGCTATCCACTTCTTGACGCTCGACGCCGGGCGAGGTGCCGGCTCGAAGACGGTATGGGGCACTTCGATCCCCGAGCAAAGGGCGGTGAGAATGCCCTCGCGCTTGCCGTTGGCTATCACCACCTCGATACCGTCGGCCGCCACAAGGCGCGCTATGCGGCATTTCGAGGCCATGCCTCCGCGGCCGTGGCTCGATTTGCCCGCGGCGACAAAGCCCGTAGGGTCATCGTCGAGCGCTATGCGGCCTATGAGGCGCGAGGCCGGATCGGCCGGATCGCCGGTATACATGCCGTCGATATTGCTCAGTATGATGAGGCGTTCGGCATCCATCATGGCCGCGATGAGGCCCGACAGCTCGTCGTTGTCGGTAAACATCAGTTCGGTCACAGACACGGTGTCGTTCTCGTTCACGATAGGTATCACTCCGTGGGCGAGCATGGTCTCCATGCAGTTCTTCTGGTTGAGGTAGTGGCCGCGGCGGTCGAAATTCTCTTTCGTGGCAAGCACCTGGCCGCAGTTCATGCCGTGCTCGCGGAAAAGGTCGTAATAGCGGTTGATGAGTTTGGCCTGTCCTACGGCGCTGAAGAGCTGGCGCGACGACACTGGGTCGAGCCGTCCGAGACCTTCGAGGCGCCGGAGTTCGCCGCGGCCCGCGGCCACAGCGCCCGACGACACCACGACAAGCTCGAAACCAGCATTGCGCAGTTCGGCGAGCTGGTCGACCAGCGAACTGAGACGTGTCACGTCGAGCAGTCCGTCGGCGCGTGTGAGCACATTGCTCCCTATCTTGACAACTATTCTTTTTCCCATCACATCAGGCGTAGTTTGTATTTCGCAATGAAATCGGCCACGCGGGGGTGGCGTTCGAGAATCGACTGAAGCACCTTGTCGTCGGTCCAGAGGGAGCTGGGCAGCTCCTCATGGCTCAGCTCGACAGCGAGACTCACGGAGTCGTTGCCGAGAAGGTCGCGGAGTATCCGCTCAATGGCAGGTCTCTCCTTCTCGAGAATATCGGCCTGTATGGAGCTTGTCACACGCAGGGTGAAGCAGTCGCCTTTGCCGCGCTCGGGGTCGATCGAGCGCATGGTGTTGGAAATCACCGGTTCGGCGGTGTAGCGGTCTATGCACTTGCGCCATGCCGATTCCATGTCGGCGTCGGAGTAGGCGCCGGTGCGAGCCGGAGCCATCTCGGGCGCGGGTTCGCTGGCCACGGAAGCCGGCGCGGCCGCGTGGCGGTTGAGCGAAAAGGCCCCCATCCTGTAGGAATGTCCTGTCGGCTGAGCCGGGCGCGGCATGGTTCGCGGCGGCTCGGGCGTACGCGTGGCGGCTGCTGCAGGGCTTGGAGCCGCCGGGGCGGGTGCCGGCGATGCCGCCGGAGGAATCGGTGTCGGAGCCGGAGCGGCAGCCGCATGGGCTGTCCCGGCGTTTGGGCAAGGTTTGAGCGGTTTCAGCTGCCCCCCGTCACTTCCGCTTTCATCGGGCGAGGGGCTGAGTAGTTGGCATAGCTTGATGAGCGTCAGCTCGATTAGGAATTGTTTGTTCGAAGCTTGCCTGTAGTTGAAATCAGCGTCGTTGCACAGATCCATCGCCTTGTAGATGAAGGTCGGATGCAGCTTTGCCGCCCGGGACGCCATCTCGGCGCGTATCTCGTCGGTCGCCTCGACCAGCGAAAGGGTCGACGGATCGGAGGCTACCATCAGGTCGCGGAAATAGAGGCCGAGACCGTTGATGAAGAACTGCGAGTCGAAGCCCTTGGAGCGTATTTCCTTGTATATGAGCAGAGCCGCCGGTACATCCTGCCGGACGAATGCGTCGACCAGCCGTCCGTAGTAGCTGTTGTCGAGTACGTTGAGGTTGTCGACAGTCGCCTGATAGGTCACCTTGCCGCAGCCCGAGGCTGCCACCTGGTCGAAGATCGACAGGGCGTCGCGCATGGCGCCGTCGGCCTTCTGCGCTATGATGTTGAGAGCCGCCGGATCGGCCTCTATGCCTTCCTGCTGCGCGACGTGCTGCATATGGCTCACCATGTCGTGGATTCCGATACGGTTGAAGTCGTAGATCTGGCAGCGCGATAGGATCGTGGGGATTATCTTGTGCTTTTCGGTGGTGGCGAGTATGAAAACCACATACGACGGAGGTTCCTCGAGGGTCTTGAGGAAGGCGTTGAATGCCGACTGGGTGAGCATATGCACCTCGTCGATGATGAAGACGCGGTAGCGGCCTATGGCCGGGGGTACCATCACCTGTTCGATGAGGCTGCGTATATCGTCGACACCGTTGTTGGAGGCGGCATCAAGCTCTATGATGTTGAGCGAGCGGTTTTCGTTGAACTGCCGACAGGAATCGCACTCGTTGCACGCCTCGCCGTCCGGGGTGCGTGAGGTGCAGTTGATTGTTTTGGCGAAAATACGGGCGCACGAAGTCTTGCCTACTCCGCGGGAGCCGCAGAACAGGTAGGCGTGGGCGAGGCGGTCGGTGGCGATGGCGTTTTTGAGCGTCACCGTCAGAGCCTGCTGCCCGACCACGCTGCTGAACGTCGCCGGACGGTATTTTCGGGCCGATACGATATATTGTTCCATGTCTTGGTGCAAGGCGCGCGGCATCAGTCGGCGCCGTTTGCAAAAATACACAAAATAATCAAAGTAACCGCATCCACGCCCCTAAAAAATCACAACGATGCGGATCGAACCGCGCAGGTTCAACAGGCAAGTGCAAAATTAGTGAAAGTGTTTGAAGAACTACACGACAATCGAAGAAAAAGCGATGGAAAGAATGTGGAATGAATGTGGGGATCGAAGCGTGGTTCTTTGACGTTTATTGTAGAATTCGGTTGCGTGGCATCTTCTCAATTATATGGTTAGAGGGTTCGGGCGGCCTGGGCGTCGAGGGCGAGCTGGGCGCGGAGGGCGTCGAGGGAGGGGAAGCGGCGCTCGGGGCGAAGACGGCGCAGGAAGGTGAGCGATACGTGTGTGTCGTAGATGTCGGCGTCGAAGTCGAGGATATGGGCTTCGATGGTCCGTGCCGGGTCGGTCGAGTTGTCGACCGTTGGGCGCAGGCCGATGTTTACTATGGCGCGGCGAGGGATTGCCTCTCCGTCGAGTGTTATGTCGGCGGCATAGGCGCCGTCGGGAGGCAGCAGTTGCCGCGGACCGAGTGCGGTCGCGATGTTTGCGGTCGGGAAGCCGATGGTGCGTCCGAGTCGCTTTCCGCCTGTGACGGTGCCGTCGATGGTATATGGGCGCCCGAGAAGGGTTGCGGCTCTGCCGAAATCGGCCTCGGCTATGGCACTCCGCAGGGCCGAGCTGCTTGTGGCTTCGTCGCCGGGGCACGGGGGCAGCTGCTCTATGTCGATGATTCCGAGGGCTGAGGCCGCTTTGGCATCGAGGCGGTCGCTGCCGATGTGGTTGTTGAAGCCCATGGCGAGTGAGGACACGCCTTTGGCCTTGAGCATTTCGAGGAAGCGGGCGGCCGTCATGGCGGCGAATTCGGGCGAGAAGTCGATGAGTTCTACGGCTTCTATCCCGGCCAGACCGGCGATGGCCTTCCGCTTGGCTTCGGCCGACATGAGCAGGCGCGGCGCGTGGCCGGGAGCAAGTGTCTCGGCAGGATGCCGGGCGAATGTGATCGCCATGGGGCGCAGTCCTTTGTCGGCGGCACGGCGCTTGAGCTCGCCGAGCACGAAAAGGTGCCCCGTATGAAGCCCGTCGAACATTCCGACCGTGGCCATATATCCCGCTCCGTTATGCTGCATTACTCTGCCGGAAGGTAGTCGGTGAATTCCGTACCCGGCTCGACGGTGGCTGTGGCGAATCCGAGGGCGGCGGCGGCGCGGGTGTTGGCTGCCGAATCGTCGAAGAACAGCGTTTCTTCGGGTCTGATTCCGAGAGTGCGGCAGGTATATTCGAATATCTCGGGCGACGGTTTCAGGGCTTTGGCGGTGAAAGAGGTGACAATGCCGTCGAAGTAGTCTTCGCGCTCACGGCCTTCCTTGCGGAATTCCTTGGCTATGATGTCGTTCCACATCACCGGATTGGTGTTGCTGAGCAGGTAGAGTCTGTACCCTTTGTCGCGGAGACGTCTGAGGGCTTCGAGACGTCGCACGGGTATGCCGGTGATGAAGCGCTGGAATGCATCGTCGATCTGGCTGTCGGTGACGTCGGCGGGCAGTTTTTCGTGCATGGCGCGATGGAAGCCGTCGACGTCGAGGCTGCCGTCTTCGATTGCCTTGAAGATACCTTCCTGTGAGTACAGGCCGAAATAGGAGTCGGCGTTTTTAAGGCCGATGGCCTCGAAAGCGTCCACGCAGTCCTGGCGTTTTATATCGATGATGACCCCGCCGAGGTCGAAGAGCAGATTCTTTATCATTTGATTGTTAGGAGGGTATGACTGAAAGGCTCCGGCCGAAAAACGACCGGAGCCTTTGATGGAGTAGCCCATAGGAGAATCGAACTCCTCTTTCAAGAATGAAAATCTTGCGTCCTAGCCGATAGACGAATGGGCCGAATCGACCGTTAAGTCGGTCGTATACTTACAGCTTACTTAAGCAGCCAGCTTTGCGATGTGCTTTGCAAGCTTGCTCTTGAGGTTGGCAGCCTTGTTTTTGGAGATGTGTTTCTTGGAAGCCAGACGGTCGAGCATGGCGCTGATTTCGCGGAAGCGGGTTTCAGCGGCTGCTTTGTCAGTCATCTTGCGGAGATTGCGGACTGCGTTGCGGGCTGTCTTGGCATAGTAGCGGTTGTGCAGACGGCGGCTTGCAGTCTGACGGATACGCTTTTTAGACGAATCGTGGTTTGCCATTGTATGCTGTTAATCTTTTAATTTCTTTTGTGTTGGTAGCCCATAGGAGAATCGAACTCCTCTTTCAAGAATGAAAATCTTGCGTCCTAGCCGATAGACGAATGGGCCTCGCGCTTTTTGCGAGTGCAAATATAGGCACTATTTTTGACGTGACAAAACATTCGTGTCTGAAAACCCTGATTTTAAGATTTTTTTGCAATTATATGAATATTTAAGAGCCTCAGATTTGTCAGATACCCGCCGATATGCCTATTTTTGCGCTCCGGAACCGCCAACTCCTAACTCCTGACTTCTAACTAAAAAGTGTATACAGACGTACATTGCATAGCGCTTCGCACCGTTAAGCACAGCGACAGTAAAAATATCCTCTCGGTATGGAGCCGGGAGCTGGGACGCGTGTCGATGCTCGTGCCGGCCGGCAGTAGCCGCGAGGCGCGTCGACGCCGTGCGCTTTCGACGCCTCTCGCCACTTTCGAGGGCGAGTGCGATGTGCGCCCGGGCCGCGAACTGCTTACTGTGCGCGACGTACGGCCGATGGCAGGCAGTCTCGCGCTCAGTGCCGATCCCGCCAAGATCCTTGCCGCTGTGTTTCTCGCCGAAGCCCTCGATCTGCTCCTGCGGCGCTCCGATCGCGACGATACCCTGTCCGACTTTCTCTTCGGCTCGCTGGAGCGGTTCGCGGCGTTGGAGTCGCCGGCCTCCGTGGCCAATTTCCATCTTGTGTTTCTCTATCTTCTCGCCGGACCTCTGGGCATAGCTCCCGACGTCGGCGAATGGCGCGACGGATATGTGTTCGACATGCGCGACGGCGTGTTCCGCACCTCGGCTCCCTCGCATGCCGATTTTCTGACGCCTGCCGAGGCTGCGGTGCTCGCCCGTATCGACAGGCTCAATTACCGCAACATGCATCTGTGGCGCATAGACCACAACGGACGAAACGATATCCTCGACCGACTTCTGCGCTATTATGCCATCCATCTGGCACCTCTCACCTCGCTCAAGTCGCTCGAAGTGCTCCGTTCGCTCCACTGATTTGGAGATTACACAATAATATATTATCTTTGTTTATCGTTTAACTCTCCAATCTACCGTATACATGAAATTCGCAGAAAAAAGTTACAGGATATTCGAGCAGTCGGTTGCCGATTATCACATCGACGATGATGTCGACGCCCCTACCCGTCAGCCATACGCCCCCGAGAGCATTGAGGGTGTTCTCTATGCCAAGAACCGAATCGATGCCGTCCAATGGCATCTCGAGGACATTATCCGCGATCCCGAAATAGACCCCGTGGCCGCACTGGCCCTCAAACGCCGTATCGACCGCTCCAACCAGGAGCGCACCGATATGGTCGAGGAACTCGACACATATTTCCGCACGCTGTATGCCGGTGTCGAAGTGGCTCCCGACGCAACTATCAACACCGAGAGTCCGGCATGGGCGCTCGACCGCCTGTCGATTCTCGCTCTCAAGATATACCATATGGAGGCGGAGGTGAACCGCGCCGACGCCACATCCGAACACCGCGCACGCTGTGCGGCCAAGCTTGCCGTGCTTACCGAGCAGCGGGCCGACCTTGTGTCGGCCATCGACTGTCTCCTCGACGATATAGCCGCCGGACGCAAATATATGAAGGTGTACAGGCAGATGAAGATGTATAACGACGCCGACACCAACCCCGTGCTGTATGGAGCAAAATCCTGAGGGCAATTCCAAAGGCTACCGCACGGTGCTGATGGCGCGGTTTTCGGCCCTCGGCGATGTCGCGATGACGATACCTGTGATATACAGCGTATGTCGGTGCTATCCGGGCGTCCGCTTCGTGATGGTGACTCGCCCGGCGATGACAACGATGTTTGTCAACCGTCCCGACAATCTTGTGACCGTCGGCGCCGATGTGAAAAAAGACTATGAGGGAGTCGGCGGCATACGCCGCCTGTGTTCCGAACTTGTCGCCGCCTACCGGCCTGACGTTTTCGTCGATCTGCACAATGTGTTGCGGACCAAGCTGATGGATCTGTTCATGAAGCTCTCCGGTATTCCGTCGGCACGTATAATCAAGCCACGCGCCAAGCGTCGCGCCCTTACGCGTAAACGCAATAAGGTGATGCTTCCGCTCACGTCGCAGCGCGCGCGCTATCGCGAGGCTTTCTTTCAGGCCGGCTTGCCTGTCTCCGACTGTTTCGACGGTCTCTATCATGGCCGCGGATCGGCCGATCCCTCTCTCTTCGCCGCCATCACGCCACCGAAACAGGACGGTGCCCGCTGGATCGGCATAGCTCCTTTCGCCGCACATGCCGGAAAGGTATATCCCTCCGGCCAGATGGAGAAAGTGCTCGAAATGCTTCAGGAACGGGCCGATGCCGGGTCGGATATACGCATTTTTCTCTTCGGTGGAGGCGATGCCGAGCAGCGTGTGCTTCAGGACTGGGCCTCGCGTTTCCCGGCAGCGGTTTCGCTCGCGGGCAAACGCTATGGTTTTCCGGCCGAGCTCGCGCTCATAAATCATCTCGATGTGATGCTGACGATGGACTCGGCCAACATGCATCTGGCCGCTATCGCCGGAGCGCCGACGGTGAGCATATGGGGTGCTACACATCCCTACTGCGGCTTCAAGGGCTGGCGGCAGACCGACGACAACACGGTGCAGCTTCCGCTTAGCTGCCGCCCGTGCTCGGTGTTCGGCGACAAGCCGTGTATGCGGGGCGATCTGCTTTGTCTCACCGCCATACGCCCCGAAACTGTTTATAATAAGATTATTCAGGTTTTTCAGACCTGAGGATTAGTGGTTAATGGTTAGAGATTAATGGTTAGAGGTTAGTGAGCCTCAATCCACCCAACATTAACCTCTAACCATTAACCTCTAACCATTAACCCCCAACCAAGAAACATGTCTGACGACGATTTCGATATACGCAACGAAGCTCTTGCTTCGGGTTCCGAGGCGGAGTTCGAGAAAGCTCTGCGCCCGGGCCGTTTCGAGAGCTTCAACGGGCAGGAGAAAATAATAGAAAATCTGCGCGTGTTCGTGCAGGCCGCCCGCATGCGCTCCGAGGCTCTCGACCATATACTGCTTTTCGGCCCTCCGGGTCTGGGCAAGACTACCCTCGCCGGTATCGTGGCAAACGAACTCGGTGTAGGATTCAAGGTCACTTCCGGGCCGGTGCTCGACAAGCCCGGCGACCTCGCCGGCATTCTTACTTCCCTTGAGGAAAACGATGTACTCTTCATCGACGAGATACACCGCCTCAGTCCGGTGGTCGAGGAATATCTGTATTCGGCCATGGAAGACTACCGCATCGACATAATGATCGACAAGGGTCCCGGCGCGCGCAGTGTGCAGCTCACTCTCAGTCCCTTCACTCTCGTAGGGGCCACTACCCGCAGCGGCCTGCTGACATCTCCGCTCCGCGCACGTTTCGGCATTAAATGCCACCTCGAATATTACGACCACAGTGTCCTCGGCCGTATCATAGCCCGTTCGGCCTCGCTTCTGCGCGTGCCCTGCACCACGGAAGCAGCCACTGAGATCGCCATGCGCAGCCGCGGCACGCCCCGTATAGCCAACGCCCTGCTGCGTCGCGTGCGCGATTTCGCCCAGGTGAAAGGCTCGGGCTGCATAGACCTCGACATAGCCCGTTATGCCCTCGAGGCGCTCAATATCGACCGCTATGGCCTCGACGAGATCGACAACAAGATACTCCGCACGATCATCGACAAATTCCGCGGCGGTCCCGTAGGTCTCTCGACAATAGCCACGGCCCTCGGCGAGGACCCCGGTACCATCGAGGAGGTCTACGAGCCATATCTCATAAAAGAAGGCTTCATAAAGCGTACTCCCCGCGGCCGCGAGGTGACAACGCTCGCCTACGAACACCTCGGCCACTCCCGCACCGACGACCTCGGCCTCTTCGGCTGATCCCGTTGCCCGTATTCTCTCTTGCTTAGCTTAAATTATATGATAACAATTCAGGAAGTCAGACTACTGTTGTCAGATATAGAAAGTGATCGTATCGAACGAACTGTCTCTACGACCAATACCGACAAGTTCGGGCAGGCTATATGCGCGTTTGCCAATGATCTGCCCAATCATAATCGTCCCGGCTACCTGATAATCGGAGCCGATGACAAGAGCGGTGAAGTCAGTGGAAATGTCAGAATTACAGACCAATTGTTGCAGAATCTCGGCGGAATAAAGACCGACGGTAAGTTGCAGCCTCAGGTATCGATGACTGTAGAGAAGGTCTCGCTTCCCGAAGGGGATGTCGCTGTGGTTACGGTACAGCCATGCCCTTTCACCCCTGTAAGGTATGAAGGGCGTATCTGGATCAGAAACGGCCCCAGAAAATGTATTGCAAGCGAAGCCGATGAAAAGCTTCTGTTGGAAAAACGCACCAGCAGAATGCTCACGTTTGATGCCTTGCCTTGCTTCGACGCTACTTTAGACGATATAGATCTTGCAGATTTCAGGCAGATTTATCTTCCAAAGGCTTTTCCTGAAGATGTGCTGAAAACCGACAGGCGTACTGTCGCCCAGCAGATGCAGGCCTTGGGATATTTCAGCATGAAATATAATTGTCCTACTTATGCGGGAATTGTAATGTTCGGCGTCAATCCTGAGCGTTTTATGCCGGGGTGCTACGTGCAGTATGTAAGATTTTCAGGAAAAACGCGGGCCGGAGAGATACGGAGTGAATATAAATTTTCCGGTAATCTTGTCAGGATATTGTCTCAACTCGATACCTTTGTCGATGCCTCGATATCCAATCGGCACCCGGTTCCTGTATCTGCCCTCAGGGAAGAGATGAAAGTGGATTATCCCCATTGGGCCACAAGGGAATTGTTGATGAATGCCATATGTCACAGAGATTACGAGGGCAACGGGCCTGTACAGTTCTATCAGTACGATGACCGCATCGAGATTATGAATCCGGGTGGGCTTTACGGTAAGGCGACTCCGGAAAATTTTCCGTACGTAAACGATTATCGCAATGGAGTGATTGCCGAAGGAATGAAAGTTCTGGGATTTGTGAACCGATATAGCAGAGGTGTCCAGACCGTACAGGACGAATTGCGTGAGAACGGCAATGGCGAAGCCGATTTTAAGTTACATCTCGGTACTGCTTTCCTCGTTGTTGAGCATATTTCGGCCTCGGCAGTTGAAGAGCCGAGGAAAGAGCCGAGGAAAGAGCCGAGGAAAGAACCGAGGAAAGAACCGAGGAAAGAAGCGGATGAAATTATGAATATTATCAGAAAGAATCCGGATATTACCTATCAAGGACTTATGACTGCGTTGAGTCTGGGAGAGTCTGCTATATATGAGCGTATCAGGAAATTAAAGGCTGACGGACGTCTGCGTCGCGAAGGAGGCCGCTTTGGCGGAAAATGGATTGTCATCGAGTAGATTTTAGGGTTGAGTACCGTTTTATATTTCCTGTTTTTACGATCTTATATATGTAATAGATGAAGCACGAGAAATCGCCTGAACTGAAGGAGAAGATTGCCATTCTTCCCGATACCCCGGGGGTGTACATGTATTTCGACGCCGCCGGAACGGTGATATATGTCGGCAAGGCCAAGAATCTGAAGCGTCGCGTGTCGTCGTATTTCAACCGTACGCACGATGTGCTGCGAACCAACCTGCTTGTGCGCAATATCGCCGATATGAAGTATATCGTCGTGCCGACCGAGCAGGATGCCCTCAATCTCGAGAACTCCATGATAAAGGAGTACAAGCCCCGCTACAATGTACTTCTCAAGGACGACAAGTCATATCCCTGGATCGTGGTGACAAACGAGATGTATCCCCGTGTGTTCCTCACACGCCAGCATATCCGCGACGGCTCGCGCTACTACGGCCCCTACACCAATACTGCCGTGGCCCGGACTGTGCTCGACCTCATCGGCAAGCTCTACCCCGTGCGCACATGCCGCGTTCCTATCACGCCCGAATATCTCGCCCGGGGGAAGGGACGCCTGTGCCTCCAGTACCATATCAGAAAATGCAAGGGATGCTGCACCGGCGAGATCGACCATGTGACCTATGCCGGATATATCGAGCGTATACGGCAGATTCTCAGGGGCGAGACTCAGGAGCTGATGAACTATCTGCGCGACGAGATGACATCGCTCGCCGCCGAAATGCGTTTCGAAGAGGCTCAGGAACTAAAGGAGAGTTACAAGCTTCTCGAGAATTACCGCTCCAAGAGCGTCATCGTGAGTCAGACGATCAACGACATCGATGTGTTCGGCTTCGATGACGACGGCGGCAACGACGTATATGTCAACTATATGCATGTACGTCGCGGCGCTGTCGTGCGCAGCGTGACCCTGCGCTACCGCCGTTCGCTCGAGGAAGACCGCGCCCAGATTCTCGGATATGCCATGGAGGAGATTCGGCAGACCCTTGGCGCGCAGTACGACGAAGTTGTCGTGGCCGAGGCCCCGGAAGTGGAAATGCCGGGTGTGAGCTTCACCATACCGCGCCGCGGCGACAAGGCCAAACTCCTTGAGGTGTCGGAACGCAATGCACGCCAGAACCGGGTCGACGACCTCAAGCATATGGAACGCCACGACCCCGAGGCGCGCACCGAGCGCCTGCTCGAACGTATAAAGAGCGATTTCCGTCTCTCTGAGCTGCCTCACCATATCGAGTGCTTCGACAACTCCAATATCCAGGGCACCAATCCCGTGGCCTCGTGCGTAGTCTTCAAGGACGGAAAGCCCTCGAAGCGCGACTACCGCCATTTCAACATCAAGACCGTCGAAGGCCCCGACGATTTCGCCTCGATGAAAGAGGTGCTTACCCGTCGCTATACGCGTCTTGTGCAGGAGGGAGAGCCGTTGCCGCAGCTTGTGGTGGTCGATGGCGGCAAGGGCCAGCTCTCGGCTGCCGTCGAGGCCCTCGACGAGATGGGGCTGCGCGGCACGATAGCCGTGGTCGGCATTGCAAAACGCCTGGAGGAAATCTACTTCCCCGGCGACAGCGTGCCCCTGTATATCGACAAGAATTCCGAGACACTGCGCGTTGTGCAGCACCTCCGCGACGAGGCGCACCGATTCGGCATAACCCATCACCGCAACCGCCGCAGCAAGAGTCAGATCGTAGGCGCCTTGGACGGCATAAAAGGTATAGGCCCCAAGACCGCCGAGGCTCTCCTGCAGCACTTCAAGAGCGTCAAGCGCATCCGCGAGGCCTCCGAACCTGACATCGCCGCTATAGTCGGCCCCTCAAAGGCCGCCCTCGTCCTCGCCGCCCTCTCCCGCCCCGAATCCTGAGGCGCCGGGGTGATTATTATAGCGCTATTGATTCTGTATAATTTTGTGTGCGTTCCGGTTTGTCGGGGTTGCAGGTAAAGTGCCGGAATATTTTACCGTCTTCAGTCAGACGAAATACTACCGGGCTGATGTCGCTGCCAGTGTCGGCCATTGCCGGACCTGTTGAATATAGCGAAAATGACGGCCCGAATTCTTTGGAAAGCACATACATGTCTCGCTGAAGTATATTGTCGATCAGAAGATTGATGTGCCAGTCAGGATTCTTTTCTGCAAATGCCAGCAGTGCTTCTGTGAGCGTATCTATGCACGGACGGCAACCGGTAGCAGAGAACCGTGCGCAAACCTTCTTAGAGCCTCCCAGATCAGAAATATCTGTGTTCTGGCCGTAAACATCGGCAATGTCGGTGTTTTCGGCGGAAAGAATTAAGCCGTCATAGTTTGTTTCGTCTGGTCCGAACGAATCACCGGTATATATATTTATTATGTCGTCGATCTTTTTCTCGTATTGCTTTTGAGCGCTTATTCTACCGATGAAGAAAGTGGCAGATGCAATCAATATGCATGAAAGACCTGTGATGATATATTTTTTCATTGCAGATCGCTTAAGGCTATTTTATAGAGATATGGATTGGATAATAAATCCTCGCGGTCTCTTACTTCGAAATATGCGCTGTCGCCTGTGATTTTGAAAAAAGTTGTCTGAGAGAATTTATTATCCGGTGTGGCTATGTGGTAGACTGAGGTCTGGCCGCTTTGTGTGTTATAGGCCGCAATGAAGTTGGTCTCATCGCCGCATGCGAAAGAGAAATAGATATATCCGTCATGTATCTGCACATATCTTATTAGAGATGCATATGGCTTAGATGTCTTGCTATTGAATGCCTTAATGCGGTCGGCACTGTATGGAAGGGCCTGGATATCTGCCGGAAGTGCTCTTTTGCCGAAATCCACATGATATAGAGGTTTTACTCTGCTTTTGGTAACTTCAAAGATGGTGTCGCGAAGAGGTTCCCACGAGAGAAGCCTGTGATTCTCCTTATCGATAAATGTACCGTCGGCAAGAAATGTTGGTTCTGTTATTTCACGGCCATCGACATAATGGCATTCGGACTGACCGAATTCATAGAATGAATAACGGGGATTTCGCCTGGCGGTGTTGTCGTTGGAGAAATTTGTGGTAAAAATACCTATTTCGGGCAATGAAAAATATTGTCTCGGTTTGGCTTCGATAGAAAAGGCCTGACCTAAAGGATATGAGCGACCGTAGAATGTGCCATTAGGCGAAAAAGAAAGAATAGCGCTTAAATTGCTGTCAAAGAAGCGCACGGTGTCTTCTTCTAACCACAAATTCCCGATATAAGAAAAAGTATCTTCCTTTTTGCCGCATCTGGCCACATCGCCGAGGAAACTGCCTGATTGAATATCGTATGATCTCAGATAATTACGAGAATGAACGATGAAGCGGTTTCCGTGCAATTCGAGGGAATTGATATCATATATCAACGAGCTGTCGCTTGTTTCGAGTGGAATGAGGGCGGTCGTATTAATTGTGAGAAGCCTGGCGCTGTCAATATCGGTAGGAATGGAGACAAGAGAACTATTTTGTCGGTCACAGGAGCACATGATCATTATGGCCGACAAAACGAAGAGGATGTTTTTCATCGGTACAGAGCGAGTATGAAACAGACAATAGTTTGCTGTTTTTATTCTTCCGGAACACATGCACAGCGTACGCCACAGCAAGCATAAAATCCTTCTTCGCATGTGACGCCGCAGCCTATAGAGACAAAGTCTCCAATTTTTATGCCCGGCTCAATTTTGCATTCCCGAGTGCCTGGACCGCCATTGTGGCAGGTCAGATCTTTCAGAGGTATTTCCATTCGGTCGGTATATCCTGCGGCTTCCGCTATAGTTTCATTATCAGAGTTGGTAATATTAGATTCGGAGTTGCAAGATGCCGCGAATGCACTTAGGCATAAAAAGGATGAGGCAATGATTTTAAAAACAGACTTTACCATGATTGTAACATTTTTAAAGTATGACTATGAGGGAGTTATTCGACTGTTTCGCGTTTGCGAATCCTTGGTTTGCAGTGGCATCCTTCAATGCCGCAGCAGGCATAGTAACCAGCAGTACAATTAACTCCACAAGAGAATTTGACGTCTGCACTGGCTGCTATATCGCATGCTGCCGAACCAGGACCTCCGCTTATACATTTTAAATCTTCTATTACCAATTCGAATTCACCATTGGAAAGGAGTGTTATACTTTCGTCAATGTCGCTTTCTGTCTGCTGCGCATATAGTACAAAGCCTATATTAAGAAGAATAAGTACAATGAATATAATTTTTTTCATGGATAAAAGGTTTAGAAATAACTAAATAACACAGGTCTGTTTCGGAATGTTTAGGAATATCGTGGTATGAGTTCTTGCTTTGGAATGGAATTAATCTGTATGCGTGATAAATAAGATAAATTTTGGTTATCGCAAAGGTATGTTTGTTTTTTAGAGTATGCAAATTTTTTATAAAAATATCGCTGTTTGTATAATAAATGTTTGATTTGTATATTTTGATACTGACTGGATACGTCAAGGTTGCCCCGGGCTGAAGCCTGAGGCGCCGGATCTGCTCAGAGTACGGGGCTATTCGGCGGTGCGGTGGAAGATGAGGCTGTTGGTGCCGGAGGGGCTGACTTTGAGGGTCACTTTGGCCGATTCGATGAGGGGGAGGTTGTGGTCTACGTGGCCTACGGGTACGTTGAAGGCTACCGGGAACTTGTAGGGCGCCACTGCGTCGCGTATCATGGTCTCCATATCGGTATATGTGGCGTCGGGCTTGTAGTCGGTAAACTGGCCGACGATGAGACCTCTGATATTGTCGAGAAGGCCGCTCAGACGGAGCTGGTAGAAGATTCGTTCGATCTTGTAGATCGGTTCCGACACGTCTTCGAGGAAGAGGATCGTGTCGGGTTTCAGGATATCATAGGGCGTGTTGATAAGTTCGGCGAGCACGGCGAGATTGCCTCCGAGAAGTGTTCCGGTGGCTATGCCGAAACGGTCGTATTCGTGCGCCGGAAAGGTATATGCCGGCCGGTCGCCGCGCAGGAGTCCGAAGAGCGACGCCGTGTCCGGGTCGGAGGGGCCTTTCATGATCTGAGCGGCCATCGGTGAATGTATGCTCGCGATTCCTTTTGTCGCCATAAGGGCGTGAAGAGCCGAAATGTCGGAAAATCCGATCACCCATTTGGGATCGTCTTCGAGGGGCAGCTCGGCGAGGCGGTCGAGGATATGGACTACGCCGTAGCCTCCTCGCGAACATAATATGGCACGGACATCGGGGTCTTTGAAGGCGGCCGCGAGGTCGGCATAGCGTTCGTCGGGCGTACCGCTGTAGCTGCCGTATTCGCCGAGGGCGTGAGGCATTACGACGGGTTCCCAGCCCTGGGCGGCGAGTTCGCGCACGGCGCCGTCGACTTTCTTGGGATCAATGCGTCCCGCAGGGGAGCAGATGGCTATCTTATCGCCCTTTTTCAGAGGCTTAGGAAATACAGGCATATTCAGATTATGAATTATGGATTATGAATTATGAATCGAATGAACTCAGAACTATTAATTCATAATTCATCATTCATAATTCTTAATTTGGAGTAGAGGTGCCACAGGGCCACTCCCGCCGATACGGAGACGTTGAGGGAGTGCTTGGTGCCGCTCTGGGGTATCTCGAGACAGAGGTCGGCACGGTCTACTATGGCCTGGTCGACGCCGTCTACCTCGTTGCCGAGCACGAGTGCGTATCTGGCCTCGTGCGACGGCTCGAATCTGTCGAGGGCCACACTGCCGTGCACCTGTTCGAGGCAGACAATCGTATATCCCTCGGCTGCAAGGGCATCCACGGCCTCGGCCGTGGTCGGATAGTAGTGCCAGTCGACCGACTCCTCGGCTCCGAGGGCCGTTTTGTGTATTTCGGCCGACGGAGGCGTGGCCGATATGCCACAGGGCACCACCGCGGCCACGGCAAAGGCGTCGCAGGTGCGGAAAATCGCACCTATGTTATTGAGCGATCGCACGTTGTCGAGTACCACCACGACGGGTATCTTCGCCGAGCGGTGGAATTCCTCGACCGTAAGCCGTCCCATTTCCCAGATTGTCTTTTTCTTCATAGTGCAAAACTACGGCTTTTATTTCGCTTTCACAAATCCATATACGCTACAGCGGCGACGCCTCCCGGTGTCGCCGCTGTAGATAAACCAATCATTATCAC
>CAJKRG010000040.1 GCA_905202215.1 uncultured Porphyromonadaceae bacterium
ACAGTCTCGGAAATCTTCTCTAAATCTTAACATAAGTCAATTTCAAACACTCTCTGAGCCTTGGAATGTTATGATGGCTGTAGCTCCGTGGGAATTTCCTGTGAGCCGGAGTTCGCCTCCGTGCTGTCGCACTATCTGCCGGCTCAGATAAAGGCCGACTCCGCTGCCTCCCGGTTTGGTGGATATGAAGGGCTGAAAGAGATTATCGGCGATTTCCGGCGATATACCGGGTCCGTTGTCTTCGATCGAAATGTAGGGCACTCCGTCCGACGAACTTACTGTAATCCGCACGCTCGGTGTCGCGACATCGGCAACGGCATCGAGGGCATTCCTTATAATATTTATGAGAGCCTGCGACATCAGAGAGGTGTCTATTTCGATGATCATGTCTTTCGGCACGATAAATTCGCATACATTCTCAGGCAGGCAACGTTCAGTCGCCTCAATATCGGCCATGGTCTTGATACGTCCGAAATATGTCATGGCATCCACGCGGCTTTTTTCAGGAACAGGAACATGGGTCATCCGATAGTATGCGTCGAGGAAATGCTTTATGCCTTCGCTTTGGCTGCGGATCACCGATATGGCTTCTGCCAGATTTTCGCTGTCGTATTTTTCAGGATGTTTTTCCATATCGGAGGCGACGGCAATGACTGGCGTTATGGAATTGCGCATTTCATGGGTCATTATACGCAGTATTCTGTCGTAGTACAGTTTGCCGGTCTCAAGCTGGCGCGTATTCGTGCGATATAGCTCGACGATATTGTTCATGGCCCGCGACATTTCCCGTAGTTCCGGATCATCTGAGCCGATATCGAATGTCATCGTCACATCGTTCATCTCGAGTGCGCTTACAAATGTAGACATCAGCCGCGTCAGTTTTTTTGTCAGCGATATGAGCGCTGAGGCCGCTGAGACCATGAGTATGAGACTCAGTATGCCGGGAGCTGTTTTTCCGGTTATGAAAAGATATGCGGATAGCGATGATGCTGCTATTACGGCTATCAGGAGCAGAACGAAATTCAGGCGGAAATGTCTCACTTCTTTTTCAGTATATTGTATAATGTCTGACGCGTAATGCCGAGTTGTTCTGCAGCCGCGCTGAGATTGCCGCCGCAACTGTCAACTATAGTGTTGACGTGATTGAGCTTGAGTTCGTCAAGTGTCATATTGAGTCTGCGTTTATCGCGGTCTTCGAGTTCGCGTGCCTTGACGAGAGTCTGCGATGCATTGCGTAAGGCTTTGTTTCGTTCTATGGCGCTGAGGAGTTTGGCTATGAGATCATCGTTGTCCCATGGCTTGGTTACGAAATCTTCGGCGCCGAGTTTCATTGCCTCTACTGCAAGGGCGATATCGCCGAATGCCGTGATGAGTACTACTGCAGGCGCGTTTTCGCTTTCCTTGATGCGCGACAGCCAGAAAAGACCGTCGCTTCCGTCAAGCCTCCTGTTGTCGAAATTCATGTCGAGGAGGACGGCATCGATATTTCCTGCTGCAAGCAGAGCCGGAATCAGGCGTGGATCGCCGACAGCGGCGATGTCGTCGAAAATACCGCCGAGAACAAGCTTCAAGGTCGTTCTCACCGCCGCATTATCATCAATAATAAGAATTTTCATATTACAAAAATAGAGTAAATTTTCCATTGAAAAAAAATTAATCGGTGGTGGAGTTTGCGGAGGTAATCTGAAATGTGTAACTTTGCAATCCGTTATGAGACACGGATTCGACAACGATAAATATCTTAAGATTCAGTCCGAACACATCAAGGAGCGCATAGCGCAGTTCGGCAACAAACTCTATCTTGAACTCGGAGGAAAGCTCTTCGACGACCACCACGCCAGTCGCGTGCTGCCCGGGTTCGAACCCGACATCAAGCTGCGCATGCTGAGCCAGCTCCGCGACAGCGCCGAGATCGTGATTGTGATCAGCGCGCTTGACATCGAGAAAAACAAAGTGAGAAACGATCTCGGAATCACCTACGACATGGACGTGCTCCGTCTGCGCGAGGAATTCCAGAAACGCGGCTTCCTTGTAAGCGCTGTGGTGATAACGCACTACAACGGACAGATGAGTGCCGATGCCTATCGTGCACGGCTTGAGCGGATGGGAATCACCGCTTACTATCATTATACCATCGAGGGATATCCGACCAATGTCGGACTGATAGCATCTGACGAAGGTTTCGGACATGACGACTATATAAAGACCACACGTCCGCTTGTGATTGTCACGGCTCCCGGACCGGGCAGCGGCAAGATGGCTGTATGTCTGAGCCAGCTCTATAATGAGCATAAGCGGGGCATAGAAGCCGGGTATGCCAAGTTCGAGACTTTCCCGGTATGGAATCTTGCATTGAAACATCCCGTAAATATAGCCTACGAGGCTGCCACTGCCGATCTCAATGATGTAAACATGATCGATCCTTTCCATCTTGAGGCCTACGGCAAGACTGCCATCAACTATAACCGCGATATAGAGATTTTTCCCGTACTCAACGCACTGTTCGAAAGTATCTACGGCTACAATCCCTATAAATCGCCTACCGATATGGGCGTAAATATGGTCGGTTTCTGTATCAGTGATGACGATGTGTGCTGCGATGCCTCCAAGAACGAGATTATCCGCCGTTATTTCACCGCTCTCAACCGTCTGGCTACCGGCGAAGGCACCGATGCCGAGGTCAATAAGATAGCGCTCCTTTTCAAGCAGGCGAAAATCGATGTGTCCTACCGCCGGTGCGTGTCGGCCGCCCGCGAGCGCGCCGAACGCAGCGAAGTACCCTGTTCGGCTATAGAACTTGCCGACGGCACTATCATTACGGCCGAGACAAGCGCTCTTCTCGGACCGAGCGCCGCTCTTATCCTCAATACGGTGAAGCATCTGGCGGGTATCGATCATTCGGTGAAGCTTATACCTCAAGAAATGATAGAGCCGATACAG
This sequence comes from uncultured Porphyromonadaceae bacterium, assembly GCA_905202215.1. Lineage (GTDB taxonomy): Bacteria > Bacteroidota > Bacteroidia > Bacteroidales > Muribaculaceae > CAG-873. The sequence goes on from CAJKRG010000040.1 coordinate 2,941, forward strand.
TATACGAAGCTCAATTTCCTTCGCGGACACAATCCGCGGCTTCATACCGACGAAGTTCTGGTTGCCCTATCTGTAGTCAGCACCCATGACGAGAACTGCCGGAAGGCTCTCGAGCAGCTCGCCCTGCTTGACGGCTGTCAGGTTCATTCGACAGTGATGCTCGGCGAAGTCGACCGCAAGATTTTCAAGAAGCTCGGTGTAGGTCTTACATGCGATCCGGCCAGAAAGGTACACTGACATCCTCCGCAGCCTCAGATATGCAATAATTGAGGGATGCTTGCCGTTATCTTAAAAAGACGTTAACGGGCAAACATGAAAATTCTAACAGTCACGAATATGTATCCTTCCGAAGCACGCCCCAATTACGGCGTGTTCGTCAAGGAACAGATGGAAGCGGTGACACGCCGTTGCCCGGACGTAGAATATGATCTTTATTATATCGACAATACACACGGAAACAAGGCTTATCTGAATTCCGTGTTCCGAATCAACCGACAGATAAGCCGGGGAGACTATGATATTATTCATATCCACTATGGTCTCTCCGGCTTGTTTATGCTGTGGCCGTTGCGTCGGTGGAATGTGCCGGTGGTGCTTACTCTCCACGGTGGAGACATTCAGCCCGAACAGGGCAAGACCGTTCAGGTTCCGCTGACCCGGATGATTCTCGGAAGAGTGGATGCGGCCATATCGCTCAATGACCGCATGCAGGCGCTTGCTTCGGAAAAATGCCGGAATGTTGTCAAGATTGCCTGCTCTGTCGATACCGATATTTTCTGTCCTGCGGCTGATGGAAGCCGGCGTCCGGCAGACAGGAACCGAAAAATACGCATATTGTTTCCGAGTGATCCTGCGCGGACAGTCAAGAACTATCCTTTGTTCCAGGCTGTGGTTGCTGAATTGCGGGCAAAATACGGCCTTGATGCCGAGACGGCCAATATAATGGATATGGACCGCAGTCAGGTGGCCGAAGCCATGCGTAATGCCGATGTGCTGCTTATGACTTCAATCTCCGAAGGCTCGCCTCAGGTTGTCAAAGAGGCGATGGCATGTAATCTTCCGGTTGTTTCCACTAAGGTTGGCGACGTCGATATGCTTCTTGAGGGTGTGTGCCGGTCCGCATGGAGCGAGACTGCCGACTGCGGTCGACTGGCAGATCTCGTATATGTTTCGGCTGTCAAGGGCTTTCCTGCCGGTATGGACGGACGCGAGAAGATCTTCCGCCTCGGCCTTGATAGCGACTCGGTCGCCATGCGGATATATAACCTTTATCTTTCTCTGATAAAAAAGCCATGAATACAGTCAGGATTCTTCAGGCACAGATACACGCTGTGACTTGCGACGAGTTGCTCAACCGGCTCGACAGGGGTGTCCTGTTCACGCCGAATGTAGATCATCTTGTAAAGCTTGAATCTGATGAGGAATTCCGTCGGTGTTATGATCGGGCCGACTGGGTCGTATGCGACAGCCGAATCCTTTATTTCTGCTCAAAACTCCTGAAGCGTTCGCTGCCCGAGACAATTCCCGGGAGCAGTTTTTTTCCTGCATTCTACAGATATCACCGCAACAATCCCGACTGCCGTATATTTCTTCTGGGAGCGGCTCCAGGTGTGGCAATTCGGGCTATGGAGCGTATAAACGCCGGCATGGGTCGGCGTATTGTGGTCGGCGCGCATTCTCCTTCGTATGGTTTCGAGAAAAATGAGGAGGAGAACCGTCAGATCTATGATATAATCAACCGTTCGGGTGCTAATGTGGTACTTGTCGGTGTCGGATCGAGTAAGCAGGAAAAGTGGATTATGAGGCATAAAGACCGGATGCCTGGAGTGGATATATGGATGGCGCTCGGTGCTACTATAGATTTTGAGGCCGGTAATATCCGTCGGGCTCCGAAAATCCTGCAGAAACTTTGTCTGGAATGGTTCTATCGCTTCTGCATGGAGCCGAAACGGTTGTTCCGTCGTTATTTTATCGACGATGTGAAATTTTTCTATTATTTCATGCAGCAGTTGCTCGGGCGGCGTTGACAATACGTCGGAGCAGTCGCAAAAAATAAGAAGACGCTGTCGGGCCAGTCCGGCAGCGTCTTCTTTAATATCGGGATAAGAGGATTAATGTTTCATCACTTTCTTGCCGCCGACTATGTAGAGGCCTGCGGGAAGTTCATTCCATTTGGAGTCGAGTTTTACGCCCTGAAGGTTGTAGATGTCATCATTTGCCTCTCCGTCGGCGATCACACCTTCGATACCGGTCGGAGTCGATAGAGTGTAGGTGTGTGTAAGGTACGAAGAGGGGAAGGAGGTAGTGTTATCAAGGAAGAACGCGCTGATTCCGATGGTAAATGTGTATTTGCCGGGAGTGGAGGGGGCGGGCTCGAAGGTTATGTCGAAAGTAGGATGCTCCTCTCCTTCAACAGCTGCGATTTTTCCTGTCACATTGTAGTAGTCGGCATTTCCGGGAGTGCCGCCCTTGAGGTTGATTCCATATGTATTGTCGATTTCGGCCGTTTCGGCATTTTCGAATACAATGGTTATCTTGCCGAGAGTCGTCACTGTTTCTGATTCGTCGGGGGTGATCGTATAGGTATAATCCTTGGGCTCGATAAGTGTCCATGTATGTTCGATTGCGGGCGATGGTGTGCCGGAGAGGTCGAGAGCGCCAGCTTCGAGCGCCACTGTCAGTTTGCCGGGCTTGAAGTAGTCCGGATTGTTTAGCATTATCATGAAAAAGAAAGCCTCTGAACCATATATGAAGTCGGTTTCGGGAGTCAGGACTTCTCCGTCGAATGTCACTTTCATCTTGTCGGTTATATCGGAAGCTACAGTGACATTGATATTGTCGTTAAATACAATGTTGAACGAAGGATATTCTTCGACCGGCATTTCTCCGGTTGGAGAGAACATTACCTCGATGTCGGACAGGTCTTTCTTAAGAGTAAATGTCGCTCCTATGGCCGGACTGCTTTCACCGTGGATTTTAAAGAATCCTTCGGGAATATCGAATACATAGGTTTTAAGTGCGGTCGGTGTGGGTGTGGCGGCGAATTTGAATGTAGGGCACGGAGCATCTTCCACTTTGCTGACACTGATGGCGGTTGCGGCCCATGACTGATCCTGCGCCATAAGAAGGATTTCGTCTTCGGCCATTTCGACGGTCACATCGGTTGCGTTGGGGAAAGCGATGGTTATAGGATCGATTGATTCGACAGTCGCGCCGGATACAGGGTCGAGCACATATTCATCGTATGCCGGACCATCGTAAGTGAGGCTGATCTGGTGTGCGCCTGTAGTGGTGAAAGTATGGCTTGCACCATCGGCAGCGGCCGCTTTGCTGATCAGACTTGCAGGTACACTTCCGCCGTCTACCGTTATTGTGGTATAGGGTCCGGGGACGATGGTCACTTCGGTACCGTCGAAGCATTTGAATTCTTCGTTAGTCTTGATAAATTTGTCGTATGTGATCTCTGCACTTGCCCAGCGGTCGGCTGTTATGGATATTGTGCTTTCAGAGTGCGATTTTCCGTCTCCGAACATCTTGATGACAGAACCATCTTTGATATCTGCGGTATAAATGCCGTTATCGTCGGCCTTCATGGCTGTTCCGTCTACGTAGACAGCGGCCTGTTCAACCGAAGAGTAGAAACGGGCTGAGAAAGGAGCATCAAATTCGGGGTCGAATTCAATGATATTATAGCCCTGCTCTTCTATCGTGATGTTGGGCGCCATGTTTTTGCTGTTACCCTGCAGGATGGCTTTGACGCCGTTTGTCGAGAGGTAGACGGCGGCCTTGGCCGTACGGTTTATTTTCTGTGCGGCGATATAGAACGTATGGTCAGACACAGGGTTTCCGGCTGAAGTGGAAAGATTCGACAGGCGTGCGCCCTTGATCCAGTAGTCGCCTGTGGAAGTATACATGAGGGTGGAGTATTTACTCGATACGGAGAACGTATACTTATAAGCCTGTCCGGCGGGAATGTTCATGGCCGGAGAGATCAGGGTGCCGTTTTCATATGCGGCATTGAACTGAATCTCGGTTGTGGTCGGTTCGCCTCCATTGCTGAGGTCAAGGTCATAGCCTTCCGTACCGTTGCCTGCATGGAGCCTTACTCCTTCAGGGTTGGCGATATATACGGTCCATGTCACATCGGTATATTCGATGGGCGCGGCGTCGATTACGATATGTGTATCGTTTTCGATGGTTATGTTGCCGGTTGAAAGTTCGTTTACGGATATGTCGGTGTCATTGGCCTTTACAGAGTTGACGGAGTAGTCCTCGTTGAAGAGAATTTTTATGAGCGTGCCTTTGTTTACAGAATAAGAACCATCTTCAGCCGGTGTGATGTCTTTAAGCAGAGTGGAATTCCATAGCTTTTTGATGGCGCCTTTTGCGGCCTCGGAAATGTCGATGCTCACTTTGCAGATTTCGATATCGGGATCTTCCTCATAGCCTCGTACCGTAACGATATCCTCGGGGTTAATTTCATCGATCTTATAGTATTTGGTACCGTAATTATTGAGTTCGGAAAGGGCTGTTCCGTTGTGTGTCACACTGTATAAGGATTTGCCGCCCATAACAGTGATATTAAGGCCTTTTTCGATTGCCGGCTTATAAGAGACTGACTGTTTTCCGTCGGCATAGCTGATTGAACGCGAACCGATGCTAATTCCTGAAATAAGGTCGGCGCCATTCTCTATGTCAAGAGTGAATGTGGCTTCCTTGTTGGCCTCTTCTTCCGAAACAAGTGTCAGGATGAAATTGGTGCCTGCGTTGCTGCCGTTGAAAGTCACGTTATAAAGTTTATCTGTTTTTTCGCCTTCGTAACCCCAGGGATTGCCTTTATTGATTGTCTGTGATTGACCGTTGGGTTTGACGCCGGCGAAGCTGGCAACTTCGTAACCTTCATTTATATACACATAGTGCGCTTTCATGTTCGTAGTGACGGTGTAGCTTGTGGCATCGTCGGCGACGTTGCAGTCAATCAGCGTTTTGTTGGTAGAATCCCAGGTATAGATTTCCACGGCACCCGGATAATTCCAGGAAATGGTACCGCCTGTGGCAGCCTTGGCGGCTATCGAGCCGCACATGGCCACTAAGGCTGTAATCAGGAATAGATAGAGTTTTTTCATACTCGTGTAGATTGGTTTGTATTCATGCATGGACTTATGGATCATGCATGAAGAAGTGAAAGAAATGATTTATTTGATTACTATTTTTTTAGATTTGTCGCCTGCACGGACAATATATATGCCCCTGGCGAGCGACTCGGTCTCTACGGTGTCTCGGCCACTTGCGACTTTTACGCCCTGCAGGTTGAATAATTCGATATCGTATCCTATGGCGCCAATCGTGACTCCGTCGAAACTTATGCCGTCGGTATCTGTAGCCACATCTTCAACACCGGAAGTCGCAAGACGGAAATATGAGTAATACGGTCCTATCTGTACGAAATTCTGTCCGTAACCATAACCCATCATCATGTAGTAGGTCTTGCCCGGAACAGCTCCGGGAAACGACAGTCTGGTCTCAAACAGACATTTTTCGCCCGGAGTGTCGAGTATGCGGACGTCGCCCGCATATGTCTCAATGGCCATCTGACCATTTTCTCCGGCTGGCGATGTCACGCAGGCATACATCGGATAGGCGAAATAGCCGCTTCGAAGAATGAGCAACGACTTTACTGCAATGTCGTTTTTGTCGCTTACTATATAGTAAAGCTGGAGATTTCCATCGATGTTTTCGGTTTTGATCTCGGCGTTTGTGATCATCGGTCGGTATTCGGTTTCTATTCTTGGCATGCCGGGATTGGCTTTCAGAGTCATGTCTTTGAGAATATCGTCGGAATAGATATTGTAAGTGCCTTCGTCGAAGAATGACAATTGAACCTGAATATCTTCCGACGGGCTGAAATACTGTGAGAGTGAGTAGAGCGTTGTCAGCCATTCGCGTGTTACGGTTTCTCCCGGCTGTAATGTAAGCAACACGCTTTCACCAAGCATTACGAGGCTTCCATTATGGAATATGACAGGAGCGAATCCGCTACTTAGCTCCTGTTCGGAATCGTTGCGTACGCTGATGCGTACTTTTGATGCTGTGCCGTAATAGAAATCTCCGACAATTTCACCGGAAACCACTTCAAGCCGGTCCACATCGTTGTTCTCGATGGTGTAATTATTTCCCTTCTTGGTAAGATGGATGTAGTTGAAGTAGCCTTTGTTGACTTTCACGGGTAGCCACACGTCGGGAGTATCCTCATGCGCGTTGCATATTGTCACTTTGTATTTTCCGTCGGGAATAGCGGCGGCCGCGAGGTCGATGCCGGGTCTGAACATTCTCGGCCCTGTGGCATAGCCCGGTTGGATCATGAATTTTATGTCGCTGACAGGGATTGAGAAGTCTGTTGCGGAGGGGTCGCTTTCGTTGTGGAATGTCGCTCCCATAAACAGATATAAAGTCTCTGGTGTATAGTTGACCCACATTGGTTCGTTAGACGCGAAAAGATCGAAGAAGATGGAGTCGTTTTTTGTGTATGCAGCCAGAGAACCGGTCTGAGTAAGGACCGGAGTTTCCGGAACAGATATATCGCCTGTCGGGGGGCGTATGCCCAGCACGGCATCCTGTGTGAAGTTGTAGCCGCCTCCGGAGCCGCCTCCGATACCGAGCGAGTAGGGATTGAGGGCATCGAGCGAAAAATAACCGTTCGACATGCCTGTCCAGCCCCAGTTGAAGTGGAAATAACCGTTTCCGTCATATCCGTCGCATATGAAGGAGTGTCCCCCTCCGAGTAAAGAGCTCCCTCCGTATAATATCGGTCCTATATTTCTGAGGTTATCGTATATAAGGCTCTCCCATTCGGTTGAGTTGTAATATTGACGGAGAGTATAGCGCATATTCGGATCGTAGTCGAAATAGCGGATCAGGCCATTGGCTATATTCATGGCCAGAGCTCCGGACGAGTCGAGTCCGTAGTCCATCTTTACGGCATAGCCGCAGGCTTTCATGAGATATGCCACGGCATCGGCTTCAGTCTGGGTATATTCGCCTTCGTTATATACAGGAAGCATATGGTTCCAGTCGAAAGCCCGCAATGCGAAGTTGAGCGATAGGCGTTTCTCGATTGTTGTCGCGTTGTAGCTGATCTGTCCTTTGCCTCGTTCCGGATAGTTCCAGTATTTCATGACTTGGGCCATGGCCGTGGCGACGCAACCGGTATATGTGCGGTCCGCGCCGCTTGCCGGACACATGTTGTTGTAAGGGGCAGCCTGATCCCAGTCGGTCTTTATCATAGGCGCGATTGCTTCTCTTGCGCTCTGAGTTTTTCTTGGGGGCAGGGTGGTAAGACTGTTTTCCTTGTTATATTCTATCTGACGCGCATATTCGCTGAGCCACCATTCGAGCTGAGGGGGAAGTTCTCCATCGAGCGAGCCGGTATCGGAATATCCCAGAAGAGGATCGGCGCTGTCATCGGCGCTTACGATGATAAATCCTTTGTCGCCGGTGTCGAAGAGATAGACGGCCGGATCGCCGTCAATGCAATGTCGGGTGTTCACAAGCCGTGGTGTCGCGTCGATACGTGCGCGAGAATGCATTGGGCCTCCGGGTATGGCGAGGCGTTCAAGAGCTTCGTCGGGTGTCAGAGGAGCCGCGAAAATAGTTGTCGATGCCATGGTGATGGCCATGGCTGTCATGACGAGTCTGTTCATAGGTGCGACTCCTTATCTGATTATTTTTTTTGCGTTATTGCCGGCTTTGATTATATAGGTCCCGGCAGGGAATATGCTTATATCGAGCTTGTCGGGTGCCGACGCAATGAGGATGCCCTGGATTGAATATAGTTCTATGGTAAAACCTTCTGTTATGGCTGTAGTGCCGTCGAAGGTGATTGTGGCATTCTCTTGTGTGCCTGAAATTGTCGGGACTATGCCGCTCTGGTTTCCGTCGAAAGGAAGAGTATAGTAATCTATAGTAAATCCGGATGTGCCTGTATTATATATTACCGCGAGCATTGGCAAACCTGCCATGGAGTAGGGGAGCACGGTATTTATGTATCCTTTTTCGCCGGGAGTAAGATAGAGGAGATCGCGGCCGTCGGGGTATTCTTCAGATCGGGCCTGGCCTACAAGGAGTTCCTCTGATGTACCCCCGCCTTCGTTCCCGCGTTTGATGAGCATTAGATATTCCTGATTGCTGTCGGAATGAAATGTGGTCGGATCGAGTGTGTTGCTTTCGATGAAGCACTGGGCATATTGGACGCCCTTGCCAATATTTACTTCGTCGATATGGTCGGGGGTACCATCGGCATTGATCCATGCGACTCGCATGAATGCCAGATCGTCTTCTTCGGATGGATATTTCATTTCAATGGCATATCTGTAGCTGTCTCCGTAGGCCACTCGGTCCATGTTTGACAAAAGTGGATCGGGATCGGAACCATCGACTTTCAGATACTGGCTTATCGAGGCGACTGTGCGGCATGATATAAGATCGACAAAATTGAAGACGTATTCGTTATTCCGGATTGTGATGAACATGTTCTGAGGTTCTGAACCTTTTAGATTTGCCAGAGCAAGAGTGCTTTCGGATTGTTCGAATACAGTAGACTTAAGAGTTCCGTCGTGTAGATATATATAGTATGATCTTTCGAGAATTTCGTCGCTGCCTACAATTTTGTTTCCCTTAGTGATATAGAAAGCTGCCTTTCCTGAATTGTCGAAGTCGTGGAAATTTACGTCGTCCTTGTATCTGAGGTCGCCTACGGAGTAGAATGAACCGATAACATCTTCGTCAGAATCTTTTGTAAACGGTATTTCGGTTTCCTGGATCTTGACGGGTGCGGGGTCGAGTTCGAAAAGTTCGATTACGAGTGAATTGGAAACTCGCTGTACCATATCTTCATTGTTGGAGTGATATGGCTCGAAAAGCGTTTCTTTATAATGAGAGAAAACAATGTATGGTTTGTCATTGTCTGACAGGGTCAGCATGAATGGAGAGTTCTCCTGATCTCCGGGTAGATTAAGGTGACAGATGTCGTAGGTAAGTACTTCATTGAGCTTACCGTTGTTATCTGCTTTGCCATATACCTGGAGGCGAACTTTTGAATCAAGTTTGTATTGCCATATGTCGCCGTCTTCTGGAAAATCCACCGGAAAATATTCGGACATGGTAGACATATATATATTACCGGGATTGTCTGTGGTGGAGGCATCGAGTACGTTGCATACCAGTTCCGGTATTGTTGCTATGACTTTGTCTGTGCCGTCGCTTTCCTTTTCGCCTCCTATCTGGTAGGCAAGTGAACGATAGCGGTTTATACCCGGGACGGAAGTGTTGACAGCCAGTCCTATGACAATCTCGCATTTGTCATCATCGTTAAAGAAATATCTGGTGGCCGATGGAAGCAGATTGCATCCTGCTACACGGACTTCATCGTCAGCATATTCCATATTGTCGTGAATGGTGCCGACAAGGTTGAGCTTGCTGTCGTAGATGGTTACGGTATACGATTTTAAGATGTATTCTGTAAAATATTCGTGTTGTATGGCCTCGTTTTCAAGATTCATGGTATAGAACCATAGTTCTCCGTCGGGTCCGTCGAGATCGCTGAATGTATTGGCCGGTCCGAATGTAGTTGACGGTTTCAGGTCTTCTGCCGGCACAGCGGCTCCGCCGAGCAACGGTACCACTGGTGCGGTGTTTTTGTTTATGAGGGCGTTGATCCGGTCTATGGCGACCAAACGTTCGCGTGTGCTTTCTGGCTTATTCCTTATGGTTTTATGAACATAGTCCGCGAGGTCGAAACCGGGGGTCCGGGCCTCTGCAGGTTGATTGCCGACAGATATAATTACTGCAACGGCAGCTAAATTTAATAGTCGTGTAAAAATTCTCATATGGAAATGACTGGTATTAATTTATGATAATCGTGCTCTTCTTGGAAATCGAGCAAATGTGATTTACAAATCCGGAGCAGAAAGTTGTATTTCTTTTGTCCTGCGAAATTACTGTAAAAAACCTTAACTGCAAAAAGAATATTCGACTTTTTCTGTTGTGGGTGCGATCGCGATATTTTTTTTGTGTTTTGAAAAATTATATAAATTATGTAAATTCGCTGTCAGATGTATCTCCAGGCCATTTCCTGTACCTCTTTGGGAGGGAATGGAATTCCAGGATATATAAATATGTTTTTAAACATGTTTTTTTATTTGGAGAGTAGAAAAATGGGTGTTAATTTTACACCCAAAATTAAAACTAACTTCTGAAACCATTTATTTTCCAATCATTCAAGACCATGAAACTTCTTCCGGTTGCCATTGTATCGGCACTTGTGCTTGCTTCATGCGGCACTAAAACGGAGGTTCCCGCTTTGACAAAGTCGGGTCTCGATCCTCAGAAATTCGCAAATGAATATCGCGGCGATTCCGTTGCTCTCTACACCCTCGTCAATGCCAATGGCATGGAGGCATGTATCACGAACTTCGGCGGCCGTCTGGTGTCTCTCAGTGTGCCCGATGCCAATGGCGATTTCCGCGATGTCGTTCTCGGTTTCGACAGTATAGATGCCTATTTCCCTGAAAATAATGTTACCGACTTCGGTGCGTCTATCGGCCGCTATGCCAATCGTATAAATCAGGGCCGTTTTGAACTTGACGACAGCGTGTATCAGCTCCCGCGCAATAATTTCGGCCATTGCCTGCATGGCGGTACGAATATGGGTACATATGGCTGGCAGTTCCGCGTATATAGTGCCGAGCAGCCCAATGACAGTACTCTTGCTTTGACAATTGTATCTCCCGACGGTGACAATGGATTCCCGGGCGAAGTTACCGCGACTGTAACATATACCCTTACTTCGGACAATGCCCTTGCGATCGCATATTCGGCGATAACCAAGGCTCCGACTATCATCAACATGACCAACCATTCGTATTTCAATCTGTCGGGCAATCTTGAAAACAATGTGCTTGCCGATTCGCTGTGGATCGATGCCGAAGGCTTTACTCCTGTCGACAGCACGTATATGACTCTCGGTACCATCGAGGCTGTTGAAGGTACTCCTATGGACTTTACTGTCATGAAGGAAATCGGACGTGATATCGCCGCCGAAGACATACAGATTATCAACGGCAATGGCTACGATCACAATTGGGTGCTTCGCAATCCGGGCGACATGACTCAGCCTAAACTTCGTCTCATATCGCCAGAATCGGGAATTGCAATGGATGTATATACCGACGAACCGGGCGTACAGGTATATACCGGTAATTTCCTCGACGGCACTGTGACAGGCAAGAAAGGCATCGTATACCAGCAGCGTACAGCCGTGTGTCTGGAAACACAACATTTCCCCGATACTCCCAATAAGCCCCAGTGGCCTACCGCTGTTCTCCGTCCCGGCGAAACATATACCAGCCACTGCATCTACCGCTTCTCTACGGTGAAGTAAGGAGTAATGAGTTGAAAAAGTTAAGATAATAGTTATTCTGTTGGCTATTATCTTAACTCCTTGGACTTACACCCCCTCAACCCGCTATCTTAGTAAAAATACCTTAACCAAAATAAAATACCTTAACCTTATGCAGTTACTTGACTGGATTGTCATAGCCTTGTTCTTTGTTGCCCTGATCGGCATCATCGTGTGGGTTGTGCGCCAAAAGCAGAACAATGCCGCCGACTACTTCCTTGGCGGTAAGGACGCCACGTGGATTGCCATCGGTGCGTCTATTTTCGCTTCGAACATCGGTTCGGAGCACCTCATCGGTCTTGCCGGCTCGGGCGCTTCGTCAGGCATGGCGATGGCCCACTGGGAAATCCAGGGCTGGATGATTCTTATCCTTGGCTGGGTTTTCGTGCCCTTCTACTCCCGATCCATGGTATATACCATGCCTGAATTCCTTGAAAAGCGATTTAATCCTCAGTCGCGAACAATTCTCGCCACCATTTCGCTTATCAGCTATGTGCTTACTAAAGTTGCCGTGACAGTATATGCCGGTGGTCTTGTATTCCAGCAGGTGTTCGGAATCGATGAACTCTGGGGAATCGATTTCTTCTGGATCGCCGCTATCGGTCTGGTGCTTATCACAGCTCTCTACACTATCTTCGGCGGTATGAAGTCGGTGCTCTATACTTCTGTGCTTCAGACTCCTATTCTTCTGCTTGGATCGCTTATCATCCTTGTGCTCGGCCTCAAGGAACTCGGTGGCTGGGATGAGATGATGCGTATCTGCTCGGCAGTGAAGGTCAATGAGTACGGCGATACTATGGTCAACCTTATCCGCGATAATCGCGACGCCCAGTATCCATGGCTCGGCGCTCTTATCGGTTCGGCTGTCATCGGTTTCTGGTATTGGTGTACCGACCAGTTTATCGTGCAGCGCGTTCTTTCCGGCAAAAACGAGAAAGAAGCCCGTCGCGGTACAATCTTCGGTGCTTATCTTAAGCTTCTTCCCGTATTCCTCTTCCTTATCCCCGGCATGATCGCTTTCGCTCTTCATCAGAACCTCGGCGACTTCCTGCCTATGCTTCCCAACGGTAATCCTAATTCTGACGCTGCCTTCCCCACTCTTGTGGCCAAGCTTCTTCCCGCAGGTGTCAAGGGTCTTATCGTGTGCGGCATTCTTGCCGCTCTCATGAGCTCGCTCGCATCGCTCTTCAACTCTTCGGCTGCTCTCTTCACCATCGACTTCTACCAGCGTCTCAAACCAAAGACCGATCCCAAGAAACTTGTTCGTATCGGTCAGGCCGCTACAGTAGTAATCGTGGTGCTCGGTATCCTCTGGATTCCTGTCATGCGATCGGTCGGCGATGTGCTCTATCTCTATCTCCAGGACGTACAGTCGGTTCTTGCGCCCGGTATCGCTGCCGCTTTCCTTATCGGTATTCTCTGGAAACGCGCATCTGCTCTTGGCGGTATGTGGGCTCTTCTTTCGGGTCTTATTGTCGGCCTCACACGTCTTGGTGCCAAGATCTATTACAGCAATGCCGGAGTCTCGGCTGATCCGAGCCTCTTCCAGAGCATATTCTTCGATTGCAACTGGCTCTTCTTCTGTGGCTGGATGCTGGTATTCTGCCTCGCGGTGGGTGTCATCGTGTCGCTCTGCACCAAGGCTCCGTCAGATGAGAAAATCCGCGGTCTTGTCTTCGGAACCTCTACTCCCGAACAGCGTGCCGAAACCCGTGCAAGCTGGAACCACTGGGATGTGATCCATACCGTCATTATCCTCGGTATTACTGTCGCATTCTATATCTATTTCTGGTAATCTAAAGTTTGAAAATTTTATAAAGAGAAAAGTTAAGATAATGGTCGATGTAGTCATTATCAAGACTATTATCTTGACTTTTTAAACTTTTTTCGACTCTTTCAACTGATAATGAGTGCTTACTATACAAGAAACGACAGACTTTATGTGGCCGTTGACTGCGTTATCTTCGGTCTTGAGCACGGACGTCTATGTCTTCTCCTCACCCGACGGAGTTTCGAGCCTGAGGCCGGCAAATGGTCGCTTATGGGTGGTTTCGTCGGTCGTGATGAAAGTGTCGACGACGCTGCCGCACGTGTGCTCCGCGATCTTACCGGTCTGACCGATGTGTATATGCATCAGGTCGGAACTTTCGGTGCCGTGGACCGTGATCCGGGAGAACGGGTAGTTTCAGTAGCTTATAGCGCTCTTGTCAATATAGCCGATGTCGATAGTGCCGCAGTTGCAGGCCACGACGCCCACTGGCTGCCACTCGATGATCTGCCCGAACTCGGCTTTGATCATCCGGTTATGATCGAACAGGCTCTCGGATCATTGCGGCGCAAATTCGCTGTCGAACCTGTGGCTTTCCGTCTTCTTCCGCCTATGTTCACGCTCTCGCAGTTGCAGGCTCTTTATGAGACTGTTATCGGCGAAGAAATCGACAAACGTAATTTCCGAAAGCGTGTGGCTGAAGTCAGTTCGATTGTCCCTACGGAGTATATAGACAAGACCGGTTCACGGCGCGGGGCGCGTCTCTATCGCTTCGACAACGATATCTATCAACAGAATTTTCGGTTCAAGATATAAATTATCTTCCTATGCTCGAAGAACTTAAAGAAAAAGTATATCGTGCCAACATGAGTCTTGTTGAGCACGGCCTGGTGATTTTCACCTGGGGTAATGTGTCTGGTATCGACCGTGAGAAAGGCCTTGTGGTAATCAAGCCCAGCGGTGTCAGCTACGACACCATGAAGGCTTCCGACATGGTCGTTGTCAGTCTTGCCGACGGCAAGGTTGTCGAAGGTGATCTCCGTCCGTCTTCCGATACGCCTACCCATCTGGCCCTCTACCGCGCTTTCTCAGAGATCGGCGGTGTGGTGCACACGCATTCAACTTATGCCACCGCCTGGGCTCAGGCCGGTATAGATCTGCCTAATATCGGCACTACCCACGCCGACTATTTCCATAATGCTATTCCCTGTACCCGCGACATGACTGCAGCCGAAGTCGAAGGCGATTATGAGCTCGAGACCGGCAATGTCATCGTGGAGCGTTTTATCGGAATGAATCCTGTGCATACTCCCGGTGTACTTGTAAAGAACCATGGGCCTTTCAGCTGGGGCAAGACTCCCGAAGAAGCCGTACACAATGCCGTGGTGATGGAGCAGGTTGCCAAGATGGCCTTTGTGGCATTCCAGGTCAATCCGGCGCTGACAATGAATCCGCTGCTTGTGGAGAAGCATTTCTCGCGCAAGCATGGTCCCAATGCTTATTACGGACAGAAATAGGCGGTTAGGAGTTTTAAGTTATCTGGCTGGCAAGCTGAGAATTATTATTCTCAATTCTTAATTATCAATTAATCCATAATCCATAATTCTTAATTCATAATTCTATAATTTTATGAGCGTTTTCTCTAACTACGAAGTGTGGTGGGTCACTGGTGCCCAGCTCCTATATGGCGGTGATGCCGTTGTGGCTGTCGACAGCCACTCCAAAGAAATGGTTGAAGGTCTTAACAAGTCAGGCCGTCTTCCTGTAAAGGTTGTCTACAAAGGCACCGCAAATTCATCGAAAGAGGTTGCCGACGTGATGAAGGCTGCCAACAACAGCGACGCATGTATCGGTGTCATTACCTGGATGCATACTTTCTCGCCTGCCAAAATGTGGATCCACGGCCTGCAGATACTCAATAAACCGCTTCTCCACTTCCATACCCAGTATAATGCCGAAATTCCCTGGGATACAATGGACATGGACTTCATGAATCTCAACCAGAGCGCCCATGGCGACCGTGAGTTCGGTCATATCTGTTCGCGTATGCGTCTGCGCCGCAAGGTGGTTGTAGGCCACTGGACTGATCCTGTTGCCCAGGATCACATTGCTGTATGGCAGCGTGTAGCAGCCGCATGGGCCGACAGCCAGGATATGCTGATCCTTCGATTCGGCGATCAGATGAACAATGTTGCCGTGACCGACGGCGACAAGGTTGAGGCCGAGCAGCGTCTGGGCTATCATGTTGACTATACTCCCGTGAGTGAACTCATGGAATACTATAAGAAGGTGAGCGATGCCGATACCGATGCCCTCGTAGCGACATATTTCAAGGAATATGAACATGCCGCCGAACTGGAGGACAAGAGCACCGAAGGCTATCGCAAGATCTGGAATGCTGCCAAGGCCGAACTCGCTCTCCGCGCAATCCTCAAAGCCAAGGGAGCAAAGGGCTTCACGACAAACTTCGATGACCTCGGTACTGCCGACATCAACGATCCAAAATTCGTCGGTTTCGACCAGATTCCCGGCCTTGCCTCGCAGCGACTCATGGCCGAAGGCTATGGCTTCGGTGCCGAAGGCGACTGGAAGAGCGCCGCTCTCTATCGCTCGGTATGGGTTATGAGCCAGGGTCAGGGCTGCTCATTCCTCGAAGACTATACTCTTAATTTCGATGGCGCCAACAGCTCCATTCTTCAGGCCCACATGCTTGAGGTATGTCCTCTTATCGCTGCTGAGAAGCCCCGTCTGGAAGTTCACTTCCTCGGCATAGGCATCCGCAAGAGCCTTACCGCACGCCTCGTCTTCACATCGAAGCCCGGCGCAGGTATCACGGCTACTGTCGTAGACCTTGGCAACCGCTTCCGCCTTATCGTCAACGACGTTGAGTGCATTGAACCCAAACCTCTGCCTAAACTTCCCGTGGCTTCGGCTCTCTGGATTCCGATGCCCAACTTCGAGATCGGTGCCGGCGCATGGATTCTCGCGGGTGGCACACATCACTCCTGCTTCTCCTACAAGCTTACTCCCGAATACTGGCAGGACTATGCGGAGATCGCAGGTATCGAAATGCTGCACATCTGCAAGGACACCACTATCGAGGGCTTCAAGAACGAGCTCCGTTGGAACGAGGTCTACTACATGCTTAATAAATCGCTCTGCTGATTGCTGTTATGATTAAGAGTGAAAAGTGAAAGGTGAAAAGTGAATATATTAGTTTCGCCTCTATGTTTTTGAGACAGAACTAATATATTCACTTTTCACCTTTCACTTTTCACCATACATCTTTTATCATTTAATACTATGGATGCAAAATCTATTATAAGTCAGGGCAATGCTGTGCTCGGCATTGAATTCGGTTCGACGCGTATCAAGGCCGTGCTCATAGGGCCGGACAACAAGCCGCTTGCACAGGGCAGCCATACATGGGAGAACCAGCTTGTCGACGGTCTGTGGACATACAGCACACAGGCTATCTGGTACGGTCTCCAGGATTGCTATGCCGATCTCCGCAAAAACGTGCTCGAACTTTACGACGTAGAGATAGAGCGTCTTGCGGCCATCGGTATAAGTGCCATGATGCATGGCTACATGCCTTTCGGTAAGGACGGAAATATTCTGATGCCTTTCCGTACATGGCGCAACACAAATACGGGCCGTGCCGCTGCCGAGCTGAGCGAACTATTCGTATACAATATTCCTCTCCGATGGAGTATTTCCCATCTGTATCAGGCTATACTCGACAATGAGGAGCATGTGGCTGATATCGACTTCCTCACCACCCTTGCCGGATATATCCACTG
Source organism: uncultured Porphyromonadaceae bacterium (assembly GCA_905202215.1). Taxonomy (GTDB): domain Bacteria; phylum Bacteroidota; class Bacteroidia; order Bacteroidales; family Muribaculaceae; genus CAG-873. Next base: position 19,967 of record CAJKRG010000040.1, read on the forward strand.
GAAACTTACCGGCGAGCGTGTGCTTGGCGTAGGCGATGCTTCCGGCATGATTCCCGTTGATCCCGAGACAAAGAACTACGACGCCTCTATGGTGGCTAAGTTCGACAGGCTTGTCGCTCCAAAGGGCTTCGCCTGGACTCTTTCCGATATCCTTCCGACAGTGCTTGTAGCGGGTGAGGCTGCCGGTCATCTCACGCCTGAAGGCGCCGCCCTTCTCGATGTATCGGGACATCTCGCACCCGGAGTACCCTTCTGCCCGCCTGAAGGCGATGCCGGTACCGGTATGGTAGCGACAAATGCTGTTCTCAAACGCACAGGTAATGTGTCGGCCGGAACGTCTTCGTTCTCCATGATCGTGCTCGAAAAGGAACTTTCCAAGCCCTATGAGATGATCGATATGGTGACCACTCCCGACGGCAGTCTTGTGGCCATGGTGCACTGCAACAACTGCACATCCGACCTCAATGCATGGGTCAATCTTTTCAAGGAGTATCAGGAACTTCTCGGAGTCCCCGTTGACTATAATCAGCTTTACGGTCTCCTTTATAACCGTGCTCTCGAGGGCGACGGTGACTGCGGGGGCCTGATGGCATACAACTATGTGTCGGGCGAGCCTGTAACAGGTCTCGAACAGGGACGTCCCCTTTTCGTCCGCTCGGCCAACGACCGTTTCAATCTCGCCAACTTCATGCGTGCCAATCTATATGCCGCTGTAGCCGTGCTTAAGATAGGCAACGATATCCTTTTCAAGGAAGAAAATGTGGAGGTCGACCGTCTGACCGGTCACGGTGGTCTGTTTAAGACAAAAGGTGTCGGACAGCGCATTCTCGCTGCTGCTCTCAATTCGCCGATATCCGTCATGGAGACGGCCGGCGAAGGCGGTGCATGGGGCATGGCCTTGCTCGCCGGCTTCGTAGTGGGCAATCCCGAAGGGCTCTCGCTTCCCGAATATCTCGAGCAGAAGGTCTTCCTCGGCAATGCCGGTGTCGAGATCGCTCCCGATCCCGCTGATGTCGCCGGATTCGATGCCTATATCAAGAATTATGTCGATTGTCTTGCAATCGAACATGCGGCCGTAGCTGCCAAAAAGTAAGCATCTCCCTTCATAACCGATAAAAGCGCTTGCATCCTCTTTCTGGATGCGGGCGCTTTTCCTGTTTGTTTCTGTGTGCGAAAATATGTACTTTTGAGGAATGAAAGAGAAATTCCTCAGATTCAAGGCGTGGCTACAGGGTCTTTCCTTCCGCACAGGGGCCATAGTAGCTCTTTGCTGTGTGCTGTGCTACGCCATCTCGTTCGCACAGATGCTCCTGCCGATACCCGTGGCGGCCAAGGGTGTGCTTTGGGCTGTGTTCTACGGTCTGGCCAAAGCCTGTCAGTATTCCGCTCTGCTTATCCTCGGCAAAGCCGGCCTGGAACGGCTCAAGGCTTTCTTCAAGTGAATTTGGAGTGGCCGAGCATGTCGAAATACTCCCAGTATAGCTTGTCGGAGGCCGGATGACGGCGCACTTTGTCGGCAAGCGTGAAAAGTGTGCGCGAAGCCATGCGCACGGGCAGTGGCGCTCCGGCCATATAGGCTTCGAAGAAGGGTGTCACTTTGTCGAGCATTTCCCTGGCCTGCTCTTCGCGGCCTGTTTTCATATATGCGACCACGCATATATATACATGAGATGCTCCTCGGAAAGGTATCTGCGTTATTTCGTCAAACAGACTGTCGTCGTCGATCAGTTCGACGGTCTCCTCATACCGTCCGAGGGCGAACAATGCTTCAGCATATGAGGCAAATTCCACTGCGTTCAGGGCGCGGAGTTTGCGCAGTGATTTCAGTAGTCCGGCGAGTGAATTCATTGCCGACCGCATGAGCAGGGCGTTGATGGTCTCGTCGAGGTCGGCCGCGGGCATCTCTTGTCCGTTATTGGCGACGATATAGCGGTCACAGATACATTCGGCGTCGGTTATATTACATAGCAGGAGTTGTTTGAGCGGACGAATCTCGCCCGGATGCTCTGCCATGTATTTTCGTAATTCGGCTACAGCTGTCGCCGGGTCTCCGTGTTGCACAAGAAGGGCGCAACGGCAGTCGGTAAATGTGAAGTCGTCAGGATTTTCCTTTTTTAACGCTCCCATCATTTCGATAGCCTCGCGCTGGAGGTATGGCGCACATGAATATATTGTATCTGCGAGATTGAGCAGGGCAGCAGGATTGTCGGCTCCGAGTGCCTTGGCTGTATCGAATGTCTGTCTGGCATCGTCTTCCTTGCCGAGACGCGCCTGTGCGCGGAAAAGGGTTGCCCAGTAGGCTATGGAGAAAGGTTCTGCCTCGATAAGTTCTTCGGCGAGCGCGGCAACTGTCTCATCGTCGCCCTGTTCGTCGGCCTCCTGAAGCACTTCGTAAAGAAGAGCGGGCAGAAAATTCGCTTTTTTGCGAAGTTCCGGCATGTGTTCCTTCACCCAGCTGTAGCAATCGAGGTCGAAAGCGAGATCTATGAAGCGGATGGTCTCCTCATCGGAAAAAGACGGATATTGCTCCATCAGAAACGCAAGCGCGGCCGGCGCATCTGCCGGTCGGTTCGCCTCAAGGCGTACGATGTCGAAGAGCAGCGAAGAGTGGTCGGAATTGTCGGCGATGAATGCGGCGGCGCTTCCGTCCTTAAGCTCTTTTTCGGCATCTTCGAGGTCGAAGTAGAGGAGGGCGCGGCGTTCTTTGAGCGGTGCGCTTTCGGGATACAGACGGGCGCCGCAGAATAGTACTTCAGCGCGCGCATAGTCATCGGCGAGATCACCTGCGTAGTCGAATATCTCGACGAGTTCATCTTCGTCGAAGAATCTTTCCGTAGCCGGTTCTTTCAGTGATTTGAGGAAGCTTTGATACAGTTCTTCGCGGGGATTGGATTCGTCGTCGTAGCTCATATATCGGTCAATATCCTTAGGGGAATCGTTTAACGGATGTGTCAAAATACGGTTATATGAAGCCGTATTTTGACACATTACTTTAACTGGAGCCGGACACATCCGGCGGTAAAATCATGCTTTCTTCTGCACCTTCTCCCAGGTATCCTTGAGGGCTATGGTGCGGTTGAACACAGGATGTTCGGGGGTGCTGTCGGGATCGGGAGTGAAGTAGCCCACGCGCTGGAACTGGAATTTGCTGCCGGGCTGCGCCGTTGTCATGATGTATGGTTCAAGCTTAACACCCTGAACCACTTTCAGCGAATCGGGATTGAGCATTTCGCGGAAGTCGCGGTCGGGTTCGGCGCCCGGGTTCTCGACTTCGAAAAGGCGGTCATAGAGGCGCACTTCGGCGTCGACGGCGTGTGCGGCCGATACCCAGTGGAGCGTGCCTTTCACCTTGCGGTTGGCGCCGGGCATGCCGCTGAGGGTGTCGGGGTCGTATGAGCAGCGGAGTTCGGTGATGTTTCCGTCTGCGTCTTTTATCACTTCATCGCATTTGATGATATACGCGCCCTTTAGACGGACTTCGGAGCCGGGTGCGAGACGGAAGAATTTTTTTGGAGGATTCTCCATGAAGTCGTCGCGTTCGATGTAGAGCTCGCGGGAGAAAGGCATTTCGTGAGTGCCGCTTTCGGGATCTTCGGGATTGTTCTCCATGCTCACGGTTTCGACCTTGTCTTCGGGATAATTGGTGATGACAACCTTTAGAGGGTTGACTACAGCCATTACGCGGGTAGCGATACGGTTGAGATCGTCGCGAACGGCATGTTCGAGAAGACTGACGCTGTTGAGAGCCTCATATTTGGTATATCCGATGGTATCGATGAAGTTACGGATAGAGGCCGGGGTATAGCCGCGGCGCCGCATGCCGGAAATGGTCGGCATGCGAGGATCGTCCCAGCCGGCAACAAGACCTTCTTTCACGAGCTGAAGCAGTTTACGCTTGCTCATTACGGTGTAAGTGAGGTTGAGGCGATTGAATTCGATCTGGCGCGGGCAGTAGCTGTCGTCGGCAAGTTCTTTTACGAAATACTCGTAGAGAGGACGGTGTACCACGAATTCGAGTGTGCAGATAGAGTGTGTCACACCTTCGAAATAGTCGCTCTGGCCGTGGGCGAAGTCATACATCGGGTAGACTTTCCATGTGGTGCCTGTACGGTGATGAGGCGTCTTGATGATGCGGTACATGATCGGGTCGCGGAAGTGCATGTTAGGCGATGCCATATCGATCTTGGCTCGGAGCACGCGTGAACCTTCGTCGAATTCGCCGGCATTCATGCGCATGAAAAGATCAAGATTTTCCTCAACGCTGCGGTTGCGATAGGGGCTTTCTTCGCCAGGTGTCTGGGGAGTGCCTTTCTGACGGGCTATCTCTTCGGAACTTTGGTCGTCGACATAAGCTTTGCCTTCTTTGATAAGGCGTACGGCCAGATCGAAAAGCTGGGGGAAGTAGTCGGAAGCGTAGTATTCACGGTCGCCCCAGTCGAAACCGAGCCAGTGGATGTCTTCGCGGATGGAGTCTACATATTCCACATCTTCCTTCACCGGGTTGGTGTCGTCGAAGCGGAGATTGCATGTACCGCCGAATTTCTCGGCTATGCCGAAGTCCATACATATGGCTTTGGCATGACCGATGTGAAGGTAGCCGTTGGGTTCAGGCGGGAAACGTGTGCTCAGGCGGCCTCCGTTTTTGCCGGCCTGCAGATCGTTGTACACCTCTTCTTCAACAAAATTGAGGGATTTCTTTTCTTCGGGTCCCGTCACTTCATTCTGAGCCATAATATGATGTGTTTAAATTTTTTTCGTTTTGAAGTACAAAGATAGCAAAAATCCGCCGAACTACTACTGCAATCAGTGAAAGATGTGCAATGCTCCCGATTCAGATGAGTATGGAGTATATTTGAAATATTCGTCTTTTGTATCCGGCGATGCTCCGCGCTGAACGTTGTATGTTTCGCCGCAGCCGTTTATGAGTATCTCGTCGGGCGAGAACGAGATAAAAGACCAGTAGATGCCTCCGTCGGATGTGAATGTGCATTTGTCGGGTTGGAATTTGCTGTCATCGATGGCGAGGTCATCGCGGGCTATGGCAAGGTTGCCCGGCATCATATGCGATGTCAGTTCGCCGGTATTGCCGTTTTGCATCATCCTTATATTCTGAAAGAAAAGAGTGCCGTTATTGTTGTTTCGTGTGGCGGCCGCACGTATATATGTCATTGTCGGATTCAACATGTATACGAACATATGTCGGTTGGTGTTTATCTCGCAGAATGTGAACTCTCCCTCTCTGCCGTAAGCCGCTCCGAGACGCCATTCCTGAAGAAGTCGGCCTATGTCGAATTTTGAAGTCGCGGCCGGGCGTTCATATGGCTCGCATGTCGTGATGTCTTCGACTTTCACAAGGGTCTTGTCTCCGATTTTCAGTTTTTTACCTTCGAGGCTTAAGGCAATGGGCGTCGTTTCATCCGAAATGAATGTGGAGTCTGCGAATGCTGTGCGGCTGTGTATATTGTACGACGGAACATCGAGGAAAGCGCGTAATCCGGTCGGAGTGTTTTCGAAAAAGATGCAGGCATGGTCTGTGACTACGGCTTCGGCGCTGTCCGAGGCCCATACGCCACGCATGGCGCTGAACTCGCCGGCCAATGCAAGCTGGTATGCGGTTGCAAGCACGGCGATGATGAGAATAAGTTTTTTCATAAGAATATATATTTTGATTAGATTGGTGCAAAGATATGAAAAAACGGACCATGCGGTGTGCATAGTCCGTTGTTTTTTAAGGGAGATTATTTTTTTGATTCTTCGACGGCTGCGGCAAGTTCGGGATCGATCATGATGCGGCCGCAGTATTCGCAGACGATGACTTTCTTGTGCATCTTGATTTCGATCTGCTTCTGCGGTGGAATGCGGTTGAAGCAGCCGCCGCATGCGTTACGGTCGACGATCACGATGCCGAGACCGTTGCGGGCGTTTTTACGTATGCGCTTGAAAGCATTGAGAGTGCGCTCGTCGACACCGGGTTCGAGTGTCTTTGCTCGACCGATGAGGTTTTCCTCTTCGCTGCGGGTCTCGTTCACGATGTTTTCGAGGTCGGCTTTCTTTTCTGCGAGAATCTGGGTCTGGTCTACGATATCCTGCTGGATCGAGGCTATCTGGGCCTGACGGTTGTCGATTTCTCGTTCGATTTCGCCGATATTCTTTTCGCTGAGTTTGATCTCGAGAGTCTCGTATTCGATTTCTTTGGTGAGGTTGTCGAATTCGTGGTTGTTGCGCACGTTGTCGAGCTGCTGACGGTAGCGGTCGATGAGGAGTTTTTTGTTTTCGATCTTGTTCTGTTCGGCAGTACGTTTGATCTTGAGATCTTCGATATCTCCCTGATAGCGTTCGATACGAGTGTTCAGACCGGCGATAGTATCCTGAAGATCTTTTACTTCGAGAGGAAGTTCGCCGCGGATATTACGGATACGGTCGATTTCGGAGAGGATGGTCTGGAGTTCGTAGAGTGTTTTGAGACGATCCTCGACCGAGCGGGGTGCATCTTGCTTGTTTTCAGTTGCCATATATGGTGACTTACAAATATTTTACCGGATTTTTTTGAGAGGATGAGAAATAGACTGCAAAGTTAGGCATTTTTTTCGAAAGGACATTCTTAAAAATCACAGTAGCATACTGTTCGCTTTCGAAATGGCCTATGTCGAATATGGCCATGCCTGTGGGATTGTCGCAGAAATCATGGTAGCGCACGTCGGCGGTGACGTAGACATCGGCTCCGGCCGTCCGGGCCGCTCCGATGAATTCGCCTCCCGCGCCGCCGCACATAGCTACGCGGCGTACCTGCGCTTCGGGATCATAGCCGAGGGATACACGTATGGATGGTACATCGAATTTCGCCTTGAGCATAGCCGCGAAATCGGCCATCTTCATCGGTTTTTCGAATTCGGCGATCACGCCAAGGCCTATGTGGCTGTCTGTATTGTCGACAGGCGATATTTCGACTTTGGCATTTTCCGCACCGGGGACGCCCGTTGCTGTCGCGGCCAATGAGGCGGCTTTCCAGAGCGGAACGATTGTCTCCACTCGTGTCAGAGGAGTGTGGATCAGCTCTATACCGGCTATCGGATCCTGAGCGGCTGGTAAGGTCTCGCCTTCGACGTCGGTATATATGCATCGGCTGTCGGTGTCGAGGACAGGTGCGGTTGCGCTCAGGGAGGAATTGGCCGCGCACGGAACTGTACCGGCTTCGCCGTCGAGCAGTGCGAGGCGCACATCGGCTGCCGCAGAGCGGGGACAGATGACACTTACGCGTCTGAAACTGATCTCTGCGGGCGACAGGACCCGGCGCACTTCCGCACCCATGGCCTGAGCCATGGCGTAGGATATGCCTCCGACTGTGCTGTCGAGCGATGTATGGGCCGAATAGACGGCGATTCCGGCGCGTATGGCAGCCATGGCCGCCCGCTGCGGGGCGTTGGCGCCTGTGAGCGTCTTGAAACCTTTGAATATCAGCGGATGATGCGATATTATGAGGTTAAGGCCTCGTCCGGCGGCCTCAGCTACGATTTCTTCAGTGACATCGACGCAGAGCAAAGCGCCCGAAACCTCATCGGTTCCGGCTGGAAGGCCGATCTGGAGGCCGCTGTTGTCCCATGACTCCTGAAGAGTCCGCGGGGCGAACTCTTCAAGAGCGGCTATGATATAGGATAATTTCATTTCTGCGGTTCTACGATGGCGAGATTAAGCTCGTCGAGCTGGCTCTGGTCGAGGGCGGCCGGAGCATCGAGCATTACATCGCGTCCCGAGTTGTTTTTGGGGAATGCGATGCAGTCGCGTATACTGTCGAGACCGGCAAATAGGCTTACCCAGCGGTCGAGACCGTAGGCAAGACCGCCATGAGGAGGCGCTCCGAACTTGAAAGCGTTCATGAGGAAACCGAACTGTTCGGCAGCTTTCTCCGGAGTAAAGCCGAGAATTTCGAACATCTTTGCCTGAAGGGCGCTGTCGTGGATACGGATGGAACCGCCTCCGACTTCGACACCGTTGATCACCATGTCGTAGGCATCGGCACGCACGGCGGCGGGATCGGTGTCGAGCATTGGGATATCCTCGTCCTTGGGATGGGTGAATGGATGGTGCATTGCCATGAGACGGTTTTCCTGTTCGCTCCATTCGAACATGGGGAAGTCGACAACCCAAAGGCACGAGAATTTGTCCTTGTCACGCAGACCGAGCTGACGGCCCATTTCAAGACGGAGTTCGCAGAGTTGTTTGCGTGTCTTCATGGCGTCGTCGCCACTGAGTATGAGGATAAGGTCGCCGGGCTTTGCGCCCATGGCTTCCTTGAGCTCCTGCAGTTTCTCCTGTGTGTAGAATTTGTCTACGCTCGATTTTACATTGCCGTCGGCTTCCACACGGGCGTATACCATACCCTTTGCGCCGACCTGCGGGCGTTTCACGAATTCGGTGAGGGCGTCGAGCTGCTTACGGGTATAGTGGGCGGCGCCTTCGGCACAGATGCCGCCGATGTATGCGGCATTATCGAATACAGAGAAGCCGCAGCCTTTGAGTACGTCCATCAGCTCTACGAAGCGCATACCGAAGCGTGTATCGGGCTTGTCGCTGCCATAGTATTTCATGGCGTCGGCCCAGGCCATGCGGGGGAAGGGTTCGGTGAGTTCGATACCGCGGATTACCTTGAAAAGGTGCTTTGCCATGCCTTCGAAAAGCTCAATCACATCGTTCTGTTCGATGAAGCTCATCTCGCAGTCGATCTGGGTGAATTCGGGCTGACGGTCGGCGCGGAGGTCTT
>CAJKRG010000041.1 GCA_905202215.1 uncultured Porphyromonadaceae bacterium
TCACATTTATTAACCTTGTAATCATTCGGTTAGATCAAAAATACCGAACCATTGTAATAACATACGTAAAAACACATGTTAGTGGATTCTCGCTTAAATTGTACATTATAAAGAAGGCCCGTAGTGGTGGCAACATGACCGATGAATGATGGACAAGTTAACAAAAAGACGCCAGGACTGAACCAATGTCAAAAAATCCTCATTGAAATCTTATCATAAATTCCACTCAGCATGGAAACACATATGTTATTAATCTACGCTCTTATAATAAAACAAAAAAATTTGGCGGAGCCGAGGGTATTTCGTAATTTTGGGTATTAAACCCTTCTGATATGGAACATCCCGAAAACGACTCCCAATATATCGGTCTTACCGTGAACAACGGTGTCGCCCAGCCGCCTATCGTCAATCCCTACCTTGCGAAACGGCCGCGCCGCAAGCCTCTCCCACCGGCATCGGAACTTGTCGACGGCATTCTCAAAGGTGATATCACCGCTCTGAGCCGTGCCGTGACCCTGGTAGAGAGCGTGGCTCCCGACCACTATGCCCTGGCTCAGGAGGTGATAGAGAAATGCCTGCCCTACTCCGGCAACTCGCGCCGCATAGGCATTACGGGCGTACCCGGTGCCGGCAAAAGCACCAGTATCGACGTATTCGGTCTGCACGTGCTGAAAGACGGAGGTAAACTCGCCGTCCTCGCCATCGACCCGTCAAGCGAGCGCACCAAGGGCTCTATTCTCGGCGACAAGACACGTATGGAGAAACTTTCGGTCCATCCGGGAGCATTTATACGCCCCAGTCCGTCGGCAGGATCGCTCGGAGGCGTTGCCCGCAAGACACGCGAGACCATAGTACTGTGCGAGGCCGCCGGCTACAACAATATCTTTGTAGAAACCGTAGGCGTAGGCCAGAGCGAGACAGCCGTCCATTCGATGGTCGATTTCTTCCTGCTCATACAGATAGCCGGTGCAGGCGACGAACTGCAGGGAATCAAACGCGGAATTATGGAAATGGCCGACGGCATAGTCATCAACAAGGCCGACGGCGACAATATAGGCCCCGCGCAGCTCGCGCAGGCACAATACCGTTCAGCCCTGCACCTTTTCCCGCCTACAGCCAGCGGATGGCGTCCCGAAGTACTCACATACTCCGGCTACTACGAGCTTGGTATTCCCGAGGTCTGGGACATGATAGACCGCTATTTCGCCTTCGTGAAAGAAAACGGATATTTCGAGACAAAGCGGCAGGAACAGGCCCGCTGGTGGATGTATGAGACCATCGACGAACAGCTCCGAAAGCATTTCTACGACAATCCTACAATAGAAACACTCCTCAAAGGCGCCGAAGCCGATGTGCTTGCCAACCGCAAATCGAGTTTCGCGGCAGCGGCAGCCGTACTCGACCATTATTTCAAGAAATGAAAAAAATACTGCTAATCATGCTTGCAGCGGCCGTCATGGCCGTCCTTCCGGCAAGCGCCAAGACTCCCGGCGAAAAAGTCGGTCTCGAATTTCCGGAATTATCCTACGATTTCGGCACCGTCAGCGACGACGGGTCTGTAGTGCATGAATTTCCCTACACAAACGTAGGCGACGGAGCAGTGGCCATCATCACTGCTTCGGCAAGCTGCGGCTGCACCCGTCCAGAATATTCCCGCAAACCCCTCATGCCAGGTAAAACCGGCAAAATAAAGGTTACATTCCATACCGTAGGTCAGAAAGGCGAAATCAACAAGGACGTCAAGCTCCGTCTGCGGTCAGCAAACGGCAAAAGCGAACAGGTGACACTGCGCATTACCGGTGTTGTCGTTCCGAAATGATAAAAAACCAACGAGGCAACGCCGTCACGGAGTCGCCTCGTTGGTATAAACCAATCATTATCACATTTCTTGCAATGGAAAAAGCTAAAGTGCTTTTGTGATATTATAACACGACATAAATCCGATTGGTTCGACCTTTTGTCATCAAAATGTAATAAAATTTTGTAATATATTGATTTAAAGCAATCAATACATCTAAAATTATTCATATTTTAACTTTCTTTATAATCACTGTATCTGATTATTGCACATATTTCCCCCTAAATTTGCATTAGAAACTAAAACATATAATAAAATGGCAAAGAAAGAAAGCTCCAAGAAGAGCGAAACCCCAAAAGATCCTCAAGCAGCCCGTCTCGAAGCTCTCGAACAGGCTATGGGGCGCATAGAGAAAGCCTATGGCCGCGGCGCCATCATGAAGATGGGCGACGAGGTCATCGAAGACATCGAGGTGATCCCGACCGGCTCCATCAGTCTCAACTATGCCCTCGGTGTAGGGGGCTATCCGCGCGGACGTATAATCGAGATCTACGGCCCGGAATCATCAGGCAAGACAACCCTCGCCATACATGCCATAGCAGAGGCACAGAAAAAAGGCGGTATAGCCGCCATGATCGATGCCGAACATGCCTTCGACCGCTTCTACGCCCAGCAGCTTGGTGTAGACATCAATAATCTTCTCATATCGCAGCCCGACAACGGCGAGCAGGCACTCGAGATAGCCGAGCAGCTCATACGATCGAGCGCAGTAGATATCGTGGTAGTCGATTCGGTAGCCGCCCTCACCCCCAAGAGCGAAATAGAAGGCGAAATGGGCGACCGAAACATGGGTCTCCAGGCACGCCTCATGTCGCAGGCCATGCGCAAGCTCACCGGTACTATCGCACGCACGAACACAACCTGTATATTCATCAACCAGCTCCGCGAAAAAATCGGACAGATGTTCGGTCCGGCCGAAACGACAACCGGCGGCAACGCCCTCAAATTCTATGCTTCGGTGCGTATCGATATCCGCTCGCGCAATCCCATCAAGGACGGCGACGAGGTTCTCGGCAAACGCGCCTATATCAAGGTTGTCAAGAATAAGGTGGCACCTCCTTTCAAGCGCGCCGAATTCGACATCATGTTCGGCGAAGGCATATCCCGCAGCGGCGAAATTCTTGATCTCGGCGTAGACTACGGTATCATCAAGAAGAGCGGTTCGTGGTTCAGCTACAACGGTGCCAAACTCGCCCAGGGCCGCGATGCCGCCAAGCAGATGCTTGCCGACAATCCCGATCTGTGCGACGAACTCGAAGCCCTCATCATGCAGGCTCTCAAGGACGCCGAGAAAGACCGCGGACGCCGCCCCGCTAAGAAAGCCGAGGCTCCCAAAGATGATGAACCAAAAGATGACATCGACGACGATGTGGACGATGTGGATCTCGACGACGATCTTCCCGACGATTTCTCGATTGAAGAGGACCTTTGATTAAGTCCGGGAGTTACAAGTCAGGAGTTAGAAGTTGATTGCGCGAAAGCCAAACTTCTAACTCCTGACTTCTAATTTCTAACTATTTACAGTTTTTTACGGTAAGCGCGTCGCCGACGGTGCTGACGCCGTTCGAAGTACTCCCATTGCTTCTGCACGTTCTCGTTGCCTTCAAGCTCAAGATTGCTCTCGGCATACTTATATCCGTTTTTGATATATTGCGGGATTAAATCGGCGAATATGAGGGCATTTACGCCGCGGCTCTGATATTCGGGCTTTACAGCAACCAGAAGAAGATCCACGACGTCGGTCTTGCCGCGTATGGCTTTCAGCAGAGGCCACCAGCCGAAGGGGAACAGCTTGCCTTTGGACTGCTGCAAAGCCTTCGACAGAGAAGGCATGGATATACCGAGAGCCACGAGTGATCCTTCCTTATCCACCACGAGGCATACATCTTCGAGACGCAGTACGTCTATATAGGATTTTATATAAAACTCTATCTGGCGCTCTGTCAGAGGTACGAAACCGTATAGATTGGCATAAGCCTCATTGACGAGCTCGAAGATGGCGTGTCCGTATTCTTTCTTTATCTTGGAGCGGGATGTATATTTTCTGACAGACAGACCGTATTTCTTAGCTACTATATCGGCTATTCGTGCATATTTCTCCGGAATGGCATCGGGCACAGTCATGCGGAACTCCACCCAGTCAACATCTTTCTTATAGCCCATACGGTCCATATGTTCAGGATAGTAGGGGTAGTTGTATATTGTCGCCATGGTGCCGAGTTCATCGAAACCTTCGATAAGCATTCCTTCATGATCCATGTCGGAAAAGCCCATAGGGCCTACAATGTCAGTCATTCCTCGTTTTCGTCCCCAGTCCTCGACAGCAGCGAAGAGCTCGTCGACAACCTCCTTGTCGTCGATAAAGTTGACAAAACCGAAGCGCATCAGTTTCTCGCCCGTTTTTTCATTATATGCCTTGTTGATTATGGCGGTTATGGCGCCGACAGGCTCTCCGTCGCGGAAAGCCATAAACGACTGTGCGTCGCAGAAATCGAATGCCGGATTCACATCGGGCGACAGAGTGCCGACCTCGTCCATGATCAGCGGCGGCACATAACAGGTGTTTCCTTTGTATAGATCAATGCCGAACTGCACATACTGATGCAGCTGGTCGGAGGAGGCGGCTATCGGATGTACGTAAACCATTTCTTATTAATAATTGACAATATAATTTATACCTTTAATTAATTGTCAATTTTAAATTCTTAATTATATATTAATTATTTATTGGAGCCGGGCGATAAGGCGAGAGCAGCCACAGCACAAGCAGAACCATAAGAATCACAAATATTGTGACAAGTATCACGAGTCCGCGCGAATTGCGGCCTTCGAGAGCGAGATGAAGCTGCTGAAGGTCTGTGTAGCGCCGCGCAGGATTCGGATTCGTACATTTACGCGCCACACGGCGCAGGGTGGCATCATTATCGCCGAGAGCGTCGAGCACTTCGGTAAGCACTTTGCCGTAATTGTATATATCGTCTGATATAGACTGTTTCGAGAGCGACGGACGCTGTTCGAACCCTACATCAATGAGTTTCAGATTCTGAATATTCTCCGTGAATATGATATTTTCCGGACGCAGGGGAGGGTGGACGATATGGTTTGTCTGTATGTATTCGAGAGCGTTCACCAGCTGATGACGCAGCTGCTCCAGATGATGACGCGTCACCTTTCCCTCGCTCAGGAGCTTGCGGAGAGTATCGCCGTAGACATCATCGCACACGATAGATCGACCGATTCCGGGTATATCCTCGAAATCGTTTATCATCACGATATTCGGGTGCGCCAGATTATAGCGCACATCAAATTCCTTGTCTATCATGGCCTCGTACTGAGGATTTCCGCGATACTGCGGCTTGAGGGTCTTTATCATGACCCATTTGCCGAATTTCTTGGCAGTATATACGTCGTAGAATTCCTCGTCCCAGGCGGGTAGATGTTCAATTTCTGTCCAGCGGTTTTCCTGCTCCATTTATGAAGTAAACAGTTAATTTTTAGACTCACATACCGGATATGTCCGGCATACAGTTATTCGGCCTCTTCGTCCTGTTCGCGTATCGGAATCTCGCGTGCTATAGACTGGTCGAGCGATATGAGGGTCTCGGTGCCTGTCACACCGGGGATCATCTGTATCTTTTTATTGAGAAGTTCCATAAGGTGCTCGTTATCGCGAGCATAGAGCTTGATGAGCATGGTATATGGACCTGTCGTGAAATGGCATTCGACAATTTCGGGTATTTTCTCCAGTTCGGGCACTACTTCGCGATACATGGCGCCTCGCTCGAGATTTACTCCTATATAGGTACAGGTAGCGTAGCCGAGAATTTTCTGGTTCACATGATAGCCGGAACCGGTTATCACCTTAAGATCTATAAGACGCTGCAGGCGCTGGTGTATCGCCGCACGCGATACACCGCATTCCAAAGCCACATCCTTAGAAGGGATGCGGGCATTGTGCATAACTATTTTTAATATCTTGCGGTCGAGATTGTCTATTTTCTCAAGCATAATTAAAGAATGTATACAGATGAATATTTGCGCAAATATACAGAATTTTCACATTTTGCGCAAATTTTCTTTACAAACTTTGTCAATAATTCACCAAAAAGACCTAAAAACAATCATTCTGCCAGATAAAGGCAAGCTTCGGGGCCAAGATTGAATATAAGGTCGAGCACACTCAGACCGGAAATAAAACCTTTCTCAGCCTGTCGGAGCTGCCAGTAGCGCGGAGCCGGACCAAGCACGGACTCGATGTCGGCGCGACGATAATCAGCTGTGTCGGCATCCGCGGACAGAGGGATGAAGCTGATATCGAGAATACTCCTTACCATGACATCAGCGCGGGCACACAGTTCCGTTATCGGAAGCCCTACGCTGTCCTGTGACAGCAACGGCAGAAAACGGTCTATATAGAATTCGAAAAAAGGAGTGCGGCTGTATGCGGTCGCCAGAGCATTCGGCATGGATATCCACCATTTGCCATGATCGGACACCACTATATCGTTCCAGCACACAGCGCCCCCGGGCTTTGATACGGGAACGGTCAGAGTCTGCACGCCAGGAGCATCTATTATACTGAAACGATGCACGCTTTTCATGCGTTTGTCAAAGCGCATGGAGCCGTCTACCTCCACATTCTCGAATCGGCTCATCAGACGGTAGTATTCCACCGAACCGAACAGCCGCGGCGGCAGCAGGGCACGTGTGCCAGGGCAGAGCAGGGGATAGTGGCTCATTTGTCGGGATTGGCGTCGCGGAGTATGCGGTTGAATCTTATCTTGCCGTCGAAAAGGCCTCTCTCGTTGTCGAACGACGCAAGGACTATCATCGGAGTACCCACTATATGATCTTCGGGCACGAAGCCCCAGAAACGCGAATCCTGCGAATTGTCGCGGTTATCGCCCATCATGAAGTAATAGTCCATGCCGAATGTGTAGGTTTCGGCTTCTTTGCCGCCTATATAGGCTTTACCGGCTATTTTATCGAAGTATGCTTCGGGATGGTTCTCATAGTTGCGGATGCAGCGCTCATAGATAGTCCAGTTTTCGGGAGTGAGCTGCACGGTCATGCCTTTTTCCGGAATGAGGAGACCGTCGGTCCCGCCGTAGTTCGACAGGGTCCAGTCGCCGTCCTCGCCGAAGGGGAATGCGTAGGAGTTGGATCCTTCGCCGGCGAAGTAGGCGGCGATATCGTTATATTTCACTTTATCCACCATCAGGCCGCTGCCTTCCATTGTCTCTATCATAGCACGGGTGAGGGGAGCCATATAGGCATAGCTTGTGTGCGGAGCGTTCTCGAGGAATGGCTGTATATTGACACGCGATGGAGTCATAGGTTCGATCATACTGATGTCGACCTGAGCT
Source organism: uncultured Porphyromonadaceae bacterium (assembly GCA_905202215.1). Classification (GTDB taxonomy): domain Bacteria; phylum Bacteroidota; class Bacteroidia; order Bacteroidales; family Muribaculaceae; genus CAG-873. The sequence continues at coordinate 7,225 of CAJKRG010000041.1, forward strand.
ATCCCGAGATCGCGGAGATCGGTATCGTCGAGAGGACGCGAAGTGGCGAAAACATAGTTGAACTGTACGTTCTCGGGAAATTCACGGCATTCGCCATCGATATAGATGGTATCGTTGACAATCTTCAGACGCTGACCCGGGAGTCCGACGGCACGCTTCACGAAGTTCTGACGGCGGTCTACGGGACGATATATGATCTCGCCGAAAGTTTCCTTATCGGTCTTGACCTTATCGCGGCCGTACTGCTTAACAAGAAGATCATAATACAGGGGAGTCTCCTCAAATTTCGATGCTACTGTGTCGCCGGCAGGAAAATTGAATACAACTATATCTCCTTCCTCGACATTGCGGAGACCTTTGAGACGACGGTATTCCACCGAAGGATTATCGAGATATGACTTGCATCCGAAGAGGCTGTTGTGCACAAGCGGGAAGTGCACGGGGGTCATAGGCACACGGGGACCATAGACCATCTTGTTCACCCAAAGATAATCGCCGGTGAGAAGGGTTTTCTCAAGCGAGCTTGAAGGTATCTGATAATTCTGACCTACGAAAGCAAACACGAAATAAACAAGGACAAGAGCATATACGATGGCGTCGACCCAGCTCATGAGCGAGCGCACGGCTTTCGACTTGCTCTTCTTCCACCATGTGAAAGGAATATATCCGGTAATGTAGATATCGAACAGCAGCAGCTCGAATATAGCCAGCCACCATGTGTGCATCCACGCCACCCAGGCAAGAAACACAAGGCTGACAAGCCCGAAACGGATCCAGCGTGTAGTTTTTATTTCTTTGACACGGCGCTTGAAATCGGCCACAAATCCTTTATCCTGATTTTCCATTACATTATAGTCTATATTAATGTGCAAAAATAGCAATTATTTAGGAACGGGGGGCAGAGGAGCGGGGGGCGAGGGTATATTTTTTATACATTCTTAATACATGAGATGGGGACGTGGTAGAATGCCGTTCGCCCATCTTTATTCGTACCATGCCCCGTCACTTTTCAACACCTTTTATTTTTATTTATGTCTTTATATCATTAAAAAAATTTTTTCAAAACAAGAATTCAAGAGGAATAGTAAGTGGTGTTGATAAGTTTGATAACTTTTTCTGCCATCTCTTGCATTTAAAAGGTATTGAGTATGATATATCGGATCTTGACAGTTTATCTACATGTCAAATACTTGGTATTAAGTCATTACATATAGTTATCAACACTATGTTTATAACCTGTTATGTTCATATTTTTATAACTCCAGAGCGTTGAAAACCCTGTTTTAAGGAGTTGATAAGTGCTTGAAATCACTTTTGTAAAATCATAGGGGAAAAATTTGGATCTGAGCATGTAAACGCTGTATAGCTTATCATGCGAGAAATGCAAATTAAAGTTGCTGTCAGTTACCAAAAGCTATTGGAACGTTTTCAACATAGTTTTCAACAACTGTTGATGAATTTGGCTACATGCCACTTTTTGAGTACTTTTGTGTGTAAAACCAATGTTGATGAAAAGTATTTTAGTACTATCTATAATTTCGGGAAGCGTGCTCGCTGCAAACGGTATGACTGTGGAATGCGAGGCAGGTCTTCTCAGCACTAAAATAAAAAATCCGTCGGGTGTGACGGAGCTGGTTCTGACAGGATGTGCCGACGCGTCCGATTTCTATTTCATGGAACATTCAATGCCCGGCTTGCGTTTGCTTGATATGTCGGATCTCACTATTCTTTCATATGAAGGCGCGCCTCTGGGATCGGTCAGCTATTATAGGGCAGGGGAGATTCCCTGCGCTGTTTTCGCTGCCTCGCAGTTGGAGTCGGTTGTACTTCCCGCAGGCTGTTCGGTCGGCGATCTGGCATTTGCCGGAAGTGCTCTGACTGATATAAGAATTCCGAACGGTACACGTGTGGGTGAGGGTGCATTTTCTCAGTGTGCCCGTCTTACTTCTGCGACTATCGAGGGTGCTGTAGAACTTGGCCGCGGTACATTCAGCTCCTGCGGCAGTCTTGAAACAATAGCCGGTTCGGAAAAAATAGAGGTGATACCGGCGCGCGCATTCGAAGGGTGTGTATCGCTCGGAAACTTCGGTTTCGGTGCAGGGCTGCGTTCGGTAGGGGAGAGTGCCTTTGCGGGCAGTGCGGTGGCAGAGGCCGATATGAGTGCCTGTGTGTTGCTCGACAGTGTTTCCTCATGGGCTTTCGCCGGAGATTCCTCCCTTCGTAAGGCTGTGTTCCCCGATCATCTTGAAAAAATAGGAAGCGGAATATTTTTCGAATGCACATCGCTTTCCGATGTGAGGCTGCCAAATGAAATGAAGGATCTGCCGGCATATTCGTTCAAGGATGCTTCGGCTGTCGAAGGTTCTTTTATATTGCCGGACAATATTGCTTCAGTAGGCGAATATGCCTTGATGGGAGCATCTTCGGTCAGCACTATAAAACTTCCTTCCGCACTCGTGTCGATAGGCGAGGGTGCTATGGAAGATATGAAATACCTTTCCGATATAGACGCTCTGTCGCTTGCCTCGGTACCGGCGCTTGGTGATGAAGTATGGGCCGGAGTAGATCAGAAAAATGTGATTTTAAATGTGGATCCTTTGTTGGAATCGGCTTTTGAAAGCACTCCGCAATGGCAGGAATTTCATATTCAGGGAACATCGACGTCTACTGCAGTCCCTGTGGCTGGAGAAAAGAAAATACGTGCTGTTTTCGACGGGTATATGCTGATAGTTGAAAGTATCGGCGAAACCATAGACCGCATAGGATTGTTCGATGTCTCCGGTATTTCACTTTATAATGAATCGGGGCTATCATCCGCACAGGTCAGAATAGATACGTCGCACAGCGATTCCACCGTTTATATTGTTGACTGCACCCTTTCCGACGGAACACGCGGATCGGTTAAAATACTACGCTGAAAAAAATGGGTAAGAATAAACTGAAGAAATTTGCCGAAATGAAGACTATCGATCTGGTCTTCCAGTATCCTTTTTCGCGTCTAAAGGAAGAGGGATTTCCTCTGCGCGGACGCTGGGGAAGCGATTTTTTCGGAAACGACAATCCGATCGTGCTCGAACTCGGATGCGGCAAGGGCGAATATACCGTCGGACTGGCGCGTCGTTTTCCCGACCGCAATTTCATAGGCATCGACATAAAGGGTGCGCGCATGTGGACGGGTGCGTGCCAGGCGCGTGATGAAGGTATGGGCAATGTGGCATTTATCCGTACTTCGATAGAGCTGCTCGAAAGCTTTTTCGCTCCCGGAGAAGTCTCTGAAATATGGATCACTTTCCCCGACCCGCAGATGAAGAAAGTACGCAAACGCCTTACCGGTACGCGCTTCATAGAGCTGTACCGCCGTGTGAGCTGTCCCGAAGGTATTGTCAACCTTAAGACCGACAGTCCTTTCCTCTATGCATATACCGCTATGATGATGTCGCACAACGGTATTGAGGCCCTTGAAGCGACCGACGACCTCTATGCCACCATCGCGCCCGACAATCCCATACTCAATATACGCACCCATTATGAAAACCAGTGGCTCGACCGTGGTCTCACCATCAAATATTTAAAATTCCCTCTCGGCGACATGCCTCTGTCCGAACCTCCGGGCGCCGACGATCTCGAACACGATACCTACCGCAGTTATTCGCGCGGATATATACAGATGCCCGATATGCTATAGTTACAAATTAGTAGTTGGTAGTTAGAAGTTGCCTTTTGCTTAAACTTCTGACTTCTGATTCCTAATTATAAACTTCTAACTCCTAACTTGTAATTTCTAATTAACAATACTCATGGACCTGTATCCTTCCCTGATAACAAATGCCCTCGCGACGGTGCGCTATCCCGGCTCGGGCAAAAATATAGTTGAACTCGGCATGGTAGAGGATGATATCCGCATAGCCGGCAACCACGTAAGCTTTACAATCGTCTTCGACAAGGCGACCGATCCTTTCAAGGCCTCGCTGCTCAAGACAGCCGAGGCTGCCATAAAGCATGCGGCTCCCGGCGCCGAAGTGGAAATCAATACCGCTGTCCGCCATGCCGCCCCTGTGGTGGAAAAAGCTCCTGTACTTCCAGGTGTGAAAAATATAGTGGCTGTGTCTTCGGGCAAAGGCGGTGTAGGCAAATCGACAGTAGCAGCCAATCTCGCGGTAGCGCTGGCTGCCGAGGGCTATAAGGTTGGTCTTCTCGATGCCGATATCTTCGGGCCGTCCGTTCCGAAGATGTTCGGTCTTGAAAATGCAGAATTGTATATGCATGAAGTAGAAGGCCGCAATCTCATCATTCCGGCCGAGAAATATGGTGTGAAAGTTCTGTCGATAGGCTTTGTCATCGATCCGGCGAGTGCGGCCGTATGGCGCGGCGCCATGGCCTCCAACGCGCTCAAACAGCTCATCGAGCAGGCCGACTGGGGCGAACTCGACTATTTCCTTATCGATATGCCTCCCGGAACGAGCGACATACATCTCACTCTGGTGCAGACTCTCGGCATAGGGGGCGCTGTGGTCGTCACCACTCCGCAGCTTGTGGCTCTCGCCGACGCCCGCAAAGGTATAGCCATGTTCCGCGATCCGAAAATCAACGTGCCTGTGCTCGGTTTGGTCGACAATATGGCATGGTTCACTCCAGAAAAACACCCCGACGAACGGTATTATCTTTTCGGCGATGATGCCAATGTGGATGCTCTCGCAGCCGAATATTCCGTGCCGGTTCTCGCCCGGATACCGCTCGTTGCCGCTGTCGGCGAACATTCCGATGCAGGTAAACCGGTGGCACTTGAAAATACAATGTCGGCCCAGGCCTTCGTCCATCTGGCCCGTGAGGTGGTGGATGCCGTCGAACGCCGTAACGACAGCCTTCCTCCGACAGAAAAAGTGCATGTGAAATGAAAAAAAGCGTACTGATTCTGAACGGTCCCAATCTCAATCTTCTCGGGCGCCGCGATCCCCGTCACTACGGCTCCATGACCATGGATGCAATACTCGAAGAACTGCGGAGCCGCTTCACTGAGGTTGAGATAGAATATTTCCAGAGCAACTGCGAAGGCGCCATCATCGACTGTCTGCATGGCCGGGGCTTCGATGGAAATCTACTCGGAATTGTGCTTAATGCCGGCGCCTACACCCACACATCGCTTGCCATAGCCGATGCCATCGATGCCGTATCGGCACCTGTGGTAGAGGTTCATCTAAGTAATGTCGGCGCCCGCGAGGAAATAAGACGCCGTTCCATGATAGCATCCGTGTGTATAGGCTCTATATCGGGTTTCGGCGCGGAGTCGTACGCGCTGGGTGTGCAGGCCCTCATAGACAGGAATCATGAAGGCTAAAGGCGGAGAAACCATGCTTGTCGGCATGGACGGCAAACGTGCCGTAGAAAACAATACAGGACTCGGCAACTACAGCCGCTATGCCCTTAATATGATGTCGATGGCTTTCCCGGGCACACGTTTCCGCCTCTATGCGCCGCGACAGAAGAGTAACGACCGTCTCGAACCACTTCTTGCCCGCGAGAACATAGATATAAGCTATGCCCGCACGAGTTTCGGAGCCGCAGGGCGCGCATTGTGGCGCACGGTAGATATGCCCGTGACACTCGGACACGACGGCGTTACGGTCTATCACGGTCTTTCGAACGAACTTCCTCTGACCGTCGGTCGGGTATGCCCGTCGGTAGTCACTATTCATGATATAATCTACCGCCGTTGTCCCGCCGACTACTCCGCCATAGACCGCAGGCTCTACGATTTCAAATACGGCCGCTCGGCCCGCATAGCCACACGCGTCATAGCCATAAGCGAATGTACGCGCCGCGATCTCATAGCCGATTATCAGATAGACCCCGCAAAAATAGATGTGGTCTACCAGGGCATAGATCCTGTCTTCACTCTCGATATTCCGACGGTGAAGCGTCAGGAAATCAGAGAGCGGTACAAGCTGCCTGAAACCTATATAGCCTGCGTAGGCACAGTGCAGCCCCGCAAGAACCAGCTCCTTGCCGTGCGAGCTCTTGCAGGATTGCCGGAAAGTGTCAGTCTTGTCATAGTCGGACGTATGAGCGGTGATTATGGCACCCGTGTGAGAGCTGAAATAGCGCGGCTCGGTCTTTCAGACCGTGTAATGCATCTCGAAGGCATACCTTTCGCCGATCTCCCTGCCATATATGCCGATGCCGCGCTTAGTGTCTATCCTTCGCGCTACGAAGGTTTCGGACTGCCCGTAGTCGAGTCCATAACTGTAGGGACGCCGGTTATCGCCGCTACCGGCTCGTGTCTTGAGGAAGCCGGGGGCGACGGAGCCGTATATATAGATCCCGATGATGTCGACGCGCTTATCCGCGAAGCATCGCATATCATCGACGATCGTATTTTCCGCGACAAACTGGTGCGGCATGGTCAGCGGCATGTAAAGAAATTCTCGGCCGACAATTTCGCCAAAGGAACTATGGCGGCCTACAACAAAGCTATTCTCGCTTTTTAGATATGGAAGACAAGAAAAAAACGCTGCTTGTGGTCGGTGCAGGCGGTTTCATAGGAGGATTCATAGCTTCCGAAGCTCTCAGACGCGGATTTGACGTGTGGGCCGGTGTCCGCGAATCGACCTCGCGCCGCTATCTTTCGGATCCGGCGCTTCATTTCGCCGTGTTCGACTATGATACTCCTGCCACGCTCCTCGAACAGATGCGCCGCGATGCGCCTGAAGGAGGCTGGGATTATATAATCTATAACCTCGGCGCTACAAAATGCGCCAATTTCGGCGATTTCAACAGAATAAACTATAATTATCTACGGAATTTCTGCGAGGCCCTGATGGGTGCCGGTATGGTGCCGCGGCGTTTTCTGTTCATGAGCTCGCTCAGCGCGCTTGGAAACGCCGACTATCTCGACTACGGCCCTATCACCTCGTCGACCATACCGAAGCCCAACACCCGTTATGGTCTATCGAAAATCAAGGCCGAGACATGGCTTGAGACACATCCCGACATACCCTGGACAATATTCCGCCCGACAGGTGTCTACGGCCCCCACGAGCAGGATTATCTGATGATGATAAAATGTATCGACTCGCGCTTCGATTTCGGAATTGGCTATAAGAAACAGCTGCTTACATTCATCTATGTAGCCGATCTCGTAGGGGCTATGTTCGATGCCCTTGCTTCGCCGGCGGCCGTCCATAAGAAATATATCATCAGCGAACCGCGTGCTTATACACAGAGCGAGTTCCGCGGCATCGTCGCACGTGCACTTGGCAAGAAGTTCGTCATACCCGTCAAGCTGCCTCTCTGGGCCGGATATATAGCTTCGGTGGTGGCCGAGAAATGGGGAGCGATACGCCTCAAACCCTCGACTCTCAACCGCGACAAGTTCAAGATCATGCGTCAGCGCAACTGGAACTGCTCGGTCGATGATGCCGTGCGCGATTTCGGCTTTCATGCCGACTATCCTCTCGAACGGGGCATAGAGGAGACTGTAAAAGCATATCTTTTTGAGAAAGAAGCGAAAAAATGAGTGGAAAATATAGCGACATGCCCCTATGGGCTAAACTTCTGATCATATTTGCCGCTCTTCCTGTCTGTGCTTATCCGTGGATGCTTGCCCATACAGATGAGGATAGCGGCACTCTTACGTTCCTGTGGCTCTATCCTTTCTATGTCTTTGCCTCGGCCATCTGTGCATGGATATGCTGGCCCGACCGTCGCGAAGTTTCCTGGATACTTATCATTCTCATGCTTCTCACTCATGCCGGAATGCTTTATCTGATTAATAATTAAAAATCGTGGCTCAGGTTTTCAGAGCACATTGGCATGATTATTGTTCGCGTTGCATTTATATGATAACGCTCAGCAAGAATGTGTCTGTTTCTGACCTCGGGTATCTCTCGGAAGAAAAGATAGAGCTAACAGAATTAGGCCTTTGTATTAAGGGGCAAATAAAACTGATTCAGCTTCTTCATCCGGCCTTGAAAATACTTCAATACTGCATAATGCCCGATCATGTGCATCTTCTGCTGTTTGTGCAAAATATGCTTGATGAACCTATGGGTAGATATATAGCCCGGTTTAAGGTTGGGGTAAATAATCGTGCCGGCGGTATCAAAGTATTCGAAGATGGTTTCAACGACCAGATTCTGATGAAAGAACGTTCGCTCGACACACTGTTCAATTATATCCGCGAAAATCCGAGGCGTCTGGCAGTGCGTAGGGCATATCCTGAATTTTTCAGACGAGTAAACGGTTTGGAAATAGAAGGACAGAGATTTTCGGTTTATGGCAATTTGTATCTTCTCCGGAATCCGTTTCGCGAGCAGGTAGTAGTGCACAGGGCCGATACGGAACAGCAACGAAAGAAAAACCGCGATCGTTGGCTTTATGCTGCCGCCAACGGAGGTGTTTTAGTATCACCTTTTATATCTCCGGCCGAGAAGGCTGTGAGACAAGAGGCTGAGAAATTAGGTTCAAAAATAATATTGATTATAAATGAAGCCATGGGTGAGCGATATAAGCCTGTCGGGCATGATTTCGAACTTTGCGAAAGCGGGCGGCTGCTGATTGTTTCGGCTCAGGTGTCGAAGACCCTGACACGCGAAGCCTGTCTGACCATGAATGCCCTGGCTGCGAAAATATCCGGGCTGAAGCCCTGAGCGCAAACAAAGTTTGTAAGTGCTAAAAGCTTTAGCTCTAAATTATCTTGATATGACAGAAGAGCTTTTAAACGATTATATCGAGGCACATATAGGCGCCGAGCCTGAGATTCTGCACAGGCTCTACCGGCACACCCATCTCACACGTCTCTATCCGCGGATGTGTTCGGGTCACGCGCAGGGGCGCCTTCTGGCAATGTTCACACGTATGATCCGGCCTCACCGAATCCTTGAGTTGGGCACGTTCACAGGCTACTCGGCCCTATGTTTCGCCGAGGCTATGCCGGAGGGCTGTTCGATAGACACGGTGGAGATAGATCCCGAATATGCCGACGATCTGCGCGAACTTTTCACCTCCTCGCCCCGCGGGGCCGACATACGTCTGCATATAGGTGATGCCCGAGAACTTATAGACAGTATAATGGAAGATGGAGAGCCTGTAGATATGGTATTTATCGACGCCGACAAGCGTGTCTACTCTTCTTATTATGAAGCGGTGATGCGACATTTGCGTCCCGGAGCATTCATTCTTGCTGACAACACTCTGTGGGACGGCAAAGTGCTCGATAATAATGCCCGCGATCCGCAGACAGAGGGCATACGGGCTTTCAATGACCTTGTAGCGTCCGATCCTCGAGTGGAAAAAGCCATAATCCCTATCCGCGACGGACTGACGATTCTACAAGTCAGACACGATTTCTAACCTTTTTCGTGATAGAAATTTTCGGATTTCACCAGGCGTACGACTCCGTAGCATAACGACGAAGCAAGTACCATAGGCAGGAATAAAGTGAAATTGCCGGTCATTTCGGGAGTGAGGAACATGGCCATGAAAGGTGCCCTGATCACGCCGGCGAATACAGCACACATGCCTATAAGAGTGAAATCGCCGACTGGCAGCGAACAGCCGAAGAGATTGTTTGCTGTCAATGCGAACAGCAGCCCCGCGAGCGAGCCTGCGAAGAGAGTAGGGGCGAAGTCGCCGGCGACTCCGGCCTGGGTGGTAAGTCCTACGGCCAGACCTTTCGCCAGCAGAATACCTCCGACGATGATTGCAATATGGCCGAATCCGTGGCCTGCAGTGATGGGAGTGCCGTCGTAGAGGGCTGTCACATCGCCGTTGATCATGCGGTCCATCACGCCGTATCCCTCGCCATAGAGAGCCGGAAAGAGGAAGAGCAGCACGCCGAGTATAGCTCCGGCTACTGTTATCCGGATCCATTCATGACCCATACGGCGGATCATGCGTCTGGCTACGCGTACAAAATGGTTGTATAGCAGCGAATACAAGCCGGCGGCTATTCCGAAAATGGTCAGAGCCATATATGAACCGGCCTCGAAAGGCTCCGCCGAGTCAAGGAAAACGTCGAAAGTAAACCCCGTGAAAATATAGCATGTCATGGCTGAGGCGAGACAGCCCAGGAGGAGAGCGAGTACTGTGAACGTAGTGAACGGCAGGCGTAGAATCTCGAGAGCGAACAGCATGCCTCCGACCGGAGCCTTGAATATTGCCGCTATGCCGGCTCCGGCTCCGCAGCCTATGAAGATGCGTATCTGATCGGGCGTCAGACCGAGTCTGCGTGCTATGGTTCCGCTTATAGAAGCGCCGGTAACAGCGATAGGCCCTTCGGCACCCGCCGATCCGCCGAATCCGAGCGTCAGCACATTGGCGATGATAGGACCGAACATGAGTTTTTTGCTTATTATATATCTCCCTTTGTCCAGAAAGTCCAGGAGACGGTCTGTGCCGAGATTCAGGGGTCTTCTGACAATATATCGGCAGAAAAGGGCCGTGAGAGTCAGACCGATGAGAGGAAGAACAAGGAGCGTCCAGTCGCCGGCCGGCGGAAAATGACGGGTAAGCGCGCCCGATACCCATTTGATGAGCAGTCGCAGAACCACACATGCAAGACCGGTGATGACTCCTGTGGCTGCCGCGAGAATCATCATATAAGCTTTCGGCGGCACATAGCGTCGCGCCAGCCGCAGATATGCGACAGGGCGTAACAGATGATGTCTATGGCTGTACAGATTCATTTCCACAGGATTTGCATATATTTAAAATGCCTCTCCTGATAGAAAAGTTCTTGGCTTCTTATTTTCTTATTACTTTATCATAAAGCCTGTCGTAGGCTTCTATGGTGTGCGATATATCGAAGCGGCGCACATAGTCGAGAGCCTCCTGCGCTCTGTTCAGGGCCGTCGGATAGTCGGCGATCAGTGCGGCTATTGCGTCGGCGAAGCTTTCGGCGTTTCCTTTTTCGGCAGAGAGGCACAGACGGCCGTGGTCGGCCACTTCCCATGGGCCGTCGTGATCGGTGAGTATGAGAGGCAGCCCGGCGGCCATACCCTCGGCCACAGTCAGTCCGAAGCCCTCGTAGCGCGAAGAATGTATCATGGCGTCATAGCGGCAGAGCCGGGAGTATATATAACTGCGGTCGCGCATACCTTCGAAATGGATCTGACGGGCCACACCTTCGTTTTCGGCAAGGCGGCGCAGAGAGTCGAGTCCGCTTCCGGTGCCGATGAAACTTATCTCGATATTGTCGGTTCCTCTTCTTTTCAGTATGCCGAGAGCACGGATGGCAATATCCTGCCCTTTCAGCTCCGGCTCCAGGCGGCCTACCTGCACGAGCCGGAAAGTATGCGGCATGCCTTCCGGACGTCGGGCCACATCGGCCACTATAATGCCGTTGGGCACCGTAGTGACATCGGCTCCCGGAAGGCGCCGCCGTATATCGTCGGCAACCACATCTGTTATAGCCGCCATAGCGGTGCCTGCGGAATATTCCATTGTTATGTTGAGGGCATGGACGGTATATATCATGCGGCTGCGGCGCAGACGAACCAGACGGCAGAATTTCTCGTGATGCACATGCACTATATCGGGCCTGAGCCTTGCGATTGCCATGTTGAGCCGCGCCATCATCAGCAGGGGCGCCGCGCCCTCCCGGCGCCGGAAGCGCACAATACCGACAGCCGGATCTACGGCATTCATGACCTGCGAAGATTCGCGGTCGTTGACAATGAGCAATGTCACGCGGTGGCCGCGTTTCACCTGACCGTTCATGATGTCGACGAGCATGGTTTCGGCTCCCCCGACCTCCATCGAATATGTGCAGTGAAGTATATGCATGCCACAAAAATAGGCATTTTTCGGAAATTTGCGTAATTTTTGCTAACTTTGTGAGACATAAAGCGCACTAATCCTATGACCGACGATAATATAAATCAGCAGAATACCGACGAACCGGCCGACGGCGTTTTTGCCCCTGCGGCCGCAGACTACAGCGAGGCCGACATACAGACGCTCGACTGGAAAGAGCATATACAGCGTCGCCCCGGCATGTATATAGGCAAGCTCGGAGACGGCACCAACTCCGACGACGGTATCTACGTGCTTCTCAAGGAAGTGCTCGACAATTCCATCGATGAGTATATGATGGGTTTCGGGCGCCAGATTACCGTCAATGTCGATGCCTTGTCTGCTTCCGTACGCGATTATGGCCGCGGTATTCCTCTGGGTTCGCTTGTCGATGTGGCATCGAAGATGAATACGGGCGGAAAATACGACTCGTCGGCGTTCCAGAAGTCTGTCGGTCTGAACGGTGTCGGTCTGAAGGCCGTCAATGCCCTGTCGACCGAATTCGAGATCATTGCCTATCGCAACGGCCAGCGCAAACGCGCGCTCTTCACCATGGGAAATCTCATAGAGGAGAGCGACATCGAGCCGACCGATGAGGATAACGGCACTTTCGTGCGCTTCACTCCTTCAGCCGATATTTTCCGCGACTATGCTTTCCGCGATGAATTTATCGAGCCGCTGCTGAAAAACTACACATACCTCAACACCGGCCTCGCCATTGTCTTCAACGGGCGTCGTTTCATATCGCGTAACGGTCTCCGCGATCTGCTCAACGCCACTCTGACGCAGGAGTCGCTCTATCCTATCATACACCTCAAAGGGCAGGACATCGAGATTGCCATAACGCATGTGAACCAGTACGGCGAGGAATACTATTCGTTTGTCAACGGTCAGCACACCACTCAGGGGGGTACTCATCTCAGCGCTTTCAAGGAAGCCGTAAGCCGTACTCTCAAGGATTTCTTCAACCGCAATTTCGAATATTCCGATATTAGGAACGGCATGGTGGCCGCTGTCGCCGTGCGTGTGCAGGATCCGGTCTTCGAGTCGCAGACAAAGACTAAACTCGGTTCGCGCGACATGGGGCCCGACGGCCCTACCATAGCCAAATATATAGGCGATTTCATCAAGAAAGAGCTCGACAACTATCTGCATCGCAATCTTGAGGTCGCAGACGTGATTCTGAAAAAGGTGCAGGAAAGCGAGCGCGACCGCAAGGCCATGGCCGGAGTGCAGAAAAAAGCCCGCGAGACAGCCAAGAAAGTGAGCCTCTACAACCGCAAGCTCAACGACTGCCGCGTGCACCTCAACGACGCCCGCGGCTCTGACGAGAAAAAGGAGGCGACGAGCATATTCATCACCGAGGGTGACTCGGCCGGCGGTTCTATCGAGAAGGTACGCAACGTCGAGACTCAGGCTGTGTTCAAACTCCGCGGAAAGCCTCTCAATACCTATGGAGCCACCAAAAAAGAACTCTACACCAACGAGGAGTTCAGTCTTCTTCAGGCTGCCCTCAACATAGAGGACGGTATCGACGGACTGCGCTACAACAAGGTGATCATAGCCACCGATGCCGATGTCGACGGCATGCACATACGTCTGCTCATGCTCACTTTCTTCCTCCAGTATTTCCCCGACCTCATCAAGAAGGGTCATGTATACGTGCTCCAGACACCGCTCTTCCGTGTGCGAAACAAGAAGACGGCCAAGCGCTCGGGACGTGCGAAGAAAGACGATGCTCCCGACGATACCGTATACTGCTATTCCGACGACGAGCGTGTCGCGGCCATACAGCGGTTCGGCGACAATGCCGAGATCACACGCTTCAAAGGTCTCGGTGAAATATCGCCCGAGGAATTCCGCGACTTTATCGGCGAGAACATGCGTGTCGATCGTGTCAGTCTGCGCAAGGACGACGGTGTTGCCGAAGTTCTCGAATTCTACATGGGCAAGAACACAATGGAGCGTCAGAACTTCATTATCGACAACCTTGTGGTCGAGGACGACACCCACATCGACAGCTGAATTAATTACAAGTCAGGAGTTGGCAATTAGAACTCCTGACTTCTGACTTCTAATTTCCAACTCAATATGAAGGCTCTATTTCCCGGTTCATTCCGGCCCTTCACTCGCGGTCATGCCGATATAGTCGCACGTGCGCTTGCCCTTTTCGACGAAGTGGTGATAGCAGTGGGTGTGAATGTGTCCAAGCCGCTCCATGATATCGAGGCAGCTCTCGAACCGATAAAAAAACTTTATGCCGGCGAGCCGCGTGTGCGTGTGGAGGCATTTACCGGTCTGACTGCGAATTACGCCTCTGCGATAGGAGCCGCATGCATAGTCCGGGGAGTACGTTCGACCAAGGATTACGAGTACGAACGCGACATGGCTGACATCAACAGACAACTTTCGGGCATCGAAACCGTTATATTATTCAGTAGACCCGAATTGGGCGCCATATCGTCGAGCATCGTCCGCGAACTCGAAAGCTATGGTGTCGACACCACTCCATATTTGCCCTGAAAATGAAAAGAATACTGCTTGCTTTTGCCGCTGTCGCCGCAATATCGGCCTCCGCACAGGAAATTACTCCTGATACGAAACTGCGCATGGCCAACCATGTGATCGAGAATTTCTATGTAGAAGATGTTAATTCCGACACTCTTGTCACCGAGGCCATAAAGGCCATGCTCAAGACTCTCGATCCTCATTCGGCATATACCTCGCCGTCCGAGACGAAAGAATTCACTCAGCCTCTCGAGGGCAAGTTCAGCGGCATAGGCATTCAGTTCAATATGCTTGAGGACACTGTCTATGTCATCCAGACCATAACCGGAGGCCCGTCGCAGAAGGTCGGTATTATGGCCGGCGACCGCATTATCAGTGCAAACGATACCGTACTGGCCGGCAAGAAGATGGTCAATACCGATGTGATGAAGCATCTCCGCGGGCCGAAAGGCTCGGTAGTGGATCTTAAAGTGAAGCGTGCCGCTGATACGATCAGTTTCCGCGTTGTCCGCGACGATATTCCGCTCTACAGTGTCGACGAGACTTTCATGGCCGATCCGACGACCGGATATATCCGTATCACCCGATTTGCCGAGGAAACAGGCAAGGAGGTACGCCAGGCCATAGCCAAGCTCAAGAAGCAGGGCATGAAGAATCTTATCATAGATCTCACCGACAACGGCGGCGGCTATCTCGGGGCTGCCTTCGATGTGGCAGGCGAGTTCCTTCCGAAAAATACTCCGGTCGTAAGCACTGCCGGACGCCGCTCGCCCGAGCATACGTTCATGACAGAAACAACACCGTCGTTTCCCGACGGACGTGTGGTCATAATAGCCAATCAGCTTTCCGCATCGGCTGCCGAAATCCTTTCCGGGGCTATTCAGGACAATGACCGCGGCCTTATCGTAGGACGCCGTACTTTCGGTAAAGGGCTGGTGCAGCGTCCCTTCCCCTTCCCCGACGGCTCGATGATACGTCTCACCGTATCGCGTTATTATACTCCTTCCGGCCGATGCATACAGCGGCCCTATGCCAAGGGACATTCCGAAGAATACTATCTTGACATGTACAACCGTTTCAACAGCGGCGAACTGTGGAGCGCCGACAGTATCCAGCGTCCCGATTCTCTCAAGTATCTTACCCTTAAAAATAAGCGTCCTGTGTACGGAGGCGGAGGCATTATCCCTGATGTATTCGTCCCGGCCGACACCTCGCGCTACAGCGTGTACTACCGCGATCTGATAGCACGCGGCATAGTCAACCGCACGTGTATCAACTATGTAGACGCACATCGTGCCGAACTTACGCAGGAATATCCGGACGACAACGATTTCCAGACACGCTTCAGTGTGCCTCAGGAGCTGATCGACAAGCTGATAGCCAATGCCACCGATGCCAAGATCGAATATAACGAGGAACAATGGAATCGTTCGCGACCTTTGGTCGAGGCTATTTTAAAAGGACTTATCGCCCGCGACCTCTATGAGGATGGCTCCTATTATCGCCCGCTGAGTACTCTTAATCCTGATTTCCGGCAGGCTCTGGAACTGATCAACGATCCCGAACGCTATGGACGTGTACTTCGTGGCGAGTCCGGTTCAGCCCAGTAGACGCTTCACCTCGTTTCCCGGGCGGATATTGATAGAGAAAGCGGCGTTGCGGCCGGTGGCCTCGCTGCGGTACTGGATATGATATCTCTCCGATCCGAGGCAGTCTATCTCGGCGAAACCTGTGGCAGCCTCTTCTCCTGTCCGGCGTCCGGGTGTAAGGCGCTCTTCTATGGTTATGTCGAAGCCTGTTACTTTTACAGCGAGGCTGTAGGCTCCATCCATTGATATGCCTTCGAGGCCATAACGGAATATCTCGAGGTGTCCGCGGTCGTTGACACGGGCAAGTATGCCGGCTTCCGACGGCGTGCTGTCAGGCGCCAGACCGCCGGCGTAGAGAAATGTGCGGGCCTCGCCTTTGTCGCGGGGCATGGCCGCAAGACCTATCACTGCGGCGGCTACGAAAACGGCCACTACATAAAATTCGATACTTCCGAACATACTGTTTGATTCTTTTTACTGCAAAGATAAAACAATGCCGCTTTCTTTTCGTAAAAACTGCCAATAAATGCTCCTTTGCGGCAGTGGAGCGTGGATTATTTTACGTATTTTTGCACTTATGTTACGAAAATACATCACATTATGCCGCCGCTGCGTTTTAGCGGTCATATTTTCTATCACGGCCATGACGGCCGGTGCGCAGATTCTTGTCACCGGCGGTGGTGAGCCGATGTATGCAGACAGTATCAAGCGCGATTTCTCCAATCAGCCATATTTCGGTCTGTATAAGGACAATTATTTCATATTCGGCCCGTCGGTAGGCCCTAAAGCGACCAAACAGAACACGAATATAAAGTTCCAGATATCGGTAGCCCAGCGTCTTACCCGTTCGACACTTCCATGGGGCACTTATCTCTATCTTTTTTATACCCAGAAGTGTTTCTGGAACGTCCTCGAGAATTCCATGCCGATGACCGATCTCAATTTCAATCCCGGTATCGGTCTCACCAAACCGCTCTTTGTCAAGAACAGATATATAGGCAAGCTCACTTTCATGATAGAGCACGAAAGCAACGGACGCGACAGTATCCAGTCGCGTTCGTGGAACCGCGTGGCCCTGGCCGCCAATGTGTTCGTGACAAAAAACCTGATGGTACACGGCAAAATATGGATTCCGATCGTCGACGGAGAGAACAACCGTGACATTGTCGATTACTGCGGTTTCTGGCAGACGGGACTTCAGGTGGTGAGCGACAACCGGCGTTTCAGCGGCGGTGTGACAGTCGTCAAGCGCAAAGGCTGGAATCTCAACGCCAATGTCATCGTCGATCTGTCGTACCGCATATTCAAGCGCGACAATCAGTTCCTTTTTCTCCAGTTCTACAACGGCTATGGCGAGGGTCTGCTCGAATATAATAAATTTCATTCGCAGATAAGGCTCGGCCTTCTCATCAAGCCAAAGTTATTCAGTGATTTCTGATGAAAAAGACATATACCGCTATTTTTGTGGCCGCATGTCTTGCAGCCGTGGCTTGTACCAACAACGAGCAGTTCCGTGTCAACGGAACTATCGAGGGCAATCCGACCATAAATCTTCGTGTAGGTTATTATGCCGACGGCGCCTACCGTACACAGATTACGGCGGCTCGCGAGGGTGAGTTCGAGTTCTTCGGTACGGCCAGGCAGCCGGCCGTTGTCGATATCTACGATTATGATTACCGGCTTCTCGGGCGCCTCTATGCCCGCAACGGACAGACTATCGATGTGAAGCTGGCCCGCTCCAATCCATATGATATCAGTATCAACGGCAACGAGACCTCTTCGCAATGGGCCGATTTCCTGCGTCAGAACGCTGACAGCCTACGGGCCGGCGGTACAGCCGCAAATAGCGTGATAGCCCGATATATCGACACACATCGCGACAATATTCTCTCGACCCTCCTGCTCACTACGGCTTTCGACAGCCATGTGCAGCCTGAACTGGCCGATTCGCTGCTGGCAATGATAGAACCGTCGGCCCGTCCGTCGGCCCTGACCGACGGCTATAACTATCTGTTGCAGCGAGTGGTGGCGGAGACGGCTTCTGAACCTGTGCTGCCTATACGCTATGTCGACCGCAATGATTCGGTGCGTATTTTCAAGCCGTCGGACAAGCCATACTCCATTATTCTCATGTCGGATGCCGATTCATGGCGAGGCGACAGCGTGGTGCCTCTTTTGCGCCGTCTGGAAAAAGGGAAGGATAAAAAGCTCGCTGTACTCGATCTCGGACTCGACACGGACAACGCCGACTGGAAGCGCTATACCGGCGCCGATAGTGCTGCATGGACGCAGGCCTGGGTTCCGGGCGGTCCGGTAGCGGCCTCGGTCGAACGCCTCGCGGTGCCGCGGCTGCCATATTTTGTGGTGTGCGACTCGACCGGCACACAGATATGCCGCACTCCCTGGGCTTCTGTCGCCGGTAAATTTATAGAATCATTGTCAAAATAATCAAACACGCTCTCTCCATGCTCGTAAAATCCTATGCCGCTGCCGTAAAAGGCATTGATGCCATCATTGTTACAGTCGAAACCGTTGTGGAGCGTGGCATGCAGTACTGCATTGTCGGCCTTCCCGACGCCGCGGTCAAGGAGAGTCAGGAGCGTGTCCGCTCTGCCATCACGCAGTCGGGTTACAATATCGGCCGGGCCAAGGTCGTCATAAACATGGCTCCCGCCGATGTGAAGAAAGAAGGCTCGTCCTACGATCTGCCTATCGCCGTGGCCATACTCGTCGGCGCCGGTGCCATAAAGGCCCCGGAACTCGACAGATATATGATAATGGGCGAACTGTCGCTCGACGGCTCGCTGCAGCCCGTACGCGGTGTGCTGCCTATGGCCATCGCCGCCCGTGCGGCCGGTTTCAAGGGTATGATAGTGCCGCGGGCCAACGCCACTGAAGCCGCCGTGGTCAATAATCTCGATGTCTACGGCCTCGATACCCTGCGCGAGGTCATAGATCTTATTTCCGGTTCTGCCGTGCCAGAGCCGACTGTTGTGGACACACGCGCTGAATTTGCCGCGGCTCTCGGCAGTTTCGATTATGATTTCAGCGAAGTCAAGGGGCAGGAGAATGTCAAGCGGGCCTTCGAGGTCGCTTGTGCCGGGGGCCACAATATTCTTCTTGTAGGCCCTCCGGGTTCCGGAAAATCGATGATGGCCAAGCGTCTGCCTTCGATATTGCCGCCTCTGGGTCTGCGCGAGGCCCTCGAAACTACCAAGATACACTCTGTGGCCGGAAAACTTCGACGCGGCTCGCGCCTGATGACCGCGCGGCCTTTCCGTTCGCCACATCACACCGTATCGCCCGTAGCTATGGTGGGAGGCGGCTCCAATCCTATGCCGGGTGAGATTTCGCTTGCCCATAACGGCATCCTGTTTCTCGATGAATTTCCGGAGTTTCCCCGTTCGGTTCTCGAGGTGCTCCGGCAGCCGCTCGAAGACCGCCATATAAGCGTGTCGCGGGCACGCTATCAGGTGGACTATCCGGCCTCGTTCATGCTCGTGGCCTCGATGAATCCGTGTCCATGCGGGTACTACAATCACCCCACGAAAGCATGTACCTGCCCGGCGGGAGCCGTGCAGAAATATCTCGGCCGCATATCCGGCCCGCTCCTCGACCGTATCGACATTCAGGTCGAGATTTTGCCGGTGCCGTTCCAGCGGCTGTCGTCCAATGAAGTATCGGAGTCGAGCGCCTCAATCCGGGAACGCGTAGTCCGCGCACGAGCCATTCAGGAGCAGCGCTTCGCCGACGAACCCGAAGTCAACTGCAACGCTCAGATGAATTCAAGGCTAATCAAAAAATGGTGCGTTCTCGACGACGACACAATGCGAATCCTCGAACAGGCCATGACTCGTTTCGACATGAGCGCACGCGCCTATGACCGCATACTAAAAGTCGCCCGCACCATAGCTGACATCGACGGATCAGCCAACATCACCCCGGCCCACATGCACGAAGCCCTCTCCTACCGCAATCTCGACCGCGCTTCGTGGGGATCAACCAAAACCCTCCCGTTCTGACTGCCATATGAAATGTACAATCAAAAAAATCGTTCATTAGTATCCACTAAAAAACATAAGTATCCTTTGAATTTATTGCAATTCATTTTGTTGTAAGTGATTTTGAAGTCAAGAGTTATAACCACACGCTGGCAACTTCGTAACAAAATTTAATACGTAATGTTATGATGAGATACTTAACCACCAAGCTATCTGACAGGTCGGCCCGATATGCGTGGCTATTCCTTTCACTTTTTTCACTATTCGGCATTATCGAAATTCCGTACGCAACAGTTTTGGATCAGCCTAAATGGCTATTATGGGGATTTATTGTCTTAATTGCAGCTTTTAAAGGATGCATATTGACTATTTTGATTATTGCGGCCACTTATAAAAGATGGATTCTCTCAATTTCCTGCGTATTAATAGGATGCTATGTATTTTGCTGTCTTATAAACTTTTTTTCGTTCATTACCTATGGGTTCGGAATCACCCACAGGATGGTGACGATTCTATCGCAGACAAATATCCGGGAAATCAAAGAGTTCATGCCTGATTTACTCAATCGCATATTTTCACCTGAAAGTATTCTCTGCATCGGAGGGACCGCTATCGCATGCTGGCTTTGCTGCATTATAATAAGCTCAATCAGAAAACGATCATATCTCAGAATTTTATACGCGTCATCCTTATTAGGATTTACAACCCTGACTTTTTGCTTAGTTACGTTCAATAGCAGGGCTGCACTTATAATGGGTGTGAGAATTCCTAAGAACATAATCAATACTATTCAAGAAAACAAAGAGTATCAAAAGATTATGGAGGCTAAACGTCCTCTATTATACTCAGGACAAGTGGACTCACCGAACGCTCCCATTAATATTATTATGGTAATCGGAGAATCCGCACATCGCATACACCACCAATTGTATGATTATCCTCTCCCCACCACTCCACAACTTTGGTCGATGCGTGATTCGTTGTTTATTTTCAGAGATGCTATTAGTTCATCACAAGGTACTGCAGGAAATATGGAACGGCTACTATCTCTAAAAACAGATGATAAAACCTGCGGTGACTGGTACAAATTCCCTCTTGTATACGATATTTTCAAGGCTGCGCGATTCAAAACTTTTTGGCTTTCAAACCAGGAACGTAAAGGACTGGTAAGCAATGCATCAGGAGTTATGGCCGATGGTGCTGACGTGATAAACTATGTGAGTGTGGAAAGTTCGGAAGATCCGTATGCATATAGATATGACGATGCGTTGCTTCCTTCAATATATGATGCACTTAACGACAAGGCTAATAAGAAATTCATCGGGATTCACCTTTTAGGCTCTCATTCAGAATACCGCTACCGCTATCCTAAAGAGGAAACAATATTTACCTATGAAGATATTGTAAGAGTGCTCCCAAGACCATGGCTTGATAAAAAGAAGGCCTCACTTATAGCCCAGTATTACTACTGGTGCGATAAAATCGCGTTAGTTTAGAAATCATCAAATAAAGAGAG
>CAJKRG010000042.1 GCA_905202215.1 uncultured Porphyromonadaceae bacterium
ACAATTTCATATTCCTTCTCACCTTTTTGAATGGAACACAAATTCATAAGAAGCTCTGCTGCTTCTTCGAACTCAGTTAATATTTCTTTTTTATCTTGCAGGAAAGCAAGATATTCTATCCGGTCTCTTAGTTGAGTGGTATCGGTGGCCATGTATATAAGTTGTATTCTTTCTTGGAATGCAAATTTATAATTATTTCGTCAATGTACCACGTTATGGAGCAATAAATCGCTAATTTTGCATCGTTAAAGGAATAAACATGGAATATATTGACTACGACAGACGATACCGAGCGTATGGAGAACTTGGCTTTCCTCATGCTGAACGAGTGTATTTCGATTGGATTGCGCACGAATTTGGGGACATATCCAATCATCAGAAATTACTTGACATCGGTTACCTTCTCATGCAGGGATACGATATCCGCGCTGACATACACAACACATATCTGAATCATCCGTCAGTTTCAAAGAATGATGTTCGATATTCCATCTATATTCTACTTGCCGAATTATGGGGCGGCAGAACGGAATACGTAGAACAGATGTTCAGGAATAAATCTCTTGATGACTTAATTGATGAGATGTTTACAGCCGTAGCAAGATATTATCACAAACCAACAGACAACTATCTACCCCATTATCTTAAAGATCCGCTCGATATGACAGAAGAGGATATTCGCAAAACAAATCCATGGAAAGCAGTAGCCGACCAATATGTTGGCAACAGTTTTCTATATAACGAAACAGAAGAATACGTTTGCAAGGATGACAAAGAAATGATTGAGACATTCAATCGCACTGCCAAACAAGAGCATAAATATCGTCTAAAAGTCCCGGCATATCCATGGTATGGCAATCCGCTGGAGGCAAAAGTCATTGTGCTTAGCCTCAATCCAGGATATGTAGAACGAGAATCAATTATTGGCAAAATCCTGATGCGTTTACCGGCAGGTTTAGTGGAGGGCTACGCCATTCATCTACGTTCTATGCTTACTTTCGATTGCCATAGTTTCTTGCCGGACGACATAGAGACGCCAGATGTAACCTATCGCGACCTTGCCAATCTGCATCAAAGCTGGTATTGGATAGATAGGCTTGAAAAGGCATTTGTCAACAATGATACCAAATTGACGATAGATAATGTGCTGGATCGCTTCGCTGTAATAGAATATCTGGGATATTCGTCCAAAAAGTATAAGGCATTCAATGGGAGTGCTCTTTTGCCATCACAGAAATATACCAAGCAACTTATTCAGTATATCCTGCACAACAATACTGACACTATATTCATCGTTCCTCGCAATGTGAAGACTTGGCAGAACTTTCTCGGCACAATGTGGACAGATGACAGATTCATCGTGTCTAAAGATTATCTAGGCCAGAGATTTACCAAAGACATATTAGGAGATGACTATGAGAAAGTAATCGCCGCCTTCAAAAGCTAATCATCACCAAAATGACTGTCGCGACATCTGCCTCTCATCAAAAGAGAAGTGGAGACGATACTTTGCAAAGGCCTTGCCTGGTTCTGTGCAAAGTATCCCCAAAATCGAAATAACGTCGTTCTCCTTGGAAAAGTGTAATGAAAGAACACGATACAAATTCAGTAAAGCGTGATACAACCATGCGACAACTGACAGATACCGAAATGACAGAACTTACTGATAGAGTCAAATCGGCTGGTTTGTGGCCATCCAGTAAGTAAGAAACAGCTTAATCATACTAATAGTCAAATCCTCAGCAGTGATGTCGGGGACTTGACAAAACGCCACCGAGGGAGGTTCTTGCTCCTCTCAGCGGCGTTGGATTTAGTGTAGTTTGGGTCCTTGTCTGCGGCGTTTGGCTTTTTGTTCTTCACGATAACGGTGAAGGGCCTCTTCTATGGTGTCAAGCTCCTCTCGTTGGTCACGTAATATTTCAAGCAGTATTGAAGTATCCATTAATGTCTTGTATTTATGGCGCAGAGATAATAGAACTTCGATAAACACGCAAAATTTCACCTTGCAAACTACGATAATCAGGCATATTCAGGGTGTATGTACTACGATAACACGTGCCTTGTCCAGCTAAATCTCGTTATAATCCTCCAAAAGTAGGTCAAATAGCATAGTTTCGGTGTTCTGAAATTAAATGTGGAGTGGCGGAGTGGCTCAAATCCTTGTTCAAAAGCCAGCGTTAAGAACACGGACCGCCGATTGAGAGTCTTGCGAGAGCGACATCCCTGTCGCAATCTCACAAGGCGTATGAGGCTGTCGGTGTTTAGCCGACTCTCCACATTTTCACAGTGATATAGATGTTCAATATGAACTTTGAAACTTTGTAATAGATAAATTTGTTGTTGGTTATAAAATGTCGGAACTTTGGCTACACGCGACAGTTTAAGAAAGACTTGAAGCGATTTCTTAATCAGCCTAAGAAACTCGAAGAACTGAAGATTGTCCTTGATATGCTCCGTAATGAAATTACGTTACCGGAGAAATATCGGCAGCACCCATTAAAAGGAGAATACTCCGGTTCAGGCTTGGCTCCCATTCCGAGCTGTTTAAGGAGTAGTGTAGCGACACTATTTCAACGAAATTATATTATTGAACAATAATGAATAATACAGGGGCCTCTATGGTGGTTCTACACCTCTTATATAAGCGTTAAATATCTGGTTATCATCCCGCTTAATCATTAAGGGATAGGGCAAGCAAGACCACTTCTTAGAAATAAGGCAGTTACGAAACAAATCGTAGCTGCTTTTTCTTTTTATCGTACAAAATTTATTCTGCTTAAATTAAAACCATATCTTTGCAGTATGCAAAGAACAGATGACATACAAATTCTGCCGGAGACAGAATCCCATTACCCTGGCATCGAAAAACTTGTCAGAGAGTCGTTTGCAACAGTAGAACATAGCGACGGCGACGAACACCTACTCATCTATCGCTTAAGAAATACTCCTGAATACATAGACGCCCTTTCCCTCGTAGCCGTTTCAGACGGTATACCTGTCGGATATATAATGTTTACACGCATACATATAGGCACCGTCGAAGGTTTAGCGCTTGCACCTCTCGCCGTCGCACCCGATTTTCAAAAACAAGGTATCGGAAGTTTGCTTGTAAACAGAGGTCATGAATTAGCATCACAAATGAAATTTCGCTTTTCCGTAGTATTGGGTTCACCCACATATTACACGAGATTCGGATATCGACCTGCCTCATACTACAATATTCATCCTCCATTCGCAGTCGACGATAAATATTTTATGGTCTGTTCTCTGACTGATAAGGAATCGCTCATTCCCAAGGGGGTGGTGAGATATTCAGAGGCATTCGGGCTATGAGCGAGGGTTTTGAAAATATCTGTTAAAGTGCTTATAAAGATTATTAAAGCTGTTCGGGACACAAGTTGTAATCCTTACTTTTGCGGGTGCTGGTGTATATGACACCTCCATGACTCTCACAATTATGCTCATGGCACGGGTATGGATTATCATTATTATAATGATGCTTACTACATGCGGCCCGACGGCCGCACGGACACGGCGTGCGGTCGTAGCCGATTCGATGACACATGCGGCACTTCCCAATGCCTCGGTATTCGGCCGAAACGGGAGCGCGCTCGGTATATGCACACACGACGGCCAACTGCCCGCAATCTCCGACAACGACTATCCCGTCACCATACGGTATATGGGTTTCAAGGAAAAGACCATAACGAGAGCCGCCTACGATACCATCTTTTTACAGGAAAACATAGTGGAACTGCCGGAGTTCACGGTTGATACGCGAAGACGCACTGCACTCCATGTGCTGGCTTATCTCCGGGAGTACTCTACCCTGTCCTCCTATAGCGACACCATATTTCTTTTCCGTGAGAAAATGGTAGACTATATGCTGCCGGCAGAAGGGAAATCGCGCTTCAAAGGGTGGCATCGTCCCAGAATACTGTCATCGCGCTCATATTACCGCTTCACAGACGACGAAGGGCTTGACAGCGTGAGCGACAAATGCGGGCAACATTTTTCATGGACCGACTGGGTCGGAATCGGGCCGACGGCGGTACTGCCGTCCGCAATACGCGAAAAAGAAACCGCGTCCGATACTTTGAGGGGAAAATACAGCCCTGCCGAGATATGGGTGAAGAACGGCGACAGAGTGTCGGTCGATGTCAATGTTCTCGCCGACACACTAAGCCGCAAATGGGTGCCTGATCTATATCTATTTTTTAACGACAATGTGGATTTCGGCCAGTTCCGCATACGGTTCAACTATGACACGGCGGCCGACGGCTCCGTTTCGCCAAAAGATCTCACAGGCTATTCCTATACTATAGAATCGACGGGACGCGGACGGGGAATGTTTATGTTCAACCGGCGCGACGAACCGTTTTTCGTCGACACTTACGCCGAAGTCTATATCATTGACAAGGAATATATCTCTCTTAAAGAAGCCAGGAAATGGGAGCGGTATAATTCAGCCGAAAACGAGACAGCCATATATCAGCCGACCGAGGCGCCGGATCTTCAGGCGTCTGTCCTCGAACTTATCGACAGGGTGAACAACGTGGATCAGGACAGAATCAGACTGGCACAGGTTCCCGATCAGAGGCTGGCCGGCCGCAGAATAGAGAAAGTGACTGCGGGGAAACTGATTTTAGGACGTCTGAAGGGTCTCTTCGGGATCGACAACATAAACGGAAAACGAAAAATGAACCGGCAATGGCACAAATTCCGCAAAAGCCAGAGCCGCAAGAACAACACAAAAGGCAAATCGGATTAGAAACCGTCCGGAGGCGTCGGCGTGATGCTTTTTTTGCGGAAATGGCGGGGAATTTGTACTTTTGCGGTGCCTTTTGGCAGAGAACATAAATTAGGGGTGCGCCGTCATAGCTGGCGGAGCTGAGAACATACCCTTTGAACCTGATCCGGTTAGCACCGGCGTAGTGAAAATTTTAATATGGAAAAACCTTTGAAAGGTCTGGCTGCGGTGTGCGCGGCCATCTGTGCGTCTGTTCCGGCATTCGCAGTCGAAACCCCAAACGAAGCCGACAGCGCGGCAATCCAGCTCCGCGACATCGAGGTAAGCGCAAACCGCGCCGTGCGCACAACTCCCGTGGCATTCACCAATGTAAGCGCCGAAAAAATAGCGGCACAGAACGACGGCCGCGATGTTCCCTTCCTGCTTAACAGCGTGCCATCCGTTCTTGTGACAGGTGATGCCGGCGCCGGCATAGGCTATTCGGCCATAAGAGTGCGCGGCACCGATGCCTCGCGTATCAATGTCACCGCAAACGGTGTGCCTATCAACGATTCGGAGAGCCACAATGTATACTGGGTTAATATGCCCGATTTCGTGTCGTCTGTCCGCGACATACAGATACAGCGCGGAGCCGGTACCTCGGCAAACGGCGCCGGAGCTTTCGGTGCAAGCATAAACATGATCAGCGATGCACCGTCGATCGACCGCTACGCGCAGGTCGGAGTATCATACGGCTCATACAACTCCAACCGCCAGACCGTGAAAGTCGGCTCCGGGCTTTTCGGCGACCACTGGAGCGTAGATGCCCGATTCAGCCATATCGGCAGCGACGGCTACATCGACCGCGCTTTCTCTAAACTCTGGAGCTACCAGAGCCAGCTTGCATACCGGGCCGACAATACTCTTCTGCGGCTCATCGCCTTCGGAGGCAAAGAGCGCACATACATGGCCTGGGACTATGCAAGCAAGGAACAGATGGAGAAATACGGCCGCCGGTACAACCCATGCGGCGAATATACGGCAGCCGACGGCAGCACAGCCTATTACGCCGACCAATGCGACAATTTCGTGCAGCACCACGTGCAATTACTCCTCACCCAGGGCCTCGGCCGCCACTTGCGACTCAACGCCGCCCTCCACTACACCAAGGGCGACGGCTACTACGATCAGTATAAAACCAACAGGACTCTCGAGGAATACGGACTCTCGAATTTCACAGCTCCAGACGGCACAGAAGTGACTAAGAGCGACCTTATACGGCTGAAATACAACGACAACGATTTCGGCGGAGGCATGTTCAATCTGAACTACAACAGCAATCGGGTGAATGCCGTGTTCGGCGGAGCCGCAAACTGGTTCAGAGGCAATCATTTCGGCCAGATCAAATGGGTGCGCAATTACGTAGGACCCCTCAACCCCCTTCAGGAATACTACCGCAATGCCGGGCATAAATTCGACTTCAACATATTCGGACGCGCCGATGTCAGCATTTTCGACGCTCTGACAGCCTATGCCGACCTCCAGTACCGTCATATACACTATACGATCGACGGAGTAAGCGACAATTTCGACTGGAACACCGGCGCCATGAGCAGACTCGACATACACCGCGACTACAATTTCTTCAACCCGAAAGTAGGCCTTACATATATAACTGGAGGCCATCGCGCGTTCGCATCCTGGAGCGTGGCCCATAAAGAACCTGTGCGCGACAACTTCACGGACGCCGATCCGGCCCACTATCCGGTGGCCGAGCGTCTCTTCGACTACGAACTCGGCTACAGCTACGACACCCGACTTTTCAGCGTATCGGCCAATCTCTACTATATGGACTATAAAAATCAGCTCGTTGTCACCGGCCAGCTCTCCGACACCGGAAACGCACTGAGCGTCAATGCTCCCGAATCTTATCGCGCAGGTATCGAGCTGCAGGGAGCACTCCGTCCGGCCAAATGGTTCGACTGGGATATCAACGCCACCATATCGCGCAACAGGATCAAAAATTTCGTCGAATATATCTATGAGGACGAATGGAAAAACCCCATAAGCTTTGACCGTGGGAATACGCCTATCGCATTCTCGCCGTCGCTTATAATGCACAACTCATTCAATTTCCACTGGGCAGGATTCGACGCCTCGCTTCAGACCAAATATGTGTCGAGCCAATATATGAACAACGCCCGCAGCGAGGAAGCGAAACTCGATTCCTATTGTGTGAGCGATCTCCATCTGGGGTATCGTTTCGGAGAACTCAAAGGCATTAAAAACCTCCGTCTCGGCTTCGCCATCTACAACATATTCAACAAGAAATACTGCAACAACGGCTACGCCGGCGCGGGCTACTATATGGACGGCGGCGAACGTATAATCTACCGCTATGCAGGCTACGCGGCCCAGGCCACAACCAACGTCATGGGAACCGTCACTCTTGATTTCTGATGAACTGGGATTTAGCGATCGAAATACTCGGATTCTGCACCGGACTGCTTTATCTCTGGTATGAGTACCATGCCTCATGGCGCATGTGGATCGTATCGGTGGTCATGCCGGCGATATCCATGTGGATCTACTTCCGCAAAGGTCTGTACGCCGACTTCGGCATCAATATATATTACCTCGTCATTGCCGTTTACGGCTATATGGCATGGCGGCACGGCTCTTCGGGCAAGAAAACCGGCGAGGAACGACCGATCACGCATATGCCCGCGCACATATATCCCCTTGCGCTTGTCGCGGCCGCCCTCCTGTGGTTTGCCATGGGATGGGCGCTCGATACACAGACCGACAGCACAGTGCCGTGGTACGACGCATTCACCACAGCCATGAGCATAGTGGGAATGTGGCTTCTGGCACGGAAATATGTAGAACAATGGATTGTATGGATCATAGTCGATGCCGTCTGTGTATGGCTCTATGCCTACAAGGGAATCTACTTCTACTCCGCCCTCTACGCCATCTACACCGTCATAGCCGTTTTCGGCTACCGCAAATGGCTCCGATTAATCCAGAGGCAAAATTGAAAATCCGCGAATAATTTGATTATTTTCTTGATGCCGGATACATTTTAATCGGAAAAGGTGTAACTTTGCACCGATTAAAAAGGTTAAAAGATTTTTATGTTTGTCCAATGTGGCGTATTATTCGCCTTTCTGGCTTTGGGAGAACTGATTGTGTGGAGCACAGGTGTACCACTGCCATCGAGCGTCATAGGCATGGTCGCTCTTGCGGCCTCCTTGAAAGCCGGTATCGTCAGGCTTCGTCAGGTCGAGCGCGTTGCCGATTTCCTCGTGCATAATCTCGGATTTTTCTTCGTTCCGGCAGGCATAGGCATAATGAACTGCCTCGGGATTCTGCGCGAACAATGGTGGCCCATCATAGCCTCGTGCGTGCTCAGCACCATAGTCATAATCGTAGTGACAGGCCGCGTCCATCAGTGGGCGCGCCACAACCGTCTTCTCAATCTCAAACGTCGCCGCGCGGCAAAATCGGCCTGACATCATGGAGTTTTTCACCAACAAATTTTTCCTCATAGCTCTCACATTCGTCAGCTTTACAGGAGCACAATATCTACAGCGGCGCACTGGCATACGGCTACTTAACCCTATTCTCATATCCATTGCCGTAATGATATGCCTTCTCCTGAGCTTAGGAATTGACTTCGACACTTATCAGGAAGCGGGAGGATATATCGACATGTGGCTCAAACCGGCTGTCGTCGCTCTTGGAGTACCCCTCTACAAACAACTCGAAACCATAAAGAAACAGATGCTCCCGCTGCTTATCGCCGAAATGGCGGGTTGCGTTGCCGGAGTAGTTTCTGTGGTGATTTTCGCGGAACTTTTCGGGGCCTCCCGCGAGGTCGTGATGTCGCTCGCACCCAAGGCTGTCACAACACCTATCGCAATGGAAATAGCGCAGTCCGTCGGAGGTATTCCGCCTCTAACAGCGGCAATAGTGGTCTCTACGGGCATATTCGGCGGAATGACAGGATTCAAGATCGTCAAACTCGGCCGCGTGAAGAGTCCGATGGCAACAGGGCTCTCGATAGGAACAGCGGCCCATGCAGTCGGCACTTCGGCAGCCATGGAGCGCAGCGACCGCTACGGAGCATTCTCGTCGCTGGGCCTCACGCTCAACGGACTGCTAACAACACTACTCGCTCCCCTTATCCTCAGGCTGATGGGGTATGCGGTTTAAGGCAATAAAATTCAATGGATATGAATAGCGACAATGCACAGGAAATATTTCCGATAGTAGACCCCGAGGGCAACGTGACAGGCAAGGCAACGCGCGGCGAGTGCCACAACGGCTCGAAACTGCTCCACCCCGTAGTTCATCTCCATGTTTTCGACCGCGAGGGGCGGCTGTATCTTCAGAAGCGGCCTGAATGGAAAGACATACAGCCCGGTAAGTGGGATACTGCCGTCGGCGGCCACATGGACTACGGCGAGGAACTGCCCGACGCACTTCGCCGCGAGGCTCGCGAGGAGCTCGGTCTCGAGGATTTCTCGCCCGTATTCATCGACCGCTATGTGTTCGAGTCGTCGCGCGAGAAAGAGCTGGTCAACGTATTCATAACCGTTGTCACCTCCGCTCCCTGCCCCTCAGAAGAACTCGACGGCGGTCGCTTCTGGACCATCTCCGAAATCGAAAGCAACCTCGGCAAAGGCATCTTCACCCCTAACTTCGAGTCGGAATACGCCCGCTGCAAGCTCGCCTCGGTCCATAGCCGACACACATCATAGGTTTTGCCGCCACACGCCGAGAACATATATAATCAGAAAATGATTAGAATTTATCCACAAAATGAAATGGCATTAAGAAATAATAATTAACTTTGCTGCCAGATTGACTGCGGTCAATCCACTACATTTTGACTAAATAAGAAGCGTTATGCTTATCTTGTAGTTTGTGAACGTAGGAAATTCAAAAACTGATGCAAGGAATAGCATAGTGGTTCTCACGCATATGCGTGGGTCGCTATTGTTACATCTGCATCAAAGGTTTCCTACGACCTACAAACTAAGACGTGGCATAGTTGGCTCACGTTTTCTTTTTAATAATTAATCTCTCCATTGGGCCAAAGAAGTTGGTCTTCAACAAGTATGAAAAAACTTTTAATTGTTTCTTTGGTCATCGTCCAGTCGTGCATGGCGTTTGCTCAAAACTGCTGTATGAACGACAGTGGCGTACGTGAAATTCAGTTCCCTCTGACTGAACAGGACACCGAAACTGTATTCTACTATTTCAACAACGAATGGATTCCGCTCGCGTATGGAAATGAAATTCAGGCAGACTCTATTCAATCGGCTAAAATTAAAAACGACGAGTATGGAAATCGTGCTATATTCTTTACAGTATCGCCCGGATATCTTGAATATATAAAAGCCGAAAACCGCAAATATTTTATAAATCTTGACACTCGCTGCGAGTTTCCCGGAGGCAACGGAAAACTCAAAGAATGGCTTGACGAAAATATCCGTATTCCCGAAGGATTTAAAGGTAGCGAAATAGTATTGGTGGAATTCACCGTTCATCCTGACGGCTCAATCAGCGACCCGACGATTTTTCGGCGCCCGAGCAAAAACGAGGCCGTCAATCAAGAGGCAATAAGACTTGTAAATGCGCTACCCAAATTCCGCGTTAAATACTATACTCCCCAAAAGAAAAACTTCCACATTACCCTTCCGATAACTTTCAAGGAACCGGGCGCGATATTTATAAGAGGCGGCAAAAGCTCTTTTATCAATCAATTCCCCGTTATTGAATCCAAAATCAAGCAATTATATGAAAATTTGGTGTTTGACACCGCAAAAGACCCGGATTTCAAAATTGCCGACATTTGTACCGCAGATTTTCTTCAGCGCCTGAAAAAAGCTAATGAATACGACTCGGACGGTTACGCAACATGGCTTTTAAGATCGGGTATGCAAGATGGCGATGACTCTCATTCAAGAATTATATCTATCGTTGCCGGTGCAAACAATACAATAATCGTTCGTTGGTCAGATATGGGGCATAAAGGTTCTACTACATTCTCTATGATAGAATCTGATGGCGAGTGGAAAATCAACGACGCAACAGTTCCGGAGGGCTACAAACCACTATAATAATAGGTTGTCTTTCACAACGGAACCGTAATTCTCAACTCTGACAACAATCCAAAATAACAGCACCCCAAAAGTTTTGTATATGACTTTTGGGGTGCTGTTATTTAATTGACTATGTATTTATCTTACTTGGTACGGGCAAGTATTAAGGCAGAGGTCGGTTCTACTACGATTGTGCCGCCTTTGGAGGTGGCGAGACCGTCGGCCTTGATCTGACCGTCGCGGGCCACTACGATCCAGTCGCCTTTGGGAATCTTGGCCACGAAGGGCGACGACGAGCCGTTGAACACCAGTTTTATCTCTTTCCATTCGTCGCCGTTGGCGTTGTTTTTGATGGAATAGGAAATGATGTTTGGCGAGGTCACCTTATCGAAGACTATGTTTCGGGCAATTTCGTCGGCGGTGGTCATGCGGAATGCCGGGTGTGCCTTGCGGATCTTTATCAGCTCGCGATAGTAGTTGAACTGGTCGGCATTCTTGTTCTTGAGGGCCCAGTCGATGGCATTGACCGAGTCGGGCGATTTATAGGAATTGTGGACGCCCTTCTTGTCGCGGAACACTTCTTCGCCGGCAAACATGAACGGTGTGCCCTGCGAGGTAAACACTATGGTCTGGGCCAGGCGTGCGGCACGCTGACGATCGGCCTCGCTACTGCCGGGCATCGAAGCTGCCAGTTTGTCGGTGAGGGTGAGGTCGTCGTGACACGACACGTAGTTGATGATCTCGGTCGGGGCACCGGCATAGGCGAATTTCGAGTTGTTACCCTTGCTGTAGTCGACCTGCGGATGCGCGGTCGAGGCCACGATACCGATTTTCACAGTCTCTTCGTTGCCGGGCTTTCCGGTAGCGAAACCGCGGTCCTTGGCATCGCTATAGTGGCCCTTGACGGCATCGCGGATATCGTCGGAGAAAACGGCGATGCCGGTCATTTTGTCGACATTCTCCTTGAGTGCGCGCTGTTCGGCGGGAAGAGGCGAATCTCCGGCAGTCCACCCCTCGCCGTATACGAAAATCGACGGATTGATCTTCTTGAGTTCAGCAGCCACCTCGTTCATGGTCTCTATATCGTGTATGGCCATGAGATCGAAGCGGAAACCGTCGATATGATACTCCTTGGCCCAGTATTTTACAGAATTGACTATGTAGTCGCGCATCTGCTGACGGTCGGAGGCGGTTTCGTTGCCGCAGCCCGAAGCGTCGCTATAGCTGCCGTCGGGACGATGGCGATAGTAGTAGCCGGGAGCGGTGAGCGAGAAGTTCGAATCGTCGTTGTTGGCCGTATGGTTGTAGACCACGTCCATCACCACGCCGATACCGGCGTCGTGAAGAGCCTTCACCATCTCTTTCATCTCGCGGACACGCACTGCCGGATCGGCCGGATCGGTCGAGTACGAGCCCTCAGGCGCGTTATAGTTAAAGGGATCATAACCCCAGTTATACTGGTTCGAAGGCAGATTGCTCTCATCCACAGAATTATAGTCGTAGGACGGGAGGATATGGACGTGAGTCACGCCCAGTTCCTTGAGATGGTCGATACCGGTAGCGTCGCCGAGGCTGGAGCGTGTCTGCGGTTCGGTAAGGGCCAGAAATTTACCTTTGTGTACGATACCCGATGACGGGTGCACGCTGAAATCGCGGTGATGCATCTCGTAGAGCACCGCATCGGTTATATTCTTGAGTTCAGGGCCTTTGTCTTCACTCCAGCCGGCGGGATCGGTCGAGGCGAAATCTACGATTGCGGCGCGCTCGCCGTTGGTACCTACGGCCTTGGCCCAGACACCGGGTGTCTCGGCAAGACGGCGACCATCTACAGTCACACGGAAAGTGTAGAACTTGCCGTAAAGTTTTTCGGGAACCGACGCACGCCAGGTGCCGTTTTCTCCACGCTTCATCGACAGGGTTGCTACGGGAGCAGTATTGCGGTCGGTGTCGTATATCAGCACTTCTGCAGCCTCTGCTTTGGGCGACCAGAGGGTGAAATGAGTGCCGGAGGCATCAACGCTGAGTTCGAGGTCGGAGCCGTTGTATACCGGCCATGAGGCATAGTCGCTTTCCATGTATTGCGGAAGGTTTGTACTTCGGGCAGGTGCCGATACAACGCCTGCGAGAGCGGCCGTAAGCACCAGGCCGGCCTTAAGGTTTCTTTTCATGTATTTAAGCAAGTATGTAAGTAGATAATAATAAGCGGAGTCAAACGGCTACACGGCGGACTGTATCGGCAGCCTTCACGATATAATAGCCGGAAGGAAGCTCGACAGTCTCCTCGGCACCTGGCTCGACAGAGAACTCCGACACCAGAGCGCCAGTGATAGCGTAGATGTATACCCCGAGCGTCTTATCACCGGTATTGGCGACTTTCACCACTCCCTTGCGAACCATAAGCTCCACGACCGAAGAAACGGAAGCAGGAGCAACAGCCGCCGCAGGAATACCTGCGAGGATACTAAAGGCTAACGCTATGGCATAAATTCTTCTCATATATACAAAGTTAATGAATTATCTCAAACCTTGCAACAGAATAATCCCATTTAGTCTTTTTTAAGACACACAGCAGCCTTTCCAGGATATTTTTCCGAAGCGAAAAGAAGTAAAATCCACTTTTTTTAGTAATTTTGCGGCTTAAAGACATAAACATCCTACTGGAGTATTGAGTTATTCTTAACGCAAAAACGTAATAACCAAAGACAACCAAAAGAAACAAATAATTTCGTATAATTATAAAGCCTTATGAGTAAAGAAAAGAAATTCTTGACTTGCGATGGCAACCAGGCGGCAGCCCACGTGAGCTACATGTTCTCGGAAGTAGCAGCCATCTACCCCATCACCCCCTCGTCGACTATGGCAGAATATGTAGACGAATGGGCAGCAGCAGGTCGCAAGAACATCTTCGGAGAAACAGTGCTGGTTCAGGAAATGCAGTCGGAAGGCGGCGCAGCAGGCGCAGTCCACGGTTCGCTTCAGGCCGGTGCACTTACCACCACCTACACCGCTTCGCAGGGCCTCCTGCTGATGATACCGAACATGTATAAAATTGCAGGCGAACTTCTGCCTACCGTTTTCCATGTATCGGCCCGTACCATAGCCTCACATGCCCTTTCTATTTTCGGCGATCATCAGGACGTAATGTCGGTACGTCAGACCGGCTTCGCCATGCTTGCCGAAGGCTCCGTTCAGGAAGTGATGGATCTCGCCGGCGTAGCACACCTGTCGACCATCAAGAGCAGCGTGCCTTTCGTCAACTTCTTCGACGGCTTCCGCACATCGCACGAGATCCAGAAAATCGAGGCCCTCGACACCGATGACCTCGCTCCCCTTCTCGACCGCGAGGCTCTTGCAAAATTCCGCAGCCGTGCCCTCACACCTCAGGAACCCGTGGCACGCGGCATGGCTGAAAACGGCGACGTCTTCTTCCAGCATCGCGAAGCCTGCAACGAGCACTACAACGCCGTTCCCGAAATCGTAGAAGGCTACATGGCTGAGATCTCGAAGATCACAGGCCGTGAATATCATCTCTTCAACTACTATGGCGCTCCAGATGCAGAACGCGTGATCATCGCCATGGGTTCTGTGACCCAGGCCGCACAGGAAGCAATCGACAGCCTCACCGCCAAAGGCGAGAAAGTCGGTCTCGTTTCGGTACACCTCTATCGTCCTTTCTCGGCCAAGCATTTCCTCGCAGCCGTGCCTGCAACTGCAAAACGCATTGCCGTGCTCGACCGCACCAAGGAACCCGGCGCCAACGGCGAACCCCTTTATCTCGACGTCAAGGAATGCTTCTACGGCGCTGAGAACGCTCCCGTTATCGTAGGCGGCCGCTACGGTCTGGCCTCGAAGGACACCACACCCTCGCAGATCATCTCCGTATTTGAGAACCTCGCCCTGCCTATGCCCAAGGATCACTTCACCCTCGGCATTGTCGACGACGTGACTTTCACATCGCTTCCCATGCTCCCCGAAATGGCCCTCGGCGATCCCTCGACTTTCGAAGCCAAGTTCTTCGGTCTCGGTGCCGACGGTACCGTAGGCGCCAACAAGAACTCGGTGAAGATCATCGGCGATAATACCGACAAATACTGCCAGGCTTATTTCGCATACGACTCGAAGAAATCTGGCGGCTTCACCTGCTCTCACCTCCGCTTCGGCGACAAGCCTATCCGCTCGACCTATCTGGTGAACACTCCCAACTTCGTGGCATGCCACGTACAGGCATATCTGCACATGTACGACGTGACACGCGGTCTGCGCGACGGCGGCACATTCCTGCTCAACACCATCTGGGACGGCGAGGAACTGGCAAAGAACCTGCCCAACAGCATCAAGCGCTATTTTGCAGAGCACAATATCACCGTATATTACATCAACGCCACCAAGATAGCTCAGGAAATCGGTCTTGGCAACCGCACCAACACCATACTTCAGAGCGCATTCTTCCGCATCACCGAAGTGATCCCCGTGGATCTCGCCATCGAGCAGATGAAGAAATTCATCGTCAAGAGTTATGGCAAGAAAGGCCAGGATGTAGTCGACAAGAACAATCAGGCCGTTGACCGCGGCGGCGAATACCACAAGCTCGCCATCGATCCTGAATGGGCCAAACTTCCTGACGATCCCAAAGCCGTGAACGACGATCCCGCATTCATCAACGACATCGTTCGTCCTATCAACGCCCAGAACGGCGACCTTCTCAAGGTTTCCGACTTCAAGGATATACCCGACGGTACATGGCAGCAGGGTACCGCAGCCTACGAAAAGCGCGGTGTGGCTGCTTTCGTTCCCGAATGGCTCGAAGAGAACTGTATCCAGTGCAACAAGTGCGCATATGTCTGCCCCCATGCTTCGATCCGTCCGTTCGTACTCACCGAGGCAGAGACAGCCGCCGCTCCCTTCGGCGAAGCCGGCACTATCCCCGCGCTCGGCCCGCAGTTCAAAGGCATGCGCTTCATTCAGGCTGTCGACGTTCTCGACTGTCTCGGCTGCGGCAACTGCGTTGACGTATGCCCCGGCAAGAAGGGCGTGAAGGCTCTCCAAATGAAACCTCTCGAAACTCAGCTCGAAGTACAGAACAACTGGAACTACTGCGTGAAAGAGGTTGAATCGAAACAGAACCTTGTGGACGTTGCCTCGAACGTTAAGAACAGCCAGTTCGCCACTCCTCTCTTCGAATTCTCCGGCGCATGCTCCGGCTGTGGCGAGACTCCCTACGTGAAACTCATATCGCAGCTCTTCGGCGACCACGAAATGGTGGCCAACGCAACCGGCTGCTCGTCGATCTACTCCGGTTCCGTACCTTCGACCCCTTATACCAAAAACGCCAAGGGTTACGGTCCCGCATGGGCCAACTCGCTCTTCGAAGACTTCGCAGAATTCGGTCTCGGCATGAAGATCGGTACTGAGAAAATACGCGAAAAACTCGGTGTTCTCATGCAGCAGGCAACCGAATGTCCCAAGTGCAGCGATGAAATCAAGGCTCTTGCCGCCAAGTGGCTCGCTTCACCCCACAGTGCAGGCGTAACCCGCGAGGTATACGAACAGCTCGTACCTCTGTGCGAAGCCTGTGGCTGCGACACCTGTAAGGCTATCCTCGAACTCAAAGGTTTCATCGTGGCCCGCTCGCAGTGGATCATCGCCGGTGACGGCGCTGCATACGATATCGGCTTCGGCGGTCTCGACCACGTGCTCGCTTCGGGCAAGAACGTCAATGTGCTCGTTGTCGACACCGAGGTTTACTCCAACACCGGCGGCCAGTCATCGAAAGCAACTCCTCTTGGTGCAATTGCCAAGTTCGCTTCCGCTGGCAAGCGTATCCGCAAGAAAGATCTCGGTCTCATCGCCACAACTTATGGCTACGTATATGTCGCACAGATCGCCATGGGCGCAGATCAGGCCCAGACCCTCAAGGCTATCCGTGAAGCCGAAGCATACGACGGTCCCTCGCTCATCATTGCCTACGCACCCTGTATCAGCCATGGTATCAAGGCCGGCATGGGTCATTCGCAGGCAGAAGAGGCCCGCGCCGTGGAATGCGGTTACTGGCACCTCTGGCGTTATAATCCCGACGCCGAAACCAAGGGCGAGAATCCGTTCTCTCTCGACAGCAAGGCTCCCGACTGGGACAAGTTCAACGACTTCCTGCTCGGCGAAGTACGCTATGCAACCGTACAGAAGCAGTATCCTGCAGAAGCAGCCGAACTCTTCGCTGCCGCCAAGGAGAATGCCCAGTGGCGCTATAACAACTATGTACGCCTTTCGCAGCAGAACTGGGGTGCAGATCCTCTGATCGAACCACTCGAAAAGCATAACGAACAGCTCTAAAAACAATCATTATAAAAAGCTCGCGTCTCAAAAGGTCGCGAGCTTTTTTTGTATACAAAATATCATTTCTCAGGGAGGTGAAAACACTCATGATAAATATATCGTATCGTCGCGGCTACACTCTCAAAATGAAAAATTATGAGTTCCAACGGCAGACGAGATGAGCGTTAAAATATATTAATCACCCACACGCCTTTTGCCATTTGTCATTTTTTACTTTACTTTTGCAGTCATAAACTTAAAATATCATCAATACACTAAGCAGCCTGTCATTTCCCAAGCTATTCCACATCGCTGCTATTTTTAAGAAAATACTATTATTTCTCAATTAAAAAAACTATTAAATATATATTATTAACAATCTTCATTATCAGTTCTTTTCCGATTTGCTTATGAAAAAACTCTACTCAGTTCTGCTTTTGGCAATTATCGGCCTTGTATCATTCGGAGCCTCAGCCATCGGCGTGACTTTCAAGACCAACAATGCGGGGTCGGCCGTCATCATCAACGGCGAGACCTCCAGTGTAATTCCATTCGAAGGCATAGAAGCGACTCTTGACATCACCGGTAATCTTATCATCTATTCGACCGGCAACTACGAACTCATCAGCGTAGTGAAAAACGGAGATGTGACCCTCAACGCCTCCAATATCGAATTTTCGCAGCTTGCTGAAGGCGATGTCGTGACAATAACCACCAAAGAAAAAGAAAGCCGCACCCTCACCATCGTCGGCAACGCCGACCACATGTATGTGAGCGATCATTCCTACAGATACTATTACGCCTCCGACCAGACCGACGGCGCGTGGATTATCAAGAACATTCCCGACTACAGTTCCATCAACGTCTATGCCAACTCCGGCTATACTCTCACATCGGTGAAGGACGACAAAAACAACGAACTCCAGACCGGTTCGTCGTCGAGTTTCCAGCTATATTCCGGCAACTGGGAAGGAGCTATGACTATCTACGTAGAATCGGCAAATCTCAATGATCTTCGCAACAAATCGGTGACCATAAAAGTCGAAGGCACCCCTTCAGATGTCAAGGTAAGCCGTCAGGGCTACAACGAAG
Organism: uncultured Porphyromonadaceae bacterium; assembly: GCA_905202215.1. GTDB lineage: Bacteria > Bacteroidota > Bacteroidia > Bacteroidales > Muribaculaceae > CAG-873. The sequence continues at coordinate 18,247 of CAJKRG010000042.1, forward strand.
AAGCTCTCAAAGACCAGGAAACCACCTACAAGTTCTTCGATGACGAACTTCCTATCTACTTCAGCCACGCCTCCTACAACAAGACTCTCTATAAAGTTACCGTAGCAGGCGTAGACGCCAAACTCGAGGGAAGCTACTACAAGGTCAGCCCCAACGATGGCGACATAATAGAAGTGAAGACATCCTATCCCGACATCGATGTGCCTGTAAAATTCAACTTTTCCAATGACAACCTTGCAGGAATCGTCAACTCATTCCGTATTGACGGAGAAAACATATCCGACTGGAACCAAGACAACTTCACGGCAAAACTCGGTTCTAAAATAAGCATGTCGTTCAATTCTACCGACTACGATATCACCTCCATTTCCGTAAACGGCGATCCTCTGACATATTTTTACAGCTATGAATTCAGTGTTACAGACGCTAACGGTTATACAATAGACATCAACGCCACAAAAAAGCCGGACTATCAGGCGACAATCTACTGCGAAAACTACGAAAAACTCCTCGTATATAATGGATCGGGCTATAGCGGAGATCCGATAATAGAGTTGACCGGAGTCGAAACAGTAGTGAATCTGGCACCATCCAAATCGTATCTCACATTTAAAGCCAAAGACTCGGAATATACCATATCTTCGATTGATTGCACCGGCAGCTGTACCAATGGATACCAGACGCAGGTCCAGCTGACAGGAACCGATGCATATATTGAGATAAGTCTGGCCAAAGTCGAGCGCCCGAAGCAGGCCGTAGTATATCTGGATCCTGAAACATCATGGAATACCGACTATTCATCGATCAGACTGAGTCCATATAAAGACACGGAATACGATATACCCATGCACTCAGGCTATCAGATTATCAACTTCGGCGATTTCGATACTCCGGCCAATATAAGTCTGTATACAACAGATTATTCCAACGTATCCATATATCAGAACGGTCAGGATCTCGGCCTATATGTCTATCAGATAAATCTTGAAGATGGCGACGTCATAAAAGCTTTCGGATCACAACCCGCCACCCACACTGTATCTTACGATATTGCAGACGGACTTCCCGTGAAAGTTTTCCATGACCATATTACGGAAATAACACACCCTGCCAGCCACGAAGTATTTGCAGGCACAGAAATCCATATCAAGCCCGTAATAGCGCCTGCACAGTCCGACGGCACCATTCTGGTAGAAGCTAATGCTGAAAAAATAAGTCCTGACGACAACGGCATATATGTCATCACAGTCAAAGGCGATACCAGGATAAAGGCCTCTATCAATACAAATACAGGTATTGAAAACCTTGAGACCGGAGCAGATTCTTTTGTGAATGTCTACAATCTCCAGGGTATCGAAGTGCTCCACATGGCAAACCCCGAACAGATCAAGCAACTTCCTGCAGGTATCTATCTGGCAGGCGGCAAAAAAATAGTGGTTCGCTGATGAACTGTTTACAATGACAATATCTGCCCGACAGCCCGAGAACAAAGGGCTGTCGGGCAGATAACAATTTTTTTCCGATCATATGTATCTATTCAGACTTACTACAACAGCCGTAGCTCTTGTGGCCTTGAGCCTGAGCATATCGGCACAGAACAAGTTAGACCTCGGCAGCCGGGCCCGCATACGTTCTGCCGCCAGGAGTATGCAGATAGGCCGCGGAAGCGACGGTTCACTGCGAATGATCCAACGAGAAAAAAAGGAAAACACAATCCGTGCTTTTGTCATGCTTACAGAAGGCGCCGACGTATCTGTCCTCGAATCGGCAGATGTGACTGTGCGCTCAGTACGCGGGAACATGGCTCTCGCCGAATTCCCCGAAAGCGCGCTCGCAGCCATCGAAAAACTCGAGGAAGTAAAATCAATCCAAGCCGAAAAACCTATATCGGCCAAACTCGACATCGCGCGTGCTGTAACCGGCATTGACAAGATTCATTCGGGCATAGAACTGCCACAATCTTACACCGGCAAAAATGTGGTAGCCGGTATTTTCGATGGCGGCTTCGACCCCAACCACGTCAATTTCCAGAATCCCGATGGCACCTCGCGTATCAGCGTCTTCACCTATTACCGCCCGACAGAGAGCGGAGAATATGCCGAAGAGGTATATGGCGCCGACTATATCCCCAATATCGACACCGAGTCCGACCAGACATTCCACGGCACACACACTTTGGGCATCATGGCCGGCGGATACAAAGGCAAGGTCATGGCAGCCGTAAAAGACAATATGTTCACCGGCACTGTCGAGGAAATCGACAACCCCTACTACGGCGTGGCCTATGACGCCGACATCGCTCTCGGCTGCGGCCCCGAAAGCGATTACTTCATCGCCATGGGTTGCGAGCAGATTCTCAACTACGCCTATTTCAAGCAACAACCGGCTGTGATCAACCTGTCGCTGGGTTCTAATCTCGGGCCTCACGACGGATCCTCGACCCTCTGCCAGTATATCGATCTGGCATCGGAACTCGACAATGTCATATTCTGCGTATCGGCCGGCAACGAAGGCGACTACCCCATCGCACTCCACAAGACATTTACCGCCGACGACACACAGGTCGGCTCATTCTTCTACCCCGGAGTCCAGTCCAATGTATATCCTAATCTGCGCTACGGCCAGACCTACATCTACTCAAATGACGAAACTCCATTTACCGTGCAGGCCATCCTCTACAATAGATCGCGAGGAAAAGTGGCCTTCCGCATGCCCATGCCTCCTGTCGAGGGCCAGTTGCAGTACTGGGTTTCCGACACCGAAAAAGTCGAATCCGACACCGACATCTACTCTCAGCAGCTGGGAAACAGCATGGTGGGCTATGTAGGCATCGGGGCACAGCACGACGAAACCACCGGACGATACTATGCCCTGCTCGACTACAGTCTCTACGACTCAGAAAAGAACAATGGAAACTATATCTTCGGCTTCGAAGTTACAGGCTCCGACGGGCAGCGCGTCGACATATTCTGCGACGGCCTTTACAACAGTTTCACTTCATATGAAATCGAAGGTTACAGCGATGGCATGACCGACGGCACCATATCCGACGTTGCCTGCGGTAAGTCAACGATAGTGGTAGGTTCCTATAACACCCGTGACGACTGGGCCTCGCTCGACGGATTCGTATACGGCTATAAGGGAGCCATGACTCCGGGCAAAATTTCCTCTTTCTCGTCGTATGGCAAGCTCTACGACGGGCGCGAATTGCCGACAGTATGCGCTCCCGGAGCAACTGTCATTTCATCGTCCAACGAATACTACCTTGAGAGTGCCGAAGCGAGCGATGCCGAGCTACAGGCAGCCCTGACAACCGACAGCCGCCGCTATTCGTGGCATCAGTGCGTCGGCACATCAATGGCCACACCACTGGTAAGCGGTGCGATAGCCTTATGGCTCGAGGCCGATCCCACACTCAGAGCCGAAGATGTAAAAGATATAATCCGCAAGACTTCCATCGTAGACGATGATGTGACATCTACAGGCACACCTGTGCAATGGGGCGCCGGTAAATTCGATGCCTATGCGGGCCTCAAGGAAGTACTCCGTCGTACCTCCGGCATTGCCGATGTAACGACAGGCGATCAGAAAACACCTCTTGTAACGGTGTCGTCAGATCGTAATGTCGAAATTTATGCACCCGGCTTTGAACATATAGATGCAGCACTCTATAACATAGGAGGCATGCGCGTGACTTCAGTAAAGGCTGATGGTGATACCGCTGTTCTCGATTGTTCTTCAGTCCAGAAAGGCGTTTATCTGCTTCAGGTAAACGGCAGCCATAATCAAAAACTCTTTATCAGATAACATTTCCTGCCAATAACATGAAAAAAGCCATATTAAGCGGTGTTCTTGCAGCCCTGTGCGCAACAATGGCTCCCTCGGCATATGCAGCTGAGACCGAAACACCCATAATAGAGTTCCACACAAATATTTTCGAAACCTACGGACCCACCAATGCGTTTCATATAGTTCTCGGCGCAAAAGAAGACACCTATGTCGACATAGACTGCGGTTTCGGCACGTTTGAAGCCGAAGTAGGACAGGCTGTCTTCGATCAGGATAATCAGAGTATCAAGGCGACCTCCATCTCATGCACTGTTTCGGAAGAAGGCATTGTACGCCTGTACGGCGACGCATCGAAAATCGACTATCTTGACTGCGAAGGATGCTATATCGACCGCATATCATTTCCGTCGCTTACCGAAATTGCGATTCTCGATCTCAGCCATAACGAACTGAAGTCCCTCGATCTCAGTCATATGAGCAAACTCGAAAGCCTGACGCTTACTGATAATCCTTTCGATGAGACGCCGCTCATTATCGGTGACAATAAACCGAGACTCACCATACTGGAAATGAGTATCGTCGGCCATCTTGACCAGTCATTCAATCTCAGCGACTATCCGGCTCTGGCCTCATTCGAGGCATACCACTGCGACGAACTCTATACCCTCGATCCGACCGGATGCCCCGAATTGTTGCGTCTGTCGGTAGATGTGACCCCGCTGAAGACTCTTGACATATCGAAGAACACATCGCTGCTAATACTCAACATATCAGATACCCATATCACCTCTATCGATCTGAGCAACAATCCCTATCTGACCGAGTTCTATTGCAGCCATTCTGGTTCTTTCGCCTCCACATATAAAATCAAGGAACTTGACGTATCTAAAAATCCCCTGCTCCAACGTTTCTACTGTCAATACAACGATCTGTCCACACTCGACATTTCAAACAACAAGGCTCTGGTATCGTTCTCCTGCGAAGCGAACAATCTTCCCGGTATCGATTTCTCCAACAATCCAGATCTAAACGCTGTAAGCATCAAGAACAATTGCATGGATTTCAATACCATCCCTCTGCCTTTGTCAATGATGAGCGAATACTACTATGAACAAAAGCCTATGCCCGTAAACCGCAGCTATGTAGTCGGATCAACAATAGATCTCACATCGCGTGTAATTCGGGAAGGCTCCACCACCGATGCTGTAGTATATGCGATAAACGAAGAATCCGGCACTGCCGAAATCCTCGATGCCGCCTCTTATGTGTGGGACAACGGAAAAATAAAGATCAATGAAGAATTTTCCGATAGTCTCTACATAGCTTTTAAAAACGATCTTTTCCCGGAAGCAATCCTGACAACAGAGCGTTTCATGGTTAAATCGGCTGAAAACTTCGGAAAACCTACGGCTTCGATTTCTTTGCGTATAAGCGCTCAGTCGAAGAATCTATCGTTCGGTGTCGGACTCGATGGCGCCACTCCCGAAACGCCACGTACGTTCATGGTTGATTTCGGAGATGGCAAACTAAAGGAATTTACAGCCACATCATCGGCCATACCGGCGGAAAACAATGTAGCGGGAACCCGCATGGTCATGAATCTGATCATCTATACTCCCGAGGGAGAGCACTTGACAGCTTTTTCTATGGACGGAACACGGCTTCTAACAGGATGTGATTTCTCGAAAGCGCCAACTCTCCGGGAACTCCGACTGAATAACTGTCTCCTCAATTCTGTCGACCTGAAATGGAACCGTTGCCTGACCATGCTCGACCTTGCCTCCAACAATCTGGGCTCCATCGATCTTTCCGGTATCAACGGCAACTACGGCAAAAATGTGCTGAGCGATATAAATCTCTCGGACAACCGACTTTCAGAAATAACACTCAACGAGGGGCCGACAATATACAATCTCAACCTCAGCCTCAACCAGCTGACAGCGCTTTCTCTTGATCATTTCTCGAACATCAAATCGCTAAATGTGAGTGGAAACCTTCTTGAGGAAATCGATCTTTCCGATTGCGAATCGCTCGAGTCACTCGATATATCATTCAATCAGTTCTCTTCATTTGCAATTCCCGCTACCGCTCCTGTCAAAAATCTGAATGTTGCCGGCAACAAACTATACTTCGATGCACTTCCGACACCCGAAGCGTTTGCCGAATATATCTATGCACCTCAGGAAAATATTCTTCTGCCTGCAAAAGCACCTGTTGTCGACCTTCGCGCATTGCAGTTCGAAGGCAAGACCGAATACATATGGTATCATGCCGACGGCACCCCCGCCACCGACAGCGAAGTTACAGCCAACAACGGTTCTTTCCGTTTCTCAGGTGCCGATGCCGGCTCGTTCTATTGCGAAATGACCAATTCGGTATTTCCCGATTTCAAAGGCGACAATATCTATCGCACAAGCATTATAGAAGCTGCCGATATGCCAACGGCCGTATTCATGGAATTCACGACAACTGAAAACGCCGACGCCTCTATATCGCTTACCGGAGAAGCTGACAACACTACTGTATACATCGACTGGAGTGGCGACGGAAATCTGATTCAGTACATACTCAAAAAGAATTATACTGTATTCCCGGTCACAACAAAAGCCGGGGCAACTGTAAAAGCATATGCTTACGATGAGAACAACGGCGTGACCATGTGCAGCATGAGCGGCATAAAGATGAACAGCCTCAACGCCGCTGAGCTTCGTCAGGCCACAGCATTCTTCGTATATGAATCAGGTCTTAAGGACGACTCATTCACATTACCGATGAATCCGGAACTTAAGGAGCTTACTGTCAGTGGCACTGAGATAACACATATCGATCTTGGATACTATAAGAAATTAAAAAATCTCAATCTGAGCAACAACAAACTGAGAAAATTCGATCTCTCCATCCTCCCGGAAATAGAGACTTTCTATGCCAACGGTAACGGTATGAATGAAATAAAACTCGCGAATCCCGCGATGTGGGAACTTAGCCTCAATAACAATGATTTCGAGACTATAGATCTCAGCGGCGCACCGGCTCTAAGCCAGCTGTGGCTCACGGACAACAGATTCAAGACACTTGACATCGATTTTCTGAACTCACTCCGCGTTATCTCCATATCCGAAAATGACTTTACATTCGCTACTCTGCCTCCTGTCAAAGACAGTTACTATGTATATGACTACGGCAAACAAAATCCAGTCGAGATCAGCGTTAACGCCGAAAACGAAGTAGATCTCAGCTCCCAGATGCAGGCCGGAGGTACAGAGACAGTATATACATGGTATATTGACTCGCCTTATTATGATGATTACGGCGAGCTCTACGGCGAATCTCTTGTTGAAGGCGAAGAATATACTCTGGAAAACGGAGTTACAACATTCCTCGCCAATTTCCACAACATCATGTGCGTGATGACAAATCAGGCATTCCCGGCTCTGACACTCTATACTAATTTCATCGATGTGACCGGAGTTTCGGGAATCGGAGACATCTCAGCGCCCGCGGCCACTGCAAGCGTCCGTACGGAAGGCAGCAGCATCATTGTCACCGCAGAAGATGGTATGCCGACAGCGCTGTTCGATATCAACGGTACATGCCTCGGAACAGCCAAGGGCAGTACCTCTTTCAACGATCTTGCAAGCGGTGTCTATATCGTCACTGTCGGCAGACAGGCATTTAAAATTGCAGTAAACATCTGACTACATTAAAATAAAAACAGGGCGCCGTTCCGTCGGGAAATGGCGCCCTGTTTTTATATATCGGAATACTTCATCGTACCATGACTCTGAATACGCAGGAACCGGCCTTTACTATGGCAAATCCATGGACTGGTGATTCTATGACTGTAGATCCCGACCCAATCCTATAGGAACCGCATAAGCGGCCTTCCACATTATAGATCTCAACGTCAAGTGGCTCAAGTGTATTCACAATAATATCTGAAGCAACAGACCTTACAACGATTTCCTCACTTTCAACAACAGAAATACCGGAATTCCCCATATTGACCGTCATCGGAAGGGAAACATCGGAATATACCGTAGGGCCCCATACTCCATCCTCACCAAGCGACCAGGACCATGCTTTGACGGTATAAACAAAAGAATCGCCAGACCGCACATCGAGTCCAGTAAATACATATTCTGTTCTGGCGACATCGCCTGACTTCGGCATAGTCTCATCAGCCGTATTAAAGACCCCGATCTGCTCGGTCACGGTTTCTCCGGTCTTGATCGTCTGGCTTATCTCAATATCGTCGAAATAAAGATCGCCTTTGCCGTCATAACTGAATCTCAATACAGTATTATCCGAGCCATTATCGTAAACCATCTCAAAATCATCGCTATCGGACTCAAGCTTATAAGTCTTTGCCATACCATTACTTGAAAGTGTGACAGTACGTCCTTTCTCGCCTACGACCTGTACCTTTACCGAAAATTTACCTCCTGCATTCGAAAGATCAAGCACAGGTGATTCCACATAAATATCCTCATACGCGTGATACATATTGCTGAAACCAAGCATGCCACTGTCATAACGGCTCCAATACTCCGGAAATATCCAACCAGGCATATTCGTCACATCATCGGTTTTTCCATAGAACGGCTGCGAATAGCCGTACTCATTTTCACACTTGCTGAAATCTTCATGAAGCACAGTACAGTCCTCGTCGGATAGCGCCACATGGCTTCGCTTGAGATTCACTATATATCCCATTGCCCGAAAGACCGGTTCCCAACGTGCCGTAAAACCGGTCTCGCTTATATCGGTTGCGTTCAAGACTACCGGAACATCCAAAAAATCAAGAGGAACATGCACCTTGATCGGTTCTGTTTCTACCGATGTATATAATGCATTGGTACTTTGCACTGTATAATAATAGTCAGTTCCACGCACAGTGCCGGTGACAGTATGTTCACATTGATCTACCGGCTGATTTTCGACAACATATATGCGGTTTCCTTTTTCATCGACACTGAACGCGGATAAGAGATAGCCAGTCGCAAAAGGTACAGGATTCCAGTTGGCTGTGAACTGTTCATAGCTGACATTTTTTGCAAAATGAGCTACAGGCGGCATAAGACCTTCATAATTCTGCACTATCTCGAAATCATCGATCAGCCAGTCGTTAGCTTCGCTTGCCATCTGTACATAGGCAAGATGATTGCCATATCCAGGATGAACCAAAGGAACCTCATAGACCGCCCAACTATCCGTCACATCGACTACTGCCGCATCAATAGCATTGGAAGTATAAGGATCATACACTTCTATATGTACCTTGGCTCCATCGGCCGGCAAGGATTTCGCCTTGAAGCGTACTGTAAAACTGCCTCCATCAAGACGGACATCGGTATAAGGACACTCTATATACCCTACCACCTCATAAGGTCCCATCCAGTCGGATTTTTCAAAATGCAGTACAGCCAAAGCACCTCCTGCGGAATGAAGTCCGCGTCCTTTCCACTGAAAACTGCCTGTCAGAGATGCATCGACCACTCCATTGGCAGAAATTTCTTCCTCTGTCGGAGAATTGGCAGTGCCTTCTGTAAATGAATCAAAGTTCTCAGAAAAAACGACGGCACGCTCTACTGCATGAGCGCCAAGCGTCATTCCCGCGAAACAGATCATCCAAAAAATTTTCTTCATATCAAACAAATTGGTTTATAATGCACAAAGATAGTTATTTCGATCAGTCCAAAACTATCCGGAATAAAGAAAACTCATAAATAGCGTATAAAAAAAGAAGAAGCCCGGAGGGCTGTTGGGCCTTCCGGGCTTCGATAGGGGGCGGTTACCTAC
>CAJKRG010000043.1 GCA_905202215.1 uncultured Porphyromonadaceae bacterium
GCGGTCCCCTCATAATTCATAATCTATAGTTTCAAATGTAGGTCGCCATGCGGCGCCCAAACCCCAGGCTGTGTGAATATTAAAGCGCTTCGCGCTTTTTCCGCGGTCCCCTCATAATTCATAATCTATAGTTTCAAATGTAGGTCGCCATGCGGCGCCCAAACCCCAGGCTGTGTGAATATTAAAGCGCTTCGCGCTTTTTCCGCGGTCCCCTCATAATTCATAATCTATAGTTTCAAATGTAGGTCGCCATGCGGCGTCCAAACCCCAGGCTGTGTGAATATTAAAGCGCTTTGCGCTTTTCCGCGGCAGCCCTCATAATTCATCATCCATAGTTTCAAATGTAGGCGCCTTGCTGCGTCCAAACCCCGGGCTGTGTGATTATCCAAGCGCTTTGCGCTTTGTCGGTCTGGTTGGTGCGTTTGGCCAATTAATATAGGAAGTTTGCAAAATTTAACGTAAGATTTCCGGTTTTGGCAAATTTTATTGGCGTTAAGGCAACTCGCATACATTATATATTTAGTAATTTTGCACCGATTTTCAGTTATTATGCACATTATAACTCCAATAGACACAATATGAAAACGAACACAATCAGTATCACGGTTCTGGCAATGGCCGGCGCCGCCATGATGCTCGCTTCGTGCGGAGGCAACAATCAGAACGCGCAGGGCGCGGGTGCGCCTCCCGAAATCGCCGTCATCACAGTAGAACCCGGCAACGCCGAGTTCCAGAGCAGCTATCCGGCGACTATCAAGGGTAAAACAGACATAGACATCCGCCCGCAGGTGACGGGATTTATCACCAAGGTGCATGTAGACGAGGGTCAGAAGGTGCACAAGGGCCAGGTGCTCTTCACCATCGACCAGGTTCAGTTCCAGGCCGCCGTCGATCAGGCCAAGGCCAATGTCAACTCCGCCGCCAGCGCGGTATCGACCGCAGAAATCACCGAGAAGAACAAGAAGATGCTTCTCGACAAGAATATCATCTCCGAAACGGAATGGCAGCTTGCCGCCAACCAGCTCGCCCAGGCCAAGGCCGCACTCGCCCAGGCCAACGCGGCTCTTGTGAACGCCAAGAAGAATCTTGCCTATACTACCGTGACTGCTCCGAGCGACGGCGTTGTCGGAACTATTCCCAACCGTGAAGGCTCTCTGGCGTCACCGTCGAGCGTGCAGCCTCTGACCACCATCAGCGACAACAGCAAGGTTTACGCCTATTTTTCTCTTACGGAAAAAGACCTCCTCGGTCTTACCGACGGAGGCAAGGAGAGCATCGGTGCCCAGATCAACGCTCTTCCCGCCGTGAAGCTCGAGCTTGCCGACGGTTCGATATATCCTCTCGAGGGCAAGGTGGCCACGGTGTCGGGTGTGATCGACAACAGCACGGGCGCCGCATCGGCCCGCGCACTTTTCGACAATCCTTCGGGCATGCTGCGCAGCGGCAATACGGGTCAGATCATCATTCCCCGCAACAACGAGGGTGTGCTGGTGATCCCGCAGAAGGCTACCTACGAAATCCAGGATCTGCGCTATGTGTATACACTCAATGACTCCAATATGGCCGTAAGCCGTCAGATCACTGTCGATCCGTATAACGACGGCAAGAATTTCGTGGTTACCTCGGGTCTGAATCCCGGCGACCGTGTGGTGATCGAAGGAGTCGGCACCGTAGTGCGCCCCGGTCTTGTAATTTCGCCTAAAAACTAATTAGAGGTTAGTGGTTAGGGGTTAGAGGTTAGTGAGCGCCTGAGCGCCTGACTGCTTAATGGCTTAACAGCTTAATGTCCTAAATAATGAAACTCGACAGATTTATCAACCGCCCGGTGTTGTCGACGGTAATCTCGATTTTTATCGTCCTGCTGGGTCTTATCGGCCTGTCGTCGCTGCCTGTGACGCAGTATCCCGATATCGCGCCCCCTACAATATCGGTCACAACCACATATAACGGCGCCAACGCCGCCGCCGTGCTCAATTCGGTGATCGCTCCTCTGGAAGAGAGTATCAACGGTGCCGAGGGCATGACATATATGGAGTCGACGGCCACCAACACAGGCTCGGCTACCATCAACGTGTACTTTGAACAGGGTTTCGACCCGAACATGGCCGCCGTCGACGTGCAGAACCGTGTGTCGGCCGCCGCCAATCTTCTGCCTTCGGAAGTGAACCAGGTGGGTGTACAGACCCGCAAACGTCAGACATCCATGCTTCTCGGTGTGGCCCTTGTGGATACCACCGCAGTTGCCAAGTACTCGCCCGAGTTCCTCGACAACTACATGAAGATCAACATCATCCCCGAGCTCCAGCGTGTGCAGGGCGTGGGCGACGTCATGTCGTTCGGCGCCGACTATTCGATGCGAATCTGGCTTAAGCCCGAGGTTATGGCTCAGTATCACCTCATGCCGTCTGATATCTCGGCGGCTCTTGCCGAGCAGAACGTCGAGGCCGCTCCGGGCGCTTTCGGCGAACAGGGCAACCAGTCGTTCCAGTACATCATGCGTTATCGCGGCCGTCTCACCACCCCCGAGCAGTTCGGCGACATCGTGGTGCGCACCGGTGCCAACGGCGAAGTACTCTACCTCAAGGATGTGGCCGAAATAGAACTCGGCCGTGTTACCTACGGCTTCTCCAACAAGGCCAACGGCCACCTCGCCGCCATGTCCATAGTGTTCCAGACTCCGGGTTCCAACGCTACCAAGATTATCGAGGACTGTCTCGCGCTGTGCGAGAAAATCAAGGCAGACGTCCCCGAAGGCTGCGAGATCCAGATTCCTATGAACAACAACGACTTCCTCTACGCATCGATCAACACTGTGGTGCATACCCTCATCGAGGCTTTCATCCTTGTGTTCTTCGTGGTATATGTGTTCCTTCAGGATATCCGCTCCACCCTTATCCCGGCCATCGCCATCCCTGTGGCACTTATCGGTACCTTCTTCGTGATGAAGCTAATCGGCTTCTCGGTCAACCTCATCACCCTGTCGGCTCTCGTGCTTGCCATCGCGATTGTGGTGGACGATGCGATCGTTGTGGTCGAGGCGGTGCATGCCAAGCTCGACCAGGGCTATACGAGCGCTCGCCGCGCCTCTATCGACGCCATGGGCGAAATCGCCGGCGCTCTCGTGTCCATTACCCTGGTCATGATGCTGGTGTTCATCCCCGTGTCGTTCATGCCCGGTACGGCCGGTGTGTTCTACCGTCAGTTCGGTCTGACCATGGCCATAGCGATCGGTTTCTCGGCCGTGAACGCGCTTACCCTCTCTCCGGCCCTCTGCGCCATCTTCCTCAAGCCCCATAAGGCCGACGGCAGCGAGATGTCGCTCAAGGAGCGCATGGGCGAGGCCTATAAGGCAACAGGCGAGGCCATGGCGAAGAAATACAAACGAACATTCGCTCTCGACATACATCCTCTGATCACTTTCGTGCTTCTTATCGCCACCATCACCTTTATGGTGCTGGGCTGGTACAGCTTCCACAATGTTCTGCTGAGCTGCATTGCCTGGGCTGTCGCCATCGTGGCCGTGCTCGGTCTTTTCGGCAAGCGTTTCCACCGCTCGTTCGAGAAGAACTTCGGCAAACTTCTCAACGGTTATAAGAAGGGCGCGTCGTGGTTCGCCAAGCATAAGGTAGTGTCGTTCGGCACTGTCGTGGCAGCCATCGGCATTCTTGTATGGCTCATGTCCACAACCCCGTCGGCCCTTGTGCCCAACGAGGATACCGGCGTTATCTTCTGTATGGTCGACATGCCTGCCGGTACTTCGCAGGAGCGTACCGGTAAGGTAATGGAGCAGATCGACTCGCTGGCCGCCCAGATCCCCGGCATTCGTATCCGCCAGGCCATCAACGGCTACAGCTTTATCGCCGGTCAGGGTCCGACATACGGAGCGTTCATCATGAAGCTCAAGGACTGGAGCGAACGCGACAAAAGCCAGAGCGCCGAGAACATCATCAAGCAGCTGTACTATCTGACGTCGCAGCATGTGCGCGACGGACGCGTGATGATTTTCGCGCCGCCTATGATTACCGGTTACTCCGCCACCAATGGCTTCGAAATGAAGATGCAGGACCGCACCGGCGGCGATATCAACCAGTTCTACTCCGTCGTACAGGGCTTCCTCGCACAGCTCAACCAGCAGCCTGAGATCCAGGCCGCATATACGACCTTCAACCCGTCGTTCCCTCAGTATATGATCGATATCGACGCTGCCAAGGCCAAGCAGGCCGGAATCAGCCCCGCGACTATCCTCCAGACGCTCCAGGGCTACTACGGCGGTATGTATGTGTCGAACTTCAACCGTTTCGGCAAGATCTACCGTGTGATGATGCAGGCCGCCCCCGAGGCCCGTATCAATCCCGAGACCCTCAACAGCGTCAAGATACGCAACGGCAACGAGATGGCTTCCATCTCTAACTTCGTGAAACTGACCCGCGTCTACGGTCCCGACCTTATGAACCGATTCAACATGTTTACCTCGATCTCGGTGACGGGTACTCCTAACCCCGGCTTTTCGTCGGGCGAGGCTATCGCCGCCATCGAGCGTGTGGCCGCTCAGACACTGCCGCAGGGCTACGCCTACGAGTATGCCGGTATGACCCGCGAGGAGGCCGGTTCGGGCAGCTCCAATGCCACCGCCATGATTTTCGGTCTGTGTCTCCTCTTCGTATATCTGCTTCTGTCGGCCCAGTACGAGAGCTATCTGCTGCCCTTCTCGGTAATTCTTTCGGTACCTTTCGGTCTGGCAGGCACTTTCATATTCGCGCAGATGTTCGGCATATCCAATAACATATATCTCCAGATCGCGCTCATCATGCTTATCGGTCTTCTGGCCAAGAACGCCATCCTGATCGTAGAGTTCGCTCTCGAGCGCCGTCAGACGGGCATGAGTATCTTCAACGCGGCAGTGGCCGGCGCATGCGCCCGTCTGCGTCCTATCCTCATGACCTCGCTCGCGATGGTGATCGGCCTTCTGCCGATGATGTTCGCCAGCGGTGTAGGCGCCAACGGCAACCGTGCCCTCGGCGCAGGCTCTGTGGGCGGCATGCTTCTGGGTATGGTCTGCCAGATCTTCATCGTGCCCGCACTCTTCATCGTCTTCCAGATCCTTCAGGAGAAGATCAAGCCTATGCAGTGGCAGAACGAGGAGAAGGGCGGCACCATCGAGAACGAAATCGAGCAGTACGCCAAGTAAATTAATCAGGTTAGAGGTTAGGGGTTATTGGTTAATGAAACTTTTCAGTATCCATAAGCACTAAACACTGACTTAATTAGGTTAGAGGTTAGGGGTTATTGGTTAATGAAACTCTTCGGTATCCATAAGCACTAAACACTGACTTAATCAGGTTAGAGGTTAGGGGTTATCGGTTAATGAAACTCTTCAGTATCCATAAGCACTAAACACTGACTATTAAACAACCTCTTAATATGGATTGTCGGCGGGGAGGGGCCCGCTTTCCCCGCCGGCAGTTCGATTCAGCGATAAATTATGAAAATCGGAAATATTGTGCGTGCGGCTGTGGTTATGACGGTGATGACTGCCACGATGAGCAGCTGCCACATATACAAGAAATATGAGACGCCGACATCTACGGCGCTCACCAAGGCTTATGCCGAGGCCCGTCAGACTCCCGTGGATTCGGCCGCGTTCGGCAATCTGCTCTGGGAGGATGTGTTTACCGACCCGTTGCTGGTGCAGCTCATCGAGCGCGCACTGGAGAACAACACCAATCTTGAGAATGCACGCCTCAACGTAGACATAGCCCGCGCCAATCTCCGCGGTGCCCGTCTGAGCTATCTGCCGTCGCTTGCCCTGGCACCCAACGGTGCAGGCGCTTCCTATGCCGGCAGCGATATCAACTGGACATACACACTTCCGGCACAGCTGAGCTGGGAGGTGGATATTTTCGGCAAGCTTCTAAACAGCAACCGCGGCGCAAAGGCCGCTCTGCTCCAGAGCGAGGCTTATGCGCAGGCTGTCCGCAGCCAGATCATCTCGGGCGTGGCCTCGACATATTATTCGATAGCCGCCGTCCGCAATCAGCTTGAACTGTCGCGCACCACGTCGGAGCTGTGGAAGGAGACCGTGAGCACCATGCGCGACCTCAAGGAGGCCGGCCGCGGCGTGACCGAGGCGGCCGTGGTGCAGTCGGCCGCAAACTACTATAGTATTCTCGGTTCCATCACCGATCTTGAGACTTCTCTCGACAAGCTCAACAACACGATGAGCCTTCTGCTCGACACGCTGCCTCAGGAATGGGCCGTGACCGACCGTGTGGATCTCAAGGTGCCCGCCATCATCCGCGAGGGTGTGCCTATGGTAGAGCTGGCATGTCGTCCTGACGTGCAGGCTGCCGAACAGAGTCTCGCTTCGGCTTACTATGCCACAAACTCGGCCCGCGCGGCTTTCTATCCGGGGCTGACCATTACCGCCAACGGCGGCTTTACCAATCTTCTGGGTGGCTTCGTGCAGAATCCGGGCGACTGGTTCTATCAGCTCGCAGGTTCGCTGGTGGCTCCACTGTTCTCCCGCGGCCAGAATATAGCCCGTCTGCAGGGCGCCAAGGCTCAGCAGAAGCAGGCGATGAATAATTTCGAGTATACCCTTATGTCGGCTGCCGCCGAGGTGAGCGACGCTCTGACGGTATATGAGAAGAGCATGGAGAAAAGTTCTTATCTTACCGAACAGGTCGATAATCTCGAGAAGTCGGTGGAATATACCCGCGATCTTCTGATCTATTCGACGGGTTCGACCAATTATCTGGAGGTGCTGACGGCACAGCAGGGTCTTTTGCAGGCCCAGATCAGCCAGATCAACACGGAACTTGCCCGCGCCAACGCCGTCATCAATCTCTATCAGGCTCTCGGCGGAGGCCGATAGTTCAGGCTATTAGGCTGACAAGCTGACAGGCTTTGATATAAAATCCCGGATTCAGACTCCAGATGGTGGATGGATCCGGGATTTTGCTGTGTGGGCGGGACTTGTTCGCACGGCTGTTTGACAGACTGCCTATAGCCTGCTGTGTCGCGGATCTAATTTATGATTTTTCCGAATTTGACCATATGCTTTAAAAGTCTCAAAAATTTGCATAAGTGCGTAAATAATTCGTACATTTGTGAAATTAACTACATTCGGTCAGATACACATGAAAAAACTATTGATTTTTGCTATCCTAATCACGTTCACCCTAAGTGCGTTCGCACAAATGTTCGAACCTGAATGGGTTGGAGAAGTCAGCGTCCTTAAAATTGATGGTGATACTCTCTCCATTCCGACTGAAAAATCCATACCTCAAGTAAAGACTTCGGCCTCCGCAGGACGACTTCTTGTTGGTATCGGAAATGTCCGTAGAAAAGCCGTTATAAAAAATGGCAGATCTACAACTCAAATACAACCAGATGATGAAATAACTTTGGTAGTGCGATGTAAGGATAATGAATCCGATCCAACTTCCTTCATTCAGGTTGTGAAATTTGAAGAGAAGAAAAAAGAACGCAAGACGGAGCTTGCCAATGTCAATTGGCTTGGAAATGTCTCAGAAGGAAATATGGATTTTCTTCCCTTTACCGGGAAGAGATATGGTAAATCATCATATATCTTGACATTTCAAGCTCCGGAAGGGGAATATGGTGTTCGAGTCCTTAATCCGAATAAGGAAGACGAGAAAGTTACAGTCTTTTATTGTTTTGGAATTCACAGCTCGGAAAATTGATATTCTCCGGTGTGCTACAAGCTATCCGGAAGTGCTGACTTTAGAGAGCGCTGCGATAGCAGCTTCAGAATAATAGCCTTTGGTCCCCCCCATACACAAAAGATATCGTGCTGCGCGCACCAATGGCGCGCTTGCGCGGGCCTATTATTGTCAATGCTGCCCTGCAGCTTATCTGCCGCTCCGCGGCTTTTCAGACTGACAGTTTTTTAGAGAAGCTCCGCGTAGCGGCAAATAGGTGCCGAACGGCGCTTAGGGTAATAGCCTATGGCAAGTATGCCGTAAAGTGCGCGTAGCCAGATTACCTGATAACCGGTTGTTGATGTGCGGGTGCGCCGAACGCGCGTCCCTACTGTTTTGGTTCCAATTTCTTGATTTCCTGAATGTAGGCGGCGAGGGTGCGGGATTTGCGGAGTGTTTTGTGTAATTTCGCGGGGAGATGGGCGGCAGGGTATTCCCAGAAGGGGAGGAGCTTTGCGAGGATCTGGGTGTCGCCGCAGAGAGTATGTGAATAGGTGTCGAAGATGGCGGTGTGCATGGCGAGGAGGGCTGAGATGCGGCGTTCCCGGGGCCAGATTTCGCCGCTTCGGTATTCGGCTATTAGCCAGGGGGAGGTGAGGAGTCCGCGGCCTGTCATGACGCCTGCGAGGGTCGGATAGCGGTCGACGAGGACGTCGATGTCGGCCGGAGCGGCGATGTCGCCGTTGAAAATCACCGGTGTGGAGAGTCTGCCGAGCAGTTCGCCGAATTCGTCCATGTGCAGCTCGCCTTTGTATTGCTGCCGGGCGGTGCGCGGGTGTACGGTTATGTGGGAAAGGGGCATGGCGTCGATTACGTCTACCGAGCGGCGCCATTCGTCGGGACTGTCGAGTCCGAGTCGCATTTTTACCGAGAAACTGATGTCCGGGAGGGCCTCCATGCGGTCGGCGACGGCGCGCAGGCTGTCGGTTCGGGCAATCATGGCGGCTCCGCGGCCTTTGTGGCACTGCGGCGGGAAGGGACATCCGAGGTTGAGGTCGATAGCGCGGTGTCCTCCGGCAATGATGACGGAGGTGAGACGGTCGAATTCGCTGATATCCCTGAAAATGATCTGAGGAATGGTGGTGTCCGGGCCTGCGTCGAGGTCGCGTAGGTCGCGCGTGCGCACATCACCTTTCTCGATTCTCAGAAATGGCGCGAAGTAGGCGTCGGGTAGACCGTCGGGGCCGAATGCGGCGGTGTGGGCCTTCCGCCAGGCGCTGTCGGTATAGCCTTGGAGCGGTGCCGCAAAGATTTTCATTCGCGGAGTACGGAATCTATGATTATGGTGACGGGGCCGTCGTTGATTAGCTCTACCTGCATGTCAGCGCCGAAGACACCGGTTGCTACGTTTTTGCCGATGGCCTCCGAAGTAAGCTTGCAGTATAGTTCGTAGAGGGGTATGGCGAGGTCGTGTCCGGCGGCGCGGATATAGCTGGGCCGGTTGCCTTTGCGGGTGGATGCGTTGAGGGTGAACTGGCTGACGGCGAGAATGTCGCCGCCGGTGTCGAGGACGGAACGGTTCATGACGCCGTTGTCGTCGGGGAATATGCGCATTGCGGCGGTCTTGGCGGCGAGCCAGCGCACATCTTCTTCAGTGTCTCCGTCGGCAATACCGACGAGTACCATCAGGCCCGGGCCGATGGCCGAATGTATTTCGCCGCCTATGCTGACGCTCGCGCGGCTGACTCGTTGAATTACCAGTCTCATTGTAGGAGGGTAGGAGATTAGGTAGTTAGGAGGTTAGGAGATAGAAGTTGCAAGTCGGGAGACACCAACTACTAACTACTCACTTGTAACTTGTAATTTGTAACTTGTATTACACTCTCGCTACTGTGTCGACGCCGGGGATTGCGCGGATGTGGTGTATGACGGTCTGTAGTTCGGACTCGGAGTGGACACGGAAGGCGATGTTGCAGGTGACGATTGAGTCGACGGTCTCGGTGTTGAAGCTGTCCATGCTCAGATTGAGATCGTTGGTAATGCAGTCTACGAGGTCGATGAAGAGGTGGTAGCGGTCGACGGCGGTCACTTTGATGCGGACGGGGTAGAGTGTGCCGTCGGGCTTGTAGTCGACCGACACTATATTGTCGCCCTGCTGTGTGGCCAGGCGTATGGCGATCTCGCAGTCGCGTTTGTGTATAGTGATTTCGCCGTCGTCCTCGACGAAGCCGATGACCTCGTCGCCGGGTATTGGCAGGCAGTGGGGACAGCGGCGGAACTCGCTTTTTGGCAGCGAGGCGAGGTATGCCTCGATGGCGTTTTTGGCCTTATAGGTGATTACGGCGTCGAGCCAGTCGGGCTGGGGATGGACGTCGCGTG
Source organism: uncultured Porphyromonadaceae bacterium (assembly GCA_905202215.1). Classification (GTDB taxonomy): domain Bacteria; phylum Bacteroidota; class Bacteroidia; order Bacteroidales; family Muribaculaceae; genus CAG-873. The sequence continues at coordinate 10,044 of CAJKRG010000043.1, forward strand.
CGGTGAAAATCTCGACGACGTCGCCGCGGTGGAGCCTTGATTTGACCGAAGCGAGGAAGTTGTTGAGCCGGGCGTACTTGGCGTGCAGTCCCAGTTCGGGGTTTACCTCGAAGGCGAAGTCGAGCACCGTCGCTTTCTGCGGAAGCACTACGGGACGGCCCTTCGGGGTGAATGTCATGATGTCGTCGTTGTAGAACGATGTGGCCACGTTTTCGAGGAACGTGCTTCCGTCGAGGCCGTGATATGCGATGTCGCGCAGAATGGAGCGGAACTTCTCGATCCACCGGCGTATGTTGTCGTCGCAGCGGTCGGCGATACAGCCCAGGCGAGAGTCGCGTATCATTCGCTCGCTGCTGATGTGCACCTCCTGCCATCGGCCGAAGTCGGCCAGAAGCTTTACGTGGAAGCTCTGGTAGCCGTTTTCCTTTGGCGAATCGATGTAGTTTGTTATGCCGCCGGGTTTTTCCTTGAAACGGTCGGTGAGGATTGAATATATGCGGAGCGCCATGTTCTTTTCGGTTACTCCTGCGGGGCATTCGAACACTATTTCGGTGAAATGGCGGTATTTCAGATGGTTGAAATCGTCGCCGAACTTATGCATCTTGCGCCAGATGCTATATGGGTAGCGGTATTCGATATATATCCTGGCTTTTATGCCGCGATCCTTGAGGATTTCGCGTATTTCGCCGCAGAACACTTCGAGCCGTTCGGCCTGCGCCCGGCGGTCGCCTTCGATGAGGCGTGTCAGCTCCTCGTATTCATGCGGGCAGCGGAAGCGGAAACTGAGATTCTCGAGTTCGGTCTTGACGTGGTAGAGACCGAGGCGGTTTGCGAGCGGAGCATAGAAATAGTCGGTCTCGCCGGCGATTTTCATCTGTTTGTCGGGGCGCATGGAGGAGAGAGTGCGCATGTTGTGAAGCCGGTCGGCGAGCTTTACGAGTATGGCGCGGATGTCGTACTGGATGGAGTTGAGCATCTGCTTGAAATTGTCGAGCTGACGCGACATCTCGTATTTCTCTTTTTTCTGCTTCGTGACGACGCTGACGAGAAATGCCACGTCGTCGCCGAACCGTTCGCGGATATCGTCGATGGTATAGTCGGTATCCTCGACCACATCGTGGAGGAAAGCGGCGATTACGGGATTTGTGCCGAGGCATAACTCTTCGGCGGCGATAAGGGCCACCGCGATGGGATGGAGGATATAGGGCTCGCCGGTCTTGCGTTTCTGCGGTGCGTGGGCGGCTCGTGCGAGCTCGAAAGCGTCGCGTATACGCTTCATGTCTTCAGGCGAGGCCTGGCTTTCCATGGCGGCGAAGACCTGACCGGCCCGTTCGTCGATAATCTTGTCGTAGTCCTTCTCTTCCATCGTTGGCGTTATTGAGTTAGAAGCGGTAAAATTAATGAAAATTGCGTATATTTGCAATTTGAAATGGAAAACGAACGAGTGTATAATATATCTCCTGCGGTGCAGCAGGCCAAACTGCGGTATGGCATAGTCGGGAACGCTCTGGCGCTGGTCGAGGCTGTCGAACGCGCTCTGCGCGTGGCTCCTATCGATCTGTCAGTGCTCGTGACGGGCGAAAGCGGCACGGGCAAGGAGTTCTTTCCGCAGATTATCCACGGCGCGGGTTCGCGCAAACATTCCAAATATATAGCCGTCAACTGCGGCGCCATACCCGAGGGCACTATAGACTCCGAACTCTTCGGGCATGAGAAAGGCGCGTTTACGGGGGCTGTCGATTCCCGCAAGGGTTACTTCGAGGAGGCCAGCGGCGGCACGATCTTTCTCGACGAGGTCGCCGAGCTGCCGCTGACGACCCAGGCGCGCCTGCTGCGTGTGCTTGAGACCGGCGAGTTCCTGAAAGTCGGGTCGAGCACCGTGCAGAAGACCAATATCCGTGTGGTCGCCGCGACCAATGTCGACCTGCTGCGTGCGGTGTCGGAAGGCCGCTTCCGCGAAGACCTTTATTACCGTCTGTCGACGATACAGATCCATGTGCCGCCGCTGCGCGACCGCGGATCGGATATCCGTCTGCTTTCGCGCCGTTTCGCATCATCGTTCGCCGAGCGCTACGGAATGCCTCAGATTTCGTTCGACGAGGAAACGGAGGCCATGATGCGTCACTACCGCTGGCCGGGCAATGTGCGCCAGCTCAAGAACGTTGTGGAGCAGATGGGGCTTTTCGAGGCGGGGACCGAGATAACGCCCGAGATCCTGCGCCAGTATCTGCCTGCTGCCGGAGAGGCATACATGCCCGCGACGTCGCGCGGCGAGCACAGCTACGAACGCGAGCGCGAAATGCTTCTCGGCATGATATTCAATCTCCAGAAACGTATCGACGCTCTTCAGGAACAGCTCGACAGCCGTCCTTCGCACGGCTCCGACGGCACCGCCCACATACTGCACGACGCCGGTCTCCGTCCCGAGACTGCGGAGACGTCTCATTTCCCGGCTTCGCTCGTGGTGTCGCCGCGGCGCGAGGAAGAGGTGGGATATTCGGAGGTGGTAGCCGCCGAACCCGAAACCCTGCAGGACAAGGAGCGCGAGGCTATCCGCGCCGCTCTCGAGCGCAACGAAGGGCGTCGCAAGGCCGCTGCGGCCGAGCTTGACATATCGGAGCGTACACTTTACCGCAAAATAAAAGAATATGGCCTTGAATAAGCTGAAAATATTTCTCGCCGGGCTGTGCGCTGTGGCGCTTACGGTGTTGGCCGGCTGCCGGATAAGCTATAAATTCAACGGCTCGGCGCTCGACTATACGGTCTACAAGACGGTGAGCGTGTCGGAGTTCCCTATCCGTGCCGCGCTTGTGTATCCGCCCCTGCAGTCGGTGTTCGAGAACGAGCTTCTGAACTATATAGACCGCAATACGCGCCTGCAGGTTGTGGAGAGCGGCTCGGACCTCCAGATCGAGGGCGAGATCACAGGATATAACCTGACGCCGCAGGCTGTGGCCGAGAGTGGCTATGCCTCCATGACCCGCCTCACCATCAGTGTGCGCGTGAAATATACCGACAACAAGGAGGAGGGCAAGGACGTCGACCAGACATTCAGCGCCTACCGCGACTTCCCGAGCACGGAAATGCTCACCGATGTGCAGGATCAGCTCATCGACGAGATTTCGAAAGAACTTGTAGAACTCATTTTCAACGCCACCCTCGGCAACTGGTAAACGATGGCAGACACCGCCGATTTGCTCAAAAAAGCCTATGAGGCGCCGGAAGGCAGCCTCGATGCCGACGAACTCGAGGCTCTTGGCCGTCTGCACAGGCAATATCCCTATTTTGTGGCGCCGGCGCTTGCCGAACTGCGCCATCGCGGAGCCGGCAGCGAGAGCGCCGGGGCGGACGCGCTGCGGCGTTATCTGGCGGTGACGTCGCCGTCGGGCCGTACGCTCGCATTCGCGGCCCACGGGGCGGACTGGCGCGATTTCTATCCGCCCCGCGAGGCTCCCGAGGCCAAGCGCACCGACGATGTGATAGATATATTCCTGAACACATACGGATCCTGCACACCCGAGGAAAACGCTCTGCTCGAGCGAATGATCTTCAACCCTACGCCTGACTACGGCGAGATTCTTGCGCGTGAGGAACAGGAAAATCTGCCGGAAGCACCGGCCGATACCGACAGTCAGGACGCGAAAATAGCGGCATTCATACTGAGCCAGCATCCTGCTGCGCGTCACGAAGAGGCACCCGATACGGGCGTCGGGGAGGACGAAGAGGACAGCCGGCCTGTGGCGCGCCCCGAACACAGCGACGACTCACTCCTCAGCGAAAGTCTGGCCCGTATTTTCATAAAACAGCACCGTTATGAGCGCGCATATGAAATTATCTCGGGGCTTAGCTTGAAATTTCCAAAAAAAAGTGCTTACTTTGCAGACCAATTGCGTTTTCTGCAAAAACTGATTATAAACCAGCGCCGTCTCGATGCCCGTGAGGGCGACGGCAAAGCTAAAAATTAATATAAAACTATGCACGTTGTCATAATTATCTTGACAGTCATCGTAGCCATCCTGTTGATTGGCATTGTACTCATTCAGAAGTCGAAAGGCGGCGGCCTGTCGTCGCAGTTCGGCGGAGCCAACGCAGTGATGGGCGTACGCCAGACCAACACCTTCCTCGAAAAAGCCACATGGACTCTCGTCAGCGCTCTTGTCGTGCTCTCGATCATCTCTGCCTTCACCATGCCCAAGGCTTCTGTCGGCACTGAACTCCGCACCCGCCCCGTGGCACCCGCCGCACCTGCCGCACCCGCAGGCCAGTTCGATACTCCCGTGGCCGTTGAGGAAAGCGCAGCTGAAATCGTGGAAGTGCCTGCCGCAGCAGAAACTCCCGCTGCCGAATAACAAGTACATTCTGCCCAAAGACATACATTTCCCACGGGGCTTTTCCCTCGTGGGTTGTGTTGTTTAGGCTGATAGGCTGACGGGCTTATGTGAGGCCGCTTTGATTATAACTCTCATGACTTATGAAGAGAAGTGATTTTGAAGTAATGGCTCCTGTGGGGAGCTACGAATCGCTCAGCGCCGCTCTTGCCGCCGGCGCCGATGCGGTATATTTCGGTGTCGAGGGTCTGAACATGCGCTCGCGATCGAGCGCCAATTTCACTCTCGACGACCTGCGCGAGATCGTGAGCCGCTGCCGCGAGCACGGTGTAAAGACCTATCTTACGGTCAATACGATAGTTTACGACGGCGAGATGGAGAAACTCGAAGGTATAGTGGCCGCGGCCGCCGAGGCCGGTATATCGGCTGTTATAGCGTCGGACGTGGCAGTCTTCGCGGCGTGCCGCCGTCACGGCGTCGACGTGCATATCTCCACCCAGTGCAATATCTCGAACATAGAGGCCGTGCGCTTCTACTCGGTCTTCGCCGATGTGATGGTGCTTGCCCGCGAGCTCAGCCTCGAACAGGTAAAGGCCATCTCCGATACGATCGAGGCGGAAAATATCTGCGGTCCGTCGGGGAAGCGTGTGCGGATCGAGATGTTCTGCCACGGCGCGCTGTGCATGGCCGTGTCGGGCAAGTGCTATCTCAGTCTGCACCAGATGAATTCGAGCGCCAACCGCGGGGCATGCACGCAGATATGCCGCCGCGGCTACGGGGTGACCGACCTCGAGACAGGCGACGAGCTGACGGTAGAGAACAAATATATAATGTCGCCCAAGGATCTGAAGACCATCCATTTCCTCGACCGCATGATAGATGCCGGCGTGCGGGTGTTCAAGATCGAGGGGCGCGCCCGCGGGCCGGAGTATGTCAAGACGGCTGTGGAGTGCTATTCCGAGGCTATCGAGGCAATCTGCGACGGCAGCTACGGTGCCGACAAGGTGGAGCGCTGGGACGAGCGTCTCGCCACGATCTTCAACCGCGGCTTCTGGGACGGCTACTATCTCGGACAGCGTCTTGGCGAGTGGTCGGGCAAGTATGGCTCGAGCGCCACGCGTGTGAAGCAGTATGCCGCCAAGGGTGTGAAATGGTTCTCGAAACTCGGTGTCGGCGAGTTCTTCATGGAAGGGGCCGAACTGTGCGTAGGCGACGAGGTGATCATCACCGGCCCGACCACAGGGGCGCTGATAGTCAAGGTGGAGGATATACGTGTCGACGGCAAGAGTGTGGCGAAGGCCGTGAAAGGCGACAGTTTCTCGATAGCCGTACCGGCCAAGATCCGGCCGGCCGACAGGCTGTACCGCTGGCTTCCCACATAAATTATGAATGATGAATTATGAATTATGAATTAAATGTTCATAGACGTAATTCATTCATACATAAAACTATCGATTCATAATTCATAATCCATAATTCTTAATTGATAATGATTAAGGCATTTTTCAAGCGGCCGCAGGTATGGGGCTTTTTCGTGTCGGTGGCAGTGATGGCCATTATCTCGCTGGCTTTTTTCTATCCCGACAATTTCGAGGGCAACAGTCTCAGGCAGCCCGATATGCAGCAGGGCGCGGCCAACGGCCACGAGGCTGCCGTCTATGAGGCCGAAACGGGCGAGAAGGCGCTGTGGACCAACTCGCTCTTCGGCGGTATGCCTACGTTCCAGATCTCGCCGAGCTATCCGTCGAACAGCCTGTTCACGTGGATCAACACGGTCTACGGTCTGTGGCTGCCCGCGCCGTCGAATCTGCTCTTCATGATGATGATGGGCTTCCTGCTTCTGCTCTTCGCCTTGAAAATGAGATGGTATTATGCTCTAATAGGGGCTGTGGCGTGGGGCTTCTCGTCGTATTTCGTCATTATCATCGGTGCGGGACACATATGGAAGTTTCTCGCGCTAAGCTATGTTCCGCCGACAATAGCGGGCTTCATACTCCTGTACCGCGGACGCCGTCTGACGGGCGCCGCCATGCTTGGTCTCTTCGCCATGCTGCAGCTCAACGCCAACCACCCGCAGATGACCTATTATTTCGGTCTGACGATGGCGATAATGGCTGTGTCCTATCTGGTCGAGGCTGTCCGCATGAAGCGCATGCGCCGCTGGCTGGCCGCCACGGGCATAGCCATAGGTGTCGGCGCGCTTGCTCTTGGCGCCAATGCCCCCTCGCTGTACAACACATATGAATACTCCAAGGAGACCAAGCGCGCCACGAGCGAACTTACTCCCCTCGGTGGCGCCACGGCTACTCCGTCGGAGCGTCCTACCGGAGGACTGCCTAAATCGGATATCGTAGGGTGGAGCTATGGCCGCGCCGAGATGTTCTCGCTGATTGTGCCCAATGTGCGCGGCGGTGCGTCTGCGCGTCCCGAACAGGGCTCGATGCAGCATATGAGCCTCGCGCAGCTCGACGAGGCCGCCAAATATGCCGACAATGCGCCGACATCAATGCTGCTGCAGTATCTCACACAGTATTTCAACAACTCGGAGGGCACCAACGGCCCTGTCTATGTCGGGGTTCTTATCGCGGTATTCTTTATACTCGGGTGCTTTATCGTGCGAGGGCCGCTCAAATGGGCGCTTGTCGCCGCTACCGTGATGTCGATCCTGCTGTCGCTGGGTGCCAATCTCGAGTGGTTGACCGACCTGATGATCTACCACTTTCCGATGTACAGCAAATTCCGCGCTGTCGAGAGCATTCTTGTCGTGGCGGAGTTCTGCATGCCCCTTTTAGCTGTTCTGGCTTTGGCGCAGCTTGTGCGCGACGGAGCCGGGGCGTGGAAGAAATATAAGACGGCACTGTGCGTGTCGTTCGGTTTTCCGGCGCTTGTTGCGCTTGTGGCCGTTGTTATGCCGTCGGCTTTCGGAGCAGCCATCAATGATGCCGACCGCATGTACTCCGAACAGTTGCAGAAACAGATAGCCGATTACTACCGTCAGTCTGGCGCTACGGACTCGCAGACGGCGCAGGCTGTATATGATTTCTCGCTGGCCAATCCGGCTAATATAGAGGCTGTGAGCGAGCTTCGCTTCGGGCTTGTGCGCTCCGACGGCTGGCGTTCGCTCCTGTTCCTTGTTCTCGGGGCCGGTTTCCTGGCGCTGTTCTACAGCGGCAAGGCGCGTCGCGGTGTTGCCGTGGCCGGTATCGGAGCGCTTGTGCTCGTCGATCTCTATTCGGCCGACAAGCGCTATGTGTCGCACAGCTCCTTCGGTCCGGCGGACGAGGGCGGCGAGATCGTCTTCACTCCCGACGCCGTCGACAAGGCCATTATGGCCGATACCGCGGGCGAATACCGTGTGTTCGACATTCCGGGTTTCTACGGCGCCGACCGTTCCTATTTCCATCATACTCTCGGAGGCTACCATGCCGCCAAGCTGCGACGCTATGAGGATCTGATACAGCGCAAACTGTCGCCCGTGCTCCGCTACGGCTATATGCCGGACGACCCTGTGCTCGACGATCCGCGCGTGGCTGAGATCGCAGGCGATCTGCGCACTGGCTACCGCGTGGCCGATATGCTCAATGCCCGCTATGTGATCACCGGCGATGAAAACACGCCTGTGGTGAAAAATCAGAATGCCCTCGGCAACGCATGGCTGGTTGACGACATAGTGTGGGTGGACGGGGCTGACGCCGAGATGGCCGCACTCGATGCCTCGACGCTCGATTTCGCGCATCAGGCTGTGGCCGACCGTCGTTTTGCCGGAGTGCTCCCCGAAGAGCCCTCGCTCGTGCCGGGCGACACGATCTATATGACTTCCTACAGCCCCAACGAGCTTAAATATCACGTGTCGACCGCCCGCGGAGGCGTCGGGGTATTCTCGGAGATCTATTTCCCGTGGGGGTGGAAGGCGACTGTCGACGGGCAGCCTGCCGAACTGGCCCGGGTGAACTACGTGCTGCGCGCGATGGCTCTCCCCGCCGGAAGCCATGAGGTGACCATGCGTTTCGAGCCGGACTCGATTCGCACTACTTCGACCGTGGCTTATGCCTGCGTGACCATGATCTACCTTCTTCTGGCCGCGGCAGCCTTCCGGGAGGGGCGCCGATGCAAGCTCTACTGAAAAGTCTTGCGCGGCGGCGTCATAGCCGCGGGTTCGGCATACATTCGCCCTTCGCATACCGATTCATAACCGAGGTGCTGTGTCTGCCGGGCGAGTACGGCTACTATGCCTATGCCGCCGCGGGGCGCGACCGCCGGCGCCGTATGCTTGTGCGGCTGCTGGCCTTTTTCAACCCTGATTCGGTGCTGATAGACCTCGGGCGCGAGGCTGACCGGGCGGAGGCGCTGGTGCGCGAGGTATGCCCGCGCGCGGCTGTAAACCGCGGGGAGCCCGATTTCGTTATTTCCGACAAGGACGTGTCGCGCTTCATGCCGTGCAATGCCATGATTGTAGGGCCGCGCACGGCCGAAGTGCTCGGAACCGCCCGCGCGGTTCTCGCGCACGGCATGACATTCTCCGACGGACGCGACTGCGGAGTCATAGCCGCCCTCGCCCACCTGCCGCGACAGGATTTTGAACTTAAGATATGAATCCGAAGATAAAAGGATATATTCTCGGGGCTGTCGCCGCGGCCACATACGGCCTCAACCCGCTTTTCGCCCTTCCGCTCTATGCCGAGGGCATGGACGCCGACAGTGTGCTGTTTTTCCGCTATCTGCTCGCAATGCCTCTGATGGCGGTGATGATAGTGGGGCGCGGGCGGAGTTTCCGCACGGAGGGCCATCTGTGGCTTCCGATAGTGCTGATGGGTATAATGATGGCTCTGTCGTCGCTGCTGCTCTTCGAGAGCTACAACTATATGGACGCGTCGATAGCGTCGACGCTGCTGTTTGTATACCCTCTGATGGTCGCCGGTATCATGGCGGCGGTCTACCGCGAGCGCATGACGGTGCTCACGGGCGTGTGCATGCTTGCCGCTCTGGGAGGCATAGCGTTGCTATTCAAGGGGGGCGACGGTGCCACGCTAAGTGTTACGGGCACGGTGCTGGTCATGCTGTCGTCGCTGAGCTATGCCATATATATCGTCGGGGTGAACCGACCGGGACTGCGGCAGGTGCCGACGGTGAAGCTTATTTTCTATGTACTGCTGACCGGGGCGCTTCTTTTCGGGCTGAAGATAGCGCTGACGCCGGGCGCCCGTTTCACTACACCGACGCACTGGTATATGTGGGGCTGTGTGGTCGCTCTGGCGCTTTTGCCGACGGTGGTGTCGTTTCTGTGCACGACGTCGGCGATACAGTATATCGGGCCGACACCGACGGCTATTCTGGGGGCGCTCGAGCCGGTGACGGCTGTCGTGATAGGCGTGACGGTGTTTTCGGAACATCTCACCGGTCGCGACTGGATCGGTCTTGTTCTCATTATCGCCGCGGTGACGCTGGTTGTAGGCGCCGGGTCGATAACGGGTAATCTTGTGCGTTTCCGCAAGCTTTTCCCGAATCTCCGGCGCCTTGCCGCCCGCAAAAAATATTTGCGTGACAGAAAATAAATATGTAACTTTGCCGAAGCTATCGCCCGGATGGCGGAATCGGTAGACGCGCCGGTCTCAAACACCGGTGGGGCGACCCATCCCGGTTCGATCCCGGGTCCGGGTACAGATAATGGCTGAAAATCACCTGATTTTCAGCCATTATTTTTGTATAGCGTGTACTAAAGAGGCTCCTGAAATAGCCCGTCCGGTACTCGACAAGATTAATTTCAATTGGAATCCTCTTGTTAATGATACCCGGTTTAAAAGTAAACATACTCTTATTTTGGGCGAAACGGACTTTTTTGGGGGCACTTCAGCAATTTTCGGGGTGAACTTTGTGGGTGTGGTGATTGTGTATATAATATATATTTTATATCTTTACGGCGTAAAAAATAAGGACTATGGCAACAGCACTGAATATCAAACGTAAGAATATCGATCTTCCTGTCGATGCCCTGCAGAAACTCTCGATTATGGCGGCCGCACAGGGCAAAAGTTTAAAGAAATATATAGAGACAATCCTCATCACGAAGGCCAATTCCGTCTCCGTCGAGGTTAGCGAGAATCCCTCGCCGTCGGGCGATCCGTGGTTTGATGATCCCGAGAATCTGGCTTCTGTCAGACGCGGTATCGAGGATGCCAAAGCCGGCCGATGCCGTGCCTATTCTATGGATGAAATAAGGGAACTTTTAGGCATATGAGTTACGAGCTTATTTTGTCGAAAGAGGCAAAACAACACCTAAAAGAATGGCAGAAGTCTGGTCAGAAGAAAACTCTTGTAAGAATTGCTAATCTTTTAGAAGAGTTGAGGGAGCATCCGACAACAGGTACAGGCCAGATAGAACAGCTGAAAGGCGATCTGTCGGGTTTATGGAGCCGACGAATAGACAAGGGTTCCAGGCTTGTATACAGTATTGAAGATGACAGGGTCGTTGTCACGGTGGTGTCGATGAAAGGACATTGCGGCGACAAATGATGGCATGAGGCCATAAAAACGGCTTTACGGGTGTTATAATGGTATGCCTGGATTGAACGACATATGGATTGCGGTGGGACTGACCGTGCTGGCCGGTCTGGCCACCGGTGTCGGCGGCCTTGTGACGATATTCGTGCGCCGTCCGTCCACGCGGCTACTGGCTTTCGCCATGGGGCTGTCGGCGGGTGTGATGACCTACATATCTTTTATGGAGCTGTTGCCGGAGGCACACGAGGCTTTCGTGCCGGAATTCGGCGAGAGGGGCGCTTCGGTGCGCATGCTGCTCGCTTTTTTCGGTGGTATCGCTCTGATCGCTCTTATCGACTGGCTTGTGCCTGAGGACGAGAATCCGCATGAGGCACATACTCTCGACGAACTATCGCGTCCCGACAATCACCATCTGCGGCGCACAGGCATGATGCTTGCTCTGGCCATCGGTATCCATAATTTTCCCGAAGGCATGGCCACGTTCGTGTCGGCGCTCGACGGTCTCGATGTGGCATTGCCTATTGTTGTGGCGATAGCTATACATAATATTCCGGAAGGCATAGCGGTGTATGTGCCTATCTTCCACAGCACGGGAAGCCGGCGCAAGGCACTGCGATATACAATGCTGTCGGGTCTTGCCGAGCCGGTCGGGGCGCTTGCCGGCATGCTGTTTTTGCTGCCGTTCTGGTCGCCGGAGGTAAACGCAGTGTGTCTTGCGGCTGTGGCGGGAATCATGGTGTATATATCTTTCGATGAACTTCTGCCCGGAGCCGAGCGTCACGGCCACCACCATATGGCTCTTATCGGAGTGATAGCGGGCATGGCGGTGATGGCTGTGTCGTTGATGCTTTTATAGGTAAAAGGTGGAGGGTGAAGGGAGAAGGGTGAAAAGTGAAAGGTGAAGATAATAGTTCTTTCGCGGTTCTATTATCTTCACCCTTCACTTTTCACCCTAATAATGAAGATAGGAGCGGAGGGCTTCGACGTAGTTTTCGAATGCGGCGCGGCCTGAGGGTGTAACGCGACAGACGGTGCGCGTTTTTTTGCCGGCAAAGCCTTTTTCTACTATGATATAGCCTGCCGACGACAGTTTGTCGAGCTGCACGCTGAGATTACCGGCTGTCGATTCGGTCTTCTCGCGGAGGTATACGAAGTCGGCTTCCTCTACATTCATGAGTATAGACATCACTGCCAGGCGGAGCTGCGAGTGGAGCAGAGGATCGAGTTCTTTCATTCTGCCGAATTTTTGAGTTTATGGTGTATTATGAAGGCGGGGACTATGAACATGAGAAAGAAGCAGGCAATGTAGACCGGCATCACCCATGTGACGAGCAGCGGGAAACCGCAGAGTTGCAGGATGATTATGCCGAAACCGGCAACGATAGATATGGCGCCACCTGCGATATACGATTTCTCTTTTATCACCGCACCCGTTGCCACGGCGCCGAAGCCTACGATGATAAAGGCGGAATAGTACATGGCCAGCCATGCCTGCGGATAACCGCAGATGTTGAATATGATGCATGCCGCGCACAGCACCAGGCCAACATAGCCTACGGTTTTCCATATGGTGTCGTTGACGGTGTCGATAAATGTGCGGGCTTTCGGCTTCGCTTTGCCGCGAAGCATGAGGATGTTGAGTGGTATGCCGATGGCGGGAATGGCGAACCAGCCGTAGTTGTACACGGGATCGCGCATGGTCACCAGAAGGACAGTTACCATAATGGCGGTTATGATTGTGAGGATGCCCCACATCACCGATATGCGGATATCGGCCATGCCCACACGGTGTTTTGATTGCTGGATCATGGCGCTGATGAGTGCCATGCTTTCCTGGGGAGTGAGTTGTTTGTCTTCCATTCTTTGTATTGGTTTAAGCGGTTTATATTATAAACCATAATTGGAAAAAGAAAAGAGCCGACTCGCGCGATGTAGCCCTTTTTGTCGCTTTGACACTGCAAAGATAAATCGGTTTATTTTATAAACCAAATTTTTCGGGTGTTTTTTTTGGGGGGGTATGGGTTAAAGGTTATGGGTTAAAGGTTAATGGTTATGGGCGCTTTCTGGGCGCTTTCTGCTGCTGAAGTACTATCTCCCATAACCTTTAACCCTTAACCTCTAACCCATAACCATTAACCCTTAACCTCCCCTTCACTTTTCACTCTTCGTTTCTTGGCGAGGTTGGTGAGGATCATGCCTCCGATTATTACTGCCATGGCGATGATCTGGACGGCGTGCAGCGTGGCGAGGTGCATGCAGACCGAGGCGATTGTGGCGACGACCGGCACGAGATACTGGTATATGGATACGAGTTCGCTGCCGATGAGTTTTATGGCCGGGTTTACGAGCAGATATGCCAGAAATGTAGGGCAGAGTACTATAAATGTAATCATGAGCCACGGGCCGGCCGGGGCATCGTGGAATATTGCGGCGTGGTGGAGTGATCCTGTGAGCAGCAGCGCGGGGATTGCAGCGGCGAGGAATATCCAGCGCAACAGCGATATCGGTCGGTATTTGTGGGTCGGGCCTTCGAGCACCACGAGGTAGATTGCATAGCACAGGGCGCTTGCTAAGGCGAGGAGGTTGCCGAGGAGGGCATCGGAGGCTTTCTGCCCGGTATGTTTGGCAAGGATTACGGCGGCTGCACCCGCGAAAGCGAGCAATACGCCTATTATCTCGCCTTTCGACGGCCGCGCATGGCGGAACAGTACGTTGATAAGTATTACGAAGACAGGCGGCAGTGTCATGATGATGGAAACGTCGATGGGGTCGGCGTAGCGCAGTGACAGGTTGAAGAGAAATATGAAGGCGAAGAGGCCGATTCCGCCGCCGAGCAGTATTCGCGGATAGTCGGAGCGGGCTATTCTGTCGGGACGGACGAAGGCCGAGGCTATCCAGAAAAGTATGCAGCCGCCGCAGAGACGGAATACCGTCACGTCGAAAGCGCTCATCCACCCGGGAATGAGGTATTTTACCAGCGGAATGTTGACACCGAAAAAAATTGTTGCCAGCAGCATGAAGAGGTTGCCCCTGAGAGCCTGTGCCACGGCGCCTGTGCCTTTATTTTTCATTGTAATCGTTTTGTGTTGGTTTTGATATTCAAACATGCGCGGGGGGCGTATGGTTGAGATTACAATGTTTTTACAATGGTGATGAAAGGGTGTTAAGCTATTGTAGGAGCCGGGAGCGAGCCTTACATTTGTATCATGAAAATAAAAGAAACGCTATACGATTGGCTCGGGATCAGGCATACGCTCGATTTCTGCGCGTTTATACTGATACTCGGAACTTTTTGCTACGGCGTTTCGTCGTGTGCGTCGTCAGACGGCTATCGCGCCGATCACGGTGTGGCCCCATGCGAGATTACGGCGCCCCTCGACAGTCTGTTCGGCGGTATGTTTGCCGAAGGAGAACCGGGAGCGATGGTCACAGTGATGCGCGGAGGCCGAATAGTCTATAATCACGCGTTCGGACGCTCGCGGCTCGACTCCATGGCGCGTGTCACAGACAGCACAGTGTTCAATCTCTCGTCGGTGTCGAAGCTTTTCACGGGTGTGGCGCTGGTCAAGATGGCGGAGCAGGGTATAATAAGTCTTGACGACAGCCTCAGCCGCTTTTTCCCTTCGTTTCCGGCGCATTATTTCGATAAGATAAGTGTGCGCCATGTGCTTACCCATTCGTCGGGTCTCCCTGATCTGCGGCCTATAGGCGAGGATGCCTGGGATCGCTATATAGAGACTCATAAATCGATATTCGGATATGACCTCGACTACCGCCGCTACGGCACCGAGGCCGAGTATATGAAAAGTTTCGAGAATCTCGACACCATAGCTTTTGAGCCGGGTACGCATTATGACCGCCGCGACATATCGTATGTGCTTGTGGCACCGATGATCGAGGCTGCCACGGGCGAGAATTTCGATGCGTGGATGAAGCGTAATATTTTCGATCCGGCAGGTCTCACGGAGACATTCTACTATCATACGGATCTGAATTCCGACTGTCTTGCACATGGTTACAAGAGGGCTGAAAGCAGCGCGGCAACAAGTACTTTCCGCAGCGATGACGGACGCTGGGAGGAATATGACTATGACGAGGCCGACTATTTCCTGACGAAAGCCGACCGTGGTGTGTGCAGCTCGGCGCGCGATTTCATGCGCTTCAAGAAGGCCCTCCGTGAGGGGCGTATCATCTCTGTGGCATCGCTCGACACGATGCTGACCACTTTTATCGCTACCGACGTGCCTTTTGTGGAGTTTGCCATGGGTACGGCTGTGCGTCGTGAGCCGGGAATGCCTGCAAAAGCGTACCATATGAACATGAACGGCGGTTTCGCATCGGCGGAATGCTGGTGGCCGGAGCGTGATGTCGATTATCTTATCTTTACATGTCGTAATGACTGGAATCAGCGTGCCGTGCTTGCCGCTGTCGACAGTATTATCAGTTCCAAGGGCTGGCTGTGATTCGGGCTGACGGGCTGATAGGCTGACAAGCTGACAGGCTGACGGTCCGGAAGTTATTCAACCGCTGGCCGCGGTTGGGGGTCGGGAGGGGGCGCGTTTACCTGGGGTATGGTCGCCCTTCGGTCGTCCAAACCCCAGGCTGTGTGAATATTAAAGCGCTTTGCGCTTTTTCCGCGGCAGGCCTCATAATTCATAATTTCAAATTGGTATGGTTGCCATAAGGCGCTCTCACCCCAGGCTGTGTGAATATTAAAGCGTTTTGTGCTTTTTCCGCGGCAGCCCTCATAATTCATAATTTCAAATTGGTATGGTTACCATAAGGCGCTCTCACCCCAGGCTGTGTGAATATTAAAGCGCTTTGCGCTTTTTCCGCGGCAGCCCTCATAATCCATAATTCATAATTCATAATTTCGTTTGGCCGGCGGTCAGGTGGCGAGGAAATAGCCTTTCTTTTTTATTGATACTATTGAGATTGCCGGGTCGGCTATGAGGCGGCGCAGATAGGTGATCTGTACGTTGAGGGCGAGAGAATTGGCGTAGCTGGCGTCGCCCCATACGCGTTTCAGGATCGTTTCGCGTGCCACGGGGCGTCCGCAGGCATCGGCGAGCAGTTGCAGGATCTCGGTCTGACGCACGGACAGCTGACGTATATCGCCTCTCCACTCAATGGTATTGTTGCCCGGACTGAACAGCGTCTCACCCCAGCGGTAGTCCTTTTCGTCGCTTTCAAACCGCTCCTTTATTCTGGCTATGAGTTCTTCGGGGTAAAAAGGTTTTGGGATATAGTCGTTGCCTTTGAGCCGGAAGCCATGGAGGCGGTCGGCCTTCTCGGTGCGGTCGGTGAGGAAGAAGATGATGGTCTGCGTGTCGGTGCGCCGTATGACGGCAGCCAGTTCGAAGCCGTTCATTTCCGGCATGTTTATGTCGAGGAGTATAAGATCGGGGGAGAAGGTTTTATAGATGTCGTAGCCTTCGCGACCGTTGGCGGCAAAAGCTACCTCGTATCCCTCTGCC
Organism: uncultured Porphyromonadaceae bacterium; assembly: GCA_905202215.1. Taxonomy (GTDB): domain Bacteria; phylum Bacteroidota; class Bacteroidia; order Bacteroidales; family Muribaculaceae; genus CAG-873. The sequence continues at coordinate 26,347 of CAJKRG010000043.1, forward strand.
TCGAGAAAGCGGCGCAGGAGGCCGGCGTTGCGCACATCGTCGTCGACAAGCAGTATTTTTATCGGTGTGTTCATTGTGGAATAGTGATGGTGAAACGTGTGCCGTGGCCTTGGCGGCTCTCGACGGCTACGGTTCCATTGTGAGCCTCTACGAGAAGTCTGACGTAAGTCAGGCCCAGCCCCATACCGGGCTTCGAGGCTGCATCCGGACTGCGGTAGAAGCGGTCGAAAGCCTTGCGGCAGTCTGTGTCCGACATGCCCGGGCCGTTGTCCTCGACTGTAATGACGGTATTGCAGTCGCTGGCGATGGCGCTTACCGTAATCTCTACGCTGTCGCCTGAATATTTCACGGCATTCTCCAGGAGGTTGTCGAGAATATTGGCGAAATGTGTACGGTCGGCAGACAGTCCGATATCAGTGGGGCATAGGTTGTTGAAACGCACCGTCTTGCGGGCATCGGTTGAGATGCGGGCGCCCCTTTCGGCTATAAGTGCGCCGAGCGGAAATCGGGTGATGCTCAGGGGTATCTGGGCCGAATTGTTGAAAGTGATGTCGCGCATGCGCGAGAAGTATGCCGACAGAACATCGAGCGCCGATCGTGTCTCAGCCAGTATTTCGTCTTTGACACCGGGCCGGGCCATCATATTGTCGTTCTGCATGCCCGAGACACACATCTTGAGGGTTGATATGGGGCGTTTGAGCTCGTGGATCATCGTGGACACGAAGTCGTTGCGCGTCTTGTCGAGCCGGTTCAGCCGCAGTATGACCGAAGACTGCCATACCAGACACAGAATGAGCAGCAGCGACAGCGCGCCGATGCATATCAGAGTCGGCGCCATTCCGGGGAGCACGTCGGACGGGCTGAACGGGCAGACTATCTCGACCGATTTGCATTCGAGCTGCGAATAGGGGACTGTCATGGTCAGTCGCGGATTGAAAAAAGAGCGGGCCAGAGCGGCGCTGTTGGCCCATATCATCGAGTCGGTGCCGACAAGGCTGACGGTGCCTTCGATGTCGCTGTGTCGTAATACCGAGTCGATGCCTTCGACAGCGAAGGGTACCCGGCTCTCTAACTGCACGTTCTTTGCTGCGATCCATGCGGCGTTTTCGTCGGGGGCGCTGCTTGCGTCGAAAATTCTCGCGCTGACCGGAGATGTTATTTTCTCGATTTCCATATCCACTATCTTCATACGGTGCTCTTCGGTGATGGAGTCGTCGGGGGCAAGGCCGAGGATGTCGCGTATGTTGCTCACGTAGGTGTTGATTGTGGCGGTGCGGCGTGTGGTCACGGTGTCGCCGTAGGCTTGCTCGAGACTGAAACTGGACCGTTGCATGGTGTCGATATGGGTATGCCGGTTGTATTCGGTCCAT
>CAJKRG010000044.1 GCA_905202215.1 uncultured Porphyromonadaceae bacterium
TAAGCAAAAATACACCAACCTGTGATTTAACAGATATTATGAAACACCCTCTAAAAACGAGATTACCATAGTATTCTCCAAAAAGACCGAAGCAGATGGCGAAACAAAAGCATATTACAGCCACATCAATGTCGTCGGCGCCGAAGACCGGGGCGACTTACAGACGAACATTACCATAATCCGCCTTTTCGACGACATCGAGCCATAGCCGTACACCAAAAGAACTCCCTGTTTTTCCCTGCAGAATTATTTTCGTAATTTTGCAGGGTTTTCAATATTATGAGCAGTATAATTTCAAGACTCAAGGTAATTTCGCGGGAGTCTACCTTTCCCGTTCTGATAGCTCTTTGTTCGGTTCATTGTTTCAACGACCTGCTACAGTCGGTTGTTTCGGCAGTCTATCCGATGCTAAAAGAGGATCTTTCACTTTCATTCGGCCAGATAGGTCTCATCACGCTGGTATATCAGATAGCAGCCTCGGTATTCCAGCCGGTGGTAGGTCTTGCATTCGACCGCAGGCCCTTTGTCGGCAGCCTGCCTCTCGGCATGGTTTTCACATCTTTGGGAATAGCCTTGTTCGCCTTCGCCATGTCGCTCCCGGCGGTGCTTGTAGCCGTTTTTCTTGTTGGTGTAGGATCCTCGACCATGCACCCTGAGGCCTCACGCATAACATCTCTCGCCAGCCACGGACGCCGCGGTCTCGCCCAGTCCATCTTTCAGGTCGGCGGCAATTTCGGTACTTCTATAGGTCCGCTGGCCGTAGCACTCGTGGTGGCACCGCACGGGCGACGCTATGTCGCTTTCTTCCTTATTGTGGCGGCAATGGCATTCTACGCCATGCGCACCATATGCCGATGGTACGCCGGCTATCTCGCCGACAATTCCGGCAAGACGGGCCCGAGCGCCATACGCCGTAAAGCTCCTCTCTCTTATGGCCGTACGGTTTTCGTCATATCTGTCCTCATGGTGCTGATATTCTCGAAATACATCTACATGGCCAGCCTCACGAATTACTATACATTCTATGTCATCGAACGCTTCGGCGTATCTATCAGGACATCGCAGATATTGCTTTTCGTATTTCTCGTCGCAACAGCAGCCGGGACTCTTGCCGGAGGGCCTGTCGGCGACCGGTACGGCCGTAAGCCCGTTATCTGGGCCTCTATACTTGGCACAGCTCCGTTCAGTCTTCTTCTGCCGCACTGCGGACTCGCCGGTACAGTCGTGCTCAGTTTCTGTGCAGGATTCATGCTTTCCTCCGCCTTTCCGGCCATACTCCTTTATTCTCAGGAACTGCTGCCCAACAAACTCGGTCTCGTATCGGGTCTCTTCTTCGGTTTCGCATTCGGCGTGGCAGGCGTGGCCTCGGCCGTCCTCGGCGAATTTGCCGACACCTACGGCATCGATGCCATCTTCCGCTTCTGCGCCTATATGCCACTCCTCGGCCTCGTAGCCGCCCTCCTGCCCAACCTCAACAATAGGAGATTAGGAAGTTAGGAGGTTAAGAGATTAGGAGGTTAAGAGATTAGGAAGTTAAGAGATTAGGAGATTAAGAGGTTAGGAGATTAAGAGGTTAGGAGATTAAGAGGTTAGGAGATTAGGAGGTTGGAAACTGTGGTGATAAATTAACCACATCCCCTGACCTCCTAATCTCTTAACCTCCTAACTTCCTAATTTCCTATCTTCCTAATCAACGAGCTTGCTCGAGGAGGAGGACGCGGCTGGCGTAATCGTTGCGTTTGTGATAATCGACGTTGTGATCGAGGGGCATTTCAAGGCCGTTCGACATCAGATAGCGGCCCGAGAATGTCTTTCCTTCATACGGCAGAGGTGTATTGTCGATACGGTTGAGTTCAGTCACCCGATAATTCCTGTCGGGATCAAGACCGGCCATCGGAACACGAGGCAATTGCTGATTTACAAAAGACTCGGTCTTCCACCAATAATACACGGCCTTGTCCTTTTCCGGCGACACATACATCAGCGAGGCAGCGCCTTTGCGGTCATATGGCGACAGAAGACGGTAGAGATCGCCCTGCTGAACCACTGGCCGGATCGACTTATACTGCCCGATAGCATTGCGGCAGAGGGCCTTTTCGTCTTCAGTCATATTCTTTGGCTGTATCTCCATACCAAGACGGCCGCTCATGGCTACATCGACACGGTATTTGAGGGGAATAGTACGGAATGTCTGATGGTTGGGCGCAGCGCTTATGTGCGAGGCCATGATTACCGAGGGGAAGAAGTGGCTTGTGCCCCACTGCATGTATACGCGCTGCAAGGCATCGGTATTGTCGCTCACCCATATTTCGTCGAACCAAGGGAGAATGCCGTAATTTGCACGGCCGCCGCCGCTCGCGCAGGCCTGGATCGTGACGTCGGGATATTTGGCGCGGATACGCTTCATAGTCTTTTCAAGACCGCGGTGATACTCTATATAGAGGTGCGACTGATTGTCGGCGGTGAGATATTGCGAACCGTGGTTCATCACCGGCGCATTGGCGTCCCATTTGATATAGTCGATTTCCGGATAGTTTGTAAGCAGGGTATCCACAATATGGAACACCAGATCCTGCACCTTAGGATTCGCCATATCGAGCACAAGCTGTGTGCCTCCGCGACCATGAACAGGCTCGCGGTTAGTGGGCTTGATGATATATTCGGGATGTTTCTCATATAGCTCGCTCTTGGAGTTGGTCATCTCTGGCTCGATCCATATACCGAACTTCACGCCCGCTTTGTCGGCCGCCTTCACCAGGCCGCCAATGCCGTTCGGAAGCTTGCGTGTGTCTACTGTCCAGTCTCCGAGAGCATACGTGTCGTTGTCGCGTTTGTATTTGTCGCCGAACCAGCCGTCGTCCATCACGAAAAGCTCGCCGCCCATAGAGGCGATGTCGGCCATCATGTCGGCCATACCCTGCTCCTTGATGTCGAAGTAGACCCCTTCCCAACTGTTGAGTAGCACTTTTCGAGGCTCCTCGCCGTGAGCGACCTTGTATTTTCGTGCCCAGCGGTGGAAATTGCGGCTGACACCGCTCTTTCCTTCGTCGGAATAAGTGAGCGCCAGTGCGGGTGTGGCGAAAGTCTCGCCTTTTGCAAGACGGTATGCCGAATTATCCTTGTTGATACCGGCAAAGAAATGATGATAGTTCGAATCGTCGGTGTCTATGCGCAGACTGTAGTTGCCGCTATAGCACAGGGCCGCGCCGATGGTACGCCCGGTATTCTCGGCCGGAGCGCCGTCGAGCGAGAACATCACGTTAGGCTGAGCCGTGTGGGTGTTGCGCACACCGTCCTTATTCTTTATCACTTTCATGCCGTGTACGAGCGGTGCTTCCTCTACCCTGCTCTCGTTGGCCCATGTGCCGTAGAACGAAGTCAGATAGACATTCCCGTAGCGTACAGGCAGGTACGCCGAAGAAAACTCATTGAGGACAACGATTCCTTTGCCTCGGTTAACAGCTTCGACCCAGGTTTCGATGACGTCCGACCCGTCGTATGTGCGATAGTGGACATTGATATCGAACGGATAGTACTTGTCGGCCATTTTCACAACGGTTTCACCGCCATTACCGGCATTACGGCGCTCAACACCGGTCACGCCCATGTCGAGTGTCATGTTTCCGTCAGGGTGTGTCACACTCATGGCCGTCTCGCGATTGGCACACATGCCATAGACAGGATATGCATCAAGAGGTGTAGAGGCTGAAGCCACGACTTCGGCCACATCGGAATCGGGCACTTTATCACCATAGTAAAGGAAACGCAGAGGAGCGCCCTCGCTCGCATCAAGCAGCAGGGTATTGTTGGCTGTCGATATATTCACGATTTCGGCTTCGGCCCCAAAGGCCGCCAATAAAAACACGGCCGATGCGGCAAGTCTGGTACAAGATTTTCGGTTCATTAACTGATAGTGGATTGGTTGTTTGTATACCGCAAAAGTACTATATATAATCCGAATTATCTAATCTGACGCCTCATAAGCACATCAATAGTCAAAAAAGTATAATAAGTCGCTTAATTCACGGCCCGGAGACAGTTTTTTCATTATCTTTGTAAACCGACAATCCGATACCATGTCTAAAATCATTACCGAAATCACTCCTCTTTCGGAGAAAGACTGCTTCTATCTTATCGACAGACGCAAAATGAACTTCGACTACCCCATTCACCGTCATAATGAGGTAGAACTTAATTTTGTAAGTAACTGCGCCGGATGTAAACGTGTCGTCGGCGACTCCATCGAAATTCTCGGCCACTACGACCTCGCCATCATAGGTCCGGGCCTCGAGCACGGCTGGGAACAGGGCGATGCCGTAAACGAAGGCGACATGCGCGAAATAACAATACAGTTCTCCGCAGAAGGTCAAGAGGGATATCTCTCAAAAAACCAGCTTAAGCCGATTCTCGAACTCTTCGGCAACGCACAGCGCGGAGTCGCATTCGGACAGGATTTCATAAAAGGCATCATCCCGAAACTCGATGAGCTGACACGCCCGCAACCCGGGTTCCTTCGTCTGCTGAAACTACTGGAAATAATATATGACATGTCGACTACCGACGACTGCCATACATTGTCGACAACAAGTTTCGCCAATGCCCGGACCCAAAGCGACTCACGCCGTGTGCAGAAAGTAGAGGAATACATATCGCAGAATTATACGCGACCTATATATCTCAATGAGATGGCCGATCTCGCCGGCATGGCGCCGACGGCTTTCAGCCGCTTTTTCAAGGCCAGGACAGGACGCACCCTTTCCGACTATATAATCGACATGCGCCTGGGACATGCCGCCCGTCTGCTTGTAGACACAAATCTGACAAGCGCCGAGGTCTGCTACGAATGCGGGTTCAACAACATATCCAATTTCAACCGCCTTTTCAAGAAGAAAAAAGGATGCAGCCCAAAAACATTCCGTGAAAACTACCTCAAGACCAAAATAGTCATCTGATAATAATTAGAAATTAGGAGTTAGAAGTTGGCAACAGAATCAACTCCTAACTTCTAATTTCTAACTCAAAACGATACTTTTTTACCAGTATAAGACATCGCGGGGCCATTTGTTTGGAAGTATGATTCTTTCGGATTAGCTTTGCACCATAATCCATCTACCATGAAGAAAGAATCTATCGCATTAATAATCTTTTCAACTCTGGCATTCGCTAATGCCGACGCCGGTATAACACTTCCCGATATCGTCGGCGACAATATGGTCGTGCAGCAGAATGCCGATGCACGCCTCTGGGGCTGGGCATCGCCCGGCAGCGAAATCACCGTTTCCGGTTCATGGGATAATGGCAGCCGGATAAAGACCAAAACGGATAAGGACGGCCGCTGGCAAGTTGAACTCCCCACTCCGGCCGCCACTTTCACCCCCCAGACAATTTCCGTCAAAGGCGACGGCGACAATATAGTAATAAATAATGTGGCCGTCGGTGAGGTTTGGTTCTGCTCCGGCCAGTCCAATATGGAAATGCCCCTGCGCGGATTCTGGACTCAGCCCGTCGAAGGAGCCGCCGAAGCCATTGCGTATTCGGGCCGCTACCCCGGCATCCGATTCGCCAAAGTCCCCAAAACGGCGGCTTATACTCCGCAGGAGCGCGTAGCCTCTCCATGGAAAGTCAGCTGTCCGGAAAACGCATACGATTTCAGCGCTCTCGCATATTTCTTCGCAGAATCTCTCACAAAACTGCTCGACGTACCTGTCGGCATTATCGACTGCAGCTACGGCGGTTCCAAACTCGAAGGCTGGCAAAGCCGCGAACAACTCGACAAATACCCGGAATGGAGCGTCGAAAAAGAAATGAACGACTCGGCACTGGCCGAATACGAACGCATCAATGTGATGTACAACGCCATGCTCAATCCCCTCATTGGCTATACAATCCGGGGATTCCTCTGGAACCAGGGTGAGTCGAATGTCGGACGGCACAGTACTTATCCGGCCCACCAGCGCGACATGGTAAACGAATGGCGCACGAAATGGAATCTTGGCGAACTGCCGTTCTATTTCGTCGAGATACCGGGCTGGAACTACGATAATCCCGAAGGCAACAACGCAGCTTTTTTCCGCGAATGCCAGCACAAAGCCGCCGAAATCACGCCTTCCAGCGAAATCGTATCCACCGCAGACCTCGTATATCCATTCGAGGTAGACGATATCCATGCACGCAAAAAGAAAGAGATAGGCGAACGGCTCGCTTTCATGGCTGCCGGAAAGACTTACGGCATAAAAGGAATGCCGACAGAATATCCGCGCTATAAATCGATGGAGATCAATGGAGACAAAGCGATATTGTCTTTCGAAAACGCATGGGAAGGCTTTACGCCGAACAAAGAACTCGAAGGCTTCGAGGTCGCGGGATCAGACCGGATATTCAGGCCGGCAATAGCCCGTGAGAATCCGCAGACACTCCGGATTGAAGTCGAGCGCCCCGCCGGTGTAGACGAAATCAAGTCCGTGCGATACAATTTCAAGAACTTCGCCATCGGCAAAGTATTCAACGTTCTCGGACTTCCTCTCGTGCCTTTCCGGACCGACGACTGGCCCGAATAAACATTTTTTCATATGTTGTAGAACATATTAGGCAAAGAAAGATTGTCTTGGGTTAATTTAGTATCATTACACCAAAAAACGCACCTTTAAGGCGCGTTTTTTATTTGTACATCACATTCTATTTGCTATATTTGTACACGCAGCTTACATCTGTATTCCAAACAATTACTACAAACTACCTGAATCGATACCATATCATATATTTAACAGGCATAAACAAGGCATAAAAAGACACTCATGCAAAATAGTATCACATAGAGGTAAAATAAATGTTATTTACCATACATTATTATACTATCTTTGCAAAAGAAAAACACACTCTCATTTAATGAAAAAGCCTTATATCTTTTTAACCATGACCCTGGGTCTCCTCGCAGCTATCTCAGGATGCTCCGGAAAGAACACGCAGACTCCCGAACCGGCGGAATTCGTAAGCGTCGGACCCGACGGACGGTTCCATATCGGCGACTCTATATACAACTATGTCGGCACCAATTTCTGGTATGGAGCGATACTCGCATCCGAAGGCCGCGGAGGTGACCGGCAACGTCTCGCTCGCGAACTTGATCTCCTTCAGTCTCTCGGAATCGACAATCTCCGTATCCTTGCCGGAGGCGACGGCGACGAAAATATTCCTTCGCATATCATGCCCGTGCTCCAGACTGCACCCTGCGTATACAACGACACCATACTCGACGGTCTTGACTACCTCATGGCCGAACTCGAACGCCGCGACATGAAAGCTGTCATCTATCTCAACAACGCATGGGAGTGGAGCGGCGGTTACGGCACTTACCTCGAATGGGCCGGCGAAGGCCGTACTCCCAATCCGGCCATCGACGGTTATCAGGCATACATGGATCATGTGGCACGATTCGTACACTGCGATTCCGCCAAAGCGCTTGCCGCACAGCATGTGAAAAACATCGTGACCCGCACCAACCGTTACACCGGGCACCCCTACACCGAATCGCCCGCCCTAATGGCATGGCAGATCGCCAACGAACCACGCGCTTTCGCATCCGACAGCCTCACCAAGCAGGCATTCGCCGAGTGGATAGCCTCTCAGGCAGCTCTTATAAAGAGTCTCGACAGCAACCACCTCGTTTCCACAGGCAGTGAGGGCCGTCACGGATGCGAAGGCGATATCGAGCTATGGGAACGCATCCATACCAACCCCGACATAGATTACGGCATAATCCACCTCTGGCCCTACAACTGGGCCTGGATCGACTCGGCCACAGTCGTTTCGGGCGTCGATACCGCATGTGCCCGCGCATACGAATACATAATGCCGCACGCTTCCATAATGAAAAAAGCCGGCAAACCGCTCGTACTCGAAGAATTCGGCTATCCACGCGACGGCATGGCCATCGCACCGGGTACTCCGACCGAAGGCCGCGACAGATTCTACAGATATATCTTCTCGCTCATTGACGAAAGCGGGGCCATCGCAGGCTGCAACTTCTGGGGCTGGGGAGGATATGCCGATCCCGGCCACAGCACATGGCAGCCCTGGGAACCATATACCGGCGATCCGGCCCAGGAACCACAGGGACTGAACTCGGTCTTCGCGTCCGACTCCACCACACTGGAAATCATAAAATCATTATAAAATCCTAAACCACTGTGCATGAAAACAAGTAATTTTAAGCACGTGAGATTCCTCGTGCTGGCCATTTTCGCGGCCATTACGATGAGTCTTGCGGCCCAGACCACAGTCAAAGGCGTTGTCAGCGACAACACCGGCGAGCCGATCATCGGCGCCTCCGTGGTCGAAAAAGGCAAATCGGGTGGTGCCGTCACCGACATCGACGGCAACTATACCATCTCCGTATCCAATCCCAATGCCACTCTCGTATTCTCTTACGTAGGCATGAAAACAAAAGAAGAGCCGCTTGCGGGCCGCACACAGCTCGACGTGACACTTGAGGAAAACAGCGAGGCACTCAGCGAGGTCGTGGTGGTCGGTTACGGCACACAGCGCAAAAGCGACATCACCGGCTCCGTGGCACAGCTCTCCGAAGACCAGATGAAACAGACGATCGTCACCAACGCCGACCAAATGCTCCAGGGCAAGGTAGCAGGCGTCCAGGTGACACAGAACTCCGGCGCACCCGGCGGCGCCACCTCTATCCGTATCCGCGGCGCAAGCTCGCTCAACTCCTCAAACGAACCCCTCTACGTCATCGACGGCGTGCCTATGTCTACATCAGGTTCCGAGATAGGTGGTTTCGACTGGGCCGGCGGCTCAAACGGACAGAACAAAGTCAATCCCCTCGCGGCCATAGCTCCGAGCGATATCGTGAGCATCGACGTACTGAAAGACGCCTCCGCCTGTGCCATCTACGGTGCCGCAGGGGCCAACGGCGTTATCCTCGTCACCACGCGCCGAGGCAGCGCCGGCCGCAGCAGTATCACCTACGACGGCTACGTGGCCTGGCAGGAAACTGCAAAACGCCTCGACATGATGAATCTCCGCCAATATGCCGAATACCAGAAACAGCTCTTCGACGAGGGCATTCTCACAAACAACACAATGGATCCCTCCTACCTCGATCCGTCCCTCCTCGGACGCGGCACCGACTGGCAGGATGAAGTCTTCCGCACAGCCTTCATGCAGAGTCATCAGGTAAGTGTCACAGGCGGTAACGAAAAGACCACATACGCAATGTCGGGCGGCTGGATGGGCCAGGAAGGTATCATCATCGGCTCCGACTTCAAGCGTTTCAACACCCGCTTCAACATCGACCATAATTTCACCAAATGGCTCAAGATCGGCGGATCGCTCGCTTATACCCGTACTGACGAAAAAATAACCCTCAACGACGGCAGCGACGGCGTAATCATGCAGGCCATGACCATGATGCCATCGGTACCCGTGCGCGACTTCGAAGGCAACTGGGCCGGCCCGAACACCGTAAACGGGTCTTCGACCTGGAACCCCGTAGCCCTCGCTCTCGAAAAGAACAATACTCTCCTGCGCCAGCGCGTAATGGGCAATTTCTACCTCAGCGTCGACTTCCTCAAATACTTCACTTTCCGTGCCGAGTACGCCTTCGACGCCTCGCAGAATCAGAACAAGGCATATGTGCCGCGATATAAGTTCGGTCAGGTCAGCAACGACATCAACCAGATGATGCACCGCGAAGACCACGGTTTCTTCTGGATGCAGAAAGACTACGTAACCTACCATCAGAATTTCGCACAGAAACACGACGTGACTGTCATGGCGGGCTTCGAAGCCTCGAAATCGAGCTGGAACGGCACTTCGCTCATCAAGAAAAACTTCACAACCGACGATATTTTCATCATGGGCGAGGACGGCGACTACTACAGTAATTCAGGCTGGCAGGATGCCTCCACCAGCGCCTCGGTCTTCGGACGTGTCAACTACGGCTTCGACAACCGCTACCTTATCACCGCGACGATTCGCGCCGATGGCTCGTCCAAATTCGGCCCCGCCAACAAATGGGGCTCATTCCCCTCGGCGGCCGCCGCATGGCGTATCAATCAGGAAAAATTCATGGAAGGAGCCTCTTCCTGGCTCAACAACCTCAAGCTGCGCCTCGGATATGGCCGCGTCGGTAACTCCAATATCGACACATACCGCTACGCCGCCGCCATGAGCACAATGCTCACCCCCAACGGCACGGCTTACTTCCCCGCCAACCTCTCCAACCCTAAACTCAAATGGGAATCCTCAGAACAGTTCAATGCCGGTATTGACTTCGCCGCATTCAACAACCGTCTCGAAATCACCGTCGACGTCTATAAGAAACAGACCAAAGACCTCCTCATGCAGGTCTTCACGCCCGGACACATCGCCAGCAATGACTGGATGACCATACAGACACCCTACTCAAACATCGGAAAGACTCAGAATATCGGTGTCGATCTCCAGATCAACGCCCGTCCGGTAGTGACAAAGAATTTCTTCTGGAATTCCGCACTCACTCTCTCGCACAACCGCAACAAGGTCGTGGCTCTCAACGACGATTCGCAGATCCTCTACGGCAATGTCGACTGGTACGCCCCCTTCCAGACCGTAACAATGTTCAAGGTCGGCCAGCCGATGGGCGTCTTCTACGGCTACGAGACCGAAGGCTTTTTCATGAACGAGGCCGACATCATCGGTCACGCTACCCAGACCGGCGGCAACACACCATATGCAAACCGCATCGACAAGGATTCGGGAGCCTGGGTCGGCGACATAAAGTTCCGCGACCAGAACGGCGACGGTATAATCGACGAGAAAGACCAGAAAGTGATCGGCGACCCCAACCCCGACATCACCTTCGGCTTCACCAATACATTCACATACAAAGGATGGGAACTCAATATCGGCCTTACCGGCCAGATAGGCGGCGATGTCCTCAACTGGTCGCGCTATAAGATCGAAGGCCTCTCCTCGATATGGGACAATCAGGCCACATCGGTTCTCGACCGTGTGCAGATAGGCAAGATCGATCCCGCCGGAGGCAACGATATCTCCAACCTTCAGGTCATCGGAGGAGGCAAAAACGGCATACCCCGCTTCTCGAGCCTCGACGGCAACCAGAACAACCGCATGAGCGACCGCTGGATCGAAGACGGATCATATCTCCGCATTCAGAACATATCGCTCGCCTATAATCTGCCCGAAAGCTGGGCCAGAAAGTTCTTCATGCAGGCGGCCAAGATATACGTCAACCTCCAGAATGTATACACATTCACAAAATACAGCGGCTACGACCCCGAAATCGGTGCCTACAACCAAAGCTCGCTGCTTCAGAACATAGACCGCGGACGCTACCCCACTCCACGCACCTACACCGTAGGTCTCAATCTCAGTTTCTAAGCTCTCACCTCTTATAAAGATATATCAATGAAAAAATTCGTAAAGAAAGCAGCGCTTGCCACTGTCCTTGCGGCCTCGATGGCGTCGTGCAACGACTTCCTCACCGTAGACCCTTCCGACAAACTCGTGCAGGACAATTTCTATACCTCGGCAGAGCATATACGTCTCAACACCATGACGCTCTATGCCGCAAAGACATGGACGAACTACACCATCAACTTCCAGTGGAAGACCGACATGCTCGCCGGCGACATGTTCTATACATACGATGCCGAAGGCCAGTGGTTTTTCGGCACATACACTCCGGTCAACCAATATATCAACGAAGGCTGGAAGGGCATCTACAATGTCATTCTCTTCGCCAACTCGGTGATCAACGACATGCCTAAGAGCTGCAAGGGTGTGGCTCAGGCCGATATCGACGCCGCTATAGCCGAAGCCCGCGCCATACGCGCCTTCTGCTACTACCAGATCGCCGAACTATGGCACGACGCTCCGATAATATTCGACAACACGTCGAATATCGCCAACGGCAACCTCGATGTGCCCCGCAACACTCAGAAAAGCATTTATCGCTTCGCTCTTGAGGATGCCGACTTCGCTGTCGAGAATCTTCCAGAAAATGACCCCGACAACTGGCGCTGCAACAAGAATACCGCACGTGCCATACGCGCCAAACTCCTCGTGACCATGGCTTCCCACAGCGACTACGGCTACGACCGCGCCGACCTCTACCGTCGTGCAGCTGCCGACGCCGAGACTGTTATGGAATCCCTACCCTGGATCGAGAACATACCCTTCGAGACTCTCTTCGACGTAGAAAGCAACAACGGCCCCGAATCTCTTCTGGCAGTGCAGTGCGCAGTGCAGGGCTATGGCTACGGTAACGCGAAAAATGCCGCATGGAGCCGCAGTTCGGTCATCGCCGATCAGACCTGGGGCGCAGGCAAAGGCCCCACAATCTCGCTCCAGAAAGCATATGACTCCACCGACCGCCGCCGCAAATGGACATATATGACCAACGGCGACTTTTATCCCAACCTTGCCAAGGCAGACGGCGGATATACCTACAAATATATCAGCCGCGACGCTGAAGGCACCGTCGTCGAAGACCGCAATGAGATGAACGCCCATATCAAAAAATATGTCATCGGAAAAGCCGCCGACTGCGGAGGCAACGTAGGTCTCGGTCAGGATGCTGCAAACAATATCTACCTTATCCGTCTGGCCGACATGTATCTCACCTATGCCGAAGCGATTCTCGGCACAGGCAATTCCACCTCCGACGCCAAGGCTCTCGAGAAATATAACGGTATCCGCAAGCGTGCCGGCGTGAGCGAGGCAAACTCGATAACATTCAGGGATATCATGCAGGAACGCCGTCGCGAATTCGCTTTCGAATCCGTCACATGGTTCGACGTGCTCCGTCTGCGCTACCGCGAAGGCGACGCCGCCGCTCTCGAATATATAAACAACGGCTACGGCTCGGGCTATAACCGCTCCGCACAGTACATCATGGTATCCGGAACCGACGAAAGTCAGGAAAACAACGACGATTCCTACATCATCGTACAGAGCCGTGCCGAATACGCACAGTACGACCCGATCAATCTTTCGGCCTCGGCATTCAAGGTTCCCATCCCCGCCGCTGTATCCACCAGCTCGCCCGCTCTCTCGAAAGAACCGGTCGATTTCTACGAAGGCGAATAATCTAACCGAAAAACAACGACTCAACATGAAAAAAATCATCAGATATACAGCTCTGTCGGCTATCGTGCTTTCGGCCGGATTCGTGGCCGCGTGCAGCGAGACCGATGCCGAACAGGACCGCGGGAATGTGCCCGTAGTGAAATATGTGCGCGACTGCGACCCCGCCAAGGGCGACTCGCTCATCGTGGCAGCCTCTCTCGGAGCCAAGCTTGCGATTGTAGGCGAAAATCTCGGCGACGTGCAGCAGGTTTGGTTCAACGACCAGAAAGTGAAACTGAATCCCACGATGGTCACATCGCACTCCATCATCCTCGACGTGCCCAATGTCATCCCGTCGGAGGTGAACAACCTGTGCCGCCTCATCACTTCCACCGGTATTACTGTCGAATACCCCTTCACCATCTCCATTCCCGCACCGAGAATAGACGAGATGGACTGCGAATGGGCTCTTCCAGGCTCCAACGCCACATTCAAGGGGGCGTATTTCGCCGATGACCCCAATGTGCCGATGACCGTGACATTCCCCGGCGGTCTTGTGGCCGACATCGTAGATTTCGACCAGTACAACCTCACCGTCAAGGTACCCGAAGGTGCAGCCGAAGGTCCCGTGACAGTGTCTACAATCTACGGCGACAGCAAGACTCCGTTCAACTACCGCGATACCCGAGGCATGCTTTTCGACTTCGAGCCCGACGGAGTGACCGGCCTCGGTCTGCTGGAAAACAAACAGGGCTGGCATCAGCCCGCATACGGCAACGACGAAAATTCACTCGACGGCACCTATATCCGTCTGGGCAACGGCGAAGCCTCTCTTGGCAACGATGTATGGGACGACAGCAACTTCGCCTTCGAATACTGGGCCGGATCGTGGAGCGACCCCGTGACCTATCCATCCCGTATTGGCGAACGTCTTTCCGACATCGTCGATTTCTCCGACTATCAGAATCTCGCAGTCAAGTTTGAGATGATGATTCCCGAATCCAACCCATGGCAGGCATGCGCAATGCAGCTCATATTCGCCGGTGTAGACCGCGTATCGAACAGCGCGGCCGGCGTTGCCGATATCTACGGCACAATCGTTGCAGGCGGCAACAACACATTCTTCCAGGATGACAACGGCAAGGCCGACGGTCTCGCCCGCGGTCTCTACCGCCCCTGGTCGGCCACAGATGCCTTCCATACCTCCGGCAAATGGATCACTGTAAAAGTGCCTGTCAAGGACTTCATCTACAACTCTGTCGGCGGCAAGGCTGCCGTACCCCTCACGGCAAAAGACTTCGACTGCTTCACCATGTTCGTATGGGCCGGCGGTGCCGAAGGCGTGGCTTGTCAGCCTATGATCTATATCGACAATATCCGCGTGGTTAAAAACTGAGAAACACATCGAAAAACATGAAAAGAATATTCAATATAGCCGGTGTGGCAATGCTCTGTATGTCGATGGCGATGACAACATTTACATCGTGCGACGACAACGATGACTTCAACACCAATCAGTATATCGGAGGCGTCAATCTCAACTCCTTCGGACCCAGCCCCGTCGCCCGTGGGGGCGAACTCCGTTTCCTCGGCAGCGGCATGGACCAGATAGTGAAGATATCGATTCCGGGCTGCGACGATATCACCGACATCGAGCGTGTAAGCAGCGAGGAAATACGTATCAAAGTGCCCCAGACAGCCGAACCGGGCCACGTCACCCTGCATTATGCCGGAGGCACGATCGAGACCAAGACCATGCTCACATACTCCGAGCCTATAAGTATCGACGAAATTTCGCCTCTGACAGTCAAGCCGGGCAAGGAGCTTACTATTTCCGGCGAATACCTCAATCTCATCAAGGAGGTATGCTTCACATTCACCACCGACAGCGTGAACGTGTATGCCGATGCTTTCACGGCACACGACCGCAAGACTATCCGGCTCGTCGTGCCCGCCGAAGCCGTCAGCGGTACCATCACGCTCTCCGATGCAAAGGAAATGCCCAACACCATCGAATCGGAAGTTGAAATCGAGGTCGTAGTGCCCTCCGTAGAAAAGCCTCTCGATCTTACTGACGCAAAAGGTGGCGATAAGGTGACAGTCAAAGGCAAGGATTTTGATCTTGTCACATCGGTTGAAATGCCCGACGGTACCTCAGTCGAATTTACATCCGAAGAAGGCGAGGAAGAAGCAATCTCCTTCATTCTCCCCGACAACACCACCGACGGCGCTGTCGTGTTCTGCACGGCATCGGGCGTGAAAGTAGTGGTTGCAAACATCGGCATGGTGATACCGACAGAGATCACCGTAGTTCCCGCCGAAGGAATTCTGCCTGGTCAGGAAGTTACGGTCAGCGGTCTTAATATGGATCAGGTTGTCTCTATCGCTCTGCCTCATGTCGAAAGTGCTGTTGAGCCTTCCGAGACAAGTGCTACAGCGGTTAAATTCATCTTCCCGGTCGAGGCCTGGAGCGGCGAAGGCGCCCTCAACCTCAAGAGCGGTAAGAGCGTTCCTGTAGTGTTTGCGACGGCTATGCCAGAAGTGACAGGCTTCGAGCCCGCTCCCGTATCGGCCGGCGCCGATGTCACTCTCCGCGGCCGCAACCTCGATCTCGTGACTATGGTTGAGTTCGCAGGTCTGGAACCTGTCGAGATAAGCGGCGCCACAGCCGACGCAATTACGGTCACCGTTCCCGCAACCGCCGCAACCGGTGCCCTCACTCTCCACAAAGCCAACGGCGAGACCGCTGCGACACCGGAACTTCAGGTAAACGCTCCCGAGTGCGCCTATGTGGTATCGGTAGACACTGCCGAACCCGAGGCCGGACAGATCATGGCATTCACTCTCGCAAACGGCGACAAACTCACCTCGGTAGAAGTCAACGGCGCTGCAGTGCAGTATATCTTCAACGCCGATAAACTTTATGTCAACCTTCCCGCCACATGCGGCAAAGGCACCGTCGTGCGCCTTGTGTCGTCGAACGGCGAGATAAGCTACACCTACGACGTCATTCCGGCCACACACGTGGCAAGCGTCATCTACGAAGGCATGTTCTCTCTCGGCAACTGGGATGCCGGCGGCCTCCGCCTCTACAAGGAGTCGTTCGAAGGAGTCCCGGCCGGCGCAAAACTCGTATTCTATCTCTCCGCGACCGCCGATGCCCAGATCCAGCTCAACGATGCGAACTGGGGTCAGTTCGCGATGATAGATGTTCCAGCCGGAGCCACGGCTGTCGAATATGAACTCTCATCCGATAACCTGAGCCAGATACTCGGCACCGACGATGGCTGGAGCACCACCGCCATTGTCATCAACGGACACACGGCCGTGATAAATAAGATAGCTCTCGAATACGAACGCAGTTCCGAAACCGTTATTTGGGAAGGAGCATGGACATGCGCAGGCTGGAACGGAAACCAGGATCTCGCATGGGGCGGCTATGACTGGAGCACAGTCAAGCCCGGCACCAGACTCCGCGTATACATGACACCGACCGTGGCCGATCCGGCATCCGACTGGTGGGTGATCTCGCTCCGCAGCGGTACATCATGGTCTAATCTCGCCGCTCCTATACCCGACCAGTACGGCCAGCCAGGCAGCGTGCTCGAAGTGACCCTCGAAGCAAGCACCATCGACGAACTTGTGCGCGAAAACGGCCTCATCATCACAGGCGACGGTTTCATTATGAACAAAATAACCTTGGAATAAGCAAATCATGAAATTCAAAACCAACATAATCACCGGTGTCGCCCTCTCGGGTGTGCTCGCCCTCGGAATGTCGCTTGTCGCATGCGACAACGACCACACACCCGACTGGAACGAAACCGCGCCCTTCGACGTCAATTTCGTGGCATCCACCGTGGCCGAAGGAGCCGAAATCGAAGTCGGCACAAAGACTATCGAACTCACCTACTCCGCTCCTGTCGCCGTGAGCCAGACCGCCGTCATAACGCTCAACGATGACAAACTGACCGATTCCATCTCGGCCGAAGACCCCCGTGTGCTCGTGCTCAGGCTTCCAGCCCTCAAAGGTTCGACCGACTATACTCTCACCGTGCCCGAACGCACCGTAGCAGGTATCGGATCCAAAACATTCGCCGACGGCCTGTCCATCCACTTCAGGACAGCCGGCAAAGTGCTTCCCGTGACTGATATAGAACCTCTTATCAATCCTGCGGCTTCTCAGACCGCAAAGAATGTCCATCAGTTCCTAATCGAGAATCACGGCAAGAAAATAATTTCGGGCGCGATGGCCAATGTGAACAACAACAACGACTTCGCCTCATGGATCAAGGACAAGACCGGTAAAGACGTGGCCTTCACCTGCTACGACTTCATCCATCTGCCCGAGTCGGGTCAGAACTGGATAGACTACACCGACATCACTCCCGCCACACAGCAGTGGAATGCCAACGGCCTCGTGGGATACATGTGGCACTGGCGCGTACCGACCGACGAGAAAGCCTACAACGACAAGGATTACAACCGCTACGACAGCTCCATCAAACCCGAAAACGGCGGCAGCGGCACAGCCTTCGATATCGAGCGTGCCCTTCAGGACGGCACATGGGAGAACAAGGTTATAATCGAGGATATCGACAAGGTTGCCTCACATCTCAAGCTGCTTGAAAATGCAGGAATCCCCGTGATATGGCGTCCGCTCCACGAAGCTGCCGGAAGCTATAAATACGAAGGCGCATGGTTCTGGTGGGGTGCCAAAGGAGGCGAAGCGACCAAAGAACTGTGGAAACTCATGTACGACCGTCTCGTAAATCATCACGGCATCAACAACCTCATATGGGTATGGACCGCACAGTGCGAGGAAGGCTACTACGACCGCATGGCCGCCGACTATCCCGGCAATGAATATGTCGATGTGATCGGTGTCGATGTATATGCCGACAACGACGGCTCGCAGATCGAGGCATACAACGCTCTAAAGGAGGTATGCGGCGGCAAGAAGCTCATTGTCCTCGGAGAGACCGGCCTGGTGCAGGATCCCGCAAAATGCATGGCCGACGGCGCATACTGGTCGTGGTTCAACCTCTGGTATACCTACGACATACACAAGACCGGCGCCGACACCGACGGCTTCGGCAACACAGCCGCCTCGCTTCGGGCCATCATGGAAAGCCCCTATGTCATCACCCGCGACCAGATGCCATCTCTCAAATAAGGTAAGTCCCCCCACTAACCCCTAACCACCCAACACTAACCTAATGAACAGACTCGCAATAGGTCTATTAGCCGTTTCCGCCGCTTTTGCTGCATGTACGCAGCAAAAGACGGCCGGAAACGAGCCTTCGGCCATTACTCCGGCCGAAGAACTCAGAGGACGCCTCGAAGCTCAAACCGCCGAAGGCAAAATCCTCTTCGGCCATCACGACGATCCTGTCTATGGTCATGACTGGAAATTCGAGCGCGGACGCTCAGATATAAAAGACATCACCGGCAAATATCCCGCCATGATGAGCTGGGACCTCGGGCGTATCGAACTGGGCGACTCGCTCAATATCGACGGTGTGCCGTTCAGCCGCATACGCGAGGAAGTGCGCGCCCAGAATGCACGTGGAGGTGTCAATACCTTCAGCTGGCACCTATGGAACCCCGTCAACGGCGGCGACAGCTGGCAGGTCACAGATTCGACCATAGTAACCAAGATGGCCAACGACTCTGTCTACAACAAGCTCTACCGCGAACAGGTACGCGCCGTGGCCGCTTTCCTCGGCTCGCTCACCGACGAAAACGACAGACGCATCGGCGTCATTTTCCGGCCCTGGCACGAAAACAGCGGCGGCTGGTTCTTCTGGGGTTCGCCCCTATGCTCCGCCGAAGACTATCAGAAACTCTGGACCGACATGCGCGAGGAAATGGATGCAGCCGGAATAGACAATGTGCTCTACGCATACTCGCCCGACCGCACCGACACACTCGAGGACTATATGAAGCGCTATCCTGGCGATGAACTCGTCGATATCCTCGGCATGGACATCTACCACTTCGGAGGAGAGGACGGTACCGATGAATACCGGACCGCCGTCTCGACAGGTCTCGGCATAGTCAGACAGGCCGCCCAGGAGCACGGCAAGATCGCCGCATTCACCGAAACCGGTATGGAGAGCATTCCTATGGCCGGATGGTGGACCGACGTCCTCCTGCCCCTTCTTAAGGAAAATCCGGTAAGCTATGTCGTTGTCTGGCGCAATGCCCACGACAAACCGGGTCACTTCTACGCCCCTTATCCGGGCCAGATTTCCGAAGAATCTTTCAAAACATTCGCAACCGACTCCACTATAATCTTAATATGACGTGAAAAGTGAAAGGTGAAAAGTGAAATCAACAGCATTATTATCAAAAACCATTTACTTCACTTTTCACCTTCCACCATTCACCAACTATTACTGCTTCGCAATCAATGAATATTTTCGAATATAGAAAAAATCTTGTCCTCGCACGCTACGAGGAACTCATCGCTCGACCCAACGAGGCTATCGAAGGCAACGGCATATACTGCCGCTACAAGAACCCCGTCATAACCGCCGAAATGGTTCCCCCGACCTGGAAATATGACTTCAATCCTGCCACAAACCCATATTTTATGGAGCGCATAGGAGTCAACGCCACTCTCAACTCGGGAGCCATCAAATGGAACGGCAAATATATACTCATAGTGCGCGTCGAGGGCAACGACCGCAAATCGTTCTTCGCCGTGGCCGAAAGCCCAAACGGCATTGATAATTTCCGTTTCTGGAAGCGACCCGTCACGATGCCCGATACCGACAATATAGGCACCAACGTATACGACATGCGACTCACCGCCCACGAAGACGGCTATATCTACGGCCTTTTCTGCGTTGAGCGCCACGACGATTCGCAGCCCGGTGACCTCTCGGCTGCCACAGCCGCATGTGGTATCGCCCGAACCAAAGACCTCGTGAACTGGGAGCGCCTTCCCGACCTCAAGTGCGCCAGCCAGCAGCGCAACGTCGTTCTTCACCCCGAGTTTGTCAACGGCAAATATGCCCTCTATACACGCCCGCAGGATTCCTTTATCGACACCGGCAGCGGAGGCGGCATTGGCTGGACTCTCATCGACGACATCACCAAAGCAGAGATAACCGAGCCGGAGCGAATAATCGACGAACGTATCTACCACACTATCAAGGAGGTGAAAAACGGCGAGGGTCCGCACCCCATCAAGACGCCGAAAGGCTGGCTCCATCTCGCCCACGGCGTACGCAACTGCGCCTCCGGCCTCCGCTATGTGCTCTACATGTACATGACCGCTCTCGACGAACCCTGGCGCAAAATAGCCTCTCCCGGAGGTTACTTCATGGCGCCCGTTGGCGAAGAATATACCGGCGACGTGATGAACGTTCTTTTTGCCAACGGCTGGATCGCAGACGAAGACGGAAAGGTATTCATATATTACGCCTCGTCCGACACCCGCATGCATGTGGCCACATCGACGATCGACCGCCTGGTAGACTATTGCCTCAATACTCCTGCCGACGGCCTCACGACAGCCGAATCGGTAAGGACCATCAACCGTCTGATCGACGCGAATCTCGAAATTCTCTCACCGGCCCTCGTGGCCGAATAAGAGCGCCATGTCATGACGAACCTCAAGGAAAAAATCGGCTACGGATTCGGCGACATGTCGTCGTCGATGTTCTGGAAAGTCTTCAGCTACTATCTGCCTTTCTTCTACTCGAATATTTTCGGCCTTTCGCTTGTCGACGCCGCGCTTCTGGTGCTTGTGACAAGAATATGGGACGCCATATCCGACCCGATGATGGGCATAGTGGCCGACCGCACGCGCACCCGCTGGGGTAAATACCGTCCCTATCTTCTGTGGGTTGCGGCACCCTTCTCGATATGCGGCATACTGCTTTTCACCACTCCCGATTTCTCATACGCGGGTAAACTGGTCTGGGCTTATGTCACATACATACTGATGATGACAGTCTATACCGGCATCAATGTGCCGTACGGAGCTATGCTCGGCGTCATTTCCGACAATCCCAAGGAAAAGACCGTGTTTTCGTCGTTCCGCATGTTTTTCGCCTACGGAGGCTCGTTCATCGCTCTTTTCTCGTGGGATCCGCTGTGCCGCTTCTTCCAGAACAGCATGGGCGCCTCGCCGGCCTCAAGCTGGCAGTTCGCCATGTGCGTCATCGCAGCCGCATGTCTGGTGCTTTTCCTTTGCTGCTTCGCCATGACACGCGAGACTGTCCGGACTGTCCCCACCGGGTCGGTCGGCAGCGACTTCCGGTCGCTGCTCTCCAACAGGCCCTGGTGGCTCCTGATCGGAGCCGCACTCTGCTTCAACCTCTTCAACACAGTCCGCGGTGCCACCGTGGCATACTTTTTTGCCGATGTCATCGGTTCGGATGCATGGCTGCCGTTCGGGCCTTTCGGCAACATTCTCTTCTACTCCGGTCTCTTCCTCGGTATCGGGGAAATAGCCAATATGATAGGCGTGGCGCTCGCCGTACCCGTCTCGGGGCGTTTCGGAAAGAAAAACACCTTCATTGCCGTCAATCTGGTGCTCGTGGTGCTCAGCACGGCTTTTTTCCTGCTTCCCGTCAGTCCGGCCGGATACTGGCTGATGCTCCTCTTCCAGGTGTTCATATCGGTGTTCACGGGTATGATGTCGCCCCTCATATGGTCGATGTATGCCGACGTGAGCGACTACGCCGAGCTTAAATTCAATTCGGCATCCACGGGTCTCATTTTCTCATCGTCCTCGATGGCACAGAAATTCGGAGGCGCCCTCGGCGGCGCGGCGGTACTCTGGCTGCTCAACGCCTGCGGCTACGACGAAGCCGCAACAGGTCTGGCCCAGCCGGCTTCGGCTATCGGCTGCCTGTGGTATCTGATGACTCTGATCCCGGCCGGCGTGGCGGCCGCGGCCGCACTGATAGCATGGTTCTATCCGCTATCAACCGAAGCGGTCAATGAAATAGTGACAAAACTCCGCAACCGCCGTCGCAATTTCAATGAATCAACTCCGACTGAAGACGAAGCAACCGATTTTGCAAACGTTATATGACTAAACAGCAACTCTGTGCGGAGGTTATAGAAAACCTCCGCACAAACATACTCCCCTACTGGACCGACAGGATGACCGATCCACGCGGCGGATTCTACGGACGCCGCGACGGCAACGACCGTCTCGATCCCGATGCTCCCAAGGGAGCGATCCTGAATGCCCGTATACTGTGGGCGTTCTCGGCCGCATACCGCGTCATAGGCGACAATGCTTATCTCGAAGCCGCCACCCGCGCAAAACGCGAGATCATCGACCGTTTCTACGACAGCGAATACGGCGGCATATACTGGTCTGTAAGCGCCGACGGCAAGCCCCTCGACACAAAAAAACAGTTCTACGCCATCGGGTTCGCCATCTACGGTCTGTCGGAATATGCCCGTGCGACAGGCGACACCGAAGCTCTTGACTACGCCGTCCGCCTCTTCCACGACATCGAGGATCACAGCCGCGACCGCATCCAAGGAGGTTACATCGAAGCCCTTACCCGCGACTGGCAGCCGATCGCCGACATGCGTCTGAGCGAGAAAGATGCCAACGCGTCCAAAACGATGAATACCCATCTGCATATCATCGAGCCGTATACCACTCTCCTGCGCGTATGGCCCGACCCCGCGCTGAAAGAGGCGACAAAGGAACTTCTCGGCATTTTTCTCGATAAAATCGCCGCTCCGCAGTGGCGCGGACATATGGGTCTGTTCTTCGACGACAGCTGGCACCGTTCCGACGGTATCATATCATACGGCCACGACATCGAAGCCTCGTGGCTGCTCCTCGAAACAGCACAGGTACTGGCCGACGAGGCCCTTCTTGCACGCACGCTCGACGCCACAAAACATATCGCCGACGCGGCCCTCCGCGGCCGTCGCACCGACGGTTCGATGATCTATGAGCGCCACGCCGACGGAAGCTTCGACAACGACAGGCATTGGTGGGTACAGGCCGAACAGATGGTCGGTCTCATATGGCTCCACTGCTATCACGGCGACACAACCGCACTCGAAAAAGCCGCGCAGACTTGGCAATACATCACCGAAAATATCGTTGACAATAAAAACGGAGAGTGGTACTGGAGCCGTAAGGACGGCTGCATTAACCGCACCGACGATAAAGCCGGTTTCTGGAAATGCCCCTACCACAATACCAGAATGTGCCTCGAAGTCTATGAACGCCTTAAATAAAAACGCATGAAAATCAAAACTATGCTTACAATATCCGCAATCTCCGGAAGCGCGCTCGCCGCTGGAGCCGTACAACCGGCTATTCCGCAGGATCCCAAGATTGAAGCGGCTGTCGAAAAGACTCTCGCAGCCATGAGCCTCGATGAAAAAATCGGCCAGATGACCGAACTGTCGATCGATGTACTCGGCTCGTGGAAAGACGGCGAATTCTTTCTCGACCCCGACAAAGTGCACGAAGCTATCGCCGTATATAAAGTAGGCTCTGTCCTCAACGCTCCCGGTGGCCCCACGGCGCAGACTCCCGCCAAATGGGAAGAAATAATCGGATATCTCCAGAAAATATCCATGCAGGAGATAGGCATTCCATGCATCTACGGTCTCGACCAGAACCACGGCACCACATACACGCTCGGCGGCATCCTCTTCCCGCAGAACATCAATGTCGGAGCCTCGTTCAACGCCGAAATGGCCCGCGAGGCCGCTGCCGTCACCGCATACGAGACACGCGCCGCCGACTGTCCCTGGACATATTCGCCGACAGTCGATCTCACTCGCGATCCTCGCTGGCCACGCGTATGGGAAAACTTCGGAGAGGATCCGCTCGTCAACGCCGTCATGGGTTCGCAGCAGATACGCGGGTTCCAGGGCGACGACCCCAACCATGTAGGCTCCGACCATATAGCCGCCTGCGTGAAACATTACTTCGGTTACGGCGCCCCCCGCACCGGCAAGGACCGAACACCGGCATATATAGCGCCCTCCGAACTTCGCGAAAAATTCTTCGAGCCTTTCCGCGCATGTATCGAGGCCGGAGCACTCAGCCTTATGGTCAACAGCGGATCGATCAACGGCATGCCCGTGCATGCAAGCTATGAATGGCTCACTCGATGGCTCAAGGAAGACCTCGGCTGGGATGGCATGATCGTCACCGACTGGGCCGACATCAACAATCTCTACACACGCGAGCACGTCGCCGCCGACAAGAAGGAAGCTATCGAAATGGCCATCAATGCAGGCATCGACATGTCGATGGAACCATACGACCTCAACTTCTGCACCCTCCTCAAGGAGCTTGTGCAGGAAAAACGCGTAAGCATGGAGCGCATCGACGATGCCACGCGGCGCATACTCCGCCTAAAATACCGTCTCGGTCTCTTCGCCTATCCCGATACATATTTCAGGAACTATCCGCAGTTCGACAGCAAGGCGCACCGCGAACTCGCCGTCCGCGCCGCCGAGGAATCGGAAATTCTGCTCAAGAACGACGGCGCACTCCTCCCGCTCAAAAAAGGTATACGTATCCTTGTGACCGGCCCCAACGCCAACTCCATGCGCTGTCTCAACGGCGGCTGGAGCTATTCATGGCAGGGCCATCTCACCGACCGTTTCGCCGGCGAATACAATACCGTCTACGAAGCCATCGCCAATAAATTCGGCGCCTCGAATGTAATCCTCGAGCAGGGCGTCACCTATCCCGCCGAGGGCGCATACTACGAAGAAAATGAACCTGAAATCGAAAAGGCCGTAGCGGCAGCCGCCGGAGTCGACGTCATTGTGGCCTGCATAGGCGAAAATTCTTACTGCGAGACGCCCGGTAACCTCGACGACCTCGCCCTCTCCGAAAACCAGCGTGAACTCGTCAAAGCGCTTGCTGACACCGGCAAACCGATTGTCCTCATTCTCAATGGCGGACGCCCCCGTCTCGTCAACGACATCGAACCGCTGGCGCAGGCAGTGGTAAACATCCTGCTCCCGGGCAACTTCGGCGCCGATGCCCTCGCCAACATCCTCTCAGGCGACGCCAATCCAAGTGCCCGCATGCCATACACCTATCCCCACCATCAGGCTTCTCTCACCACCTACGACTACCGCGTGAGCGAGGAAACCGCAAAAATGGAAGGTGCATACGACTATACCGCCGACGTAGCCGTACAATGGCCGTTCGGCTTCGGACTAAGCTATACCACATTTGCTTACAGCGATCTTCGTGTCTCCAAAACCGATTTTACGCCTGATGACGAAATAACCGTCTCCGTCGATGTGACCAATACCGGTCGCCACATCGGAAAAGAGGCAGTTCTTCTTTACAGCCGCGACATGGTCGCCTCGCTCGTACCCGACAACCGACGTCTGAGAGCATTCACCAAAATCGAGCTTAAACCGGGCGAGACACGCACCGTCGATTTCAGGCTCAAAGCCTCCGATCTCGCATTCGTCGGCCCCGACGGCAACTGGATTATCGAAAAAGGACAGTTCCGCCTCCAGATCGCCGACCGCACCGCCATGATCGAATGCAAAGAAACCAAACATCTCTCCATCAGCAAACGCTGACCCATTCTACCCTCCCCTCAAGTCCTGTACCCCCGGTGCAGGACTTTTTTATGTCCGGGAAAATACGCTCATCGTTTCTCGTAAACCGAAGTACAAACAATGACAATAATACATTCCTTTCGACCTGCCTTAACTAATATTTTGGCTATAACATTTTTATCACTAATAAAGGACTGTTCCTTCAATCGATTCAAGACAACTGTCGCGAACTGTAACTCTCATAGCTCCTTCAATAAAGTCAGCTTCTTTTCTAATTGTAATCTTTGATTCCAATTTACGACTTAACACCTCATATATCCGACCATAGAATCCATAGTAAATTTCGAATTCGTCTTTTTTTATTCGATAGTGACAATCGATACCACGTCCGACATTTCGCCATAAATAATCAAACAACTTAACTACCACACTATCGGCATTTTCAGTATAATATGTTTCTGAGATAAAACGAATGTCTATCTGCGTAAAGTCTCTCATTTGAAGGCTGTCTATTATCGAACTCTTGTGATGTACAAAATCTGTATACGGCATATACCGCTGCACCATCGCTATAACTGTATCTTCAAGCGATTCCATGGATACATCCGAATATTTCTGCTTGAATTTCACAAGTTGTTTTTCTTTTCCGGGTATAATATCTCCTGTTGTCGGATATATGTCATTAACTCCAGGTGTAATTGTTAACCGAGCTTTTTTGATTATCTCTTTTATTTCGGGTGGTATCTCGAATGTATTCTCTATCTGTGAATGACCGTATAAACACAAGCTGACAAATAGAAATATTATCATTAATATTTTTTTCATTTCCTATATCGCTGTCTAAATTTCAGAGTTTTAATAATTCTTTCTTTATAATTAAATAACCAGTTGTTGAAATAGCTGTCGGGATACATTACCTGAAGACATCTATATGGATAAATCTTATCGGCTCCATTAGTTATACCATATCCTACCCGGTAATCAAATCCATGTTCCCCTCGGATATAATTTTCTCCGGTAACTGCCCACCATTCATCTGTAGAGAATGTTAAGTTACCATAACCACCTCCAATTCTATAAGTATAGCCGGCAAATGTGCTTTCTGCATGAAACATTTCATGGGCAAGTGAAATAAACGGAGGTGCTGGCATTGTAGCATATTTAAAATCAAAACTGCCAATATAATTTTCTGATATACCGAATTCTATTATAGACGGAGTTTCCGAATACGGATCCCAAAACAAAGTCATATCATCAGCAATCCAACCATTTTCTTTGCCTTCTTTAATATGAACTGTCTTTTCTGAGTCAACCAAC